>JAEYUQ010000015.1 GCA_023432405.1 Actinomycetes bacterium | reverse complement strand
ATCGTGAGGGGCGAGGCGGGAGAAGACCTCTTTGGCGTCTTCCTCAAAGACTACGAGCCATCCCGCTGGTAACACCCAGGATGGCTCGTGAAGTCGGGCTGACAGGATTTGAACCTGCGACCCCTTGACCCCCAGTCAAGTGCGCTACCAAACTGCGCCACAGTCCGTTGCTGTAATCAACTGCACACGACCGTGTGGCCATAATCGGTTGTTACAACGTGGATAGCCTACATCACCACCACAACTTCTCTAAATCAGCAGGTCATAGCTGTAGGCTTTCGTACCACAGAGCAATAAGTTGAGCAGCGTGGTGAGCTGAGCCCTTGTGTGCCAAGAGGTGATCGCTCCCGTGGAGGTCAAGGAATGACTTGGGATACTGTGCCTCCTTAAAAATGAGTTCTGCGTCACTGATGGGGACGATGTCATCGGTGTCTGAGTGGAGGATCAGAAGCGGACAGTCAAGATGCCGGAGAGCCTCGCTCATGTCAGCACTCTGGAGGTCCTTCACAAACGAGTCACTGATAGCAATCTCATATCCGCCTAGAGTCACCTTGTGATGGGTAGAGGTACGTGTGTTCATGTCCTCGGCAGTAGAAGTGTGCGTAGGAGCTGCGTGAACAGGCGTTTCTCCTTGGCGAGAGGAGCCGACAATGGTGTGCCCGGGTGTAAAAGGAGTCCCAATGGTCACCACTGCCTGCACGTTCTCAAGATGCGGTGCAGCTCTCACAACAGCATTTCCGCCCAAAGAGTGACCAAGAAGTATTAACGGAAGGTCCTGGTGCCCTGTATCGTGAGCACACTTGTTTTTCAACCATTGAGCAGCGGTCACCACGTTCTCGGTGTACTCAGTGAGACTGCTGTCAGGAAAACTTCCTTCGGAGGAACCAAGCCCAGGAAAATCAAAACGCAGACAGTGGAATCCTTGATCTGCCAGGGATTTACATATTCGACTGGCTGCAGGTGATTGGCGTGAGCCAGCAAAGTGGTGTGCAAACACTACACCTGCGCGTGGTGCGTGAGAATCGGGAGCGTCGATAGTTCCTGCAAGGGTAAGCCCAGAGGAGGTGGTAAATCGAACGGAGTGAGATGTTCTCTGAGGCGTCTGCTGCACGGAATTCTCCTCTTCCAGAAACGCAAGGGATAGGAAACAGCGTAGTTGAGCTGAATTCAATTAGAGTCTAGGAGAGGACACCGTCTGTCAGGGTAAACGGAGGCTATGACATGGTTGCTTTTGATTGGTTTTGGCGAGCAATGGGCGCAAAGTCTGTGCAAAACCAAAAACGCAGCCGAGAGATTGTTGCAGATGCTGCTTCTCAGGGGCTTAGCTGTGCAGAGATGTCAGATTCTGACTTAGTGCGGCAAGCTCGAGAGCTCACCCAGGACGGCAAGCTGCGTAATCCCGGGCTGTTTCTGGCCGTGCTGGCGGAGGCTTCACACCGAACCTTGGGTATGAAACCCTTTGATGTTCAGTCTCAGGCAGTGCTTCGTGTCTTGGAAGGTGATGTTATCCACATGGCCACCGGCGAAGGTAAAACTCTCGTGGGGGCGATGGCAGCCACAGGATTTGCCCTCATGGGCAAACGTGTTCACATGATTACCGTCAATGACTATCTTGCCGGGCGTGATGCCAGTTGGATGAGTCCCCTGGTGACATTCTTTCATCTTCGCGTGAGCGCGGTTCAAAGTCATTTATCTCCCGCAGAGAGGAGAGATGCCTATGCCTGCGACGTGGTCTACAGTCCCGTCAATGAGATTGGGTTCGATCTGCTGAGGGATCAGCAAGTCACTCGTCGCAGTGACCAAGTACAGCTTCCAGCCGACGTCGCCCTTATTGATGAAGCCGATTCTGTCCTGGTGGATGAGGCCCTGGTCCCTTTGGTTCTTGCAGGTTCTCAACCTGGAGAATCCCCAGCTGGGCGCATTACCGATATTGTGCGCACCTTGGCTGAGGATATCGACTATGAGACGGATAGCGACCGTCGCAATGTTTTCCTGACAGACAAGGGAGCAGACAAGATAGCCGCGCGTCTGGGTATTCCTAGTCTCTACAGCGATGAACACATTGGAACCACCTTGGTTCAAGTCAATCTCGCGTTGCACGCAAAGGCGCTTCTTCTGAGGGACGTTCACTACCTGGTCCGTGATGGAAAGGTTCAACTTATCGACGCCTCTCGAGGCAGGGTTGCTGATTTGCAACGCTGGCCTGATGGGCTTCAAGCAGCAGTGGAAGCTAAAGAAGGTTTAGCAGTCACCGATGGGGGCCGGATTCTGGACACTATGACTATCCAGGAGCTCATGAAACGCTATCCGATGGTCTGCGGTATGACGGGTACCGCTGTGGAAGCTACGGATCAGCTTCGGCAGTTTTATAACCTAAGGGTGTCTGTTATTGATCGAGCACAGCCGCTTCGACGTGTTGATGAACCCGATCGAATCTACGACACCCTCGTCCATAAAAATCGAGCCATTGTCAATGAGATTTTGCGTATTCACGAGACCGGACAACCGATATTGGTGGGCACTCACGACGTCGCTGAGTCAGAGGCTTTAGCCCATGCTCTCGACGGGATTCCTCTCAACATTCTGAATGCTAAGAACGATGAGGAAGAGGCTCGGGTGATTGCCGAGGCAGGGGAGTACCGTGGAGTGACAATCTCAACGCAGATGGCTGGACGTGGTACTGATATTCGGCTCGGGGGAGCTGACGAGCGCGATCATGACAGAGTTGTTGCCACTGGTGGTTTGGCTGTCATTGGAACTGGGCGGTATCGCACCGAGCGCTTGGATAATCAACTCCGTGGCCGTGCAGGGCGCCAGGGTGACCCAGGACGTTCAGTGTTCTTTGTGTCTCTGGAAGACGACATGGTGCAGGCTGCTGGCTCCCCACTGAATGTCACGGGTGCGGATGATGACGGTTTTATCGAGAAGAAACGTGTTCATGATTACATTGATCACTGCCAGCGTGTTACAGACGGACAGCTTCTCGAAATTCACGCTCAGACCTGGAAATACAATCAACTCATGGCCGATCAGCACGCCATTATCAATAAACGTCGTGACACCCTTCTGGATTCTGATAAGGCATGGGTTGAGCTCAGTGAGAAAGCTCCCGAAAGAGCCGCTAATCTTACGGGTATTCCCCAGGAGGTTCTAGAGCAAGCCGCGCGGGATATCATGCTCTACCACTTGGATATGGAGTGGAGTGAACACCTCATCACGATGGATAGCGTTCGTGAATCAATCCATCTTCGGGCTATCGCTCGCGAAACTCCTATTGATGAGTTCCACAAAATTTCCATCGCGGAGTTCAAAGAGCTGGCCCAACGGGCTGTGGAGAAGGCTGTTGCGACTTTCTGCGAGGTGCAGATAGACAACGAGGGAGCTCATCTCTCGGAAGCTGGTAGAGTTCGACCTTCTGCCACGTGGACATATATGGTCAGCGATAATCCCTTGTCAGGAGGCGGAAATTCGGTCATGACGGGAATAGGTAATATTTTCCGATGAGATCGAAACAGGCTAGGACTATGATGATGAAAGTTAGTTTGTCTACCCAAACCGGAGGTACTGCGCATGAGTGAAAACAATGAGATTCCTCAGACTCAAGTTGAAACAACCTCGGTGTTTCGTGCTGACTTGTTAAGGGAGATGGAATCTGCCGCTACAGCAGAGACTCCAACCACCACCGAGAATCTTCCTGAAGGTTCGGCCTTACTTGTTGTCAAGCGCGGACCTAATGCTGGCGCTCGGTTCCTTCTCGATCAGCCCACCACAACGGTTGGCCGGCACCCGGAGGCAGATGTTTTCCTTGACGACGTCACTGTTTCGCGCCGTCATGCAGAGTTTCGTGTGACTGAGAGCTCTGAGTTTGAAGTGGTGGATGTTGGCTCCTTGAACGGGACCTACGTCAACCGCGAGCCTCGGAATTCTCAGGTTCTTCACTCAGGAGATGAAATTCAGATTGGTAAGTTCCGGCTTGTTTTCATAGCCAAGTAGATTACCGTCGCTACACGCTTCAGGTGGAAATCTTCCAATTGGTCTGCCGAGCAGCTCTGTAGCATGAAGCCTTTTCAGTGAGTCCCAGAAAGTTAAGTTGTGAACGCACTTCGAGCTCCTAAACCTCGATATATGTCTATCGGGGAAGTTCGTGACGTCCTTGCTCAAGAGTTTCCTGAGGTGAATGTTTCTAAAATTCGCTACTGGGAAGATAGAGGGCTTGTGACTCCAGCACGCTCTGCCTCGGGGTATCGCCGTTACTCAACTGAGGATCTCTGCCGGTTGCGTTATGTGGCGAAATCTCGGAGAGATAGTTTCTATCCTCTCGAAGAAATTCGTCGGCAGTTGGACAGCATGGATGCTGGAGACGTTATTGATCTCTTTAGCGTTCAACGTTCTGCAGACACTTCCCAGAAACCTCCAGTTCAGACACGCCTGACAGATGCGGATGTTGCTGAGGAGGTTGGAATTCCGGTTACCGCTCTCATTGTTTTTATCGAGGCTGGAGTCATTGCTCCAGATCACTCCGGCTTCTTTAAACCAGCAGATGTAGAAACCATTAGATCTGCACGCAAACTGTATAGCTACGGTTTAGATATAAGGCAAGTCAAAACCATTCGAAATGCTGCCCAACGTGAAGCCGATGTCATTGCTCGGATTGCTGGACAGATACGGAACTCTCGCAGTGAAGATGCTTCAGTGCAAGCTGAGGAGGTCAGCAGAGAGATGATTGCCCTCATTCTTTCATTGCATACTGATATGTTGAAAACGGCGGTTCGGAAGAGTCTGTCGTAGTCATGGCATTGCAACCCATAGAGTTGTGTTCTGCTCTTGGTGATTGGCCAGAGAAAGAGTTCATGTGTGTTCTCCTTCGGAAGCCAGGAGAAAACATCTTCCTTCCTGTCTGGATTGCTCCGGAGCGCTTCTCTCAGTTGGTGGAGGTTCTTCTTCCTGATTCTGTGCCCTTAAACCGTCCGCATACTTTCTCCATTCTTGAGGAGCTCAATAATTATCTTCGAACTCCTCTCTCTGAGGCACGAATTGACGGCTACGACAAGGGAGTCTTTATGGCGTCCTTGGTACTTGACGATGGAACCTTAATTGAGGCGCGTGCCCTCGATGCTATTTTGGTTTCTCGCATTCTGGATATTCCCCTTCTTATTGAATCTGATGTACTTCAGGCCAATGGGATACAGCTGTCTGAGGCTGATGTGAGAACCTATCTCCAGATGGAACCTGCGGTTGAGACTTCTTCACTGGAAACTGAGGGTGAGGACTCCTCCGAAGATGTAGACAGTTTTACAGCGTTAATGAAGGATATGGGGGTCACTGAGGAGGATATAGCCCCTCAGGAGGACTAGAGCGGGAGTACCTCAGCGATACGCGAGCTCAGATCACCTCTAAAAGTATGTTACTTATGTGATAAAAGTTTCTTGAGTGTCGTATGATGACAATGATGCAATTCATAGTTACACTATGAATCAAGCTTGACGTTAAGGTAGAGAATGCACGTTGTGGCACTACGCCGCCTGGGAACACATGGAGAAGTCACGTGAGCGCTGATCTGGAAAAGTCCTCGCAGGAAACCCTTTTCGATCTTGGGGTTAATCAGGAGGTGGGCTATCGAGTTCCTGTGGCCTGTGAGGTTGCAGGAATAACCTACCGTCAGCTTGATTACTGGGCGCGGACAGACTTTGTTGTTCCCTCAATCCAGTCTGCTCGGGGTTCGGGAAGCCAACGGCTCTATTCCTTCAAAGATCTCCTGGTTCTCAAAGTAGTGAAAAGGCTGCTAGACGCCGGAATTTCTCTTCAGAAGATTCGTACAGCAGTGGGGAATTTAAAAGAACTTGGAGTCGAGGATTTATCCGGAGTCACTCTTGTTTCTGACGGCAACGACGTCTATGAGTGCCGTTCCAACGACGAGGTCATTGAGCTCCTCCGGGGTGGGCAGGGCGTATTCGGTATCTTCATTCCTGGCGTGATTAAAGATGTGGCTGGAATAGTATCCGCCTATGAGGCAGAGGTACCAGTTATCGACGAACTAGCCGAGCGACGCCGCCTGTTGCGCTCATCCTAAAGACGACGTCTCCTGTGTTCTTCTCAAGACCTCATTCCTAGAACCTAGTTCGAGGAAACCCTTTACCCCTCCTGAACACCAAGTACCTGGGCTCCAGCTACTTTCAGTTCGGAGGGGTTTTGCACGGCACGAAACTCTGAGGCCCGTTCCTTCAGGACAAGATCTTCAGCACCAGGCCCGATATGCAGAACCTTCAGATTCACCTTGTCAGTAATCAGCCCATCCAACTGAGCTATGAAGTCTGGGTCAGCAAGATCATCCTGAGTACCCGTGGTAATGAGCAGAACATTAACTGGAGCTCCTGTGTCCTGGACATGGCTATGCGCTGCCTGAAGAGCTGCAATAACAGCGCTCCTGGTCTGGGGATAGCCGCCGGTACCAAAACCATCCAAGGTGGGGGCAATGGCTTCTCCATTGCCGAAAGCGACGTTGTCACGCCATCCTTTCGTAACACCAGGGCTAAGAGGAGAAGAATAGTTCCACAAAGCTACTTGAATTCCCTGCACGGCAAGTGACCTGGAAAGCTCTTTAACCGCGTCTGATGCTTGGGCAAAGTTTTCACCAGCCATAGCATCTGAGGTGTCCAGGAGGAAAAGTGTATCGAGAGCCTGGGACACTGGTTTTTGACCCTTCTGCTCTGCGCCAGATGCTTCAGGCTTCTCAGGTGCACTAGACGATGGTGGAGCTGGGGGAGTCACAGCTCTGATCTGCATACCTACATTCTTTTGAACAGCGTGGACATCCTCGATATTGACGTCAGAGGCTGAAGGATTCTCTGTGGCATAGGTAATGAGCGCCGTGGCAGCCGAAACCTGTTCTTTCGTCACAGTGTCCGTGCTTGCAAGTACCGCAGCTTCTACGGTGGATGTGGCACGCATGGGATGGAAGGTATATCCGTTGAGAGGATAGGGAGCCACAATATAGGTTCGCTTGTCTTTGATAGCCTGCTCAATACTCACCTGGGCATCACGCTGTAAGAGCATGGTGCCGTTATCCACACTGTTAGATAGATACGTGGCGGCCACCGCAGCTGCCTCCCCGTCAGAGACTACGGGATAGGCAATCTGATCAGCAGAACTATACATTTCTTCAGTACTCAGTACATTGACACCGAGAGGAACTTGAACAGGATTTACAGGATCTACAACAGTTCTGCGCACCTGTTTGACTGCTGGCCGCGGATCCCCTTGACTGATATACAACGCAGCGGCTGCAATATCGGGAGTCACTCGTGGTGTCACGCACTTCTTACCCTGGACTGGTTTCGTGGATGAATAGGCGTCGATAAGGGATTGAGCTAGTCCCGGAGAAGATTCCGCGATGGGGAGCACTAGCTCACCTTCTGAACACTTTTCGGCAGAGTCCTCTTGTTGTGAGGAATCTCCGAAAACTACCCACCCGATAATCGCCAGAATTGCAGCGACAACAAGGACGATGATCACAACCAAGCGAGTGGACACAGATTGCGGATCCTCGTTCACACTAGAGTGCCTGCCCATGATAGGTCCCTTCGGTTTCAAGACGGTAAAACTATGCGTCTAGTCTAGTGAACTTCTGGGCCTGGACGCGGTTCACACGACGATATCTAGACGAGTTCAGGTAACTGGAACTAGGCATTTTCCAAGTGTGTTCCATCCTCAACAATTCCGATGTACTCCTCAATGATGTCTTCGAGAAATACCACTCCAATAATCCCATTGGGGCTAGCGACTTGAGCTAAATGTGCTCGTAGTTGGTGCATTGTTCCCACAGCTTCTTCTAAGGTGGAGGAGGCTTCGATAACTTCTAACTCACGAATTCTTTGGGGAGGAATGGGGGATTGAGGATCTCCGTTACTCAGGAGATCTAGAACATCCTTGAAATGAATGTAACCTTTCATTCTTCCTGCGTCATCGACTACAGGGAAGCGTGAAAAGCCAGTTTCTTCAAGAGCGGTTTCCAGTGATTGAAGGCTTGGCGTTGTCCTTCCAGAGGAAAGACAGCGCAACTCCTCAGATGGAATGGTCAATTCCTCAACAGTGCGCAAATCTGAGCGCAGTGCATTTTTCAGGCGGACGTGTTCCTCCGCATCCAGGAGACCTTCTGAACGGGATTCCTGGATCATAGAGGCTAATTCAGATTGAGAGACCGTGGTATCCAATTCATCGCGTTGCTCGACACCGAAAAGGTGAAGGGTGATTCGTGCAAGCCAGTTGAAAAATTCCACGAGAGGCTTGGTTATTTTGACCCAGAAAATCATGGCAGGGCTCAACCAGATAGCCAAGGTTTCTGGTCCGGCGAGAGCAATGTTTTTAGGAACCATCTCGCCAAACAATATGTGGAGGAAGGTAATAATGGCCAGGGCAAGAAGGAAACCCAAAGAATGCAGAAGGTTATCCGGTAGGTTGACAAGATTCAGTGGAACTAGAAGATAGTGAGTAACAGCTGGTTCAGCTACTTTTCCGAGGATCAGAGAGCAGATTGTGATCCCAAACTGAGCCCCCGCCAACATCAAAGAAAGATTCTCAATAGCGTACAGCACTCGGCGTGCCCCGCTTTGTCCTTGAGCAAGCAGGGCCTCTATACGATCCTTGCGAGAAGACACCATCGAGAATTCGCAGGCCACGAAGAAAGCGTTTCCAGCTAGGAGAGCGATAATGAGAAGAACCGTTGAAAGAATGCTCATTGCCCGTCCTTCCTAGTCTGCTGTGCTTCTCCACTTCGAGGTGCTTCCTCCCGAGGAATGGGAGTTAACAACGCACGCTCTATTCTTCGTCCATCCATGCGAGTGACACGAGCTTTCCAGGCGCCTGAGAACCCGGACTCAAATGCATCCAGGAAAGGCCGATCAGAAAGAGGCAGTTTCACTTCATCACCTACCTTAGGAATTCTTCCCAAGGTAGCCATGATGAGTCCGGCCAAGGTCTCGTAAGGGCCTTCCGGAGCACTGTAGTGAAGCGTGTACTCTAGCTCATCAATAGTAGCGAGGCCATTGATTTTCCAGCTGGAGCCCACCTGGAGAAAGTCTTGGTCCTCATCTTCTGGGTCATGCTCATCCCACACCTCACCGAGGATTTCCTCGGCAACATCCTCCGTGGTAATCATCCCGGCGATGCCGCCATACTCATCTGCTACCAAGACAGCCTGACTTCCCGAAGCTCTCACCTCATTAGAGACAGCATCTCCATCGAGAGAATCAGGAATGGTGGTGATAGGGCTAAGGAAACTCTGGACGGTTGTGGTACTGCGCTGGGCGCGAGGAACGGCCAACGCATCTTTAACATGGACAATGCCCAAAGTGTTGTCCATGTCACCTTGGACAACTGGGAATCGGGAATGTCCAGTACTTTGGGCCAAGGCGATGAGATCAGCAGCAGTACTTTCTGCCTCCACGGTGTCCACGGTGGAGCGAGGGGTCATCACTGCCTCGGCTGTTAGGCCTCCAAATTGTAGTGACCTATTAATCACCGTGGCAGTGGAAAGCTCTAATTCTCCTTGAGCCGCGGAGAGACGTACTAGGCTGCCAAGCTCTTGGGGGGATCGGGCCGAGGCGAGTTCATCAGCTGGTTCAATACCGAGGCTTCGCACCAAAACATTGGCTGAAGCATTCATCACTTTGATAAACCACGTGAATATAAAGTTGAAGGTGTCTACTGGGTGGACAACATATCGAGCAACCTCCAAGGGCTTCGTAATAGCCAGATTCTTGGGTACGAGTTCACCAAACACCATCGACAAAATAGTGGCAATAGTCAAAGACAAGATCATTGCGAGGGTAGAAGTCAATCCCTCAGAGAATCCGAGGAGGTGAAGGAGAGGGGTAAACCACCGTTCCAATATGGGTTCAGCAAGGAAGCCTGTGGCCAAGGTGGTAATGGTGATGCCTAACTGGGCGCCTGAAAGGACAAAAGATAAACGGTTGTAATCCTTTTGAATGGCGCGAGAGGTGGCGTCCTTCTTGGTGGTGACATGGTTGTCAATAGTGGACTTTTCGAGGCTGGTCAGAGCAAATTCAATAGCCACAAACAGGCCGGTTCCTGCGGTGAGGGCAACAAAACCAAGGAGCGAGAGAATACTGATAAAAATATCCATGGGTTCGGAGCTATGTCCGAGTGAAGCCTTTCGGTAGGGAATAGAGCTATCTCGAAGAGATAGGACTACTTTATATGCTTGACGTTGAGAAAGCACCCTGAGCCTGGTTCCTCGTGATAGTCTTCCGTACACTGCATGACATGGCTACATGGCAAGAAATAGTCGCACGTAATCCAGAGCATTCTGAGAATTATGCTCAGAGATGGAGAAATATCGCGTCTAGCGGTAGGGATATTTTTGGCGAAGCTCGTTTAGTAGACGCGATGGTACCTCGAGCCGCCACCATCTTGGACGCCGGTTGTGGAACAGGACGAGTGGGTGGCTATTTACAACATCAAGGCCACCAGGTTCTTGGCGTGGACATTGACGACACTCTCTTGAGTTATGCCCGAAAGGACTATCCCGAGGCGAAGTGGCAGCAGGGAGATTTGTGTCGTACTCCTCTACCGTCCTCAACCTTTGACCTCGCGGTCTCCGCAGGTAACGTTATGACCTTCTTGGATCCGGAATTACGGGATGAGGCAGTACGTAACATTGCCCAATCTCTAGTGCCGGGAGGCCGTTTCGTGGCAGGTTTTGGAGCAGGACGGGGGTGGAGTTTCCAGGACTTCCTCCACACCGCCACTAATGCTCATCTGAGCATTGACTCTCTCCACTCCACGTGGGACTTGCGTCCTTTTGCTATGGAAAGCTCCTCGTTCCTTGTAGCGATTCTTTCACGCCCATAAGAAACACCGAGGCCCTGAGGACGGACATTAATCCTCGGTGTCGGGGGAATTGAGCTGTAGTTCTTCTACGCGAGAGATCCGTTGGCGAGTGGTGACAGCCAAATTGGATCTCTTGCGGGAGAGGGTGTTGATACCCCATTCCACCATAGCTACCAGGCGGTTGCGGAAGCCCACAAGATACATGATGTGGACAATAAGCCACAGCACCCAACCGATAAACCCACTGATTTCCACATTCCCCAACTTGACCACTGCTGAGAAGCGAGAAATGGTGGCCATCGACCCCTTATCCATGTATTCGAAGGGGGGATTAGCTGTCTCGGCCTGCTGTGACTGGTCAACATGAGATGAGATAAGCTCCGCAACATACTCACCAGTTTGAATTGCTGTTTGAGCCACTCCAGGCAGCTTGTTGAGGTTAATCATGTCTCCCGTGATGTAAACATTGTGGAAGTCTCCCACAGTGAGGTCGGGATTAACCAATACGCGCCCAGCCCGATCGGTTTCTGCACCAGCTTGTTGTGCAACCATTGCTCCCAAAGGAGACGCTTCCACACCAGCAGACCAGATCTTGCAATATGAAGGAATGTGTACTTCGGTATCATCCTTCATCCTCTTATAGGTAACTCCATCTTCATCGACATTGGTTACCAAGGTATTGGTGCGAACAGTCACACCCATCTTTTCCAGCTGGCGTTGAGCTTTTCTTCCTAAACGCTTCCCGAAAGGCATAAGCACCTGCGGGGCACCATCGAGCAAAATGATTTTTGCTGATGAAGACGCAAAGTGAGAGTAACGGCCGGGCAGTGTACGATGAGCCATCTCTGCAAGCTGTCCAGCTAACTCCACACCCGTAGGGCCTGCACCCACAATCACGAAAGTCAAAAGCCTTTCACGCTCTACGGGGTCCTCAGTAATTTCGGCACGTTCGAAGGCGCCTACAATCCGAGCACGGATCTCAAGGGCGTCGTCAATGGTCTTCATACCTGGAGCGAACCGTGCGAAGTGCTCATTACCGAAATAGGACTGAGTGGCACCGGCCCCGATGATGAGGTCATCGTAGCTGTAATCACGACTGAAGCTTCCAGACTCCGCGTGGACGATCTGCTTGTGGATATCAATATCCGTTACTGTGGCTTTGACCACCTCGACATTGTCCTGGTTGGACATGATATCTCGAATGGTGGGAGCAATTTCCCCAGAGGAGAGAATGCCGGTAGCCACCTGGTAGAGGAGAGGTTGGAAGAGATGGTGATTCTTTTGGTCAATAAGGGTGATATCAACATCTGCTTTGGCCAGCTGTTTAGTAGCGAAAAGGCCGGCAAATCCTGCACCAACAATCACAACGTGATGGCGGCCAGTTTCTGGGCGGTAGGGTTGGGAAGACATAGAAGGGGAGTACCTCTCATTATTCTGGACGGTTTACGCAAGGAGATTGTAGTCAAGTCATCTACATTGGCGTGGCTTGGCTGTCTTGCTTACCGCGTTGCTAAAGTTTGATTCCTAGCAGGTAGCTCGTGGCGCGAATACGACAGTAGTGGGGAATGTACGTGGTGGAATCTCATCTGAACAGCATTAATGCTGATCGGTGGCCGGCATTACTAGAGATTCCCAAGGGCTTAGCTACCGCCGTCAAGGCACGTCGGATAGAAGCTCGTCTAGCCCGAATCTGCCGCCAGGCCGGAATCCAGCTCCAGCCCGCAGATGCGGCGAAAATGCGTATAGATCACGGAGCTTTTTTCACCAGGACTGCTCGGTTTGGCTGGCTTGGCTTCGCAGAAAGCTATATGGCTCAGGAGTGGGAGAGTGGGGATCTCACCACCCTTATAGAAAGGCTTCTGAGTGAGGGCTTTGACCCTGGAAAGGGAATCTCCACCCACTTCGGCCCCTACGATGGTGGGGCTCTTCCTCCTGATTTAGTCAAACTCATCTCCCATGATGGAGTGAGTACCTTCGGTGGGATTTTTGCTTCCGCTGAGACCACGTCTCGACACATTGTAGAAACCCAAGGACGAAGGCGTCCCCTCCATGTGACACATCTAGAAAGTCCAACGGTGGTGGAGCGCACCGATCTACTCCCTGCTCAACGCCGTGCTGTCAACCTACTTCTCGACGCCGCTCAGGTGGGGCGTAACACCTATGTCCTGGAATATCCCAGTTCAGGTGGACTTGTGGCGTATAGCGCAGCGCGTCGAGGCGCTATTGTGGATTGCCTGACTCCCGATGAACGCCATGCCATGATCACTCAAGAATTCCTCACTCTGGCGGGAGTTACTTCAGAGGTTCATGTTGAGATGATGCAGTCAGTGGTGCCGTCTCACCGCTCATGGCTTGCCAACTATGACGCTATTGTATGCGTGGAGCAGTACGAGAAGCTCTCGGAAGAAGACCGCCAGATCTTTCTGAAGTCAATGTCTCGCTGCTTACTGCCTGGGCACTGTATGGCCATTCAGACTTTGGTGGAAACACCTGCGATGACACCCTCAGCACGGCGTAGTTTGGATGTTGTTCGCGCTTACCTGTGGCCACAGCTGCGATATCCCAGTGAGACTGAGATTCGCACAGCTATAGAACACACGGGGTGTCTCTCTGTGTCCGCTGAGCGATTTTTTGGGGAGCATTACGCACAAACTCTCTCTCTGCAGACCCAGAAGTTTTCTTCGCTTGAACGAGAAGCAGCCGCTGAAGGCTTTGACAGCCAGTTTCGTCGTCTGTGGACGTTCTATCAGGCGCTTATCGCAGCGCTGCTTCGCCTCGGATATCTGGAGGCTGTGCAGTTTACTGTCACGTCACAACGCCGCTTGTAGAACTCGTGTCACGGTGGTGTGCTCTCAGGAGTGCAGCGGCGTCGTCAAGGAAGGGGAACAGAGGTTCCTACGGGCATTGGCTTTAGTGGAGATACAAGGTTCTAGTCAGCCCTGAGTTCCCCAACTCGGGGTATATCCAAAATGACATAATGTATATTATCGGACAAAAGGGGCAGAAGAGACAGTGCGAATAATGAGTATGAAGCCTGCTCTGTCCCTGCGTCCTGAGCTCTTCTCGTCCTTACAGGAGCTCTACTGTATGTGAGACTCTGGGATTCTTAGTTCTCAGACTTTTCAAAATAGATACGAATGTTGAGCTCACCAAGTTCTGCAATCTTTGCAGCGAGGAACTCGTAACTGGTAACTCCGAAGTCCATCCGGCGCAATGGAACTGTTCCAGACACGATGACGGCATTCTCGTCGCGCACGGCGTCAAAGGTGTGTGTCAGTTCCTGAGTCTGCCCGTGGATAGTGAGATTCCCTGTTAGCTCGACCTTCCCTGGGGTTCCATCAGCTGGAAGTTGCGAGACGTCAGCTGGTTTCGTGATTTCAAATGACGCCAGTGGATACTTGTCTGTCTCAAGAATGGTACGACGAACATTGCTATCCCTCTTGTCGGTATCACTTTGAAGTGCCTCAAGGTTTACTTCTACCTTGCCGGTGGTCAGGGTCTTATTCGTCACAGTGACGAAACCATTGACCTCGTATGACGTCCCAGAAGTTGATCGCGCATCCGAAGGAAGAATCTCATCAAAGGTAAAACCTGCAGCGGAGGTATTCTTGCCCTTTCCGTGAACAACATTCCAATATCCGTCTACCTCGGTGGTAGCTGGCTTTGCATTGGAAGCATCAAGGGGTTCAGTTTTTACTCCAGAGCCCATCACTACGGAATACAGTGTTGGCACAATAGCGAGGAGCACACACAGAACAATCGCAATTGAAAAGATCGTGATGATGATCTTGTTCTTACGGGTCACTTTCTACCTCATCTTTTCCACTTGACGCGCTATGTCCAGCAGTTCTTGACATAGTACCTGAAGCTCTTCACTTGTGGCGCCTTCGGCAGCGGCAGTTGAGATATCTTCCGCAGCACACCGGAGTTGAAAAACTGTGTCTTTAAGCCGTGCCGCCGATGCAGAGGACAATATCACACAGTCTTGCGGTATTCCCGCCGCAGTGAGCTTAGCTCGCTGCTCATACGCTCGCTGTTTACAGGCTGCGCTGCAATACTTACGACGCCGCCCTTGACTGGATACTGCGATAGGTTTCCCACACCATGCGCATGTTGGCGATAGTTTGGGAGCAGTTCTCACCGCACCTACTCTACTGCATAGGGTTGGGAACAAATGGACGTGTTCATTCGTTATACTTGAGCGTCAGGTAAATTCCAGAAAGGTCAAGGAATGGCAGAACGCGTTCTCAAGGGCAGCCGGATGGGTGCCGTCAGTTACGAAACTGACCGAGATCATGACCTCGCGCCTCGCAAAGTGGTGAAGTATCGCACCGACGATGGCGAGATTTTCGACGTCCCCTTTGCAGATGACGCTGAAATTCCCAGCACCTGGTTGTGCAAGAATGGGCAGCTCGGAAAGCTGGTGGAAGGTACTGGATCAGATTCCAAGCCGGAAAAGCCCCCACGCAATCACTGGGATATGTTGCGGGAGCGGCGGTCGATCGAGGAGCTTGAGGTACTTCTGGATGAACGCATTGAGATCTTGCGGAAGCGACGTCGTGAGGCTCATCGTTTGCAGAAACTGAGAGACCAGGAAGAATCTGCGAAGAAAGAATCTTCCCTGTAACTCCAGTCAGCGCCAGTCTTAGATATTGTGCTTCTTCCGGAAATGGTTGATTTCATGCCGGAGAATGGAAGCTGTGGCCTCCGCGAAATCTTTGACTTGCTGGGAACGGTGAGCGATCCCCCACTTGGTTACTTCAATGAGAGAGTCCTTAGCGAAGCTGCCATCCAGCTTCGACTCACCGATTTCCCGTTCAGTAAAGGTAATGGGGACTTCTCGGACATCGAAACCTGCCTGAACCACGCGCCACGCCATATCCACCTGGAAAATGTAGCCGGCGTTAGACAGTTTATCCAGATCCACTGCTTCCAGAACCTCACGTCGAAATGCTCGGTAACCAGCAGTCATATCGGATAGCCCAGCACCCAAAGCCACCGAGATATAGATGTTGCCTCCACGGGAGAGAATCCAACGATTCTTGGGCCAATTGACTACTTTCCCGCCGTCGATATAGCGGGAACCAATAACAAGATCTGCACCATTGTCCACTTCCTCCAAGAGACGGTGGAGCTCCTCAGGAGCATGGGAACCATCCGCATCCATTTCGCAGAGAACTGTGTACTCTCGATCCAGCCCCCAGCGGAAACCAGCCACATAGGCTTTATACAGTCCTTCTTTTCCTGTGCGATGCAGCACATGAACATGGGAATCTGCTGCAGCGAGCTCATCGGCCTTATCTCCAGTTCCATCGGGGCTATTATCATCCACAATCAGGATGTCTACCTCGGGAGCTGCCGTTCGAACTCGATGAACAATGCGTGACACATTCCCAAGTTCGTTGTAGGTCGGGATGATGACCAGCGTCTTATCGCTTGGCTTAGTAGGCATGATGAGACTTGTCTCCTTGATTTACCACAGATCTCGGCGCCAGCGCCGTAGAGCGTAGAAAGAACAGATAACACCCATCATAACCATTGCCCATTCAATCCAATCGCCCCAGCGGGCAGAAAGTGTCAGCGTGTTCTTCAGGGGAAGCGTTGCTAGGAGATGCTCAGCGGTAAAAATCTCTGTGTGGCTGAGAAGTGTTCCATCTGGTGTGATCATCGCGGAAACTCCCGAGGTTGCTGCCACCACAACAGCACGGTCTAGCTCCAGGGCACGCATCCTGGACATAGCGAGTTGTTGGTAGGTCATGTCTGTAAAACCGAAAGTGGCATTATTCGTGGGAGTTGCCATGAGAGTTGCTCCGGAACGCACAGCGTCACGTCCTGCGGCGTCAAAAGCTACTTCATAACAGGTGGACACACCTAATAGGGTGCCCGCTACGCGCACAACACCATTGTCTGTCCCAGGCGTAAAATTCCCCGCTTCATCTGCCAAGGGGCTGAGCTTGCGAAAGAAATCTCGCATGGGCATATACTCCCCAAAAGGTTGGAGATACTTTTTATGGTGCATATCCCCCACTGTTGCATTGGGTTCAAACACTGCCACAGTGTTGTGCTCACCCGCACTATCTTTCGTGATGGTCCCTAGCACGATGGGAACCTGAGCATCGTTCAAGGCTTCTGTGAGCATGGCTCCGGCGGTGATGTCTGTCATGGGATTGACATCAGCAGAGTTCTCTGGCCAGATGATAACGTCCACCGGTTCGTTGATAGTCTTTGTTTCCTGCACATGATTACGCAGCACAGCTCTTCGTTGACTGTTAAAGTCCAGACCCATGCGCGGAACATTGCCTTGAACTGCTGCAACGGTGATGTCTCCCACCGGCTCAGCTTTCGGTAGTACGCCCACCACCACACCTGCGAGAAGGAGAAAGCAGGATACCGTTGCGGGCGCGAGGCGTCGTCCAGGAAAAGAACTCAGCTGTCTTGTGACAGTGAAAGAGCTGGAGACAGATTCAGCAAGTAACACAGAGATAAGAACAGTGATTCCTGAAACCAAGGCGGGGCCGCCAAGAGACACCAGTGGTGCCAGCGGACCGTCAACTTGACCCCACGCCAGCCGCACCCAGGCAAAACCACCAAAGGGGAAGGAACTACGCGCCCACTCCACCGAGACACAAGCACCCGTATATGTAAGAGCAGATAGCCATCCAGGTAGACGTCGAGCCGCAGCGCCAAGAACTCCCAGGGGAACGCCCCATAGACTCAGGTATCCGCACAGCGCCAGATACGGGGGTGCGCCCACGAACTCTCCTACCCAGGGCAAGAGAAAGAGATAACAGACTGCCCAGCAGGTTACTGAGTAGAGGACACCAGTAACAAGAGAGGTGCCGCGGATAAGCAGGTAGCACAGCCCCAGTCCCAGGATTGCTGACCACCACCACCCCAGCGGCTCATAGGAGGCGTAGATGAGCAGGCCGCACAGCCCTGCAACAAGGAGCTTGAAGGACCCGATAGCTAGGCGTTGTGTGGAGGTTTTCACGAGGAGTTACACCTTGTCCGTATCATCCTCAGACACGGTGTGCCCTGGGTTATGTGTACTAAGAAGAGTACGGGGTCGGTGGTTCAAAGACCTGTAACCCTCCTCGGTGACCAGGACAATGTCTTCAATACGTGCCCCAAATCTATCTCGGAGATAAATGCCGGGTTCAATGGAGAACGTCATCCCCGGTTGAAGAATAACGGTGTTGCCCTCCATGATGAAGGGTTCCTCATGAGTGGACAGTCCAATGCCATGTCCAGTGCGATGGAAGAAGGCATGAGCATAGCCTGCGTCTGCGATGATGGATCGGGCAACATGATCAATGTGTTCTGCCGTCACTCCAGGACGCACTGCCTTGCGGGCAGCCTGCTGAGCCTGAAGGAGTACCTCGTAGAGCTTGTGAAATTCCTGGGGAGTCTCCCCCACCCCATAAGTACGTGTGCAGTCTGAGTGGTAGCCGTGACCGTACGTGCCGCCTATATCAATGACCACAGGATCCCCCTCCTGAATCACACGATCTGAATAAGAATGATGGGGATTTGCCCCGTGAGGGCCTGAACCCACGATGATGAAGTCCACGGCCGAATGCTCTTGGAGTATGAGCTGTTCAATGTCCTGAGCTACCTCTGCTTCAGTACGCCCGGCTCGGAGAAGATCAGGTACGGCTGCATGAACGCGGTCGATAGCTGCAGCTGCTGCCTCCAGCTGTGAAATCTCAGCATCATCTTTGGAGACGAACAGCTCGCTCAAGAGAAGATCGGCCACCTTGAAGGGAAAAGCAGACAGTTCTTGGAGATACAAAAGGTGATCGGCCGTCAGCGCCCGGCTTACTGCAATAGGCCCCTCCCCGAGGACCTCTACAACATACTGATGTGGGTTCTGTCCATCGCTCCACGGACGAATACTGATAGTCAAGTCGTGGATCCTGTCGCGTTCTAAAGAACCCGCATCAGTCTCAGGAATCACCAGAACAGGCGTACCGACAGGCGGAATAACAAGTGCTGTGAGACGTTCCTCAGTATCCAGCCACCAGCCGGTTAGATACGCAAGGTCTACAGCTGGTGCCACCACGCAGCCCCCAAGGTGGTTCTTGCTGACAAGGGATTGCGCACGTTCAAGACGTTGGCGATAAACAGAGACCTCGAAACTACTCATGCCAGTGAGCCTAGGCGTCACACTGCCATAGCCACAACGCCCCGCCGTATAGCCCCCACTGCACTGTATGCGTGATCTCGGATATCTTCGCTGTACCCTTCATGAGCAATCTGTTGGAGCATATCTATCACCTGGCGTGCGTGACGAACAAAGTCGCCTGGTGTGAGCTCTACCCCACAATGTTTGGCGGCATCTATGCAATAGGGCAATGGCGCTCCTGCTGTCCACTGGTGAATAGCCAGAGCTAAGCCTGCGTCAGGGGCCTGAGTTCTCGGCAGCATATAACGATCCTCATCGGAAACCAGTTCCTCCCAAACCCTGTATGTTCGGCTGTAGGCGTGAGTCATCACCTCATCGGCCAGCTGGGGTTGAGACTCGGTGTTTTTCCTGCTCTCAAAGGTACAGGTGCTCACCAGGCCTGCTAGTTGGGCGGGATCTAAATCATCCCACAGTCCTCTGCGCAGGCATTGCGATATCAGCAGATCATTTCTTCCGTGGATATTCGCTAGACGACGCCCCTCTTCCGTAACGCAGGTCATGCTAGGAGTGGTGGAATCTGAGCCCACTACCTGTTCCTCAGATCGTTCTTCAACGTAGCCGAGTTCCTCTAAAAGATTCACAATCCTCCGAAAGCTATGCCCAAGAGTGTTTCTGTCAGCCTCGCGTTCACGCAGTGCAGCTAAATCGCTGCGTTGACGAAGGATTTTATGGGCCAGATACACAGCGCTTTCACGCTGGTTCTTGCTGAGAGCATGGACTGGATGATGGTTGAGTTCTTCTCGTAGCGCTTTCACACGAGCAGAGCCTCGTGACCGGGGACGTTGCCGCATCTTCCGTGGACGCTCATAATTCATCTGCCTAAACTGCTGCGCGACTATTCGCTGAAGCTTCTGGGAACGAACACGTCCTTCCTGCGGTAACCGCATCCGGCCTACAGAGATGGGCACCATAGCAATATCGGTGGACCCTATTCTGCCGGACCACCCAGTTTCCAGCACCATCACAGGACGAGGATTATGCTTTTTCTCCGCCGCGTGTATTACCACAGCTAAAATAGGGTGTTTTCGCCCCGGTAGTGCAACCACATCCCCTCGGTGCAAGCGGTACAGTATGGTGTCAATCTCCTTGCGGTGCTGTACCACCGAATCATGTCGAGACTCCTTCTCGGCAGCACTCAAAACCTTGCGCATATCCGCGTACTCCAGCACATCATCGGCTGTAAGCTCTGGTGAGGACATTTCATCAACGTTGCTGTGAAGAATCTCCTCTAGCTCTCCCTCGAGGCGGTTGAGGGCTCGTATGAGTCCTTCTATCCTCTGAGCGGTTGCCACCACAGAATGATCCACGTGGAATTGAGCAAAAGAGCGCTCAATGAGCGCCACTGAAGCCTCATAGCTATGAGTGTTTAAGAGGTTGAGGGCCATATTGTAGTTGGGCTGAAATGTAGACGTCAGAGGGACGCTAGGAGCACAGGCTAGTTCTGACACCGCTTGCAGGTCCATGTGTTCTGACCATTCAATCAGGGCAAAACCGTTGTCATCTTTACCTCTGCGTCCAGCTCGACCTGTCATTTGTGTGTATTGGCCAGGTGTGAGATCCACGTGCGCAGTACCGTTGAACTTCACCAGTTTTTCCAGAACCACGGTACGAGCAGGCATATTGATTCCTAAAGCCAAGGTTTCCGTGGCAAAAACTGCCTGAAGCAGCCCCTCCGAAAAGAGGTGCTCCACGATGTGTCGAAGAAGCGGCAACATTCCAGCGTGGTGAGCGGCGAAGCCTCGCATTAGACATTTGCGCCAGCGAGCCAGTCCTAGAACACGCTTTTCTTCTACAGTTAATTCCGAGGTGTGCTCATCAATATAGGACCCGATAGCCTGTGCTGTTTCGCGGTCAGTGAGTACCACATTTGCTCTCATACATTGCAGGACGGCCGCATCACAGCCCGCACGGGAGAAGATAAATGTTATAGCTGGTAGCAGGTTGCGCTGGGCTAAGGCAGTCAGTATTCGCGGTCTATCAAGAGCCCGCCCAGGGTGTTCAATAGCTGATTCCACCCGCGGATTGAGCTGGCCTTTCTCAGTAAACAGCGGATAGAGTTTATGCCCCACCACCATGTAGTCCTTGAGAGGTACGGGCCTATGGTCACTGACAATAACCTCAGTGTCTCCGCGAACAGCCGTCAACCAGTGCCCAAACTCCTCATAGTTGGACACTGTGGCAGAAAGACCTATGAGAATGACCTCGGGGTCCAGATTGAGTATCACTTCTTCCCAAATAGCGCCTCTCTCTGGATCGGCAAGATAATGAATCTCATCTGTTACCACATAGCCCAGCTCATCTAGCGTAGAAGAACCGGCGTAAATCATGTTGCGAAGCACCTCAGTGGTCATCACTACAATCTCGGCCTCCGCATGGACACTCACATCCCCCGTGAGCAGTCCTACCTTATCGACGCCGTGCTCTGCGACGAGGTCATGATATTTCTGGTTGCTCAACGCTTTGATTGGGGTGGTATAAAAGCACTTCTTGCCCTCCGCCCGAGCTTTGTGAATGGCGTACTCCCCCACCACAGTTTTCCCCGACCCAGTGGGAGCGCAGACCAAAACGTTATGTCCGTCGTCAATGGCACGGATGGCATCTAGCTGGAATGTATCGAGTACAAAACCCGGTGTGAAGCTCTCGAGAATGAGATCGCCCCCGTTTCTGTAAGACGTCGTTTTAGAGGACGTCTTCAAAGTTGTTGTTGCCACCCAACACGGTACCGGATGAGCCTGAGTCCTGTTTCGGATCAGTGTTCCTTCCCTCAGTGGGTGAAATAGGGGTAGGGGCATCTATGGGGCTGGGTTTATCCACAGCACCTGGTGTATCCACTTCTGCAGAAGTTCCCTCCAAAGAAGAGGCCTCATCATCGTTCACATCCATCCAGTCAGGGCGTTCTTGAGCGCGTTTGCGGTCTCGTAGACGGCAGAACTGGAACGAGGCTTCTACCAGCAAACACAGAGCAACTGTGAGCATGGACATGGAGAAGGGGTCTCCCCCAGGTGTGAGAAAGGCTGCTGAGATTGCCAAAATAACCCAGATGAGGCGCCGTTTCCCTTTGATGGTCTCGTAGGAGAGGATTCCTACAAGGTTGAGCATGATAACGAGAAGAGGAGCTTCAAAGCTGATCCCGAAGATAACGATGAGCTTCAGGAGGAAGGTGAGGTAATCGTGGCCGTTGAGAGCAGCAACCTGAAATTCGCCACCAATAGTTAAAAGAAAAACAAGCCCGTAGGTGATCACGAGGTAGGCCAGCGCTGCCCCGGCAACGAAAAGAGCAACAGCTATACTCACGAAGCTGATGGTCCAGCGCCGTTCATTCTTGAGTAAGCCAGGAGTGACAAACTCCCACAGCTGATACAGCCACACTGGCGAGGCGAGAACCACGCCTGCAAGAGCAGCTACTTTCAAGCGCAGCATGAACATATCAAAGGGAGTGGTTGCCAAAAGACGGCATTCTCCATCTCCAGTGAAATCTGCCCTAAGATCTTGCGGAAGTTCACAGTATGGGCGCCGTAGTAGTTCTCCAAGAGGTGTAAGGCCTGGAAGACTGGTCTGGTACCACACGAATCCGATAATGCTACCTATGCCAAGCGCAATAATGCAGATAATGAGACGTCGTCGCAACTCCGAGAGATGCTCCGACAGGGACATCACTGCCTCGGGATTTCGTGATTTACCAATGCTGAGAGCCATAAGCCACCATCAACTCGTACTGTGACGCTTACACAGGGAGGGGCCCACAGAGGTTTACTGCTGAGGGCTCGTGTTCTGGGAATCTACAGTCTGAGGAGCAGCAGGCTGTGCGGGTGTGACCTCAGCCTGTGGAGCCGGTTGAGGCTGAGCTGGCTGTGGAGTAGCTGAACTTACGGGGAGTGGATCAGAAACGGAACCCTGAGGAGCTGGGGAAATAGCTTCCTTATTATCATTTCCCATCTCTTTCATCTCCGATTTGAAGATACGCAGAGAACGCCCAATGGACCTAGCGGCATCGGGTAGCTTCTTCGCACCAAAGAGAACGATGATGAGCAGTACGATGGCGAAAATTTCCCACGCGCCTAGTTGCATAATTCCTCCTCCAGAAACAGTCAGCTATTAGTTCACACCATAGCGGACACAAGCCTCCGAGACGCGATCCTCGATGGCGTGGACAATACTACTCGGAGATTCCACTGTGATTCTGTCACGGTTCTCAATTGCCCACTTGATTAACCATTCATCGTTGAAGTACTTGATGACGGCGGTGTACGTACCGTCCTTGCGAAGCTTTCTTTTGAGCTCTTTGAGCAAAATGTAGTCCAGAATCCAGGTGCAGTTCTCCTTGACCTTGATGGTTGCTTCTTTGCTGTTCCTAAGGTCGAAGGGATCTAACTGATCAAAATGAATGTCGGGATGGTCCGTAGCATCGGTGGCTGTCATGGTGACATTTCTCATGCGATCAGTTCTGAACCTTCGGCTGTCGGCCACAGTGATATCCCAACACAGCAGGTAGTAATGTCCATCGTGACTGAAGAACGTGACAGGATCCACCAGACGATGCTGAAGAGTGCCAGAGTCTATGTCCAGGTAATCAAACTCAAGCTGTTTCCCCTTGTCGATACCCTCTTTAACAAGGATGGCGCTACGATCCTGCGGTTTGTCCACATCTACGTCGATGATGATGGGACTGTGTCTCAGTGCTGCCTCAAGTTTTTCTCTCAGAGATGCGACGGTGTCTTGATCCCACATCTCAGGTTTTTGTTTCAGCGAGGACAACACCAAGAGTATTGCTGAGATTTCAAAGGGGGTAAGCCTCAAGTCAACGTCTAGTTGTTGGGAATCATGAAAAACTACTTTGTCACCGACTTTGTAGATGTCCAGATTATCCTCAACAGGCTCATTAAGAGAGGTTGGTAAGCTACAGCAACTTAATTCTTCAATATCCTGGTTAATAGTCTGTGGATCTACGCCAAATTGCCGTGCAAGCTCAGCGATGGACACTTCCGAATGTGTCGAAAGAAATTTGAGAATCCCAAGCTGTCGAGTCAAGGAATCGCGGATGTCTAAACTGTCATAACTTACTGGCATGGAAGCTCCTTGAGGAACTCGATAACGTCTTCTCTGAAGTCCTGGGGTTCCAGTACTTCTACTTGTGGTGCTTGAGCTGCAAAAAAACGCACAGCCAAATCTCGATTCATAGGAGCAGAACGCCACTGTTTGCCATCCCCGTGGCCATTGTCTACCTTGGTGTCATGGGCCTCCAGTGCATAGTCACTGCGATAGAGAACCGATACCTGCGGGGCTCTATTCATGGATTGCCGAAATGCTTTCTCCACTGTCTCAGCGGTGCCCTGATGTTCCTGTTGTAGGTCAAGGATTTTGGGGTGACGGATGTGGTTACAACGGAAGCATCTCGTTTCTTGTGCATCAACATCAAAACCCACCAGGTAGTAGCGATCGTCACTAGTAACAAGTGCCCAGGGATCTAATGTTCTCTTCCTTAAAGCTGCTTTGGGCATACTCTCATAGTCAAAGCTAAGGCGCTTGCGCTGGGCAATAGCTTTATTAATGGTGTCGAGATTTCGGATACCATGCACGTCTTCTGAGGGTGTGTAGATAAAAGCAGGCTCATACTGATCAAAATCGGTGTCAGCACCCACCTTGGACCAACCGTTCCTCACAAACATACTGAGTTCATGGTTCGTTCCACGCTGCCCCAGCATGGCCAGAAGGGTGGCTTCCTGAGAGCTAAAGGTAATAGCGGGTAGCGTTTCTTCAGGTTCTAGCCAGACAATTCTTTCTTTGCCCTGGGTCACCTCGTCGCGAATCGGAAAACCAAGTTCTCGGAGGGTGTCAATATCATGGTTGATGAGACGGGTTGCCACTTCAGAACTCCACTCTGGGCGGTTGTCATCCTCAGTACGAGACAGGCGCCTCAGCCAAGGTTTATCTATCGGTCTATAACCCACGACTTTTTCATAGATCTGGCTGATAGGGATTCTGGGTGGTTCGCCGGTTGCCTTGCTTCGAGCGGAAGCACCACGGTGCGAGCGTGAATCAAAAAAGATCAGAAGATTGACCAGCCTTCTGAGAACATCTTGGGACTCAGTGTTCGTGTGCGCCATGTGTCTTTCTCTCCACGTTTCAGTGGGCACACTTCTCGCCTCTGAATTGATGACCTCTATCACAACCTTGTGGGAGGAGAAGCGTGCTCTTCGCAATGATCTTCCATATAGGAGATTAATCTGTCTACCTCAGGATCGTGAGATATAAAGGGGTCGAGAATGTCGTACATCTGAGGTTCTGGACGATTGACTTTTATCCGTGACCAGTCCACAGTCACGGGAGCACCGTATCTGCGCGCAGCCTTGAGGAATCGTCCCCGATCCGCCGCACGAGTGGTGCTGGGAGCTTCGTGCAGTGCTGCTTCTACTTCTGCAGATGTTGTCCATCGGGCGATAAGACCTTGGCGCTCAAGCAGCGTGGCCACGCCACGTCCCTCTCGAATGTCGTGATAAAGCAGGTCAAGCTGCACGAGGCGAGGGTCATCCCACGAGAGGTTATACTTCCGACGATAGGAATCCAGAAAAGTGCGCTTAATTACCCAATCAATCTGGGTGGTTACTTTTGAGAAGTCCTGAGTGCGATGAGCCTGAAGAACTTGGCCCCACAGTGTGACTACCTTGTGGTAATAATTCTTCGCGCTATCCGCAGTGGCATGGCCCAGGGAGGATTTTTCGCTGCTGTCTACAAGCTGTCCAAAACCACCGTCTACATAACTGCGTGCATAGTGATAGTAGATGTCTTGAATGTGCCAAGCGGTGATACTTCTGCCATCTGCCAGTGAGAAAGCTTCGTCCCGTGCTGCTGCGCGGATTGCTGAGGATGGGTTAGCCACAGTGAGATCGGGCAGTTCTACTCCGGCTTCAAGCATTTCGAGAACAAGCAACATTGAACCCACTTTGAGGGCCAGTGAAGGCTCTGCCACACTACTATCCCCCACAATGACGTGTAAACGCCGGAATCTCGAGGAATCCGCATGGGGTTCGTCTCTTGTGTTAACCATCGGACGGGCTCGTGTTGTCGCGGAGGACACGCTTTCATCAATATGATCAGCCCGCTGGGAGTACAGCCATTGCCCATCATGGAGGTAACCACTGCCACAGATGATCTGTCTGGTCACCAGGAATGGGATGAGCTGTTGTCCAAGGGTTTTGAGAGACAAATCTCGGGATATTAAGTAGTTTTCATGACAACCAAAAGTATTTCCAGCTGTGTCAATGTTATTTCGCAACAGATAGATGGGCGCACCTATTGCAGCTTCTGCTTGACGCACTAAATAATCGAACAGCCTATCTCCGGCACGGTCGTACACCATGAGTTGATGGAGACTATCACACTCAGGAGTGGCTAATTCTGGATGATCTCCCACATCCAAATACAGCCGAGAGGAGTTATCGGTAAAAACATTGGTGGACTGATACTGTGCTCTCAACGGAGCAAAGAGTGTGCGTGCTAAGTCATCCTGGGAGGCGCCAGGCGAGGTAATTCCGTATTCGGTTTCAATTCCCATAATCCGGCGCCGATGAATCATGGCTTACTGACCGCCCTTTTGCACATAGGACCTCACAAATGCTTCCGCATCTGGATCTAAAAGCTGGTCAATATCATCCAGGAGTTCCCCCAGAGCAAGCTCTTCAGGGCGATTTTCTTGCGATTCACTCATTATTGTCCCTTTCCTTAGCGTCTTCCCTCAGGTGATCGTTTCCTAACAAGTGGTGCCGTTCAAAAAACCTCAGTGCCTCGTGGAAGTCTGTTGGTATCTCGTCACCAGACCATTCCACAGTATCCAAATGGAGGGTAACTGTTCCCTGAGGGGTGTTAAGGAGGATCGACTGCCAGGACGCAGACTCCACATACTCCTCAAATCGCTCCACGATTGTGCCTCGAAGAGCCGCTCGTGTGTCCTGCGGTGGTGTGCTTGCAGCACGCTCAATATCTGAAGGCTCAGCAAGAGTGTCCATTCTGCCCTTCGCCACCAGAGCGTAGTAGAGGGAACGGCTGGGATTTATATCGCTGTATTGAAGATCAATGAGCTCGAGCCTGGGGTCACCAAGGTGAACTCCCCTGTCCATAAAGCCTCGGATCAGAGCCCACTTGGCTGTCCAATCCAGCAGATGAGAAGTGGACAAGGGATCTTTGGCGAGAAGCTCCATGACCTCGTGCCAGAGGTCATACACCCGCTGCTCTATCGGTGTAGATGGAGTAACTCGCTTGGCATACTCCTGCAGAATGGTGAGAGCGCTGAGCCGACGGCCGTCGGCAAGGGGTAGTGTGCAGTGCAATTCCAGGTCACGGGACACCGCCTTAAGACTCTCGACGCCGTTTTGAAGACGAAGATCTCCAAAATCTACTCCAGCTTCAATGGCATCGAGCACCAGGGAGGTCATACCAAACTTCAGAAAGTTTGAGGTCTGGGACATACAGGCATCCCCCACAATGACGTGCAACCTGTGAGCACCACGGGTATGGGGTTCATGGCGGGTGTTAATAATGCCACGGTTCATTGTGGTTTCCAGCGAGATTTCCTGGTCAATGAAATCAGCTCTCTGGGATATTTGAAAGCCAGGCTTCTGGAGATGTGGCCCAAGGCCCATGCGTCCAGCCCCAATAATGATTTGGCGAGCCACAAAGAACGGAATGAGCTGATCTGCTAACTCCTGAAAACTAAGGTCAGCCGAGTAGAGGTAGTTTTCATGAGAACCGTAGGAATGGCCTTTGCCATCGGTGTTGTTCTTATATAGGCGAAGAGGTGGACAAGGCTGGTGGCCGTGAACCGCTGAGCCGCCTTGAGTGCTCAGCGTATGAACATCGTGGGCAGCCTGTGTAAGCACGAGGTTACCGGCGGCGTCATAGACCATTGCATCCCAAGCATTGCTCGTTTCTGGGGTGGCGTATTCGGGATGGGCATGATCAACATAGAAACGCCCACCGTTGGGTAACACGAGGTTGGCCACACCAATCTGATCCGGGGACACTATAGGGACGGTGTGATACCTGCGAAGATCAAAACCCCGGATATCTCGCAGAGGGTATTCGTCCTGATAGTCCCAGCGAGAGCGATATTGAGTGTGGAAAGCCGCATAGGTGGCCACCGCATGAGTGGCCGTGACAATGGGGCTGAGCTCAGGGTAAGTGGGAGTGGCAATTCCAAACTCAGTTTCGGCGCCCATAAAGGTCATCGCCGCGCCCTCCTTTGAGGACGCGGAGGCTCCACTCCGGGGGCTAGTTTACGTGCCCACACTAAGAATGCTGTGTGGGCGTTCATACGATGTTCGGGGCGTGTGGCTAGTCCTTCAACCTTCCACTCCCGCAGAAGAGTCTCCCAGGCGCGGGGCTCTGTAAATGCCTTTGTTGCTCGCAAACCTTCCACAAGATTCATCAGCTGAGGAACGGTGGTGACATAACCCATGAACACGCCACCGGGGATGAGGACCTGTTCCACTGTGGGCAGGCAATGCCAGGGTTCCACCATATCGAGGATCACTCTATCGACGGGCCCGCCAAGATCCTCTCGCGTGGCCGTGCTGAGATCTCCCAAACGGGGGTCCCATTGAGGTGGTTCTTGTCCGAAATACTCGGCTACATTGCTGCGAGCGAACTGGAGATGATCCTCACGAATCTCATAGGAGATTACAGTTCCTTGGTCCCCCACTGCTCTGAGGAGCGCCATCGACAAAGCGCCCGATCCTGCTCCTGCCTCCAGCACTCGCGCACCGGGGAAAATATCCGCCTCAACCAGGATCTGAGCAGTGTCCTTGGGGTACACCACCGCCGCTCCGCGGGGCATGGAGAGGGCGAAATCCACCATGAGATGCCTAAAGCAGAGAAAATCTGCCCCCTGACCGGACTTCACCACTGTACCTTCATCTGTTCCAATGATGTCATCGTGGCGGATTCCACCCTTATGGGTATGAAAAACTGCTCCGGGCTGCAGAGTAATGCTGAAGTGGCGTCGCTTAGCATCTGTTAGCTGAACACGGTCACCGGCTTGGAAAGGGCCAGAATATGCCATAAATCTCCTTGGACTTTCGCGGGTAGAGAGTTAGTTCTCCGCCAGATAGAACTCTAATGCGCGGATAAAGAAGTCCATGTCTAAGGCTCCTGCTAGTTCCCGTGCCGAATGCATAGACACAAGTGGCACTCCCACGTCTACCGTGCGTATCCCTAGCCGAGTTGCAGTAAGTGGCCCAATAGTGGACCCACATGGCACGGAGTTGTTCCCCACGTATTCTTGACAGGGCACTCCCGCAGCGCTGCAGCAATTCTTCCACAGGGCAACAGTGTCTGCGCTGGACGCATATCGCTGATTCGCATTAATCTTCACAACAGGCCCCAGATTCACAAGAGGCCAGTGAGTAGGATCATGCTTGTCTGCGTAGTTGGGATGTACGGAGTGTGCAGCGTCGGCTGAAATACAACTGGACCCAGCACGCATTTTCCAGGTATCCATGCCGAGAGCCTGGCAGCTTCGGTCTATCACTTCGCTCAACAGGGGGCCAGTTGCACCCGTAGCAGTATTACTCCCCACTTCCTCATGGTTGAACGCTGCCAACACCCACACATAGTCACTCTCAGGAGCCGTAGAATCCTCCGAGTAAGGTGCCGCCCCCACTGCTGAGAGCATAGCCTGCACGCTGGCATAGACAGATGTTAGATTGTCCAATCGCCCGGCAGCTACCAGATTCTCATCAGCCCCTATGAGGGCCGGGGGTTGAGTGTCAATAGTGATGAGATCGTGGGAGAGGATTTCTGCCTGATCGACGCCCAGGGCGTCCTCGAGGAGCTCCTCGATGGAGGAGTCACCCGTTCCAAGGAGCGGTTGGGTATGAAGCTGCTTGTCTATACCGCCGGGGGTTCTGTCAAGATGAATGGCTAGGTGCGCAATGCGTGCTATTGCTGGGGTGCGCAGGAGGCGTGTGGTGCCGTCGCTGAGACTCACAGCTCCCGCGAAGGCAAGATCTCTATCGAACCAGGAGTTGAGAATAGGGCCCCCGTAGATTTCCACCGGAGCCTGCTGCCACCCGGCGGAATGCAAAGATCCAGACTTGAGCTTAAAGCCAGGTGAATCCGTGTGGGAGCCGATAATTTTAAATCCGCGAAGCTTGTGAGGGTTCTGGGGAATCACCCAAGCCAGGACAGCTCCTCCCCGCACCATGACATGACCTCCCGGCGTGACATCCCAGTCTTGTGCAGGGTCCTGACTTCTCCACCCTGCGCTGTTGAGACGTCGTTCCACTTCGGCGGCGGCATGAAATGCGCTCGGTGAGGCTACAAGGAAGTCCAGAAAGTCATTCATACCCATCACAGTAGCCCCTGGTATAAACGCGGTATGAAAACTTTTACGGCCTTGCCCTTGTCTTGGATGGAGAAACAGGATGTCTCAGATCTCACTGTGGCTCAGAATGCTGTGACCTCTGTGGGAGTTGATGCGGTTGCTCTTAACCGTCAGGCGGTGATGTCTATTAATCCCACCACGCACTATCGATGGGATGAACTCGCGGTCACTAATCAGAAACGGTCTGGGCGCTGCTGGGCTTTTGCAGCTCTCAACGTGTTTAGACATAATCTGGCACGCACACTTGGCGTGGATAGCTTTGAATTCTCTCTCGCCTTTCTGCAGTACTACGACAAATTGGAAAAGGTACGTCACACGCTGTCCTTGTTGGAAACCGCCGATGAGCGGCAGCGCGATTATCTCTACCGCTTCGGTTTTGGGGACGGCGGTTGGTGGAACTTCGCGGTCAACCTTATTGAGAAATATGGCATAGTTCCGGCTTCTGCTATGCCAGAGAGCGAATCTTCCACTAACACAGCTGAATTGGATAGGGCTTTAGGCAGAATTATCCGACGAGGCGGATCCCTGAGCGACGCCCATCGTGTCATTGCTACCCATCTGGGCATTCCCCCGCGAACATTTCGTTTCGTCTACCGCGATAAGGACAAGGTTTTCCATGATGAGGGTCAGATGACCCCCGTGGAGTTTGCCCAACGCTACCTTGGTGATCTGAACCACTATGTCATGGTGGGCCATGATCCCCGTTATCCCTTCAACACCATCATCCAGGTTCAAGAGTCCACAAATATGCTGGGCACAGAGCCAATGTGGTTCTGGAATGTGGACGTAGAAGAAATGCTGAGCTTAGCTTCTGACGCCGTACACGATGGTGATAGTGTCTGGTTCTCCTGCGACGTCAATGCCCAGTTCTCCCGCAAGCAGGGGCTGTGGGATGACAATCTGTTTACTTATGATCTGGTCTACGGGCTGGATTTTTCCACCACCCGACGCCAACGCTTTGAGTCCTTTGACTCCATTGCCACACATGGCATGGTGCTCACGGGTGTGGATGATGATCGTTTCCGTGTGGAGAACTCCTGGGGATCTAAGGTAGACGAGAAGACGCCTCTCAAGGATGAAGGCTACGGAACCATGACTTTTGACTGGTTTCGGAACTATGCTCACTCCATCGTGATTGACTCCAGCCGACTTAGCCTTCCCAAGAATCCCCAGGTAGTGTCTCTCCCCTGCTGGGATCAGTGGGCATAGACGAGGACACCGCAGAATCTCCACACTATGACGTTGCTTAGCATCACACATGACATACACACAGGGACTGATAACTGATATGGCGCCAACAGACACTGAGACTTTTGATGTGCACAAGGCCGAATCCGCTCTCCTCCAGGATTCCAGCTTTAGAGTTGCTCGCAATGCACTAGCAACGACGTCGATAAGGAAAGTAGCGCTCAACCGCGAGGTAGTGGCAGGAGTAGACCACACCGTCAAGATAAAACTGGACACCTGGAAAGTAGCAGATCAGAAGCGTTCCGGACGGTGCTGGATTTTCGCTGGACTCAATCTGATGAAAGCTCAGGTGATGGCAGATACCGGAATCCAGGATTTCGAGTTCTCCCAGAACTATATGTATTTCTGGGACAAGCTTGAAAAGGCCAACTTTTTTCTCAATGCTATGGAGGATCTGGCTGACAGAGATCTCAGTGATAGAACGGTAGATCACCTGTTGCGTCACCCGAGTGAAGATGGTGGCCAATGGGCCATGTTCGTGGCTCTCGTTGAGAAATACGGTGTGGTACCCAAGTACGCCATGCCTGAAACCTATTCCTCTTCCCACACAGCCTCTCTGAACCGTGACCTTGAGCATATTCTGCGTCGTGGCGCTCTACGCCTGCGGGAAGGAGACCAGCAGGCCAAGGAGGAAACTCTTACCCAGGTGTTTCGTATCCTCACGGTTCACTTGGGAACCCCTCCGACAGAGTTTGTGTGGCAATACCGAGACAAAGATAACAACTTTCACCGCGAGGGCGTGATGACTCCCCAGGAGTTTGCCGCTTCCGCAGTCGCTGAGCTCAAGGACTATGTGTGCCTAGTCCACGACCCCCGACACCCCTACGGGCAGCGCTTTACCGTGGAGTATTTGGGGAACGTAGTGGAGGCTGGGCACATTACATACCTCAATGCGCCTATTGAGGTGCTGACTGCTGCGGTGCGCCAGCAGCTGGACGCAGGCCATCCCGTCTGGTTTGGTTGTGACACTTTGGCTCAGTCTGACTCCGACAACGGCATCTGGGATGCTCACCTCTTTGACTACGAGGATATCTATGGTGTCGAGTGGGATATGGATAAGAAGACCCGGCTGGAACGTGGGGACTCTATGATGACTCACGCTATGGTGTTTACAGGCTATGGAGAGTCAGCCCAAGGCGACAATCTCTACCGCGTAGAAAACTCCTGGGGCTCCACAAAGGCTCAAAAAGGTTTTTGGACTATGACGGAATCCTGGTTTAAGGATTACGTCTTTGAAATTGCCATTCCAGCTAGCACCTTGCCTGCTGAGATTCGTGCAGGACTTCACTCTGACATCACCACTCTCCCCGTCTGGGACCCTATGGGCGCCTTGGCTTCCGGGAATTTTCTATAGTGTGAACTCATGGGTCAACTCTCCTTATCTCCCTCCCGTGCCAATGATTATCGGCAGTGTCCTCTCCTCTACCGATACCGCGCCATCGACAAGTTGCCTGAGCCAAAAACCCGCGCTCAGCTGCTGGGAACCCTTGTTCATAAAGTGTTGGAGGAGATGTTTGATTGGCCACAGGACGAGCGCACCTTTGCTCATGCGGTGAAGGCTCTCAAACCTGCTTGGGCGGCAATCCTAGACACGATGCCTGAGGAGGACTCCAAGGAAGTGTCCACAATTGTTGGCGAGGAGGATAATCTCGATTTCCTTATCGACGCCCGTGAAATGTTGAGGGGTTATTTCCTTATGGAAAACCCTCAGGGGTTTACTCCTCATAACCGGGAACAATTTGTGAAAGCAGAGTTTGATGGAGTCCCGGCGCTGGGCTTTATTGACAGGGTAGATGTTGCCCCCACCGGGGAAATCCGAGTGGTGGATTACAAAACCGGAAAAATGCCTAGCCCTCGATTTGAAGATAAAGCAGTGTTTCAGCTCAGATTCTACGCACTGCTGTATTGGAGGAGTTTTGGCCAGATTCCCGATCAGTTGAAGTTGATGTACCTCAAAAATCGAGACTCCATTGTTCGGCGTCCCTTCAAGGAGGATCTGGAAGCCCTGGAACAGGAACTTACACAGCTCTGGGAGGAGATGTGCACCTGTGGAGAATCTGGTGACTTCCCTCCGAGACAATCTCGACTCTGCGACTGGTGTTCCTTTCAGGCCCATTGCCCAATTTTTGGTGGCCCTCTTCTTCCGTACCCTGGCTGGCCTGGGGCTTAAGCTTTCGAGAATCCTGCAGTGAGTCAGTTACATCAGTTTGGAGAACGTTATCCCATGTCTAGCTCGGCGTCTCAGAACAACTGTGCAGTTACTGTGATTACGACGGGCGGAACCATTGCTTCTCTCCGAGGGGACACTGGAGCTGTTGCACCGGCGTTATCGGGGCAGGAATTAGTGCCATCTGTCTCAGTGCCCAGTGATATCTGCATCACGGTTAAGGAGCTGGTGTGTTTGGATTCTTCTGCCATGACGCTAGCCGATATAGATCTGATTTTGGATGCCGTGGATGAGGCCTTCGAAGAGGGCGCTGAGGGAGTAGTGATAACACACGGTACGGACTCTCTGGAAGAAACAGCTATGGCTGTGGATACTTTCCTCACACCCGGCCGCAGAGTAATTCTTACCGGAGCGATGCGCCCAGCCGATGATCCTTATCCCGATGGTCCGAGCAATCTCAGTGATGCCATTCTCGCAGCTGCCGGCCACACCTCACACGAGGTTGGCAGTACAGCTGGAGATGGCAACAATGCGGGCGCGCTGTCGATTGTGCCCACCGTTCCCGACGGCGCATATATCGCGTTTGGAGGTCACCTCATTCCTGCTTGGGGTGCGTATAAAGTCAGCACAGAATCTTTGGAGGGTTTTGCTTTTCAGCAACCCTGCCAGGATTCCGCTCGGCAGGTTACCTCGTCACGTCCTGCCCTACCCAGAGTGCCACTGGCCCATACCGATGTGCGCATTGTGGCCGCATGGCCCGGTGCTCCACGCTCTATCCTTGACGACGCCGTGGCCGATGGCGCCGAAGGAATTGTTGTGGAAGCGATGGGTTCGGGGAATGTTGGTGGGCAGCTGGCCGAAGGTATTGGTGAGGCTCTGCGCCACGGCATTCCGGTGGTCATCTCCACGCGGGTCCCCAGAGGGCCCGTCTCAGGAACCTATGGCAGCCCCGGAGGTGGGGCTACCCTCCTGGCAAGAGGTGCCCTGGGAAGTGGCTATCTGCGCAGTCCGCAGGCCCGAATACTCCTAGCAGCAGCCTTAGCTTGTGGGGTTAAGCCTCAGGATGTCTTCGCCCGGGTGCTCTAGAACAGTCCAGAGATCACTCCGTCATCCGTGATGTCGATATTGTCGGCTGCAGGTCGCTTCGGCAATCCTGGCATTGTCAGCACTGATCCCGTGAGCACCACTATGAAGCCTGCGCCAGTTTTGGGCAACAAACGTCGTATATGCAGGGTATGGCCTTCAGGAGCTCCCAGCTTAGCCGGATCATCGCTGAAGGAATACTGTGTCTTAGAAATGCACACAGGCAAGCGGTCCCACCCCTGATCCTTGATAAGCCTGAGATCACTGATAGCTTCTGGAGAGTACTCCACTGTGCTCGCACCATAAATTTCTGAACCAACAGTGCTAATAGATGCTTCAATGCCCTCAGCAGGGTCATAGATCGGGTGTGGAGCTTCGCCCTGTGAGGACTGATGAAGAGACGCAATCACGGCGTCGGCAAGGCCAAGAGCTCCAGATCCTCCATCTGCCCACACTGTTACTTCTTCCAGAGCAACACCACTGCGTGTTGCCCATTCTCTAAGGACCTTTCGTTCCTCCGAGGTATCCGAAGTAAAGAGGTTGACAGCCACCACCGGCTCCACCCCAAACTTGCGGATGTTTCTCACATGGCGTTCGAGATTAACCACCCCTGCCAGGAGAGCATCAGTGTTTTCTTCGTTGAGACGATTCCGATCCACTCCCCCGTTGAACTTCAAGGACCGGATGGTACAGACAATCACTGTTCCAGCAACAGGGATGTTTCCAGCGGGCATGGCGATGTCAAAGAACTTTTCGGCGCCCAGATCAGAGCCGAAACCAGCTTCTGTGACCACATAGTCAGATACCTGGGAAGCAACCTGGGTGGCAATCAAACTATTGCAACCGTGGGCGATGTTGGCAAAGGGGCCACCATGAACAAAAGCTGGACTACCTCCCAGAGTTTGAACCAAGTTGGGATTGATCGCGTCTTTCAGGAGAGCAGCCATGCACCCTTCTGCATGAAGATCACCGGCAGTTACCGCATCGCCGTCCTCAGTGAAAGCCACGGTGATACGTGCAAGCCGCTGCTTCATATCTGCGAGACTGTGGGATAGTCCGTGGATAGCCATAATTTCACTTGCTGCGGTAATGGTGAACCCGGTTTGGGTGGGAACACCATTGGCTTTACCTCCAAGACCAGTGATAATGCTTCGCAAAGAGCGATCATTGACATCCATACAGCGCTGCCACAGGATTCGACGTGGATCAATACGAAGCTCGTTTCCCTGTTGAATATGGTTGTCCAAGAGGGCTGAAAGGGTGTTATTAGCAGCGGCGATGGCATGAAAATCCCCGGTGAAGTGAAGATTGATGTCTTCCATCGGAACTACCTGCGAATATCCCCCGCCAGCAGCTCCTCCTTTGACGCCCATAACTGGCCCCTGAGAAGGCTCACGCAACGCCGCTGAGGTGTTGAAACCCCTGCTGTTGAGGGCATCAACAAGCCCAATGAGCACTGTGGACTTGCCTTCTCCCGCAGGGGTGGGTGACATCCCGGTGACCAGAATCACCTTTCCGGGTTGAGATGGCGGGAGATCTCGGTAATTGACCTTCGCCTTAAAACGACCGTAGGGAATGAGAACATCTGAAGGGATATGAGCCTTCGCCGCAATCTCTTCGATAGGTTGTGGGGTATGTGCTTGAGCAATATCAACATCAGAGAGAGTCATGCTTCAAGCATAAGCATTCCCTGTTAAATACGTGCGATTCTTAGCTCAGAAGCCAAAATAGCCTCAGCTCCTAAAGCCGCCAGGTCATCCATCACTTGATTAGCAGATGCGAGAGGCACCATAGCGCGTACTGCAACCCAGTTTTCTAATGCTAGTGGGGACACCGTAGGCCCTGACAGGCCAGGAGTTATCTGGCTTGCAGCCTCGAGTTTATCCGTGGAAATGTTGTAATCCAGCATGAGATAGTTCTGAGCGTGCAAAATACCTTCAATCCGCTTGAGAACAAGGCGCATAGCGTCTGTCACGGTATTTCCAGCACGGGTAACCACAATAGCTTCGGATTCCATCAGCGGTTCTCCGAAGGGACGAAGTCCCTGCTTCCGAAGAGTTGTGCCCGTGGACACCACATCGGCAATGCAGTCTGCCACCCCTAGACGGATAGAGATTTCCACTGCGCCATCCAGACGAATCACCGTGGCGTTAAGACCGCGACGCTCAAGATCGGCACGCACAACATTGGGATAGGACGTTGCAATGCGCTTCCCATCAATATCTGCAATATCCCACTCTTGATCCGTGGGGGCAGCGTACCGGAAGGTGGAGGCTCCGAAACCTAAAGAAAGGATTTCTTCTACCTCAGCGGTGGAATCAGCGGCAAGATCGCGCCCAGTGATTCCCATGTCAAGCTGACCGCGCCCAACATACACAGCGATGTCGCGCGGGCGAAGAAAGAAAAACTCAACATCATTGCGCTCATCCATGACGTTGAGGGCTTTAGAGTCCCCTCGGCCAGTGTATCCAGCTTCCTTGAGAATCTGCATAGAAGCCTCTGAGAGGGCTCCTTTGTTGGGAACAGCAATCTTGAGCATGGTCAGACTCCTAGAGGAAACGATAGACATCTTCGGGGGTGAGCCCCCGAGCCAACATGATGACCTGAGACCAGTACAACAGCTGGGAAATCTCCTCAGCGAGTGCTTCATCAGACTCATGTTCAGCGGCAAGCCATACTTCACCAGCTTCTTCGATTACTTTCTTCCCAATGGTATGGATGCCGGATTCCAGAGCCTTCACAGTTCCTGAGTCAGCAGTTTGGTGAGCTGCTTTCTCAGCAAGCTCGGAATACAAGGAATCGAAGTTTTTCACCCGGTCATTATCACACACCCTCTATTCCCGAGGGACATTGGTCAAGAACTCTGCCCACTTTCGAGTTCTTCTGGGAAGTCACACCATGTCACACCAGGTGGCTATATCCGCGGCAGTCACCGTGGTGAAGTCAAGGGAACCGTGCAGGTCACGAAGGCTGAGCGCGTCTTTGGGAATCGGCGTTCTGGGGTTTTCCGAAACTGCAATGAGAGTACATCCAGCTGCCAGAGCACTCGTCATTCCTGCCTCGGAATCCTCGAACACTAAGCACTCTGCGGGGTCTAAGCCCAGCATCGCAGCTGCCGTGAGATACATCGAAGGATCTGGCTTGGGTGCTGAAACCTCATCTCCACAGACAGAGCCAACAAAGTACTGAGAGCCCACAATGTCTATCTCTGTGTTAGCCAAAGATCTTTCCGTATTGGTGGTCACCATCATGGGAATTCCACGAGAGTGCAGATCCTCCAAAAGTGGCTGAATACCTGGACGCGGGGAAAGGTGCTCAGTAAAAATCTCCTGCATTCGGGAGAACATCCATGTCTTGTAGCGCTCCTCGTCTCCTGGTTTCACCTCGTAGCCCGCCCATTTGGCAGCAACAGAAAAAGTGTGTGCAAAGTGCCCACCAACGGTTGTTGCCCGCAGTTCGGGAGTGAGACGTCGCCCTAGCTTTTCGCTGAGCTCATAGGTGGCAATCCCCCACAGGGGCTCCGAATCCACCATCGTCCCGTCCATATCCCAGAAGATTGCTTTGAGCATTCGATTGTAAGCCCTTTCCATGCGTCTTCACGTTCACAATCGCAGGTAACAACAACCCCTAGAGTGTCTTCACTCCCAGCAACGCATCCAGGGCGCAGCTCATCAATTCCCCACCAGTTTGGCTGTCACCGTGGGTTTCTGAGGGGGCAGAATCGTCGGAATACTCATCTAAAACCTGGTGAGCCCACCGATCAACGCTGTCCAACGCTCCTGGAGTATCCAGATCATCGGCAAGACGTTCCCTGAGTATCTGCACCACCATCTCTGCGTTATCCCTGGAAGATGCCTTAGCGACGCCCCGTCTCCAGAGGCTCAACCGTTCTTCAGCGGCGTCGAGAAGGCTTGCCGACCAGTCTCTATCTGAGCGGTAATGTCCGGCAAACACCGCCAGACGGATCGCGGAGGGATCATGCTGAGCGGCAAGCAAGTCCGAGACAAACACGAGATTGCCTAAGGATTTAGACATCTTTACCCCGTCTAGAGCAATCATGCCGGTGTGAACGTAGTGATCTGCCATACGGGAGCACCCATAAGCGGCTTCCACATGGGCGGCGGAGAACTCATGGTGCGGAAAGACCAAATCTGATCCCCCGCCCTGGATGGCAAAATGGCATCCCAGACGGTGTGCCGCAAAGGCGGCACACTCTACGTGCCAGCCGGGACGCCCTGCCCCGAATGGGGCATCCCACTGAGGCTCTCCAGGACGGTGAGCCCTCCAGATGAGGGCGTCTAGGGGATCGTGTTTCCCAGGACGCTGTGGATCTCCCCCGCGCTGCGCAAAGAATTTTTCCATCGTAGGGCGGTCATAGTGGGACTCATAGCCGAAGTGCTTCGTGGCAGTGATAGAGGCATAAATATCTGGGTAGTCGGAATCATCCACCACGTAGGCTGCGCCCGTGTCTAGTAGAACACTGACAAGATCAATAACTTCGTGAATTCCATCCTTGACTCCTACAAGGTCTGTTGGCGGAATCACGCTCAGTGCGGTCATATCAGAGCGAAATAGGTTGAGTTGATCGGTACCCAATTCCTCCCAATCCACACCGTCACGATGTGCTCGCTCAAAGAGTGGATCATCAACATCGGTGACGTTTTGGACATACCGCACAGTGGCTCCCTGATCTCGAAGCATACGATTGATGAGATCAAAAGCCAGGTAGGTGGCTGCGTGGCCTAGATGAGTGGAATCATAGGGAGTAATTCCACAGACATACATCCCTGATTCCGTGACGGGATGTACGTTCTGGTCTGCAGAGTCATACAGACAAAGCGGTACCGATGTTCCCGGAAGGTGTGGAATCTGAGTTTCAGGCCAGGACTGCATGAGTGCCAGCCTAACGCAGATCCACAAGCTAAGGCATGAGCACCCCAGTGGCCAGGAGCACAGCCACGAGAAGTCCCACTGGAATCCGGTAGGCCGCAAACCAGGCAAAAGAGTTATGGGAAACAAACTTCAACAGCCACGCAATAGAGGCATAGCCCAGGACAAAAGCAATGGCTGTGCCTACGATGAGTTGCGATCCGGAAGCCGCCAGGCCAGCGTCAGGAGCAAGGGCGTCGGGAAGGGAGAAAAGACCGGATGCCAGCACAGCGGGAATGGCCAGCAGGAAGCTGAACCGGGTGGCAACTTCCCTGTCCAACCCTAAGAACAGTCCAGCCGAGATAGTGCCGCCAGAGCGCGAGACACCCGGGATAAGGGCAAGGCACTGAGCACAACCCATGACCAGGGCATCTTTCATGGAGAGCTCATCCATAGAGCGGCGTTTACTTCCGTAACGCTCCGCGAGAATAAAGACAAAGGAGAACAGGATAAGAACACTCACCGTAATCCACAGATTCCGAAGCCCATCACGAATGAGATCTTTGAAGAGGAATCCAATGACACCTACCGGCACAGTACCGACGATGACCATCCAGCTCATGTAGTAATCCTGGGTTCGCTTTGACGGGTTCACTACACCTGTGAACCAGGCAGCAATTATTCGCACAATGTCTTTAGTAAAAAAGATCAGGACGGCCAATTCTGTACCTAGCTGTACGACGGCCGTGAAAGAAGCCCCAGCATCAGTGCCCCAGATTAAGGTGGAGACAATCCGTAAATGTCCGGAGGAACTGACGGGTAGAAATTCCGTCAATCCTTGAACAATGGAAAGAATAATCACCTGCATCCAGCTCATATCTGAGCTAGACGGGGCTGCAGCAAGAAACATCACTTGGAACACCTTAGCCGTTATCCGAGATATGTGGCCAATTAGAATCCGCAGGCACGAGTGCAGCGAGATCCTCAGAGTTTATGGGTAAGGTAAGCGATGTGAAAATGCGTCGAGTGAAAACTGCTGTGGCTTTAACCGCTGCTTTGATCCCTTCAATCTGTGCTCTCAGTGCCTGCTCTTCTGGAGAGACTCCCTCAACCTCGGTCAAGATTGTCAGTAACGCTTCTCCGGTGGATTCTCCCCGTGCTGTGGATCCAGCAGGAAAGGTACTGGATATTCCGGCTATCTCGGATCTTGCTTCTATCGGTTCTCGAGCAGCAGTGCGTTCAGGTAATCAGCTAATGGTAGGTACCGTTGCGGAACTGAAAGCTAAGAAGGCAACCACACTTGACCTCGATGCTCACTGTGGTGAGCTTGGGATTTCCACTCAAGGTTTTACAGTGCCCTGTGGAGATAAGGTCTATGTCATTGACCCTACCTCTCCTACTCTGAAGAAATCCCTGCCTGCCCACAATGCAACGCTTGCCGCCCTCATGTCGGATGGCACCTTGATTACCGCACATTCAGACAGCAATGAAGTCCATGTGGGAGAGTCTTCCTTCAAAGCAGCGCGTAGCTCCACCCATTTAGTCGGAGTCCCTGGGGACACCGTTGTTCGAGGCAGCACCTTTGACTCCACCATTGAAGATCTCCAGTGGAAAGAATTGAAAGATGGCGGAATACTGCGTGCCGGTCAGGGATTAGCCCAGATTGCTCCTGGGGAGCACTCCCTTGTATTGGTGACGGATGTAGCAAGCAACCAGCTATTGGTTTATTCCACGAAGGGAATCATCGTAGAGCGTCAAGCAGGTCCGGTAGGAAAATCTCCGTGGGGAGTTGCATGGGATCGGCTTCGCCAACTCGCATGGGTGAGTACTACGGCAGACAACAAACTGACTGCCTACGACATTTCTAGTGGGCAACCAGTTCAGACAGCTCAGATTAACTCTGTAGCAGATGTTCGCCATCTGACAGTCCTTGACGACGGCGTGATTCTCGCTGGATCATCCCACGGTGACGGTCTCCAAATTATTGACTCCAGGGATATTCCGAACAACGCTTAGCAAGGAGAAACAGTCAATGGTTCATCGTCGTAGGTTAGCCCACCTGAGTTATCAGCTGGTCAAGTCAGCGCTGTTTCGCATAGATCCGGAAGTAGCCCATGTCACAGTGATGACACTACTGGGTGCTCTTCAGAAGGTTCCGGGCGCCCGGAGAATGATTCATGCTGTGATGGGTGTTGATGATCCTATCTTGTCCCAACACGTCTTTGGGGTACGCTTCCCTAGCCCTCTAGGCCTGGCCGCTGGCTTCGATAAGGACGCCACGGCTCTAGATCTGTGGCATTCATTCGGTTTTGGCTTCGCTGAACTGGGAACCGTCACAGCCTCTCCCCAACCGGGTAATCCCCAGCCGCGTCTCTATCGGCTGGTGGAAGACTCTGCTCTTCTCAATCGTATGGGCTTCAACAATGAGGGTGCCCGTAAAGTTGCTGAGCGTCTCAAGGCACGGCGAACTCAGGACATCATTGGCATCAACATCGGCAAAACCAAAGTAGTCCCCTTAGAGCAGGCCCTTGAGGATTATCGAACCTCAGCCAGGCTCATGGGAGATTTAGCTGATTACCTTGTGGTCAATGTCTCTTCTCCTAATACTCCGGGACTCAGAGATCTCCAGGCAGTAGAGAGTCTTCGGCCGATCCTCCAAGCAGTGCAGGAAGAAACCTCAACTCCGGTATTGGTGAAAATTGCTCCTGACCTCAGCAACGACGATATAGATGAGATTGCAGATTTGGCCTGTCAGCTCAAGCTGGCGGGAATTGTTGCCACCAATACAACAATTTCACGTGAGCACCTCACCACAGACACCTCTGAGATGGGGGCAGGCGGAGTCTCTGGACCTCCGGAGGCTGAACGTTCCTTGGACGTACTGCGTCGCCTGTATCAGCGCGTTGACAACGAGCTGGTTCTGATTTCCGTGGGTGGCATTGAAACAGCTGAACAAGCCTGGGAACGCATTGTCAGCGGGGCAACGCTCCTTCAGGGGTTCACCGCACTGATTTACCAGGGTCCTGAGTGGATTCGTGAGGTCCAGCTAGGCATCGCGGAGCAGTTGCGCAAACAGGGCTTGGACCACATTAAAGAAGCTATTGGTTCCGGTAGGCACTGGATTAGTTGAGACTAGTTCCAGTCCCTAATTCTCGTCCCAGCCCCAGGTAATAGCTCTGGCAATATCATGAAAATTAAGGTTAAAGCCTAGGTTGGCCGGGGACGCTGTGGCTGGGATGTCCAAACGCTCTACGTCTACCGCGTGAACGGTAAAAATGTAGCGATGAGGACCGTGACCTGCGGGGGGTTGAGAGCCGTAGTAGCGAGCTTCTCCCACATCGCCTCTCAACGTCACTGCTCCGGGTACTGGTTCGGAGGAAGAACCAGCGCCTGTTGGGAGCTCAGTGACATCCACGGGGATATTAAACACAGCCCAGTGCCAATAGCCGGAGCATGTGGGGGCATCCGGGTCAAACATGGTCACAGCGAAGGACTTTGTCTGCTCGGGGAAGCCTTTCCATGACAAGTGCGGAGAGACGGACAGTTGACCTTGTTGGGCCTTAGGTAACTGCTCAGCATCCTGGAAATCCTTGGAGAAGACTTCAAACTCAGGCGTGGGACTCACAGTGAGGTAAGGGTCAGGCCCTACAAAACCAGAACGCATATACCTGGACATAGGGGCAAGGTTACACGAACTTTGTATGACCAGGAGATTTGGTACCCCCTAAATTGTTAGGTACTGTATCTGGAGTGCTCAGTTGCTCAGGTAGTTGAGCTTAGCCCGGGTGGCGGAATGGCAGACGCGCTAGCTTGAGGTGCTAGTGTCCTATTAACGGACGTGGGGGTTCAAGTCCCCCTCCGGGCACAGAATGGACATCGTCCACGTTCTCCGGCCAGGAAGTTTCTTCTGGTCGGATTTCCTTATGATCTATCAGACTAATGAGTATGGCCATGAGCGTCCTTAGCCAGTGGTGGGATTTCTTAACAGGACTCTTCACAGATGCCCTGCGAACGCTATGGAACCTCCCCCTCTGGAAGAAAACTCTGGTACTGGTGGTCGGGATAATATTTCTCTACGTCACTGTCTTTGTTGACCTCCCCCAACCGGCTGTCTGGCGTGAATGGTCTCGCAGCTCTTCCTGGGTGGTATGGGCATTCTTCCTGGCCTATATTCTCATCACTCAATTTCCCATTCCACGCACATTGATGACTCTGAGCTCTGGGCTTCTTTACGGGCCTGTTCTCGGTACAGTTATCGCGATTGTAGCCACCACTGTCTCTGCCCTTCTTTCGCTCGTCATCGTGCGCTTTCTTCTTGGGGATTGGATAGCACCCCGACTCGATCACCCTGCAGTACGCAATATCAACGCTCGCCTTCGTCAACGCGGATGGTTGCCCATCGTGTCGCTTCGCATGGTGGCAGGAATTCCCTTCTCATTGATGAACTATGCCTGTGCCCTCAGCCCTGTTCGTGCCCTGCCTTTTACCGTGGCAACACTTATTGGATCAGCCCCCGGAACACTAATCACCGTTGCTCTGGGAGATGTTTTTTCTGGTCAAGGAGATACTGGGATGGGTTTCATTGTCTTAGGGCTAGCAATTCTCGGCATCATAGGTGTTGTCATTGATTCCCGGCTTCCAGTCAAGTCAGTAAAATAGACGCCATGCTGGCTGTTCATGCTCGGTATCGCGGTTCAGGATCTCATAGAGCTCAGCTTGTTGCTGACTCGGCTCACGCACTTGAAACCTTGCCAGGGGTGGGCTCTTTCGACTTTATTGGGGTTGAGGACATCGTTGCGGTGACTGAAACACCTCAGGATCTTCTCACAGTGGTGATGAATCTGCTCTCGGCCGGGAACTGGGCTATTGGAGTTGGGGTGCTGCCTGGAAAGCTGGCAACTGAGGCTGAAGCAAAGAACGTGGCTCGCCTACCCCGGCTTGCTAAGGGCGGCACTGTGACAGTTCGGGTGAGCAATGATCCGCAGGCTGAAAAGGACATTACTGCGGCTTTTCTTCTCGTCGCTTTTGTTCTGGGCAAGCGCTCTGATGAAGGTCGAGAAGCAACAGATTTGATGAGAAGTGGGCTTAACCAGAATCAAGCTGCTGAAGCGTTGGGCATTTCTAAACAAGCACTATCTCAAAGACTCCAGGCAGCTGGATGGCAGGCTGAACAGGCAGGATGGAATCTGGTGAGTACGCTCTTAGAAAGAGCGGAAGAACAGGAGTACCTCTAGAGGAGATCCCACTTGGATACTGGTGTTGTGACAAAGTCCACCAGACGTTCCACAGCTCCAATGAGTCCGGAATCTAAATCCTTGTAACTGTGAACGGCGTTATACACCCTGTTCCACCCCTCGCGCCGATCTCCCCACCCAAGGCGTTGGCATACCCCAGTTTTCCAGTCCTCTCCCTTCGGAACCTCAGGCCAGGAAGCAATACCCACTGAATGAGGTTTCACCGCAGCCCATATATCCACATAAGGATGGCCTGTAACGAGCACGTGCTCCCCCACGCTCTCGGTGAGACGCATCTCTTTGGAACCTTCAACGAGGTGATCGGCGAGAACACCCACCCTTTTGCCTACCTCAGGTTGGAATTCCTGCAATCTCTCCGCGAGGTTGTCAAGCCCCTCCAGATATTCCACCGCCACTCCTTCAGCACGAAGATCATGTCCCCAGACCTTCTCTATAATCGCGGCGTCGTGTAGGCCTTCTACCCATAGTCGGGAGGGAATGGCGGTTTTTGCCCGGTGAGGAGCAGCCTTTCGGGAACCCGATGCGGAACGCTGGGGGCCTTTCGGTGGTATATAGCGCGTCAAAGTCACTCGTTTGCCTTCGTAGAGGAATGCTCCTGGACGCATTTTGAAGAGGCGACTTTGACCGTAGCGATCTTCCAGGCGTAGAAAATCACCATCGTAGGTACGCTCAAAGCCGATAACCGCACCAACGAAGTCCCCCGCCTCCACGACAATCCCTGGTTTCGCTGGAATACTGGGAAAATCTGGCTGTTTGTGGTGGGGAGGTAGAAAATCGGACATGGCTTCCCAGGCTACCTCATGCGAGCACTGCTCCAGCAGCAGTCAGAGGAACAAGGCTCACCATTGAGAGTGCATCCACCAACGGTGACTGTGGATCCTCCCACGGTACGGTGCCCATCTCTGAGCTCCTCTACCAAATCCTTGACGACGCCCGCGAAGCCAACGGTGGTTCCAACAGTAGGAACGCGCTCTACCGTGACTCCCAGTTCCTCGGCCGACTGCTGAAGTTCGGTGTCCAAATCCCACACCACTTCCATGTGATCGGTGAGAAAGCCGATGGGGCACACCACTAAATCACGGGGATCTGCTCGTAGGAAGTCCACAATATCGGGTTCTAGCCAGGGAATCCGTGGGTTACCGGAACGGGACTGATAGGCGATGTCATAGTCAGGTACCCCGACAGACTCTGCGACGAGACGGCTAGCTTCTGCTACCTGTCGGGAATACAGATGGTTATCGCCTGCCCCACCTGAGGCGACGTCGTCAGTGGTGGGAATGGAATGGGCGGTGAAAACCAAGCGGGCCTGAGGCAGAAAGCTCAGGGACTTCTTCACTTCGCACGCGATGAGCTTGATGAGCTGGGGGTGGTCGTAGAAGTGCCGTATCTTCGTGAAAGTGATCTCTGGGTATCCGTGATCGGCAATATAGGCGCGTAGGGCCTGGATATCTTCGTCGTACTGCCTACACGCTGAGTACCCGCCCCAGGCTGAGGTGGGAAACACTATGGCATTGCGACGTCCGTCTGCCACCATCTGCTCAAGTGCTTCGTATCCGAAGGGATGCCAATTTCTGTTTCCCAGGTACACAGGAAAATCCAAGGCCTCTGAGAGGTTGTGGAGAAGGCTACGATTTTGCGCGTTAATAGGGCTCACCCCACCGAAGGATGAGTAGTGCTTGCCAACCACCTTGAGGCGCTCTACCGGTATGTCTTTTCCCCGGGTGACATTTTGAAGGAAGGGAACCACGTCATCTGGCCCCTCAGGGCCGCCGAAGGACAATACCAGGAGTGAATCGAAAGCCATGCAGTCCAGACTAGAGCACACGCATGGCGGTGGCACCACTGCGCTCTAAGGAAGCAATCCTGACAGAGGCACCGGATTCGGGAGCTTCAACAACTCGGTTACCACCGATATAGAGCGCTACATGATCACGACCTGCAGGCCCGTAGAACACCATGTCTCCGGGGAGAAGTTCTTGGAGGGAAACTTTATGGCCGTAGCGATACTGAGCACCCGTGAAATGCGGAAGATAAAGCCCTACTCCTGCGAAGGCGTATTGCATCAGCCCACCACAGTCGTAACCCACTTTGGCGTAGTCTCCGTAGGAATCAGAAACACCCCCGTCACGCACTCCCTGACTGGGTCCCTCAGAGTTTCCACCACCCCAGGCGTAAGGGGTACCAACCTGAGAAACAGCCCTTGCGACAACGATGGCTTGATCCCCAGCCTCAGCTGCAGTGGCGTGAGGGGTACATCCGAAAAGCATGACGAAGGCGAAAAGCGCTGAGAGGGCAACGGCCGGGTTACACACACGGAGCATAGCTAGTCACTCTTTTCGGAGCTCAAAATTGAACTAAGAACACAGAAGGCATCTTGCGTGGGCAAAAAGCTTCGATTGCAGATAGTCAGGCTCACGGGCTTGAACGTAGCTACTTCCTCTTAGCTAAGGTCTGCCTAGAGCCTGACTCGAACTGCTTAAATGACACCATAGGGCACACCAGCAGTCTTAATCCACTCAAATTCACTGCACACTGTTCAAATCACTCTAGCGGGCTTACTTGAACATTTGCCACAGCCGTATAACCAGCGAGTTTTCGACACGCGCATATTTTTGTGATTTATATCACTTCTTTCGGTGTTCACCGTCTGAATCTTGACCTAAGTAAAGGGTACAGACCTGACTATGTGATAATTTATCCAGAACGCCCTCTACCTGGATGTAGATGGGCTTTCATTGTGGAGTAAAAATTCCGAAGTGTCGGTGATTCTCCGGGGTCTTATCGGAGGTATCTCCTAAGCAGAACGGGTGAGACATAGTAGCTAGAGTTACAACAGTCACACCTTCCTCATGTTGGCAATCAGAGCTCTTTGACAGGAAATTGCCCCCAAACGGCGGGGATTGGCACGCCATACTGGCGAAAATTCTGCAACATAACGTCCGTACTGTTAAAGTCTTGGCTATTCGCGTGGCTCACGCCATAAGATTGTTTCAGCGAACAATCGCGATTCTCATTTCTATATCCTTACGAACTGGAGTTGACTGTGACTGAAAGCAAGAACTCCTTCAATGCCAAGCAGACGTTGCAGGTTGGCGACAAGTCTTATGACTACTTCGCCCTCAGCACTGTACCCGGCATGGAGAAGCTCCCCTATTCCCTCAAAGTTCTGGGCGAGAACCTGCTTCGAAACGAAGACGGAAAGAACATCACGTCTGACCACATCAAAGCAATCGCCAACTGGGACCCGACCGCAGAGCCGAGTGTTGAAATCCAGTTCACTCCGGCTCGTGTGCTGATGCAGGACTTCACAGGCGTCCCCTGTGTGGTGGACCTGTCCACGATGCGTGAGGCCGTCAAAACCCTCGGTGGCGATCCCGATAAGGTCAATCCCCTCAATCCCGCAGAAATGGTCATTGACCACTCGGTGATTACTGAGGCCTTTGGCTCCTCCGATGCACTAGACATCAACGTGGACATTGAGTTCCAGCGCAATCAAGAGCGCTACCAGTTCCTGCGCTGGGGTTCAGAGAACTTCTCCAACTTTAAAGTTGTGCCCCCGGGAACCGGCATCGTTCACCAGGTGAACATCGAATACCTTTCTCGTGTGGTTTTCGACAATAACGGCGTGGCCTATCCGGACACCTGTATTGGTACTGACTCCCACACCACGATGGAAAATGGCTTGGGCATCCTCGGTTGGGGTGTTGGCGGCATTGAAGCCGAGGCAGCAATGCTCGGCCAGCCTGTATCTATGCTCATTCCTCGCGTGGTGGGATTCAAGCTCACCGGCGAAATCCGCGAGGGCGTAACCGCCACAGACGTGGTGTTGACCATCACGCAGATGCTTCGTGAGCATGGTGTGGTTCAGAAGTTTGTGGAGTTCTACGGCAACGGCGTGAAGTCCATTCCGTTGGCTAACCGCGCAACCATCGGCAATATGTCTCCGGAATTCGGCTCAACCGCCGCCATATTCCCCATCGACGAAGAGACCATCAAGTATCTGCACTTGACTGGGCGTCCACAGGAGCAGATCGACCGTGTTGAGGCCTATGCCAAGGCGCAGGGAATGTGGTTGGAGAAGGACGCCCCTGAGGCAGAGTACTCCGAGTATTTAGAGCTTGATCTGAGCACGGTGGTGCCCTCCATCTCTGGCCCCAAACGTCCTCAGGATCGCATTCTTCTCAGTGAGGCCAAGGAGCAGTTCCGCAAGGATCTGCCCAACTACTACTCCGAAAACATCACCGGAGATGATTCCCGCGTGGTTGATGGCTCCAGCTATAAGGGCTACAACCAATCCCAGGAGGGTCATGGAGAAACAGCTGCTCTGACACCCGAAGGCCGCAAGTCCTTGCCTGTCACGGTGAAGTCACCTAAGGGCGGGGAGTACACCCTGGATCACGGCATGATTGCCATTGCATCCATTACTTCCTGCACCAATACCTCCAACCCCTCCGTGATGATTGGTGCTGGCCTGGTGGCTCGCAAGGCCGTCGCTAAGGGTCTCAGGGCAAAGCCGTGGATTAAGACAATCTGCGCCCCCGGATCTCAGGTGGTTGATGGATATTTCAAGCGCGCTGATCTGTGGAAGGATCTGGAAGCTCTTGGCTTCTACCTGGCAGGCTTTGGTTGCACCTCCTGCATCGGCAACTCTGGCCCGCTCCCGCCGGAGGTGTCGGAAGCTATCAACGCGTATGACCTCACGGCCACCGCAGTTCTCTCCGGTAACCGTAACTTCGAGGGTCGCATCTCCCCTGATGTGAAGATGAACTATCTGGCCTCCCCGATGCTGGTTATTGCCTACTCCATTGTGGGAACAATGGACTTTGACTTTGAGACTCAACCCCTTGGTCAGGACCAAGACGGCAATGATGTGTTCCTTAAAGACATTTGGCCATCCAGCCAGGAGATTGAGGACACGATCCAGGCTTCCATCTCCCGCGAGATGTACGCCGAGGATTACGCCAATGTCTACAACGGCTCGGATGCCTGGCGGAACCTGGATGTGCCAGAAGGTAAGACCTTCGAGTGGAACGAGGAATCCACCTACATCCGCAAGGCGCCATACTTTGACGGTATGCCTCTGGAGCCAGAACCCGTCGAGGACATCAAGGGCGCTCGAGTACTGGCTAAGTTGGGCGATTCGGTTACCACGGATCACATCTCCCCTGCCTCGGCCATTAAGCCCGGCACCCCGGCAGCTCAATACCTGGACGCTCATGGCGTTGAGCGTGAAGACTACAACTCCTTGGGATCACGTCGCGGTAACCACGAGGTCATGGTTCGCGGTACTTTCGCCAACATCCGTCTCCAGAATCAGCTGGTGGATGTTGCTGGTGGATACACCCGTGACTTCACCCAGGACGGTGCTCCACAGTCCTTCATTTACGACGCAGCTGTGAACTACCGCGAGGCCGGTATTCCGCTGGTTGTGCTGGGCGGTAAGGAGTACGGCACTGGTTCTTCCCGCGACTGGGCCGCCAAGGGCACCATGCTGTTGGGAATCCGCGCAGTTATTGCTGAATCCTTCGAGCGTATCCACCGTTCTAACCTGATTGGCATGGGAGTTATGCCTCTGCAGTTCCCTGAGGGTGAATCTCATGAATCCTTGGGCTTGGACGGTACGGAAAGCTTCGACATTGAAGGCATTACCGCATTCAACGAGTCTGAGGAGATTCCAGAGACACTCCATGTGACTGCAAGGAAGGAAGACGGCTCCAGCGTGGAGTTTGATGCGAAGGTTCGCATTGATACCCCAGGTGAAGCTGATTACTACCGTAACGGTGGTATTTTGCAGTACGTCTTGCGTCAAATGGCTGCTTCCTAAGCTGCCGAGCTAAAGAGGTCATACCGCACCGCCGGTATGACCTCTCTTTGTAGAGTGACAACTCCCACAAGAAACGCGAAACACTATGCCCATCGTGAGCGAAGATGAACTTGAGAAGCGGCGCGAAGAAATCCTCAATGGCGCCAGAACCTGCTTTTCTCTCTACGGTTATGAAGGAGCTACGGTTCGCCGTCTTGAAGAAACTATTGGGAAAACTCGAGGGGCAATTTTCCATCACTTCGTGGATAAGGAAACACTTTTCCTCACCTTGGCCAGAGAAGATGCTGCCCGAGAAGCTGAAGTGGTGGCAAAAGACGGAATCGTCACCGTCATGCGCGCCATGCTTAAAGATCCCGAGAAGTTCCCCTGGCTGGGAACCCGTCTCGAAATTACTCGTCTGATCCGTACTGACCCAGAATTCAGAGTACGGTGGCGCAAACAACAAGCGATCGTGGACCAAGCCGTCAGAACACGCTTGGAAGACAATGTGGCGGAGGAACGTCTTCGGACAGATATTCCTGTCGAGGTGTTACAGGACTATCTCCAAATTGTGATGGATGGGTTCATCGCACGACTTGCAGCCGGACATAGCGTGGACGGCTTGGAAGAGATTTTAGATCTGGTTGAAGAATCTGTGCGTAGGCGCGATATCCCGGAGAACAAAGACGTATGATGTCTTATGTTATAACCATTACTCCATCTGAGGAGCTCCTCCATCATGCTTACCGCAGCATTGGACGTAGGCGGTACGAAAATTGCCTACGGCCTTATCGATGATGCCTCACCCACTGAAGTGTTCAACCGCGGCAGAATACCCGCAGGCAAAAATGGCCCGGACACTGTCAACCAGATGCGAGAAGCCCTGAGAAATATCCTCACCGAGGATGTTGTCCGAATCGGAATCGGAGTTCCGGGGATTGTTTCAGCACCGGAGGGTATTGTGCTCTCCGCTGGCCCCACACTGCCAGGTTGGGTTGGGCTTAATCTCCGTGAAGAGCTTGCGGATTTTGATGTTCCCACGGCATTCCTCAACGACGTGCGCTGCCTGGGATATAGCCAAACAGTGCAGGCAGACTCGGTGAAAAGGACACTCTTTGTCTCCCTGGGCACTGGAGTAGGTGGGGCTCTTCTCGATCATGGCCAGCTCATTGATACTGAAACCTTCTCCGCCGGAGAAATTTCCGGTCTCATTGTTCCCGATTTCCAAGGCAGAGCCGTTCGATGTGAAGATTCCGTCAGTGGTACAGGCTTGACTGCCTACTATAACTGCCTTGCTCAGGGAAAAGAAGTAAGTTTTACTCTGCCCACAGACACTGATATTCGTCTCCCTGAGATTATTCAGCGCTGGCAAGCCGGTGAACAGTTAGCCACCGAAGTGATTGAGGGCAACCTCCGTGGCTTCGGTCAGGGGCTGGGGGCTTTCGTGTCGGCACTCGATATTAGGCAGGTAGTCATTGGCGGGGGTGTTGCCAGCATTGGTGAGGAGCTAATCGAACTTATCCGCTCCGGTTTCCAGGACACTGCTCTGCCTCCCAATAAGAGTGTTCCTCTTGCGCGAGCCAGATTTCAGGATGACGCCCCATTAATCGGTGCTGCTGCCTACGCCGTTGATCACGCTTACTGAAACTTCCTCATTCCCATTCCCGATAACTTCATTGTCGAATCTCAAGGAGAACCACTATGAACAAAACTGAACTTTTCGACGCCGTTCGTGGCCGGCTCATCGTCTCCGTCCAGGCACCTGACGGTGATCCCATGAGGGATACTCCCACGCTGTCTACTATTGCCAAGGCCTGTGTTGCCGGAGGAGCTGCTGGGCTTCGCTGTGGAGGCTACGGTGGGCTCGCAGACATCACGTCGATTATCGCAACAACGCAGCACGCGGTTCCTGTTTTCGGTCTTACCAAAGAAGGAACAGAGGGTGTTTACATCACCCCGAGTGTTGCCTCCGTTCGTAAGCTCGCCGCTGTGGGGGCAGATATTGCCTGCGTGGATGCTACCTTCCGTCCACGCGCAGATGGATCCACCTTTGCTCAACAAGTCGCCGCTGGCCATGATGAAGGAATACTTGTCATGGCAGATATTGCAACTCCCGAAGAAGCTTTAGCTGCAGTTGAAGCAGGTGCAGATTTAGTCTCTACAACCTTGGCGGGTTACACCCCAGATCGCCCGGCTACTGAAGGTCCAGATGTGGACTGCATTGCCGAATCACGGCGTCGTCTAGGCAAAGACGTCTTTCTCATTGGCGAGGGACGCTTCCATCAACCTTCCGATCTTCCCCTCGGCATTGAGGCAGGTGCAGATGCGATTATCGTGGGAACTGCTATTACCGCACCTGGCTGGATTACCACTTACTTCGCTAATTCTCTTCAACCGTTCCAGGATGAGGAAGGAATACACACATCATGAATCACGAACAAGGATTCGTTGTTGGCGCCTACGCCTCTATGCCTTCTGATTTGAAGGATCAAGAAGCCTATTACAATGCCCTGGCCGACGCCGATTTTGTTACTGGTTTGGAGATCCCCTACCCCGGCCAGTTAGCTGATTCCCAGACGCGCTCCTGGCTTATTGATCAGGTAGCTGGGCGTTTTACTGGCTGTGTTATCACCGCTATTCCAGGGACTATGCAGTGTATCGGAACTGATCCTCAGTTTGGCTTGGCCAGCCCGCGAGAAGAAAGCCGCCAGGCTGCACTCGAGTTTATGGAGAAAATACGATCGTGTGTCCAAAGCCTCAACCAGAGAGCACCTGGAACTGTAGGTTTTGTGGAGGTTCATTCCGCGCCTACCGAGCGGCGTGAGATTACTCCTTTTATTGATTCTCTTCTGGAGTTGGGCCAACGCGACTGGTATGGTGCTGAACTCCTTATCGAGCACTGTGACGCTGTTTCTAGTTCGCACCAGGCCGAAAAAGGATTCTTGGACCTGAACGATGAGCTAGATATCGCTGTGCGTACAGGTGTGAGAATTGCTCTGAATTGGGGGCGCTCTGCTGTGGAAGCTCGAGGAGTGGACCTTCCAACCCAACACATCCACGAGGCGGTTCAGTCAACCTTGCTGGCTGGACTCATTTTCTCGGGCGCCTCCCCAGAGAACACCGAATATGGCCCGGCGTGGATTGATGGTCATCTCCCACTCTCTACAGATGAGCCTCTTTCCCTCATGACTCCACACCGGGTTGCTGAGGCAGCCCGCATGGCAGAGGTGTGTACTGGGTTAAACTATCTGGGCGCAAAAATACAGGTACCGCAGGATACCTCAATTTCGGAGAGAGTTTCCATGCTGCGCCACATTTACGACGCCACCCATCCCACGGAAAGTTAAAACACCATCTCGGGAGAGCACTTCCGGAGCTGAACTATCTCCGGAGGTGACAGTTCCCACGGTGGAATCGGTTACTTCGCCTGTTTAGCTCGTTGCACCGCTCTCATCAGCGGTGCGTAGTGGGCATCCACTTGTCTGATATAAGCGTCAACGTCCTTCGCCACAAGCGCGTCTACGATTCCTTCATGAGCCTCTACCGTTGCTTCTATATCCTCCGTTTCAGCCAGGTTAGACACATTCAGCAAGGGCACAACATTTTGGTGAACAGTCCACAATGCCTCACCTAATTCTCGAATGAGGGGGTTGTTCAGGTCCCGCAGGAGCCTCTGATGGAAAGCGTGATCTTCCTCGGCAAAGGATTGACCTGATGAGAGTTTCTGGCGCATACCGCCCACAATCTCTCGAAGCTGAGGGTCATCTATCCCGCCGAAGAGCGCCATCAGCTCCTCTGCAATGGACCTATCCAAGGCTATACGTGTTTCAATGACATGCTCCAAATTAGGAAGTCCTTCGCTCCCGCTGAGAGAAAGACGAAATACTAGCCCATCTACGAGGGGCTTGAGAGACATATCCGAAACGAAAGTTCCATATCCGTGACGAATAGTAACTATGTCAAGCGTGGCGAGGATTCTCATGGCCTCGCGCAGAGAGGACCGCGAGCAATGAAACTGGTCACAGAGCACAGATTCGGAGGGTAAAGGATCACCGGGCTTTAGTTTGTGGTCTCGAATATAATCCTCAATTCGTTGAACTGTGGAATTATTCTTCGGAACATACATCGCGTCCGCCTTTAACTAGCCCCGGATACCAGTGAATCTCCCTATGATTCTACTACAGCAGACATCAGACAACCGACCTTTTGGGCCCACCGGACTTGGACTACGCTCTCATGTATGTTTGCCATCATGACTGTTACGGGTGCCGATCAAACTGGCATCATCGCTCAGACTGCCACCGCTCTTGCAGAGCTCGATGTCAATATCCATGACGTCTCCCAAACCATCATGGAACAGTGGTTCACCATGATTCTGCGTGTGGGATTTGATGAGACAAAGCTTTCCATTGAAGAGATTCAAGATGCCATGAAAGTTGTGGAAGAAAGGTTGGGGCTCACCATTCGGATTCAGTCCGAAGCACTTTTCGCTGCCGTTAACACTATCTAGTGGGAGCTTTCGATGAGTATCACTATTAATCCCCGTGAGATTTTAGAAACTATTGACATGGTGGAGAAATATCGCCTCGATATTCGCACCGTGACGATGGGCATTTCCCTGTTAGACTGCGTGCGTTCCACGACTCATCTCACCGCACAGGCAGTGTATGAAAAAGTAACAGCCACTGCTGGCAACCTGGTAGAGGTCTGCCAACATATTGAGAGGGAATTAGGAATTCCTATTGCTCACAAACGCCTCTCGGTGACCCCTGTGTCCCTTATTGCCACCCAGCACGAGGGCGACCCCGTTGACATCGCCCGAGCTCTCGACGCCGCTGGCCGAGCTGTGGGTGTGAACTTCCTCGGCGGATATTCTGCGCTTGTGGAGAAGGGAATGACTCCCTCTGAACAGCGCCTGATTGCATCTCTCCCAGAAGCTTTGTCCAGCACCACCATTGTGTGCGGATCGGTCAATGTGGCCAGTTCCCGTGCAGGCATCAATATGGATGCAGTACGCCTGATGGGAGGCGTCGTTAAGGAAGCCGCGGAGCTTACTCGAGACGATAACGCAATTGCCTGTGCCAAATTGGTGGTATTTGCCAATGCCGTGGGAGATAACCCCTTTATGGCCGGAGCTTTTCACGGGGTGGAGGAACCAGATGTTGTCATTAATGTTGGTGTCTCTGGTCCCGGAGTAGTGGATCGAGCACTGGGAAATCTGGAGGGAGCTACCTTGGATGAGGTAGCTGAGGAGATCAAAAAGGCAGCATTTAAAATCACCCGCACTGGACAGCTGGTGGGTTCTATGGCTGCTGAGCGTTTGGGCGTTCCCTTTGGCATCGTTGATTTATCCCTGGCCCCTACCGCGGAGATTGGAGACTCGGTAGCTCATATCCTGGAACATCTGGGACTGGCTCAGGTTGGCACTCACGGGACCACCGCAGCACTGGCTTTACTCAACGACGCCGTGAAGAAGGGCGGTCTGATGGCTGCCGGACGCATCGGAGGTCTGTCCGGTTCCTTTATTCCAGTCTCCGAAGACAAGGGCATGATTGATGCCGTTAAGGCAGGTACCCTCAGCATTGACAAGCTTGAGGCGATGACCAGCATTTGTTCGGTGGGCTTGGACATGATTGCAATCCCTGGAGATACATCGGCAGAAACCATCTCCGCGATGATTGCTGATGAGGCAGCCATTGGAATCATGAACCATAAAACCACGGCAGTACGTGTCATTCCCGTTCCTAGGACCCAGCCTGGAGATGAAGTGAATTTCGGTGGCTTGTTGGGATATGCCCCGGTTATTCCGGTCAATCAGGTGGCTGCAGATCGCTTCGTTAATCGAGGAGGTTATATTCCGGCTCCTGTGCATGGTTTCAGGAATTAGTCATTGTGACCAGAAGTTTCATGGACCGATGAAATGAACAGCTTAGTACGCTAGGCTAGATATTTATATTCACATCTTAACCTGACACAATGGTACCGGCATTTTTTATGTTGGACCAAGCTGTCTAGATTATGGTCAAGTTACTTGAGGAATTGAAAGGCGCCGATACCTTTGTCCACCGCTCAGCTTTACGATGGCTACAATCCTCAGCAGACCACGCGCTCACCCAGTATTTCCTTTGAGCTCTATCCTCCAAGGAATCCCTCACAGATGAGTAGCATTTGGGCTGGGGTATCCAAGCTGATCGACGCCGCCCCTGACTTTGTGTCTGTCACCTACGGAGCGGCTGGCGCCAACCGTGACACCAGAGATCGTTCTATCGAAGTACTCCTGAAAGTTCTCGATCAGCACCCTGGTCTTCCAGCCATTGCACATTTGACCTGTGTGGGCTCCCAAATTGCTGATTTGCGCACGATTATTCGGCTTCTGTTGCGCGTGGGCATTCGAGATTTCCTTGCTCTGCGAGGAGATTATCCTGATGGGGATACACAGTACAGTCCTCAACCGGGGGAACTGGTGCGCAGTGTGGAGCTCATTGACCTCATTCACGAGATTGCCCATCACCAACTAGGGCCAGATTCTGAGGATATCCACTCCCCTGACTATGTCTCCGTTGCTGTGGCCGGATATCCAGCCACACATGGTGAAGCTCGTGCCAATGAACTGGACGCTCTCATGGAAAAGCAGTCCTATGGCGCAGACTTCGCCATAACTCAAGTGTTTTATGAAGCGGATGATTATTCATCACTTCTCCATGAATTCAAACTTTCTGGAGGTCACATCCCCATCCTGCCGGGCATTCTCCCATTCAATGATCTTCGCAGGCTAAAAGGCTTAGAGCGCATTTCTCATGTGACAATCCCCCAGCACATACTGGATATTCATAGTATTGAGGATGCCCGACAGCGCTCCGCAGCGGCATTAAGTGCCACAATCACCCTCATTGATGATGTCTTGAAGGCTGGAGCACCCGGAGTTCACCTGTATTCCTTTAACAGAACTCGACCAACGCTTGACATCGTGGAGTATCTGACTGGATGTGGATTCACTCGAAAGAGTGCCCTGTCTCGGTCTCAAGCCCCACCAGATGTCAGCGCTGAGACCTTGCAGCTGCTCAACTGGGCATTGCAACGTATATCTCCAAGCTCTTCGCGCTAGAACATTCCCCGCACACTGACTATAAGGACGTCACTGAACCATGACTACATCTTCTCACCAAGCTCCGGCTTTTCCTGCTGCCTCTATTCTCGGCTATCCGCGCATTGGCGCTGATCGTGAACTCAAGCGCGCCCTGGAGCTCTTCTGGAAGAATCCCTCGCAGGACCTCGTCTCTGTAGCCGATTCGCTGCGCTCAGAGCGCACCTCACATCTGCGTGACCTCGGCCTTTCTCCAGATTCTGCCATCCCCGAGGACTTCAGCTACTACGACCAGGTTTTTGATCTCATCGTCTCTCTGGGTGCCATCCCTGAACGCTTTGCCCAGGAACGTGAGATCATCGCCACCCATGACATCGAAAGTACCGAGAGTCTCGCCGCCCAATTCAATATTGCTCGCGGCGAGGGTGATCGCGCCGCCCTCCAGATGACGAAGTGGTTTGATTCCAACTACCACTATCTTGTCCCCGAAATCGGCCCAGACACACCCATCGAGTTCCTCGGTTCCTATCGGGGCAAGGTTTCCGGGACCCGTCCCGTCATCGTGGGTCCTGTCACCTTCCTCTTACTTTCCCGGGCAGCCGAAGGATCTCCTGCTGATTTTCATCCTCTAGATCGCCTGGACGACGTGCTTGCTGCCTATCGTGATCTTCTTTCCACCCTGGATGCTGACTGGATTCAGTTTGATGAGCCGGGTTTGGTGTCCGAACGCCTGAGCGTGGATCGTGAGCGCGTGCTTTCCGCACTGAAGCACACCTATGAGGTGCTGGGCACTGCTCAGACAGCCGTTGCCCTGACCTACGGCCATGCCCTTGACGCAGTAGACGTGCTAGCCGAAACTCCTGTAGGTGCTGTCCTTATCGACGTCGTTCGGGGCAAAGTTCCCACTGACCTTGCTGCCCTCAATGTAAAGCTTGCTGGACGCAGCCTCGGTGTGGGTATTGTCTCCGGACGAAACATCTGGCGCAATGATTTAGATGCCTCTCTGGCAACCTTACGAAAGCTTCGTGAGGGGCTTCCGGATGTCACAGTGACTGTAACTACCTCCACCTCCCTGCAACACGTCCCCCATGATGTCAATAGGGAAACACAACTGGACGCTGATCTTCGCAGTTGGCTTGCTTTTGCCGACCAGAAGGTGAGCGAAGTGGTGACCTTGGCCAAAGGTTTGGCAGAAGGTGATGAGGCCATTGCCACTGAGTTAGAGGAGTGGCGTGCAGCACAGCAGAACCGTCGGAACCATCCTGGGACAAATAACCCTGAGGTTCGCAAGGCCACTGCCTCTATCACGGAGGCGGATCGCCACAGGAGTGTGTCCTACGCTGAGCGCTCTGCCATTCAGCAAAGGGAATTGGGGCTTCCAGAGCTGCCCACCACCACTATTGGCTCCTTCCCCCAGACACAGGAGATTCGTGCCGCTCGTGCCGCTAACCGTGCTGGGAAGCTGTCTGACGCAGACTACGTTGAGGCCATGAAGAAGGAGATTGAGCACGTTATCCGAGTTCAGGAAGAAATTGGATTGGATGTGCTGGTTCACGGTGAGCCTGAACGCAATGACATGGTTCAGTACTTTGCTGAGCACCTGGATGGTTTTGCTACCACGGTGCATGGTTGGGTGCAGTCGTATGGATCACGCTGCACGCGTCCGTCCCTTCTGTGGGGAGATGTAAGCCGCCCGACCCCAATCACCGTGGAATGGTCAGGTTACGCCAAATCCCTCACCTCCAGGGAGGTAAAGGGAATGCTGACTGGCCCTGTCACCATCATGGCATGGTCTTTCGTCCGTGAGGATATTCCCTGGGCACAGGTGGCCGATCAGCTGGGCCTGGCTCTGCGGGAAGAAATAGCTGATCTGGAAGAAGCCGGAATCCATGTGATTCAGGTGGATGAACCGGCTATTCGTGAGCTTCTGCCTCTTCGGAAAGAAGATGAGGAGGCCTACTACACGTGGTCTGTGGGTTCCTTCCGTTTGGCCACCTCAGGTGCCCGCCCGGACACCTCCATCCACACTCACCTCTGCTATTCAGATTTCAACACAGTTGTGGATGCGGTGGATAAATTGGGTGCAGATGTCACTTCCATTGAGGCTTCCCGCTCCAAGATGGCTATTCTGCCTGCCCTTGCACAGCACGGCTATGAGCGAGGTCTAGGGCCTGGGGTGTGGGATATTCACTCCCCTCGCGTTCCTTCCCAAGAGGAGATCAAGAGCCTTATCGACGCCGCTCTTGAAGCCCTGGGGCGCGATAAGCTCTGGGTCAATCCTGACTGCGGTTTGAAGACTCGTGGCTGGGGAGAAACGAAAGCTAGCTTGGTGAACCTGGTAGCGGCCACCCGTGAGGCTCGCAACGAAGTTGCTGACGCCTAGGCCAGCTCTACCAATTCCATGTATTCCTCACTCCATAGGTCCTCGGTTCCGTCCGGCAGAACAATCACGCGTTCTGGCTCCAAGGCTGTGACGGCACCAGGATCATGGGTGACGAGCACTACCGCACCGTGATAGGTGCGGATAGCGTCTAACACCTGTTCACGTGAGACAGGATCGAGGTTGTTCGTGGGCTCGTCCAAGAGCAGGACATTAGCCTGAGAACTCACCAAGGTGGCCAGAGCTAACCGAGTTTGTTCACCCCCGGAGAGAGTGCCGGCGCGTTGTTCCAGCTGATCCCCACTGAACATGAAAGCACCCAAAACACCTCTCAAATCCTGTTCCCCTGCATCAGGGCACGCCTGGATAGCGTTGTCCCAGACGCTTGCCTGTGGGTCCAAAGTGTCATGTTCCTGGGCAAAGTACCCAATCTTCAACCCATGACCGGGAACCACACGCCCTCCCCCGTCAGAGGTTTCAATGCCGGCGAGGAGCTTAAGGAGAGTAGTTTTTCCGGCGCCATTAAACCCTAAAATCACCACACGAGATCCGCGGTCTATTGCCAGGTCCACCCCAGCAAAAACTTCCAGGGATCCGTACATCTTGGTGAGTCCGGTTCCTACCAGCGGTGTTTTCCCACAAGGAGCAGGTTCCGGGAAAGTAATGTGCGCTACCTTGTCCGGCCTGTGTTCCTCTTGAAGAGAGCCGAGGAGTTTTTCGGCTCGGGCTTCCATCTGTTTGGCGGCGCGAGCCTTCGTAGCCTTGGCTCCTAGTTTTGCAGCCTGCTTCTTGAGTGCCGCCGCCTTCTTTTCTGCATTCGCTCTCTCTCGACGTCGCCGTGCTTCATCCACAGCCCTGGCCTTCTGGTACTTCTCAAAGTTCATGTTGTAAACATCAGCTTCACCCCGGGTGGCATCTAAGTACCAGATTTTGTTGCACACGGCATCAAGAAGCTCAAGGTCATGGGAAATCACAAGCAGTCCACCCTCGTGTTTGGCCAGGAATTTGCGCAGCCAAACAATAGAATCTGCATCCAGGTGGTTTGTGGGCTCATCTAGAAGCAGGGTGGTTGTGGACTTCCCGGAATCTGCTCCGGTGGAAAAGAGAATCTGAGCCAGTTCTACTCGCCGGCGCTGTCCCCCTGAGAGCGTGCTGAGAGGTTGATCCAGGATACGTGCCGGAAGCCCCAAATTATCACAGATTTGGGCGGCCTCTGCCGTTGCTTCATAGCCCCCAAGCTGCTGGTAGCGTTCCTCCAGGCGCGAATACTTCCGAATGGCGGCGTCTCTCTTGGATTCATTGAGGGTTGTCTCCATGATCTCTTGTTGCCGCTCCATCGAGCTTTGGAGGCGATCTAACCCTCGTGCAGAGAGCACCCTATCTCGCGCCGTCTGTTCCAGAGAGCCTTCTCTGGAGTCCTGGGGGAGGTATCCCACAGATCCACTGACTGTCACCGAACCACCGTAGGGTTTGGTCTCCCCAGCCAAAATCCTCATGGTGGTAGTTTTTCCGGCTCCATTTCGGCCGATCAAACCAATACGATCACCAGGTTGAATCCGAAGATGCTGACCGGGGGCTTGAAGTAAAGTACGAGCACCCACCCGTACTTCTAAATCTGTGGTGACAATCACGAGGAAGCAGTATAACCGGCTATCTACACAGCAAAGCCCAGGGCTCTAAGCTGCTCTCGGCCTTCTTCTGTAATCATCTGCTGATTCCAGGCGGGCAACCATACCCAATGAATGTGCAGATTATCCGTAAGCCCGCTACCAACAATTGCTGAGTGGGCTTGATCCTCAATGAGTTCAGTCAGTGGGCACGCGGGAGAGGTCAAGGTCATGTTCACATGCACGTCCTGTGTCCCCTCAGCGTTTTCTTCAGCCCAGATGTCGTAGACCAATCCCAGATCAACAACATTGATTCCCAGTTCAGGATCAATAACATCCCTCAGGTATTCCTGGACGTCGAATGTGAGAGAGTCCTGCTCCGGGGTCTGAGGCGGAATCTTGTCAGTCACGATGTTCTCAGTCACCTTCTTCATTGTCTAAAGCTTCCACGGTGGCAGCCTCGAAGGCCTTCCACCCTAAGAGAGCACATTTCACTCGGGCCGGATACTTGGCGACGCCCGCGAAAGCCACTCCATCACCGATTTGTTCCGGATCGCCTTCCTTATGGCCACGTGAAGTAATCATGTCCTCAAAGGCTGCGAGCTTACGCATGGCAACCTCCACAGGCTGACCTATGACCTCCTCGCTCATAATCGAGGCAGAGGCCTGGCTAATAGAGCAACCATCAGAGTCATAGGAGACGTCTTTAATAGTTGTGCGATCCTCTGAGAGCTCCACTCTCAGGGTGATTTCATCGCCACAACTCGGATTGACGTGATGCACCTCAGCATCGAAGTCGTCTCGAAGGCCCTTGTTGGAGGGATGCTTGTAGTGATCCAGAATCACCTCTTGATACATAGATTCAAGGTTCATGCTCCGAAGAACTCCTTCGTTGTATCAATGGCCTCAACCAGCCGGTCGATATCCTCAGTGGTGTTATACACGTACATGGAGGCTCGGGCGCTGGCGGTAGCCCCCAGCTTACGATGAATCGGCCATGCACAGTGATGCCCCACTCGAATAGCCACTCCTTGACTGTCGAGGACTTGCCCCAGGTCATGAGGGTGAACTCCCCGTAGGCTAAAGGAAAGTGCAGCACCTCGGTTTTCGGGCTGTGAAGGCCCATAGACGCTTAGCCCCTCGATATCTTTCAGCTGTTCCAAGGCATAGGCCGTCAGCATATGCTCGTGGCGCTGAATATTCTCCATCCCAATCTTGGTGAGGAAGGACACTGCTGCGCCCAGACCTACCACTTGGCTGGTCATTTGGGTGCCCGCTTCAAAACGCTGAGGCGGTGGAGCGTACGTGGTACGGTCCATTGTCACGATCTCAATCATGGACCCGCCGGTGAGAAATGGCGGCATGGAGGCAAGAAGCTCTCGGCGTCCGTAGACTGCACCCACACCCGAGGGACCCAACATTTTGTGCCCGGAGAATGCAGAGAAATCCACACCGAGCTGGTGGAAATCTATCGGCATATGGGGCACAGATTGGCAAGCATCGAGGACAGTAAGAGCCCCTACCTCATGTGCTCGTCGCACCAGCTCAGCCACATTACTGACTGCGCCAGTCACATTGGATTGGTGAGTAAATGCAACTACTTTCACCGTCTCATCGAGCTCAAGCGAGTCAAGGTTAATGCGACCATCTTCAGTAGAGGTGTACCACTTGAGTGTGGCTCCTGTTCTTCTGCACAGCTCCTGCCACGGCACCAGGTTGGCGTGGTGCTCCAATTCTGTGACCACCACAGTGTCCCCAGGACCCACGGCCAGGTCACCAGCACGAGAGTCTCCCAGGATATAGGCCACAAGGTTAAGCCCTTCTGTGGCGTTCTTGGTAAAAGCTATTTCGTCGCCATAGGCACCTACAAATGCAGCAATCTGATCGCGTGCAGCTTCGTATGCCTCAGTAGCTTCCTCCGCCAACTGATAAGAGCCACGGTGAACGGGGGCAAAGGTGTGGAGAACAAACTCTTCCTCGGCTTTCCACACCTGCAGCGGCCTTTGAGACGTCGCCCCGGAATCCAGGTACACCAAGGACTTCCCGTCTCGAACAGTGCGAGAGAAGATAGGAAACTCAGCGCGAATCGCATCCGTATTCAGGGAGGAGTCTGCGTTGAGATAGGGGTTTGTCACAGTGCTCACAGGAATTGCTCGTATCCGTCTGCTTCGAGCTTATCTGCAAGCTCAGGTCCACCACTGAGAACGATGTGTCCGTCTGCAAATACGTGAATCACATCGGGTTTTACATAATTCAGAATGCGCTTGTAGTGGGTAATCATAAGGATGCCACCATTGCTGCGCTCTTGGTATCGGTTAATTCCCTCAGCCACCACCCTAAGGGCGTCTACATCTAGCCCGGAATCTGTCTCATCCATCACAGCGAATTTGGGTTTGAGCAGCTCCAGCTGTAGCACCTCGTGGCGTTTCTTTTCGCCCCCTGAGAAGCCCTCGTTGACGGAACGTTCACCAAAGGAGGAATCAATGGAGAGTTCGTCTCGTGCAGTGGCTAACTCCTTGACCCAGTCACGCAACCGAGGCGCTTGCCCACGCACTGAGGTGACCGCAGAACGCAGGAAGTTAGACATAGACACCCCTGGAATCTCCGTAGGGTACTGCATAGCTAGGAACAAGCCAGCGCGGGCTCGTTCGTCCACGCTCATCTCCAGGATGTTTTCACCATCTAAGAGAACTTCCCCCTCGGTGACCTCATAGCGTGGGTGACCACCCAAGGTGTATGCCAAGGTGGACTTACCCGAACCATTTGGCCCCATAATGGCATGGGTTTCTCCTGAAGAGATGGTGAGGTTCACGCCCTTCAAAATCTCTTTGGCTTCGGAATGCTCATCGGTGGGAAGCACCGAAGCGTGAAGGTTTTTAATTTCTAGAGTGCTCATGATCTTTTCTGTTGTCTTAGTTGAGAGGGTTAACGGCAGTAGCGGAGCTGGAAGAAGCAGAATCTGGAAGGCTGACGTCCTGTGTCAGGTTAACGTTATCGAGTTCCCCGGCAATTCGAGCTTCCAGAGACTCCCGAACCGCGGGTTCGGGAATGAAGTTAATGGCCTCGGAGAAGAAACCGTGAACAATGAGACGGCGTGCTTCTTTCTCTGGAATACCCCTTGCCTGGAGATAAAACAGGTGATCATCCTCAAAACGTCCCACTGTTGCAGCGTGACCGGCTTTAATCTGTCCGGTTTCGATCTCCAGATTAGGAACGGCGTCGGCACGGGCTCCCTCGCTGAGAACCAAATTACGGTTAGTTTCATAGGTGTCTGTGCCTTCAGCACCCGCGCGAATGATGATGTCACCTACCCAGGCGGTATGAGATTCCGTGTCTCGACTGCCTTTCTCACCCTGGAGCGCACCTTTATACAGCACATTCGACCGGCAGTGGGGTACCGAGTGATCCACCAGCAGACGGTTTTCAAAGTATTGTCCTGCGTCAGCGAAGTACACTCCCGTTAATTCTGCATCCCCACCTGGTGCTGTGAAGGCAACTCGAGGAAACACCCGGACCACGTCTCCACCAAATTCAGCCACACTTGCACGCAAAGTGGCATCACGCCCCAGGACAGCCTGAGCGCCAAGGACGTGGACCGCATCAGGATTCCAATCAATATCCACAATGAGATTGAGGCGAGCAGCGTCTCCCACCAAGATTTCGATATTATCCGCGTGGGTTCCACTTCCCCTGTACCGCATAACGACGGTCGCCTCAGCTCCTGCTTCCACTTCCACCACGGTGGCGCCGCAGGAGGTTACACCCTCACCGCGTCCTGTGACATCAATGGTGATCGTGTCTATAACCTGGGTGTTCGCAGCAACACCGAGGTACTGGGCTGAGGGTAGCGAGGACCACACCTGAGCACCAATGCGATCTACTGCTCCCCCGGTTCGGCGCAGTAGCGGATCCTGGGGATCCAGCGTTCGTACGGTCACTCCCGGAAGCTTCTCCTGCAGGTGCCCAGAAGCCCCAGCCTCCCGGTCTACATTGGGCAGGGTGACAGCGATCTCCTGCTCCACTATCGGAGCAAAGGAGCCATCATGGAGGCCACGAAGTTTGCGCAACGGTGTATAACGCCACTCCTCATCTTTGAAGTGGGGAACGGCAAAGTCTTCCACATCAAAAGACCGGAAAAGATCTCCCTTTGTGTTGTGGGGAGTGCCGGAGACTGCAGTTTGACCTGGCATTTAACCCACCGATCCTTCCATTTGCAATTCAATTAACCTATTGAGCTCCAAGGCATATTCCATAGGCAGCTCCTTGGCGATAGGCTCCACAAAGCCACGTACAATCATGGACATTGCTTCTTCCTCGGATATTCCTCGGCTCATTAAGTAAAACAACTGCTCCTCGGAAACTTGCGATACCTTCGCCTCATGACCCAAGGAAACGTGGTCATTGCGGATGTCGTTATAGGGGTAGGTATCTGACCGCGACACATCATCCACCAGCAGCGCGTCACACTCCACATTGGAACTGGAATGATGGGCGTTGGCATGAACTTCTACAAGACCGCGATAAGCAGAACGCCCTCCAGAGCGAGACACTGACTTAGAGACGATCGTGGATGAGGTATGAGGTGCCAGATGCTTCATCTTGGCTCCGGTATCCATGATTTGACCCTCCCCAGCAAAGGCTGCAGAAAGCACCGAGCCCTTCGCATAGGGGCCTGTCATCCAGACACCAGGGTATTTCATACAGATTTTAGAACCGATGTTGCCGTCTACCCACTCCATCGTGGCGCCTTCTTCACAGCGAGCACGCTGCGTAACCAAGTTATAGACGTTGTTCGACCAGTTTTGGATGGTGGTATAACGGCAGCGGGCACCTTTCTTCACCACAATCTCCACAACACCGGAGTGCAAAGAGTCCGAATCATAAATAGGAGCAGTACAACCCTCCACATAGTGAACATAGGCGTCTTCATCAACAATGATAAGGGTGCGTTCAAACTGGCCCATGTTTTCGGTGTTAATGCGGAAATATGCCTGGAGTGGAATGGATACGTGTACTCCCTTCGGCACGTACACAAAAGAACCACCAGACCACACTGCGCTATTTAATGCTGAGAACTTGTTATCCCCGGAAGGAACCACGGACGCGAAATACTCGCGGAAAAGCTCTGGATACTCTCGAAGGCCCGTATCTGTATCCACGAAGATAACGCCTTGTTCCTCCAGCTCCTTTTGAATCTGGTGATAGACCACCTCAGATTCGTACTGAGCAGCAACCCCAGCCACCAGGCGTTTCTTCTCTGCCTCCGGGATCCCCAGACGGTCATAGGTGTTTTTAATGTCAGAGGGTAGATCTTCCCAGCTTGTAGCCTGCTTCTCAGTGGAGCGAACGTAGTATTTGAATTCGTCATAATTAATCTCTGAGAGATCAGGCCCCCATGTGGGTGTGGGCTTCTTCTTAAAAATCTCGTAGGCCTGAAGCCGGTACTGCCTCATCCACTCCGGCTCACCTTTCATCTCGGAGATATGCCGAACAACATCTTCGGAAAGACCTCGCTGAGCAGCAGCTCCAGCCGCGTCAGAATCATGCCAGCCGTAGCTGTAAGCACCCATAGATTCGATGATGTCCTTATCAGATCTGGGTGCAGAAGCACTCCCCTGCTGGGAGGGTGCCTCAGGAGGTACCTGAGTCTGCGTCATTAGCTGCTCCTTTCCTCAGGAGTGGATAGTGAAGATATGGGGGAAACAGAGCGTGAAGACTCACTTGGTGTGCGCTGAGAGCCTTTCTTACTCAGCTTGGTCAGGGGGATGTTGGTGGTACACACACCATGTCCGTCCGCAATCGTCGCCAAGGGTTGAATATGCATACCCACTAGGCGGGAAACTGCTTCGTACTCTGCACGGCACATTTCTGGGAAGTGCTCTGCCACTGCCGCTATAGGGCAGTGATGTTGAAGAATTTGAATGCCCTCGCCTGCCCGCGACACGGAAGGCGCACAGCCGTACTCAGCGAAAGCCTCCACCAGCTGATCCACCGTCTCTTCGATGGATTCAGGACTGCCATCGGCAGGTTCTACACCCTCAACAATGGCGTTTACCCTTGCTTCTGCAAAATCCTTAAGAGCCTGCGTACCACCTGATTCCCGAAGAGCGGCGAGCGCATGTGAGGCCAAGGTATCGTAGCGAGTCCCAAAACGATCCCGCCCGTTATCTGTGAGCCGATATGCCTTCGCGGGACGGCCTCGGGAAACGTGGCCATTGTTTTTAATATTCGGATGTGGGGATACTTCCGCCAGCCCTTCCCTCTCGAGGGCATCAATATGACGGCGAATCCCAGCTGGAGTCATATCCATGTCTCGAGCGAGCTCAGCGGCGGTCAGAGGTCCCATCTGCAGAAGCGCCAACATTATTCTGCGGCGCGTTTCTCCGTCGGTACTGCGCTTTTCGCTTGTGCGCGTCGCAGAAGCGCTCCCGCCAGCCGACTGGGTGGAAACACCCCTTCCATCAGCGGGCTGGCCTGACTGCCGCTTTTTAGAGCCAGCAGACACCAGCCTGGGCGCGCCCCTATGTGACTGCGTGGGCACTCCTTGTGGAGGCCTTGAGGCCTGTGAAGAATCAGTCATCAGTTTTCACACCTCCCGTCACAGACTCTGACAACCCTCATCATGCTAGTCGTGAATTTTAATTAGGCAACATTAGTGTTGCCTAACTCCTCAGGCTACCGTGTTTCTCTTTCTGGGAAGTAACATAGGTGCCTATGAAAAACCGCAGGACTTCGCTATGGAAAGCACTCCTTAACGACGTCCCTCGGATTGGAACAGCAGGGTCCCGTTCCTCGCAGTTGCACCTCGAAGATACGCCTACCCCTTCACAGCACACCCAGTCCACTGCAGAGATTAAAAGTGGCTCTACCTTAGTCAGGACCATTGTTGGCCACGACCTTCTCCCCGAGCCACCACACCTCAACTACCAGGAAATGCCAAGGTTTGCTGCCCTGCGCTGGATGGGAACGGTTGGGGTACTGCTGATAAGTCTCGGCGGACTAGGAGCAGGTGCCACCCCGGTGGTCAATAATCCATACCCCTTCTTCCCCGGCGGGCAGCTTCTGAGCAGAATGCTTCAGACATCCTCAGTCATGGTGATGGTGGGTGTAGGGCTCCTAGTGACAGCATGGGTTCTCATGGCGCCCTTTACAGGGGCGTCGTTAACGGGAAAACACCGCCCATTGGAGCGCTGCGTATCACTGACGGCCTTGCGCCGCACCCTTGTTGTGTGGATTCTGCCGCTCATCGTGACAGCTCCCCTTTTTACGCAAGATATTTATTCCTATCTAGCCCAGGGATCCATTGTGCAACAAGGAATGGATCCCTACGCAGCAGGCCCTATTGATCTCCTAGGCCCTTCTAATCTCCTTGCGCGTTCAGTCCCCTTCATTTGGGCGCACTCACCCTCCCCTTACGGGCCAGTTGCCCTAGGTATTGCGGCAGGCATCTCCCAGCTCACACAGGATTCCGTTGTATTGGGTGTGATCTGTCACCGCATAGTATCCAGTCTGGGTATTATTGCCGCCGGGTGGGGAGTTCTTCACCTTTCTCGGCGCTGCCATGTGAATCCATCCACTGCTTTGTGGCTGGGAATTCTCAATCCCCTTACGCTTCTTCATCTAATAGGGGGAATTCACAACGAAGCACTTATGATGGGGCTCATCCTTGTGGGCATTGAGTTGAGCTGTCGTGGTGCCGACGCCTTGACCGAAAACCGTAATGCTAATGGTAGCTGGTTGATTGTGATTTCCGCAGTTTTGGTGAGCTGTGCGGGAATGGTCAAAGTAACAGGATTCCTAGCCCTTGGATTTGCTGGCATGATTCTGGCCAGATCCTTCATGGCGCGAGGTCTTTCTTCCCGGCGCGCGGTAGTGCGCTCTGCTCTCATTTATGCAGTCATTCTGGTGCTAAGCGTTCTTGTTATTTCTGCGGGAACTGGAATTGGGCTGGGATGGATTACCGGGCAAGGAGGCGCGGCGACTATCCGTAGTTGGATGTCCATCACCACCCTCACGGGAGTATGTGCCTCCTACCTGGGAATGTTGCTAGGGCTTGGGGATCACAGTGACGCCATCCTCATCATCACACGGGGAGCGGGTATTGCCGTGGCAATCGCTTTTCTCCTGCGAATGCTCTTTGCCTCTCTTACTGGAAAGATTCATCCTCTCGGCGGGTTCGGCGTCTCCACCTTTGTGCTTGTTATCTTGTTTCCCGTTATCAACCCCTGGTATGCGCTCTGGGCCATCATTCCTCTGTCTGCGTGGGCTAACAGACCTTTCTTCAGGGCTTGTGTGGTGCTCTACTCCACTGCGTTTAGCTTCTTTGTGCTCCCCCGAGGGCTAGGACTGCCTCCCATCACAGTGTTGACCATCTACACCAGTGCTTTCATCTTCTTCGTTGCCTTCCTGTGCCTCATTGCCTATGCCTTACGACGCCGCGGGATTTTAGATGTGCGTTAAAGTCATCCTCTGTGAAATCAACGTCTACACCATCAGCCTCCGAGGATTCTTCGGAGGCTGTCCTTGAGCTCATCGAAGTATCAAAGAGCTTCGGTGACTTTCGCGCCGTCGATAAGCTCTCTTTGACGGTTCGCCGTGGGGAGATTTTGGCTTTTCTAGGACCCAATGGAGCAGGGAAAACCACAACTATTGATATGTGTGAGGGGTTCCTGACACCTGATAGCGGTTCTATTACTGTTCTGGGTTTTGATCCCACCACCCACGCACAAAACATTCGGGAACGAGTGGGGATCATGCTTCAAGACGGTGGGGGTTATACAGGCATCACTGCAATGGAGTTGCTCGCTCTTTCTGCGAAGTACAGTGCGCATCCTTTAGATCCGGAGTGGCTTCTACGCACTCTAGGGTTGGATCATCAGCGTTCCACTAAGTATCGGGCACTCTCCGGTGGGCAAAAGCAGCGATTGTCTTTAGCTCTCGCTCTCATCGGACGTCCCGAACTTGTCTTTCTCGACGAGCCCACGGCAGGAATGGATGCTCAATCACGGCTTATGGTGTGGGACACCATCTCGGCACTGAAACGAGATGGAGTAACGGTCATTCTCACCACACACTTCATGGATGAAGCTGAATCTTTGGCGGATACTGTGGCAATCATCGACCACGGACGGCTTATTGCCCAAGGAACTCCAGAGGATTTGACCTCTCAGGAGGCACGGGGATCTTTGTCTCAGGGTCATCGAAAAATCTTCCTGAGTACCAATAAGCCCTTGGAGTATCCCCCGGCCACTGCCATTCGGCCATTGCAGTATGAGGTGGAACTGAATCCTGAGGAGCAGACTCTTCCAGAGCAGGTAGCGCAGGTAGCGCGCGCTGCAGCTGAGCAACACGTGCTCATTACCACGCTGAGTACTCAACACAGCACTCTAGAAGATGTGTTCCTTCGTCTGACTGGAAAGGACATGAGATCATGAACGATCGCTTTCCCCCGGGCACTTTCACCCCGCACCCCAAGCGCGCTGCCATGAGCAGAATTATCTGGTTTCAGGGTCTCACAGAAGCCACGTTAATCCTTCGTCATGGTGAGCAGATGTTGCTGAACATTGTCATCCCACTGGCAGCGTTGATTGGTGCTACCTACTTGCCTCTATCCTCCACAGGTGAATTTACGGAAAGGCAAGATATTCTTCAGTTCATCATGCCCGTTGTTCTTGCTCTAGCATCCATGAGTTCCGGTTTTACTGGCCAGGCAATTTCAACTGCCTTTGACCGACGCTATGGAGGGCTCAAACGAAGTGGCGCTAGCGGAGTTCCTCCCTGGGGAATTGTACTGGGGAAAATATGTGCCATTGCCGTTACAGCCACCGGACAACTCGTCATTTTGGCAGGTACAGCTCTCGTGTTGGGCTGGCGTCCAGACCTTGTCATGTGTCTGAGCGGTGTGGTGATGTTCTACCTCTCTGTGGCCACTTTCACCTCTTTTGGTCTTCTCATGGGCGGCACACTTTCTGCGGAGCTAGTCTTGGCCTCAGCCAACCTCATCTGGCTTATTCTGGGAGCACTTCTGGGGTGGGTTGTGCTTAGTTACGGCCTTGAACACTCTGGATTCTGGGTGCTCATTCCGTCCATCACGGTGGCAACAGCACTACAGTCAGCATTTTCTGGAGAGCTTCCCTGGATACCCTTAGGCATTATGATTCTCTGGTTCTCAGCGGCCAGCTGGGCAGCCTCTCGATGGTTCCGTTTCTCCGAATAGTTCAAGAGGAGTTGCAACTCGGCATCGGTCTCTGCGTTTACCAAGGAAGCGCAGAGGTGATTCGCTAGAATGAGAAACCGTGACTACAGAAGCAAGCACTGATTCACGGAAATTAAAAATTCCCTCGATACACACGCAACGAATTCTTGCGATGATACTGCTTATTGCTCAAGCAGCTATCACAGTAACTGGCGCCATTGTTCGGGTTACAGGTTCAGGCCTCGGCTGCGAAACCTGGCCTAATTGCCAGCCTGGAACTCTTTTCCCCAAAGCAGGGGTACGCCCTTGGATTCACCAAATCATTGAGTTTGGTAACCGTACCTTGACTATTGTGCTGGTGGCCATTGCTGTGGCTGTTGTGTGGGCCATGTATAAGGCTCAGAGGAGACAAGAACTCAAGATCCTTGCCTGGGTTGGAATTGCAGGCATTATTGCTCAGGCCGTGATTGGCGGAATTTCAGTCCATCTGGACCTGCAATGGTGGGCTGTTGCCCTCCACTTCTTGCCCTCTGAAATTCTGGTGTGGGCGGCCGCTATCCTCTATACCCGGATAGCCCAACCAGATGATGGTGTGAAGGTTCGGAAATTCTCCCCGGTCATTCAAGCACTGGCCATCACTGGTGCTGTCACGCTGTGCATCTCGCTCATGACAGGCACCATGACAACAGGCACAGGGCCTCACGCTGGAGACGAGGTTGCTGGCCAAAGTGGCCGTCTTGCTATTGAAACCTCAACGATGGCTCACATCCACTCGTACTTTGTGTACTTATTCATTGCTGTCGTGGCAGCCATCATCATTTTGAGCTACCGCGCTAAGGGGGCTGCAATTGCACGACGCAACGCCTGGATTCTTGTGGTTCTCCTCGTGGTTCAGGCCATCATCGGCCTTTCCCAATACCACTTCGGGGTCCCTGCCTGGATGGTGCCTATCCACGTGGGTGTGAGTTCCGCAGTGACGGCGTTTACCGCCTTCCTGTACGCTCTTGGCGTGAAACGCGAGGGTGGCAAGGCTGTTATTACCGGCTCCCCTGACTCAGAGAAGTTACTAGCACGGAACTAATAGCACCAGTTCTCGGAGGCTGTCGAGGATAGAGATTCCTCGACAGCCCTCCTCAAATGGAGACTCAAGCAGAGGACTCAAGCGGGGGCTACACAATAAATCAGGGGGCATGAATTCTCAGGCGCGGAGAAGCGCAAGCCTTGAGAATCATCTAGAACAACGTGGTACTCCAACCCCACATCTCTCCGAGTGTGGTCCATCCCACGATCGCATCGGCAGCTAAAGCCACGAACAACACCGAGAGGTAGTTGTTGGAAATAATAAAGAGTTTGAGGGGTTTCACCTTCTCCCCCTGAGACACCCCTCGGTAGAGCTGTATTGCCATAAACACAAAACCGACGCCGCTGATTACCGCTACAACTGCATAAATCCACGATGCTGCAGGTATCAGGGCAAAGGACACCGCTACCGTGCCAATTGTGTACCAGAGGATGTGAAGGGACGTCGTCACGGCAGGCTTGACAACGGGAAGCATAGGAACACCTGCACGCTCGTAGTCATCACGATATTTCATAGCTAGTGCCCAGGTATGTGGCGGAGTCCAGAAAAAGATGATGAGGAAGAGAGCAACAGCCTGCCACCAGTGACTGAGCTCATCAATCGGCGCGTGCTCGGCGATGACCGCCCAACCAACGGCCACAGGCATACATCCTGCAATACCACCCCAGACCACATTCTGAGAGGTACGCCGTTTCAACCACTTGGTGTACGGGTAGATATAAAACCAGATGGTAAAAAGGACAAAAGCTGCTGCCAGGAGAGAATCACAGAGGAGCCACAGCCAGAAGAAACTGGCCACCATGAGAATAACGGCGAAAATAGAGGCTTTCTTTCCGGTGAGTTTGTTCCGAACCAAAGGCCGCGCACGAGTGCGACCCATTTTCTGATCTATATCCCAATCCACCACCATGTTAAAGGCGTTGGCTGCCCCAGCACCCATCCAACCGCCTATCAGCGTCAAGAGGATAAGCCCCAAGTTAGGCTCCCCACGCTGAGCTTGCAGCATTGCCGGAATGGTGGCTATCAGCAACAGCTCAATAACACGCGGCTTCGTTAGCTCCAGATAGGCCTTCATAGTATCCAAGAGAAGTTTTCCTCCACCTGCATTGAGATAGCCTGAGATATCTCAGTATCTCACAGTCTCATTGCTTCAATGTTTCTGCCTCATGCCTCCAAGTTAGGCAGAGGCAAGGCTACCTAGTACGTACAGTCTAGGCAGGACGTGATTCTGGGGAACCATTGAGGAGCCTTTGAGGCCATCAGCCCTCGGGGAAGCTCCACCTCTCACACCAGAGACAACTGCCTCTTTAGCGTCCAACTTGCCATAACTTAGCGCCGAAGAGGATGGTTTTAGCTAAGCTTTAAGCCGCAAGTCTGTTAGTACACTCTGTAAGTACACAGGCTGCAATGTGTGTGTTTGTAACGAAGCAGGAAAAGGAAGCAAAACAGTGGCTCTTACCCCTGACCTTGAAGCACGTGTGGTGCGCAATTATCCGGCTGATTGGCACGATGTTGATACCAAAGCTGTGGATATGGCACGAGTTTTAGCGGCTGAGGCTGTTCAAAAGGCGGGCTCTGGACACCCCGGTACAGCGATGTCACTGGCACCTTTGGCATACACGCTCTACCAGCGCATTATGAACGTTGATCCCTCTGATCCGGGGTGGATTGGACGGGATCGTTTCATTTTGTCTGCCGGGCACGCTTCTCTTCTGCAGTACATTCAGCTCTACTACGGTGGCTTTGGTCTGGAACTCGATGACATCCGAAATCTTCGCACCTGGGGAGCCAAAACACCCGGTCACCCAGAGGTCCATCACACCGCTGGTGTGGAGGTCACCACTGGTCCGCTGGGCCAAGGTTTAGCGATGGGCGTCGGCATGGCGATGGCTGCGCGACGTGAACGTGGTCTTTTTGACCCTGACGCCGCGGAAGGCACCTCCCCCTTTGACCACTTCATCTATGTGGTAGCCGGTGATGGGGACATCCAGGAGGGTGTCACCTCAGAAGCAAGTTCCATTGCCGGAACTCAGCAGCTGGGGAACCTCATTGTGTTCTGGGATGATAACCGCATCACTATTGAGGAAGACACACGCATTGCTTTTACTGAAGATGTTGTGGCTCGCTACAAGGCTTACGGTTGGCAGACTCTGGAGGTTGGCTCTGGTGATGACATCGTAGCCCTTGAGACCGCTGTGGAGAAAGCAAAGTCTGACACCACGCGCCCGACATTTATCCGCGTATCCACGGTGATTGGTTATCCTGCTCCCACCAAGATGAACACAGGAGCTGTCCACGGAGCCGCTCTGGGACAAGACGAAGTTGATGGCGTTAAAGAAGCACTGGGGCTGGGGGGAACCCCTGCTTTTGCTGTGGAACCTGCCATTATCAATCACACTCGCAAACTGGTGGAGCGTGGAGCTGAAAAGCACGCTGCCTGGACGAAGAGCTTCAACCAGTGGGCAAATGAGAATCCTCTGAACAAGGAACTCTTTGATCGCCTTCAGGCAGGTGAGCTTCCTGAGAACTGGGACAGTGAACTTCCTACGTGGGATGCAGATCCGAAAGGTGTTGCCACACGCAAGGCTTCCCATGTATTCCTGGACGCAGTCAAAGACACTCTTCCAGAGCTGTGGGGTGGTTCCGCAGATCTAGCCGGTTCTAACAACACCACCATGTCTGGAGTGAAGTCCTTTGGCCCCGAGGCCATCTCCACAGACACCTGGAGTACAAGCCCCTATGGACGCACCTTGCACTTCGGTATCCGTGAGTTTGCTATGGGAACCATTCTCAACGGTATTGCTCTGCACGGTGCCACACGCCCCTACGGCGGTACCTTCCTCATTTTCTCGGACTATATGCGCGCCGCTGTCCGTCTTGGTGCCCTTCAGCAAACCTCCTCCATTTTTGTGTGGACTCACGATTCCATCGGGCTCGGCGAGGACGGGCCCACCCATCAGCCAGTAGAGACCTTGGCCTCTCTGCGGGCTATCCCGCAGCTGACTGTGGTGCGCCCGGCAGATGCAAATGAGACTGTCCAAGCCTGGGCTGCGGTTATCGAACGGCCTGAAAACCCTGCTGGCCTGGTTTTGACACGTCAGAATGTCCCTGTTCTAGAGGGCACCAAGGAGAAAGCACCCGAGGGTGTCCGCAAGGGTGGCTATATTCTCGTGGAAGCCTCAAAGGAAATCCCGGACGTGATTCTCATGGGTTCCGGCTCAGAGGTACAGCTTGCCGTGGCCGCAGCAGAACAGCTTGAGGCACAAGGCGTAGCCACACGAGTGGTATCTATGCCCTCTTTAGAGTGGTTCGAGGAGCAGGATGATGACTACAAGGAATCCGTCCTTCCCAGCACCGTGAAAGCTCGCGTTTCTGTAGAAGCCGGTATTGCTATGCCCTGGCACAAGTACACCGGTGATCAAGGTCGAAATGTCTCCCTGGAGCACTTCGGTGCCTCGGCCCCCGCAGAGGAACTCTTTGAAAGGTTCGGGATTACTGCCGACGCCGTTGTGGCTGCAGCCCATGAGTCTCTTCACTCTTAATCCTCGGAACCGAATCTCGGTACACTCCCCCACAGCCTTGTGGGTATAGGCACACCGGAAGTTCGGTTCCTCCCTGCTTCCCCACCCATGTTTTTTACTCCTCCTCAGTTTCAAAGGAGCTTTCTACTTCCATGACATACATTGATGATCTTGCTGCCCTTGGTACTTCTGCCTGGCTAGACGATCTCTCCCGTGACCGCATCACCTCTGGCAATCTCCAAGAGGTTATCGACAAGAAATCAGTGGTGGGTGTCACTACCAACCCGGCTATTTTTGCGACTGCTCTTTCCCAGGGCAATGCCTATGACGCGCAGCTTGAAACCCTCAAGGGCGCTGATGTGGATGAAGCTGTGTATGCAATGGCCATTGAAGATGTACGCAACGCCTGCGACATTTTCATGCCCATTTTTGATAAGACAGGTGGACAAGACGGCCGAGTTTCCATTGAGGTGGATCCCCGAATCTCTGAGGATGCTGAAGCAACCTTGGCTCAGGCTCAGAAACTATGGGCTCAGATTGATCGCCCTAATCTCCTGATTAAAATCCCCGCTACCCCTGGTTCACTTCCTGCCATTGCCGACGCCCTTGCAGCCGGCATCAGTGTGAACGTCACGCTTATATTCTCTGTCGAGCGTTACAACGACGTCATTGACGCATATATTGACGGAATCACGCGAGCTAAGGCTAACGGTCACGATGTCTCTACAATCTTTTCTGTGGCATCGTTCTTTGTGTCACGTTTGGACACAGAAGTGGATAAACGCTTGGAAACCATCGGCACGGATGAGGCTCTGGCTTTGCGCGGCAAAGCCGGTGTGGCTAATGCCCAACGCGCCTACGGTCTGTTCCGGGAACGCTTTGCACACGCTGAACTGCCTAAAGGTTCCACAATCCAGCGCCCTCTCTGGGCCTCTACTGGAGTAAAGAACAAGGCTTATCCCGCCACGCTCTATGTTTCCGAACTCGCAGGCCCAGATACCGTCAACACCATGCCAGAGCCCACTATCGACGCCGTTCTCCATGAGGGGAACCTTCACGGCGATACGCTCACCAACTCCTCTGAGGCCGCCGAGGAAATCTTCACGGAGCTGGAAAAGGTGGGAATCGATCTCCCCGACGTCTTCGATGTCCTGGAGCGCGAGGGTGTAGAAAAATTTGTTTCCGCATGGACACAGCTTCTGGAGTCCATGACAGCCAGGCTGTAAACACCACGCCTTGAAGAGCTCATCCTCATAAATGCTGAGGATGAGCTTTTGTGGTGTCTCGTCATTGTCTGAATCATTTACCCGCAGTCGAACTCGAAGGTTTCATCCTGTGCAAGGGAGCTTTTTTTCTTATCGTGCTCCGCATAGTTCACCGTAATCTGCGTGTAGACCTTCAAATTGTATCCGCAGCTTTTTTGACTTGAAGCAGTCACACTCACAGGGAGTGTGACGTACTTACCTTCAGCACACGTGGGGTCACAGGTGTTGATGATTGCCTGGCCATCTGCCATAGCCGTCGGTGAACTCCATCCGCTCCACGTCAGATTGTGCAAAGTGTAATTCTCGTCAGCACATGCTAGGGACAGATCTTTTGGCCCGCCAATCCCCGTGACAGAAACGCACCCCACAATGCCGGCGGCATCCACAGTGGTTTCAACGCGGGCGTCGATAAGTCCCTTAACCGCAACAAGCTGACCAGTAGAAGGAATTAAGGAAAACTCTAAGCCTTCTTCATCGCGTGAAAAGCTTACGACCGCGTCCTCTCTAGGTGTGATTGGATTAGCAGTGGCCATAACTTCCGTGCCCTTCAAACTAGCAAGCATGGAATAGGCCTCTTGCTGGCGTTCAGCACTGAGTCCGGGAGTAAGCAAAACACTGAGTACTCCTCGCGCTGTGTCACGAGACTCTAAGCCGAATCGCTCACCAATAAAGGCTCCGGCGTTTTCTGCACCGTTAATCTCCGCCGCGGAAATCCTTGGCTGAGCTTTGAGAAGCTCCTTTAACTCATCGGTCTGACCCCCTTGGACAGTTGTACTTTCTTTCACTGTTCCGGCTGTGTCGATAAGTGACACCGTTGTTATAGAGGTCTGGTCAAGTCGATCTATTCGACGCAGATAATCAGCGCTAGTTGGAGATACAGCTTCCTGTTTGGAATCTGAAGCGCGGGCCGCATCCATCAAGAGATTCTCAGCTGACACGGTGTGTTCCCACTGCGGCCACAGGGAGGTGGCTAAAACTAACACCACGGCCATGACGGCAGCGGCTAGAGTCCATTGCCCAGCTGGAAACCTTCTTTCCCGATGAGGATGTGAGAACATCCTTCGCTCCTGGAACATACCAGACGGTGATTCCGCTGGTCCATCTTTTCTGCTAAGTATGCTCCGAAGGGTCTCCTCTGCACGCTGGCGCTCATTTTTTGTTAGCTGAGATGACGACACAGGATTGGCTCTGCGGAGTTGGCAATAGACATCCTCATTCTTCATAGCTTCCTGCTTTCCTGAAGTGCCGCATACCTCGTCCGTTGTCACCCACAGGTTGTACTCTGCGACGGGTAGTTATTGGCTGATTATGACGAGGCTGTACTGACTCGGAGTTAAGAGCCTTAAGAAGGCGTGTACGGGCACGATGCAAACGAACTCTGGCAGTACTGGCCGAAATGTCGAGAACAACAGCGATTTCTCCGATAGAAAGAGATTCCCAGGTGTGAAGACGAAGAATCTCCTGATCGGATTCAGATAGCTCAAGGAGAGCATCTAAAACTCCACGCTGGGCTACGATGACGTCCTCGGGAGAAAGACTGTTATAACAAACTCGAACCTGCTGGCTGAGAAGAGCTTCCTTAGTATTTTCTCTTGCACGCTCCCTGTAAAACTCCAAGACAACGTTACGCGCTATCCCATACAACCAAGGAAGATGGTTGCCTTGAGGCGGCCAACCACGCCAGGCTCGCGTGAAAACCTCAGCGCACAAATCTTCCGCTACCTCAGCATCACAGCGTCTCCGGCAATAATTCAACACCGCGCAGTAGTTGTCGCGGTAGCTCATTTCAAAGTCATGAACGCCACCGGAATATATTTTTGACTTTTCCACTAGAGGTGCCGCTACCCCAATGCTCCAGAATTCTTCCCCACTGCTCCAACGCCTAACCGATGATCTCCGTTACCCGCAGAGTTCAACGTAATTGTTCCGGTTTTCCCGGAATCACAAGCGACTGTTACTGTGTGGTACCCATCCTGAGGGCCTGCGCCAATCTGTGCCGGAGCTTTCAAAGTACCGATAAGCTCACCCATATCAGCGGCAGGACTCATGTCAACCTTGTCAGTAGTAAGCGACGAACTTAGCTGGGCATGAGTATCAGCACCGCACTGAGCTGATACAAGAATCTCATTACCTGGTTTCAGCTGGTCGTAGACAGTAATCGTTACTCCACCGTTGGTCTTCGAGTACGTACTGGCAGTGTCATTCCATTCCTCTGCGACGGGTTGAATAGACGCAGTGTCAACAAGGGCGGAGAAAGACGGTTCTTGTGCAAAAGCATTTTTGTCCTGTGATGGAGTACAGGCACTCAGGGCTCCTAGAACGCAAAGCCCAGCGGCACCGATACTTACAGAACCCAGTGCCCTACGCACAACGTTCAGGAAGGACTGTGTCGTAGTAGTCGTCATGAATGGCTCCTTTTCCAAACACGCAAACGTCGAGATATCAACACGCTTTCTTCAGGTTAGGACACCAATTTCAGCCTACTTTTCCAAACTGGAAGGTTCGCACAATGACGATTTCCATAAGTAGCCTGCCGGAAAAGGCGTGTTGTCTAGTATGTGACAGAACCTGACCCTTTGTTACATCACTTCTCAAAGTGCGGAAATGCACCACAAGACAAACGAGCGGAACTCGATTCACTTACCTCATTTTCTTCCAAAGAGGAGGTACAACCCTGCTCCTTAGCTCACCAAACCACTTAATCAATTCTGCGCAGACGGCCTGATACACAAAACCCCCACAAGGTTGCTGTAGAAAGAGCAACCTTGTGGGGTACCTAGGAAAAGCGTGAAACGCTGAGCAAAATCTGCTCGAAAAACCCTCAATCGGCTAGGCGAAAGCCTGGATCAGGTTGAGAGCCACGATGCAAACCACCCAAATGAGAGCCATGATGACGGTATAGCGATCAAGGTTCTTCTCTACCACGGTGGAACCTGAAAGATTGGACTGCACGCCTCCACCGAAGAGACTAGAGAGCCCGCCACCTTTGCCCTTGTGCAGCAGAATAAAGATAGTCATCAAAAGTGATGCCACAATAAGGACAATCTCAAGAGCTAAAACCATGATACACCTTTGCTGATTCACACTAAGGTCACAGACCTTCAGTCACAACTTTTCCTACTATACACGCCACACAGATCTAGCCAGAGTTGCGCAACGCAGTGGCCAAACCGTTCATGGTGAGTTGGATACCACGCGATACCTTGCCCCGGTGGTCCCCTGCCCTATGACGGCGCAAAAGCTCAAGCTGAAGGGCGTTGAGAGGCAGAAGGAATGGGTACCGTAGGCGAGAAGACTGTTCCAGCTCAGGATTGTCTGCCATGAGATCCTGAGACTGCGTGATCTTCAGCACCATCTCCTTGGTGAGGGCATATTCCTGCTCAATGACGGAATAAATCCTGCTCGCCACGTCTTTATCCTTGACCAATTCGGAATAGTAACGGGCAATTTCCAAATCTGCCTTGGCCATCACCTGAGCCATATTGGAAATAAGCGCCTTAAAGAATGGCCACGTCTCATAGAGCTGCCTCAGATAGCTTACGGAGTGGTCAGGGCCCTTAAGCCAGGTTTCTAACGCCGTTCCTACCCCGAACCACCCTGGCAACATGACACGAGACTGTGACCAGGAAAGGACCCAAGGTATTGCTCGAAGATCCTCGATAGCCTTGGTTTGTTTCCTTGAATTAGGCCGCGATCCAATGTTAAGAGCACCAATCTCAGACAGGGGTGTAGACACCGTGAAGTACTCAATGAATCCAGGGTCACGATGCACCAGGCTGGAGTACTTTTCCTGGCTCAAAGCTGCAAGAGATCTCATGGCGGCGTAGGCCTCACTGGCTTCCTCAGCTGACAACCCCTCGGTGGGAAGCAGAGACTTCTCCAAAGTTGCAGACACTAAAGCTTCAAGGTTTCTGCGTGCCAGATCCGGATTCCCATACTTAGCAGAGATAATCTCACCCTGTTCAGTGACTCGAATGGATCCGCTGACCGTCCCATCCGGCTGAGCAAGTACGGCATCGTAGGAAGGTCCACCGCCACGCCCAACTGATCCTCCCCTGCCGTGCATGAGGCGCAAATCAATATCGCCTTCCTTCGCAACCTGGACAAACGCAAGTTCAGCCTCATAGAGCGCCCAGTTGGCAGCAAAATACCCGCCATCTTTGTTGGAATCCGAATATCCCAACATAATTTCCTGTTGATTTCCCCGTGCTTTCAGATAAGCACGGTAGAACGGTAACTCCCATAACTCTTTAATGATCTCAGGGCCAGCCTGGAGATCCTCAATGGTTTCAAAAAGCGGAGCCACATCGACAGAGCCGGTGGGCCTTCCCCCAACGACGTCGATAAGGCCAAACTCTTTGAGGAAAATCATCGGCTCCAAAATGTCGGACACCGATTGTGCCATAGAAATAATGCAGTGAGGAACGGCCTCCGTACCAAACTTTGAGCAAGCCTGCGCCGTCTGTGCGTAAATACCCAGTTCCCTTGCCGTGGCCTCCGAGAACTGATCAAAAGTATCAGAAACAGCGTGATTGATAAGGGGACGAGGGTTAGCGAGCTCTCGGAGAAGAATCTCCTGTTTTTCGTCTTCACTCAAGGAGGAATAATGAGAAGTCACCCCAGCAGCAGAGAAAATCTCCTGAAGAACGCTTTCATTGGAATCCGAGTTTTGGCGCAAATCCAAAGAGTGCAGATAGAACCCAAAGGTTTGAGCCGCAGACAAAAGTCGAGCAAGGCGATCATCAGCCAAAATCTCATGGTGATACAGCCTTAAGGACTGATCCACGATGGTCAGCTCAGAGATGAACTCCGACACATTCGCGTAGGGCTCAAAATTGCGGTACTCCGTTCCTACAACGGCATCGGTGTTGAGGCGATCGGCAATCGTTGCTCGCATCCGGCCCCTAATCCCATGAACGGCACGGCGGTAAGGCTCATCAACTCGGCTTGGCACATCATTGTGTCCACGCGCAGCCAGTTCAATGAGTTCCACTGAAACTTCCGTGAGGCGGTCAGACAAAGACAACTCGTGTTCCAGTTTGTCCAACTCATCATCGTAGTGGCGCAAAATAGTCTCAGCAGCCCGGCTGGTTGCATACTTGACGACGTCCCGGTCCACATAGGGGTTGCCATCATGATCACCGCCAATCCAGGACCCAGGGCGCAGAACCGGAACATACGGGAGATCTTCCCCAAAACGACGCCGCAACTCAGCCGTGATAGAAGCGTTAAGAGCTGGGATCTCCTCCAAAAGGCTCAACTTGTAGTAGCGCAGCCCAACCTCGATTTCATCTTGAATTCTGGGGCGCGCAATACGGATGAGTGCAGTCTCCCAGAGCACCGTCAGAACCCGCCTGAGGTCGTAGTCGATACGGGTCAGCTGCTTATCCCGCCGGGCTGTGTGAGGGCCGTCCAGAATGTCACGACGCTGAGACATAAGCTCAGAAATTTTCTTCTGAGCGTCAAACACTGTGCGCCGCCGTGTTTCTGTTGGATGTGCGGTAAACACGGGAGCAACCAGACAGTGCTTCAGCAGCTCCCTAACACGCTCGCTGGTCACCCCACTTTCCGGAGCCTCCAGCTTGTCCCAGGTGGCCTCCAAGGTGGAGTCCAAAGGAGCCTCTCCCTCATCGAGACTCTGCTGGTACTTTCTCTCCGTGTAGATGTCCTCCACCACATTAGCCATGAGGGCTAAGTGACTGAAGCTGCGCGCAACCGGAGTGGCTTTGTAGGGGTCGATATTGGCAAATTTTCGTACCATATCCCCGAAATCTGCTTCTCCGCGTGAAATTTGAAACGCCAATTCCCTGGAGCTTTTCACAGTATGACGGAACTCTGAACCATCATGGGCATCAATAATGGAGCCAAGTAACTGCGTGAGGTACTCGATATCCTCACGAACCTGATCTATCACGGATATCCCCTTTCTGGAGTGCCTGAGGTTGTCTGGCAAAAACAGTCGCTGCACGAACAAAGCTCTGTGCAGAACATCTGGGTACACAAAACCGGTAGAAAAGAGCCTACTCAGTCTGCTGACTAATCAACATCTGAGTAGGCTTCTCCGCCGACTACTGCGCGGCATTCACAGCTAGTTTGCCGAACTCATCTCCTTGAAGGGAAGCTCCGCCCACCAGGCCACCATCCACATTTGGCTGAGCGACAATCTCTCCAACGCTATCCGTCTTGACGGAACCGCCGTACAAAATACGCATTCCCTCCGCCACGGCGTCGTCGGCAAGTTCTGCAACAGCCCCACGAATAGCCTTGCACACTTCTTCAGCGTCCGCTGGAGTGGCAACCTTGCCGGTGCCAATAGCCCAAATGGGCTCATAGGCAATCACTGTCTTGGTCAAATCCTCTGTGGACAGCCCCTTGAGGGACTCCTTCACCTGATCTACCACAAAACTAACGTGTTCCCCTGCTTCCCGAATGGCCAGGGACTCTCCCACACACACAATCGGTGACATTCCGTATTTGAGAGCTTGAGCAGCTTTAGCGGCAACTTGCTCATTGGTCTCATGGTGGTACTCGCGACGCTCGGAGTGTCCAACCACAACCCAGGAGCAATTCAGTTTGGAGAGCATTCCACCAGCTACCTCGCCGGTGTATGCCCCAGAGTCATGCTCAGAGATATCCTGCGCCCCGAAGGTGATAGGCAGTTTATCCCCCTCCACCAGGGTTTGAACAGTGCGAATGTCCGTGAAGGGAACAATCACGGCCACGTCGACCTTGTCGTAGTAATCCTTCGGGATAGTAAACGCTAGCTTCTGAACGTTGTTCATGGCTTCCATGTGGTTCAGGTTCATCTTCCAGTTGCCGGCAATGAGCGGCTTACGTGCCATGAGTGTGTGCCTTTCTTATGAGAATTGTGGTGGTGACATTTGTCACCGTAGTGAAATCAAATGGCTGGCTTATAGGGCGGCCGCACAGCACGGCTGCCCTCAGCCCTGGACAGGGAAAGCAGCTTTAGTCTTTGAGAACAGCCACTCCGGGAAGCTCTTTGCCTTCGAGGAATTCCAGAGATGCTCCGCCACCCGTGGAGATGTGAGAGAAACCGTCCTCATCCAAGCCAAGAGTCCTTACCGACGCCGCTGAATCACCCCCGCCAACTACGGTAAAGGAACCGTTGTTCTTCGTGGCGTCGATGATTGCTTCGGCCACTGCACGGGTGCCGTCAGCAAACTTGGGAAACTCAAACACGCCCATCGGCCCATTCCAGAACACAGTCTTGGAGGTGGAAATGACCTCGGCATATTTCTTGGCTGTTTCAGGTCCCACGTCGAGGGATAGCCAACCTTCAGGAGCGCTCTCCAGATCAGTAACTGTTCGCTGGGCGTCTTTATCAAAGCTATCGGCCCATACCAGATCATCGGGAAGAACCAGTTTGTCACCGTAGGCAGCCAACAACTCCTTGCAGGTATCCAACATCTCATCTTCAACCAGAGACTTGGCAACGTCGTAACCCTGGGATTTCAGGAAGGTATAGCACATTCCCCCCCCAATGATGATCTTGTCGGCCTTAGTGGCCAAGTTCTTAATCACACCGAGTTTGTCGGAGACTTTAGAACCACCCAACACCACCACATAGGGAGACTCTGGTTCCTCAGCAATTTTTGCCAGGGTGGATACTTCCTTTTCTACAAGGAAACCTGCATAGGCGGGAAGCCGCTTGGCAACGTCATAGTCAGAGGCTTGAGCCCGATGCACCACTCCGAAACCGTCAGAGACGAAGGCCCCATTATCGGCGGCCAGAGCAACCAACTTATCGGCAAAACTACCGCGTTCCTCTTCATCTTTAGAGGTTTCAGCAGCTTCAAAGCGCACATTTTCAAGGAGGAGAATCTCACCATCAGTCAAGCCATTAGCGCGTTCATGAGCATCTTCACCAACGACGTCCTCGGCCAGAGGAACAAACTGTCCAAGCTCCTCGGAGAGCCGCTCAGCCACTGGACGCAAGGAAAACTTAGGATTCACTTGACCCTTGGGGCGCCCGAGGTGAGCCATAACAATCACTTTCGCTCCGCCTTCCAAGAGGGCTTTGAGCGTGGGAAGTGAAGCCAGGATGCGCCCTGGATCAGTAATTTCACCGGCGTCGTTGAGTGGAACGTTGAAGTCAGAACGTACCAGAACATGACGGCCAGCAACACCTTCACCGAGAAGGTCACGAAGAGTACGAAGAGCCATCGGGGAATCTCCTTAGAGCAGTTGTGTATTGGGTGGATTCACTACATGAACAGAGGTTTATAGAGAAAAGAAAACGCGGCCCGTAGGTGTTCCGAGGAACACCCCGGGTCGCGCAGGGCTTAGATTGATGCTGAGGAGAAACCTAACGGTTGCACGCCACAGCACCTCAGCTGTTGTTAGAGCTTGGAAGCAACCAGTTCCACCAGGCGAAGCAGCTGGCAGGTGTAGCTCCACTCGTTGTCGTACCAGGAGGACACCTTGACCTGGTTGCCGTTAATCACACGGGTGAGGCCAGCGTCGAAAATGGAGCCGTGGGAGTTGTGAATGATGTCGCTGGATACCAGCGGCTCTTCGGTGTACTCCAAGGTATCAGCCATCGGACCTTCGGCGGCCTTCTTCATAATCTCGTTGACCTCTTCCACCGTGGTGTCACGGGACGCGGTGAAGGTGAGGTCGGTGATAGAGCCGGTGATCACCGGAACACGGAGCGCAAAACCGTCCAGCTTGCCCTTGAGCTCGGGGCATACGAGAGCCACGGCACGGGCAGCACCAGTGGTGGTAGGAACGATGTTTTGGGCAGCAGCACGAGCACGGCGAAGATCGCGGTGCGGAGCGTCGTGGAGCCGCTGATCGCCAGTGTAAGCGTGAACGGTGGTCATCAAACCGCTCTCAATACCAAGGGCGTCGTTCAGCGCCTTGGCCATAGGTGCAAGACAGTTCGTGGTGCAGGAAGCCCCGGAAATGATGTTGTGATTCTCCGGGTCATAGTTCTCATGGTTCACGTTATAGACGAAGGTGGCATCCTCATTCTTAGCAGGAGCAGAGATAACAACCTTCTTGGCACCGGCATCAATGTGTGCCTTGGCCTTCTCGGCGTCCGTGAAGAAGCCAGTGGACTCCACAACCACGTCCACATCGAGGGCCTTCCAGTCGAGATCCTTGGGATCACGCTGGGCGAAGACGCGAACGGGCTTGCCGTCTACGATGATGTTTTCATCATCATAGGTGACCTCAGCAGGCAGGTTCCCCATGATGGAATCATGCTTCAGCAACGTTGCCAGGGTCTTGATGTCGGTCAGGTCATTGACGGCGACGATGTCGAGATCCTCCGAACGCTCCAAGACAGCGCGGAAGAAGTTGCGGCCGATACGACCAAAACCGTTGATGCCAACACGAGTAGTCACGTGTGATCTCCTCTAAAACATATTCAGATAGGTTACTTGCCGGTTATCCGGACGAACAGTGTTTAGTGTAGCGACATTTCACGCCACGCGCAGTAAAGAATTCAACAAAATCCCACAATAATTCCTTATCAGATTGTGGTTTTAAGTCCGACCGGACACAAAGCGCCGAGCTTACTAGGCGTTTTCAGTGTCTGGTTGCCCGTTCAGATAACCCTGAGTGTCTGGAATACCTAATTCATGTGCGCGCTCATCAGCCTTACTCAGCAAACGTCTGATTCTTCCAGCAATGGCGTCCTTACTGATTGGAGGTTCAGCTAATTTCCCGAGTTTCTCGAGAGAGGCCTGACGGTATCGAACCCTGAGTTTTCCAGCCTCTGTGAGGTTATCTGCCACATCATCACCCAAGATCTCCATCGCCCGTTCCACTCGAGCAGCCGCTTCTACAGCAGCGTGGGCAGATCGGCGCTGATTGGCATCGTCAAAATTAGCCAGACGATTCTTTGTGGCATTCGTTTCTCTGGTTTTACGTTGCTCATCCCATAACAGACGTGTGCGGTGAGCACCCATACGGCTCAGGAGAGCTCCAATGGTATCGCCGTCCCTGAAATAGGCGCGATCAATCCCTCTCGTATCCTTAGTGCTGGCTTTAAAGTCCATCCGGCGCGCAAAACCAACAAGCGCTAGAGCCGTGGTTGCGTCTGGACACACGACCTCTAGCGCAGAAGTGCGTCCTGGCTCAGCCAGAGAACCCCGCACCAAGAAGGCACCACGCCACACCGCCTCAGCTTGAGCAACTGTTCCGGTCACTAGCTGAGGAGGAAAGCCCTGTACGCCTTGACCTGTGGGAAGAACAAGTCCCGTCCTGCGCATAATCTCTGGGACTCCCTCAGAAACAATGACACGCACATCAACGGACTTCGAGCCCGTGATTTTCTTCATATCCACCACAGTGGATGTAAACAGCTCCCGAAGATCACGCATTACTCGCTGTGCAATCTCAACATCATCGAGTTCTAGCTCTAAAACCTGTTCCTCCAAGGAGAAGGGAGTGGTTGCCGTGAACCTGATAATGGAAGTAATCTCAGCGATCCGCTCTTCCTGCCGCGTGACCGCCACCAAGACTAACTCGTCCTTAGCCTCTGCAGTCAGATCCGTTTTCTTTTCCTGAGTCACAATCATCCAATCCTAGCGGTTGCGGTAGAGCGTCTGGAGCGCCTCCGAGAGCTTCTCCGGTTGATGCAAGCCATGAGCATGAGGATCTCGCAAGTCTGCATAGGCCACCTCAGCGCCTATCGACGATGCTGCCCTGGCAATATGCTCTCTCTGAGAGTGGAAGCGGGACAAATGCTCATCCAGAAGAAGCACATCTACCTTCAGGGAAGGACAGTGCTGGCGAAGCATATGGATATGCCTCTCTGTGGTGAAACCCTGAGTTTCTCCTGCTTCTGGGGTGAGATTGACAATAACTACTCTCAGCGCAGAGTCAGCAGCACTGACTGCGTCTATCAGGTCTGGAACCAGCAAATGCGGTATCACACTGGAAAACCACGATCCAGGTCCAATAGTGATAAGGTCAGCCCCCGACAGCGCCTCAACGGCAAGAGGATTAGCCTCAGGTTTTTCCGGAATAAGTCTCACGCGCCGCACAGTGCCTGGGGTGGTTGCCACGGCCACTTGGCCTCGCACAGGCATAATAATCCTGGGATCGTCATCCAACCCTGCAACATCAGCCTCAATATCCAGAGGACTATTCACCATAGGGAATACTCGCCCAGAGGAATGAGTAAGCTCCGCAACTCTATCCAGCGCTACCTGAAAATCACCCAAAATATCGGCAAGACCTGCGATAAGCAGGTTTCCTACTGCGTGCCCAGCCAAAGCACCTGTGCCGGCAAAACGATGTTGAAGAGTAGCTGACCACAGCTTGCCGTCTGCATCATCTGCCGCCAAGGCCGCAAGCGCCATCCGAAGATCCCCCGGAGGAATCATGCCCATCTCTTTGCGAAGACGTCCAGAGGAGCCGCCGTCGTCGGCAACAGTCACGATGGCGCTCAATGACTCGGGGTGGCACAAGCGCGCAGCCAGAAGTGTTTGGTAGAGGCCATGCCCCCCGCCCAAACAGGTCATGGAATTCATGCTGAGCACCTCTTAGTTTCGAGCAATATCGCGGTGTACCACATTGACATCGAGGGAATCGAGTTCCCGAAGGCGGCGTGCCAACTCCTCAGCTATAGCCACAGAACGGTGATGGCCTCCGGTGCATCCTACAGACACAGTGATAAAGTTCTTGCCCTCATGGGCATAGCCGGTGCGCATGGTGTTAATCATTTCAAGAACACCGTTAATAAACTGCTGGGCTCCCGCTTGCTGAAGGACATAATCCGACACCGGCTGATCTGTGCCTCTAAAAGGTCTCAGCTTCGGCACCCAGAACGGGTTAGGCAAGAAACGAGCATCCAGCACAATATCCGAATCTGGCGGAGCACCATGTTTAAAACCAAATGACTGCACAGTGACGTGCTGGCGGTGGTTTTCCACGGTGGCAAAGCTGGACACCAAGGCTCGGCGCAGATCATGGACAGAAAGGTCTGAGGTATCAATGACGATACTGGCATCCTCTTTGATATAGCCCAAAGATTCCCGCTCCCGGTCAATCCCAATTTGCAGGGTGTCGCCTCCCTGCAAGGGGTGGGTACGGCGCACCGAGTCAAAACGCTTAATGAGGACATCATCCCGAGCGTCCATAAACAGCACCGTAGGGGCTAGTCCTCGAGCACGAAGCTCATAGATGGTTTGAGGCAGTGATCCCTTGAACATTCGAGCCCGCACATCCGTGACCACAGCAACTTTATCTACTGGGGAGTCATCTTGAGCGCATAGTTCCAACAGGTCAATGATGAGCTCCGGAGGTAAGTTATGGGCCACATACCAGCCCATGTCCTCCATGACCTTAGCCGCTGTGGACAGCCCAGCTCCTGACATCCCTGTGACCAAGACGGGGGCAGTTTCATAGCGCTCAGCGACGTCGATAAGTTCTTGCTCAGGCCTCAGAGGGTAGGTGCCATCAATCCATGTGGCGCGAACTTCCTGCTGCGAACTATTCATACCGAGACATTTTACGCCGAGCCCTCTGGGTGTAGGTGGCAATAAACAGCCTCTGCAAGGCGAGGGCCAAAGCCTTTGAGCTCAGCGATATCCTCCACACTGGCTTCTTTCACTCGCTTGACGGAGCCGAAGTGTTTCACTAGTTCTCGACGGCGTGCAGGCCCCAACCCTGGAATTGAGTCCAACACTGAGGTTTTCATGCGCTTGGAACGCTGATTGCGATGATAGGTGATGGCAAAACGGTGGGCTTCATCCCGGATGTGCTGGAGCAGGAAGAGCGCCTGGGAATTGCGAGGCAAAATAACAGGTTCCTCGGAATCAGGCACCCAGACTTCTTCTAAGCGCTTTGCCAAACCTGCCAGAGCAACATCTCCAATGCCCAGTTCCTCGAACACTCTTTGAGCAGCAGCCACCTGAGGTGCCCCACCATCCACAATGAAAAGCTGGGGCGGATAGGCAAAGCGTTTTGTTCCCGTCAGCACCTCTTCCAAGTGCTCATCCCCGAAGGTACTTTCCAGCTCATCATCAGAAAGTGCCGGGGCGGCAGCTTTATCCTCGTGATAGCGAGCAAAGCGACGCCGTGTGACCTCAGCGATGGAGGCTACGTCATCAGAGTGCCCATCCCCCGCAGCCTCTTTGATCCGATAGCGCCGATAGTCAGACTTCTTGGGTAAGCCATCTTCAAACACCACGAGCGAGGCCACCACATCCGTGCCCTGGATATGGGAAATATCCGTGCATTCAATGCGAAGTGGTGCTTGATCCATCTCCAACGCCTCTTGAATGTCATTCAGAGCTGCTGAGCGAGCGGTTATATCACCGATTCGCTTCATCTTGTGCTGCTTTAAGGCGTCCTGCGCATTACGGGTAACTGTCTGTGCAAGGGCTTTCTTGTCTCCCCGTTGTGGCACTCTCACACTCACATGAGAACCCCGAAGCTCCTCTAAGAGGTGCTGGACTTCCTTCGCATCCACGGGCAATTCGGGCACTAAGATCTCTCGGGGTATTGCTGTGGACTGGCGGCGGGACTCCCACAATTCCTTATCGACGCCCCTTCGTCTGACAATCTGCTCATCCTCGGCGTTTTCACGTTCCACGCGCTCCACGGCATCGCTATAGAACTGAATGAGGAAGTCCTGCACAATCTCCGCCACATCATGTGTTTGGATTTCCACAACCCATGCCCGTTGACCTTTGATCCGTCCCTCACGCACGTGGAAGATCTGGACAGCAGCTTCGAGCTCATCAGCAGCAATGCCGATGACGTCTGCGTCTGTACCATCCCCTAAGACCACGGTTTGTTGTTCGGTGAGCTTATCTATTCCAGCTATATCGTCTCGAAGGCGGGCGGCACGTTCAAAATCTAAAGCGTTGGCGGCTTCTTCCATTTCCAGTTGAAGGTCCTTGCGGACTTGATCTGTTTTCCCCATCATGAAACCGAGGAAGCCCTCAACTAACTCGCGGTGTTCAGAGGCAGTTACTCTGCCCACACACGGCGCTGAGCACTTCTCAATGTATCCAAGCAGACATGGTCTACCTAACAGCGAGTGCCGATTAAATACCCCCTTGGTGCAGGTTCTCACGGGGAAAACTCGGGTGAGGGTTTCGATGGTGTTTCTCACGGCCCAGGCTTGACCATAGGGGCCGAAGTATCGAACTCCCTTCCGGCGGGCACCCCGATAAAAGAATGCTCTGGGAAACTCCTCCCCCACGGATACAGCCAGCATGGGATAGCTTTTGTCATCCCGATACATCACATTGAAACGGGGATCGAACTTCTTGATCCAGGTGTATTCCAGTTGGAGTGCTTCCACCTCACTGGCCACAACCGTCCACTCTACTGAGCTGGCAGTAAGCACCATTTGCCGAGTACGAGGGTGAAGTTGGGTGATGTCCTGAAAATAGTTATTGACACGTGCCCGCAGGTTCTTTGCTTTCCCTACGTAAATGACACGCTGGTTATCATCCCGAAACTTATAAACGCCCGGGTCAGTCGGAATGGTTCCGGGCGCCGGGCGATAGCTAGCTGGATCAGCCATGAAGTGTCAAAGTCCTAGTCCTTGGGCATATATCGTGCTTCAAGATCACGGAATTGGCTGATGGCCTTCACCACATAATCTCCGTCAGCAGACTGCATGGCCCACAGAGGAACGTACTCAAACTCAGGCAGTTCCAGGCGTGCCATGTGGGCCTTCCTCGGGAAGCTCAAGCCGTAGATGACCATCCAGGGGTAAAAGCGGGTGCCAATGATGTTGCGAACCTCCACCCCATCGGCATTCGCGCGCACCCGAGGTCGGGTAAGGGCAATGTAGGCCAGAACCGAGAGAAACACTCCGAGAAGTACATAACCCCATTGATCCAAGCGGGTAATTGCTGCTCCTGAGTATCCAATTCCTACGGTCACACCCATGAAAATGTGAACAGCCATAATCACCACCACAGATATATAGGCGGCAATCCTGAGCTTGGGTGATGTCACCTCAAATTCCCACGGCTTTGTGGAAATAGAGGCAAAGGGATGTGCTGCCAGGTATTCAGCGCGTTCCTCATCGGTCACTTCAAGAGGCTTAGCACTCTCATCATTCTTAGCCACTGTTCACTCTCCCAGGATTTCAACTTGTCAAGGATGATAGCATCTACGCCATTCGCTGTAGTACTAAAGCTGTATCCACTGCTGCGATCATAGCCTCTGCACCCTTATCTTCAACGGAGTCCTCAAACCCAGCGCGCTCCCGCGCCTGCTGCACAGTGTGGGTGGTGAGAATTCCGTTTCCGATGGGTGTTTGGGTATCCAATGCCACACGGGTCAGCCCTGCGGTGACAGAATCACACACATAGTCAAAGTGGGGGGTTCCACCTTGAACCACGCAGCCTAGGGCAACCACGGCGTCGTAACGGGAAGCGGCCTGCTGAACCACAACGGGGATTTCCAAAGCGCCCATCACACGGAAGGTAGTGTACTGAGCACCGGCTTCCTTGGCTGTCTGTTCAGCGCGCTCTACCAGGCGCTCACAAATCTCCGCGTTCCACCGGGAAGCCACTATCGCCACACGCAACCCCTCCGCAGTGGGGATAGTCTGTGTGGGCAAACCCGCTTTACTCATTCTCACTCCTTGATGCCTGCTCCTGAGCATGGTCACTATCCCACTGGGCAACAGCAGGAAGAATATGTCCCATCCGGTCTCTTTTTGTGCGCAGGTACCGAATATTCTCTCGATTGGGTTGAACAGGCAGAGACACCAGTTCATGAACCTCAACCCCATGCGCCGACAAGGCAACGCGCTTGTCAGGATTGTTGGAAATCAGCCGAATTGAGGCCACCCCGAGATCGTCCAGAATCTCCACTGCCGCCGAATAGTTTCGCCCATCTACCGGCAGCCCCTGCTCTAGATTAGCGTCAACGGTATCGGCACCATCGTCCTGGAGACTATAGGCACGAAGCTTTGCAATCAGCCCAATCCCACGGCCCTCTTGCCCTCGTAAATAAATGAGAACCCCCTGCCCTGCCTCAGCGATGGTGTCCAAGGCAGCGTGGAGCTGAGGGCCGCAGTCACAGCGCAAGGATCCCAACACATCCCCGGTAAGACACTCGGAATGAACCCGCACCAGCACATCGTCCTGGTTCCGAACATCACCAGCCACCAGTGCTACATGATCTAACCCAGTAGTGCTATCGCGATAACCCAGAATCCGAAATTCACCGTGTTCTGTAGGAAGCCGTGTTTCTACCTGACGGTTAATCACGGGTCTCCTTGTCTGCCGAAATCTCACCATCAGCAGTAGCGTTCTGCTGAGCAGCATCCTCAGTGTGTCCTCGACGACACCACTGTTGAAGCTGTTGGACTGAAATCATGCTCAGACCATGCTCATCAGCAAAGCGACGAAGCTCCGGGCTTCGAGCCATATCCGTAGGATCCTCAATTCCCACAATCTCGCAGAGAGCCCCCACTGGGGGAAGGCCTGCCGCACGGGTCAAATCCACAGTAGCCTCTGTGTGACCAGCGCGTTCCAAGACTCCACCGGGACGGGCCCTCAGAGGAACCACGTGCCCAGGGCGGGTGAAGTCCTCAGGCTGGGATGCTGGGTCTGCCAACCGACGGATAGTTTCGGCACGTGAGGTAGCTGAGATGCCGGTGGTTCCCGTGGCAGCATCCACAGTAACGGTGTAGGCAGTTCCCCGGACGTCCTGATTATGAGTTGTCATCGGTGGTAGATCTAGACGATCTGCATATTCCGCAGGCATGGGAACGCAGATGTATCCAGATGTCCACCTCACCATAAAGGCAACCAACTCAGGAGTTGCGTGGGAGGCGGCAAAAATAAGATCTCCCTCGTTTTCACGATCTGCATCGTCCACCACCACCACGGGTTTACCAGCAGCGATGTCCCGAATTGCATCCTCTACGGTGTCCAATCTGAGGTCGTACAACGCATCGTCCACAGATTCCGACATAGTCCCTCTAAGCTCTGACATATTCTCCTCAACCTTGAGACAGTCGAAAACACCCACAGCACATGTGGGTGCCCCGCTATAGCAGAAGTCTAGCCTTACTCCTTCACCACCGAGTTATTCGGTAACAATGCCCCTGGAAGGAGGCTGAATGTAGCCTGTTTTGAGCATCCTCGCAATGTACTTGCCAAGAATGTCTACCTCCACATTGACCTCATCTCCGGGCTGAAGATCTCCCAGAACAGTGTGGGTCAACGTGGTGGGTATGAGAGCCACCTCGAAATACTCCTCCTCTGAGTGTTTCTCCTGTGAGTCACAACGTCCAAGCGCTGAGACTGTCAGAGATGTTCCATTGATAGCAATAGAACCCTTATCCACCACGTAGGCAGCCAGACTGTGAGGAAGGGCAAAGCGAAATACATCAGAATTCACGTCGTGAGTGCGCCGAAGAAGAGTGGTGGTGCCGTCTACATGACCGAGAGTGAAATGCCCGTCCAAACGGCTGGTGTTATAGATGAGGGGTCTTTCGAGATTCACCCGAGTTCCAGGACCGGCATCCTTCAGGGTAGTGCGCTCCAAAGTCTTCGCCATGACCTGAAAACGAGCAATTGTCGGATTGTCACCGTGACTGGCATCACCGCTGTTGCGCTCGGTATCCAAAGCATTCACGGTATCGGCGTTGTCTGTGACATCCCCGAGATTGTGTTCCACATCCGTGATGTTCACCACAGTCAAGCAGACTCCGTTAACCGCTACCGACGCCCCCAAAGAAATGTCCTGAAACACTGTGCGTGCAGCAATGTCCAGACACACCACACCATCTTCAGTGCTGCGCTCAGTAATGGTGCCTACATCCTCAATCAAGCCGGTGAACATGACCTGATTATAAGTGCTCGGGGGAAACCTCAAGATTCAGCAGGATGTCTTCGCCGTACTGCCGCACACTGGTGGTATGCATTCTGAGTCCCCCTGACAAGGTGTCGGTGAGAGCACCAGCCAACAGTGGGCGACCGTCGCCCAGGAGAAGCGGGGCAATATAGGCCTGGACGAAATCCACCAGACCTGCGCGGACAAAACTGAGAGCCAGGGAAGCCCCACCCTCCACAAGAACATTCCGTGCCCCGCGATCCCAAAGATCAGAAAGGGCAGCCTCTGGGCTCGGCCACTGCACAAAACCGCTGTCCACCAAGTTCCCCTCACTTAGTGGGCGAGAACCGATGACTCCTCGAAGTGGCTGGTGTGGATAGAGCGTGCCGTCACTGCGACGGGCAGTAAGCGAAGGGTTGTCCACCAGCGCAGTGGTGGTACCAACAATGATTGCGTCACGAGTACTGCGGTCACGGTGGACTTCATCACGGGCCGCAGCACCTGTGATCCACTGACTTGTCCCATCCACGGCAGCGGTAAAGCCGTCCAAGGTCTGAGCACACTTGAGAGTCACGGCGGGGCGCCTCAGACTCACCGCCTTTAACCAGGGAGCAAGAACTTCCACCCGCAGTGGCTTATCATCCTCATCACGCAGCTGAGTTGCCACTACTCCCGCACAGCGTAGGTGATCTGCACCACCATGTGCCTCGGACGTGGGATCCTCATGAACGTAGTACACCTGACGAATACCGGCGTCGATAAGGGCCTGAGAGCACGGCCCGGTGTGTCCCGTATGGTTGCAGGGTTCCAAGGTCACCACCGCTGTGCCACCGACAGCGTTTCGACCAGCCTCACGCAACGCCATAATCTCAGCGTGAGGACCCCCTACAGGCTGAGTAGCACCTATACCCACAATCTCACCGCGAGTATTCAAAATGGCAGCCCCCACAGGAGGATTGGGGCTGGTAGTCCCCGCAACCTCCTCAGAGGCGCTGATTGCCCGCGCGAGGGCATCACGCACAGCTGGTGGGTACATCTTCTGTTCTCTACTGCCGAGTGGCTAAAGCACGCAACTCTTGAACGGCGGCATTCGGGTTCTCGGAACCATACACCGCAGAACCTGCCACAAAGGCTTCAACCCCAGCCTCGGCAGCCTGTGCGATAGTGGACGCCGAGATGCCACCATCAATCTCAATCACCACGTCCAAGCCTTGCTCATCAAGAGCACGGCGAAGAGTTCTCACTTTGTCCAACTGATCAGGCATGAAGGACTGTCCACCAAATCCAGGCTCCACACTCATCACCAGAACCTCATCAAAGTATCGGAGGGAATCCAGCATAGGTTCAATAGGTGTGGCAGGACGCAAGGAAAAACCGGCCTTTGCCCCCTTCTCATGGATGTGCTGAGCCAGCGCCACAGGATCCTCAGCCGCCTCGATATGGAAAATAACAGTATCGGCGCCTGCGTCAATGTAACGGTCAACCCACTTCTCTGGCTCCTCAATCATGAGGTGAACATCTAACTCCTTCTCGGTGATCTGGTTCACCGTAGAGGTGATTCCAGGCCCAAAGGAGAGGTTGGGCACAAAGTGACCATCCATGATGTCCACATGAATCCAGTCTGCATCTGGGACGGCCACGATGTCATCGGCCAGATGTCCGAAGTCCGCAGAAAGAATGGATGGGGCAATTTTTGGCTTCATGCTCTCAGACATATCGCACAGTCTAACTGTGCTGCTGGATGCAGTGAAGCTCTCACTCCCTCACTAACCCCACGGGCTCACCCGTCACCCTTGCTTAGGGCAGTTTCTTTAACACAGCACAGAACATGGCGTCTGTTCCATACCGAAATGGCCACAACTGCACAGACTTTTCCTGACCGACGCCCTCCAGAGGAAACAGGCTGTGAGCATTGCACTCCTCAACATTCAGCGATGCTACTGCCCGGTCCACAATCTGCCTGGTCTCTCGCAGATCTGGGGAACAGGTGGAATACAGGATTACTCCCCCAGGTCTGGTCAGCTCCACTGCAGAACATAACAGTTCGTATTGGAGAGTGGTGAGCTCAGCAATATCCGACTCGCTTTTCCTCCAGCGGGCTTCAGGGCGGCGTCGTAAAGCTCCCAAACCAGAGCAGGGGGCATCTACGAGGACGCGATCATAACCAGGGGTAAGCCCGGAATCTCGTCCATCAGCCACGGTCACTGTCACAGGGAGATCAGCTGTGGCTGTGCGCACCAACTCAGCGCGATGGGGCGCTACCTCCACAGCGTCAATGTTGGCACCACGCGAGAGCCCAATGCTGGCTATGAGCGCTGTCTTTCCTCCAGGACCAGAGCACAGATCTAACCAACGACCACCATCCTCACCATCGAGGGCAGCTTCAGTAACAGCCAGAGCTATAAGCTGGGATCCTTCATCCTGAACTGCAGCCTTTCCTGATCGGACCGCAGGATATTCTCCGGGATCACCCTTGTCCAGGTAGACAGCGTAGGGCGAGTACTGTCCGGGAACGCCACCCGTCTGACGCAGGAGGTCTTCTTGACTGATCTGTCCAGGACGTGCAACCAGGTGAACCTTTGGGCGCTCGGAATCAGCGGTCAGGCATTCTTCAAGATGTTGTGTGTCCCCCAAGGCCCGAGCAAAGGACTGAGCTATCCATTCGGGATGTGCTGTTCGGAAAGCCATAGCCGCCACCGGCTGATTCTTGGGGTCGGGTGAAAGTTCTTGCATCCACTCATCGAGACTGCGCTGCGAGAGTGTGCGCATAATAGCGTTGACAAAACCAGTGACTTTCTGCGAGTACAGCCTGGCTAAATGCACTGTGGTGTCCACGGCTGCATGGGCTTCAACGCGCATCATGAGGTGCTGATAAGCCCCCATGCGCAACGCCGCTAAAACCTCTGTGTCCACTGAGCCAAGAGGACGCGAAGAACACTGGGCAATCACCGTATCCAAGATCCCTTCGTTCCTGAGGGTTCCATAAACTATTTCGGTGGCAAACGCCGCATCTCGGCCGCTAATGTGTAGTTTGCGTAATTCCCCAGGTAACAGCAGATTTGAGTAGGCATCTCTGGTCATCACAGCCACAAGGGTGTTATAGGCGGCACGCCTTGCAGGATCTACTCTCTGCTCTCTACTCTCTGCGCTGCTCACAGCCTTGCTATCCCGGCGGTGAGGTTTCCGCACTGGTTTTGATGCAACTTTCGCCTTTTCAGTTTTCAAATTCTCGGGAATACTCCCGGTGGCACGAGATCGAAAACCGCCCATTACTCGAACCTCATTTCCTCTGCCGCTGCTGTGTTGCCTCCTCGAACTCCCCGCCCCCAAGCGGCAGCGTCCATCCGTCGCTTACCTGGTGGCTGGATGGTTTCCAAGAGCACATCAACAGTACCTGTGCCTACTCGCACCAGTTTCTTCTCAATGCGCACTTCCCCAGGCGATAACTCCTTGGTCCCCAAGACAGTAACCGGGCCCAGTTTGTAGCGCTCTCCCTGACATACAGTCCACGCCCCCGGTGCCGGGGTAAATGCCCGAATTCTTCGAGCAATCTCGTCTGCAGGAGTACGCCAGTTCACCCTGGCATCCTCGACAGAAATTTTTGAGGCATAGGTGGCAGTACCTATCTGAGGTTCCGGTCTGACCTTTCCATGTTCTAACTGGTTCATGGTTTCTACCAGGAGATCTGAACCCTGATGAGCAAGAGCAGTCAGAAGATCGTCAGCGGTAAAACTGGGATCTATGGGAGTTTCATCTCGTAAAAGAACATCACCCGTGTCCAGCCCAGCATCAATGAGAAACGTACTCACCCCTGTTACAGCATCTCCTGCCGCTAACGCTGCTTGAACAGGAGCAGCCCCCCTCCAGCGAGGCAGTAAGGAGAAGTGGAGGTTGACCCATCCATGACGAGGAACCCCAAGCAGATCCTGTGGAATGAGAGCACCATAGGCCACCACGGGAATACAGTCCGGCTGAAGCTCTGCCAGCGACGCTCGCACTGAATCCCCCTCGGGGGTTCCTGCTTTCAGAGTGCTGGGTGTCAACACTGGAATGTTGTGTTTGAGAGCAACCTCCTTCACAGAGGAAGGATGGAGGGTGCGTCCACGCCCTCGCGGGGCATCCGGGCGAGTCAGCACTGCAAGGACGTCGTGAGAGGAGGCTATAAGACGCTCCAAAGCCAAAGCTGCCGGTTCCGGTGTTCCAGCAAAAACTAGTTTCATGAGAGGTTAAACCACCTGGAAGATCGAATTTCTTTCATAGCTTCCTTGCGCAGCTGCGGGGTGAGACGCTGGAGAAAGAGCACGCCATCCAAGTGATCGGTTTCATGCTGGATACAGCGAGCCAATAAACCTGAAACCTTCATGGCTATGGGTTTATTGTCTTTGTCTACTCCAGTAACAGCGATGTTGTTAAACCGCTCCGTCTCTTTCATGATGTCAGGGATTGAAAGGCAGCCCTCCTTGTCAATCTGCTTTTCATCATCCAAAGGAGTCCACACTGGATTGATGATGTGGCCGCGCATTCCGCCTGGATGATGAGTGGTGTCAAAGACAAACACACGCCTGAGCACCCCTACCTGATTTGCTGCAAGCCCTACGCCGTCTCCAGCTTTCATGGTGTCAAACATATCCTCCACCAAGGTATGTAAGGCTGGATCGAAGTCCGTGACTTCCTCAGCTCGAGTACGTAAGACAGGGTCTCCGAAAATACGAATACTAAGAACGGCCATAGGGCTTACCCTACCTAGGGTGTCCCGCTATCCGATATTGACGGGATCCACCACCACTCTCAACGGCAGAGTGTTCTTACGCACCAGCTTGGCTGCAAGGGCTGATTTCAAGGCTGAGCCCAACTGACTCCACAGCTGCGCCGGACACCGAATGAGGATCCGCTGCACTGCTCCATAGGTGTGAACATCGTATTCACCCGGAAGTGTCACTCCAGGGGGAAGAGGCACTGGGCCTAGCACCTCAGCTCCTTGGGGAAGCTCCAATAAAGATTGGAAGAGTTCTACTGCAGATGACGGTCCATCTATCGCCGCCATACGAACTGCCGGAGGAAATCCCACCTGACGACGCCCCTCCAACTCACTGCGGGCAGCACCAATCATGTCCCAGCGCAGCAGATATTGCACCGGTGGCAAACTCGGATCTGCCACCACCACAACTTCTCCGCCCAGGCGCTGAGGTTCAACGAGAGTGGCGGCATGAGCCCAGGTGGCTAAGGTTCGTTCAGTAACCCGAAGGTCTTGACGCCCCAGGAGCAGCCAAGAATCCAGGAACACTGCAGCCCCATAGAGGTAACGCTTCCCTGTTTTGGTATCCATGACCACAGGCTCAGCTCCGGGAGTAGCTATCACCAGGCGTTTGCCTGGTGGAATAGAAGGAATGACGTCTTTGTCGCTAGAACGAGTCACAGAGATGGAGGGAAAGGCCTTACCAAATTCCTCCAAAGTTCTGTGAGCCCCAATAACTGTGGAACGAAGAGACCCTGAACCGCAATTCTGGCACCGAAAATGCGGTTCTGGGCGTCCACACCATCGGCAGGTAGGAATACCAGCCCGGCCATTGGGCGAAACGGGAATCTCCAAAGGCCCGTTACACCCCCGACAACGCGCAGGGGTGCGACACTGCCCACAGGCCAAGGATGGCGCATACCCTGTTCGAGGCACCTGAATTAGAGCGGGCTTGTCCTGATCCAAAGCTTGTCGGAGGGCATCAAAAGCAATACTGGGAACTCTCTGGAGATCGGCAAAACCATGTCTTGTCAGATCAAAATCTGTCACCGTATGAATCCAGGGCATTCGAGCGCGAATAGTTGGCTGATCTGCCACCAGATCATGCATCCACCCGGATTCCACCAGCATCTGAGTTTCAGAGGTGCGACTATGCCCAGCGATGAGAAGAGCGCAGTGTTCCTGGGCCGCACGCGTGGTGAGAATCTCCCGGACATGGGTGTAGGGTGCGCGGCGATCCACCAGGTTATCATCACCGTCGGAGTACACCGCGACCAGCGCAAGATTGCGGACAGGTGCAAAGGCTGCGCTTCGAGTGCCGATGACGATCCTGGCTTGACCAGACAATATGGATAGATAAGCGCTATACCGAGCCCGCCTTCCCATCGTTGCTGTCAGCGAGGTGATTTGCCGGGCAGACACCATCTGTTCCAACATGGCCCGCAGAGTATCGACATCACGCTGGTCAGGCAGAACAAGAAGAGCCCCTCGTCCCTGGAGGGCGATTTTGACTGCTAAACCAGCCAGAACCTCTGCCCACTGATCTCCCGGAGCTATTTGCCAGGCTGCCCGTGGATGGCCTCCTGCCAGAAGCGAATCCACAAAGGACTGCCCATGATGATAGGCAGACCATCCCGACAGATCGGGTTCCTGAGCTGTTCCAAGCTTCTCCCAGGACGTCGTACGATCGGTAGACTCTGCGTCTGCTACACGAGTAGGAACAGCACTACGAAGAATGTCAGAGCGGGTACCGGCATAGCGAATAGCGAGGGCGTCGATAAGGCGAAATAGCTGTGGAGGAACAACAGGAACAGGAGAGACTACTTTTCCTAACCAACTGATGTCACCCGGAAACTCGGGCTGAGCAACACGTTGACGAATGATGCCATCGACGGTTCTACCGGCGAAGGGTATTTTGACGCGAACACCAGGCTGAGCAGCCGAATCCTGCTTGGCGTCTACTCTGTAATCAAAAAGCCGGTCAAGCTGCGGAAGCCCCAGCAGCGGTAACACCCGCGCCACAGGATCTGTGGGCGCGGGAGTACGGGGGGCAGCTCCTGAGCTCATACCGCGGATTCTAGCGCGGGACTTTTACACACCCGCTACCGCTTGGAGCTGCTCCACTCGATCCAGGCGCTCCCACGGCAAATCCACATCTACACGTCCAAAATGGCCATACGCTGCAGTCTGACGGTAAATAGGAGCCTTAAGGTGAAGGTCCCGGATAATAGCGGCCGGTCGCAGATCGAATACCTGTGTGATTGCTTCCTGGATATCCGCATCGCTGAGCCCGTGGTGAGCTGTGCCAAATGTCTGGACATAGAGCCCCACCGGCTTGGCCCGTCCAATGGCGTAGGCAACCTGGACTTCCACGCGGTCTGCCAAACCGGCTGCCACGACGTTCTTGGCAACCCAGCGCATAGCGTAGGCCCCGGAACGATCCACTTTACTGGGATCTTTTCCAGAAAAAGCACCGCCACCGTGGCGAGCCATACCGCCGTAAGTGTCCACAATGATTTTGCGTCCGGTCAGACCTGCGTCTCCCATTGGGCCACCCAGAACAAAGGAGCCGGAGGGGTTGACAAGAAGATGAAGATTCTCATCCACAAATTCTTCAAGGTGAGCATCTTTAATAACCCAATCAACCACCTGCTCCTTGAGTTGATGGCGAAGCCACTCCTGAGAACACTCAGGATCATGCTGAGCCGAAATAACTACGGTATCCAGGCGAACTGGGCGGTCATACTCGTCATAGGCAAAAGTGACCTGAGTTTTCCCATCCGGGCGCAACATGGGAACAATGTTCTCCTTGCGTACCTGCGCTAGTCTTCGTGCTAGACGATGCGCTGTGGCGATAGGAAGTGGCATATATTCAGGCGTCTCGTTGGAGGCATAGCCAAACATCAACCCTTGGTCACCGGCACCCGATAGATCCTCTGCATCTACTGGTGAGCCACCTCGAGCCTCAAGTGAGGTCTGCACGCCACCGTCTATTTCAAGAGACTGATCTCCGATAGCTACGTTTACACCGCAGGTTGTACCGTCAAATCCCACAGCAGAGGACGTAAACCCAATCTCTCGGAGAGTATCGCGTACCAAAGTGGGGATCTCCACATAGGCAGTGGTGGATACCTCCCCTGCCACGTGAACCTGACCTGTTGTGACAAGAGTTTCTACCGCCACGTGAGCGTCAATGTCTTGTTCCAGAATGGCATCCAGAATGGTGTCAGAAATAGCATCACAGATTTTGTCGGGGTGCCCCTCCGTCACTGATTCACTGGTAAACAACCTGATAGGCCCGCTGGAACGAGAGGTGAGGTTCTGGTGAGAATCACAACGTGAAGGGGTGCTCATGATGCTTTGTCCTTTGTCTACGACGAACCCCAGACTTGCCTGGGACCTAAAATCATCACCATAATAGACCAAGCGGTCTATTATGCCAAGTTGCCCTTCCTCATTCTCACACAAGAATCCACTTCACAGAGAATATCTGCAGCTACAAACACCTTCTCTGCCTCCGCAACAGGAATGACCTCGGGACGGCGAGAAAACACTATGTTCCCAGCCTCCGAAACCAGGGAGTCTTTCTGCAGCGTCTCAGAGAACTCTGCTTTGAGAAGCCATCCAGAATTTGTGGGCTGACCAAAGGTTTTTCCCTCCCCCACCTCATTGACCATAAGCAAGTCACACCCTTTACGACGCAACTTCTCTTGGCCGAGCTCTAAGACAGAGTGCTCGGGGCTTCCAGTTTCAGCAGCAAAGCCAACAATCACCTGGTGAGCTGGGCTGTCTCCACAAGCGCGCCGCTGCACAGCCTCCTGGAGAATATCGGGGTTCTTCACTAAACGGATCTGCTCCAGTTCGGTATCATCGGTCCCCTTCTTCAGCTTCACCGCTGCCTGAGTTGCGGGACGATAGTCCGCCACAGCCGCCGCCATAATGACAACATCTGAGTGCGCAGTCCGAGCCTCCACCTCTGCTGCCATGTCCCGAGCGCTGGAAATCCGCACAAGAGTAACTCCTGGGGGCGTCGCCAAGGATTCAGTTGCTCCAGCCACAAGAGTGACCTCCGCCCCCCGAGCGGCCGCCACAGCAGCCAAGGCATATCCTTGATGCCCGGAGGATCGGTTCCCCAAATAACGCACCGGATCCACATTTTCCTGGGTTCCCCCAGCGGTGATAAGAACCTTTGTCCCCACCCAGGTGTACGACAGATCCTTACCCGCGAACGCCGCTCGGGCCAGGGCCACAATGTGTTCAGGCTCGGGAAGCCTCCCTGGACCAGAATCAGCTCCCGTCAAGCGGCCTGACTCTGGGTTCAGCACAACATAGCCTCGACGCCTCAGAGTGGCTACATTGTCCTGCGTAGCGGGATTGAGCCACATCTGCGTATGCATAGCTGGAGCAATCACCACCGGGCAGGTGGCCATCAACACAGTGGATGTGAGTAAGTCATCGGCACGCCCTGCCGCCAAACGAGCAAGAAGGTCAGCAGTGGCAGGAGCAATGACTATTCCTTGCGCGTTCTGGCCCAGGGATACGTGCTGTATCTTATCGACGCCCTCGAACACAGAGGTAGACACTCTATGCCCAGTGAGAGCTTCCAGAGTGGCACTGCCAATAAAGTTCAAAGCACGCGGTGTTGGTATGGCAATAACCGCGTCACCAGCGGTAGTAAATGCCCGTATGATGTGGCAGGCCTTGTAGGCGGCAATACCGCCACCTATTCCGACGATGATATGACCTTGGGAAGCGCCAGCATCTGTGGCAGGGCGAGAAGCCTCAGCGTTCATAGCATGATCTAGACCCATAAGAACACCTTAGCCATGAGAAAAATTGTGCGGTGAGGCTCAGCGCGGAAGCGCCCTTAGCCTTCTTCATGCTCCAAGAGATCAGCAGCAATTTCGCGCATAGCAATGGAAAGAGGCTTCTCCCCAGGCTCTTGATTGACGAGAGGTCCTACGAACTCAAAAACGCCTTCACTCTTCTGCTGATAGTAGCTGTTGATCTGGCGAGCCCGTTTAGCTGCGAAGATAGCAAGGGCGTACTTGGAGGAGACCTTCTCCAAGAGAATGTCAATAGGGGGAGCAGAAATGCCGGTTGGCACATCGTAAACCGGAGCAGTTGGGGTGGTTTCACTAGACACCGTGGTTACAAACACCTTTTCTTAAGCGAGAATTTTTACCGATTGCCCTGGAGAATAGCGCGGAGTTCAGCCACAGCCTCGTCAATGTCATCATTGACCACAATGTGCTGAAACTCAGAGGCTGCGTCTAATTCCGTCCGAGCGGTCTGGAGACGCCGTTCAATAACCTCAGGGGACTCTGTGCCACGACCAGTAAGCCGGGTCACAAGTTCTTCCCAAGATGGTGGAGCAAGAAACACTGTTTCAGCATCAGGCCTGACAGACACGATGCTCCGAGCACCTACAATGTCTACTTCAACGAGAACTGGGCGCCCGAGGCTCAACGCGGCGTCGATAGGCTCCGCAGGGGTACCCGAGCGCTGAAGACCACCGTGGATCTCAGCCCACTCCATCATGTCCCCTGCGTCAATACGGCGCTGAAATTCCTCGGGGGACACAAAGTGATAATCCTCCCCATCCACCTCTCCCGGGCGGGGTGCCCGGGTGGTCATGGAGACACTGAAGTAGAGATCAGGAATCTCTTGACGCAGGCGATGAACCACCGTGGATTTCCCCACGGCCGAGGGGCCGACCAGGACAACTAGCTTGCCCCGAGTGTTCTCGCCGAGCATGAATTAATCCTCAGAGAATCCGAAGCGCTCCAGGAGAGCACGGCGCTGACGCTCTCCAAGCCCACGCAGACGACGGGTAGGGGCAATCTCCAGATCTTCCATGATCTCCTTGGCCTTTACCTTGCCAACCTTCGGCAGAGCCTCAAGGAGTGCAGACACCTTGGTCTTACCAATGATCTCGTCAGTACCGGCCTTGTCGAGCACCTCTTTGAGATTGGTGCCACCTTTCTTGAGCTGTTCCTTCAGATTTGCACGAGCCTTACGTGCTTCCGCGGCTTTCGCCAAAGCTTGCTTGCGTTGCTCGTCAGTCAACTTAGGAAGGGCCACGAGGTTCCTCCGATTTCTGTGAGAATTCTAGTTTTATCGTTTCCCGGCAGTGTTTGCACTGCCGGAGTGGGATTGTACCTGGAGAATGTGCCGCTCAATGATTGAACCGCCCTCTCCACGAATCACCGCTGAAAGCAGACTACCTGCCTTCACAGGATCTTCAGCAGTTTAACAACACCATAGCGAAACAATGCGTTCTAACTACCGTTTTCCTGCGGTTTATCTGGGCAAGTGAACAAAGTACCACGTTAAGCAAAAATATCCTATCTCGGTATGCCTGGAAACATCTGACCTGCAGCTTTAGCGGCTTTCCGCAGGTCATCAACATGAGGTCCAGACTTTAAAATTCCCCGAGAGATGTTCGGAAACGCCACGTGTGTAATTCCCTTCGTCAAACGCTCCACATCCTGAGCAGTTGCTCCCTGAGCTCCCACTCCTGGCAGAAGAACAGGACCATTGAGATGCTCCAAACGAGGAGGATTCTTCAAGGTAGCACCCACCACCACGCCATAGGAGCCGAAGGTTTCTCCGCTATTGAGCTTGGCGATCTCATCAATAACTCTTTGAGTAATACTTCCCCTGGAGGGATCGAGACTATCCACAGTGTCTTGGAGCTCTCGAGCCTCTGGGTTCGAGGTCGCAGCTAGAACGAAAACCCCTCCTCCTGCTTCCCGGGCCTCCTCAAACGCAGGACTGAGGGAACCCACACCGAGGTACGGTGAGAGCGTCACCGCATCGGCATAAAAGGGACTAGCTGGGTTCAGCCAGGCATGGGCATACCCGGCCATCGTGGAGCCTATGTCCCCTCGCTTGGCGTCTGCCACGCTCAGTGTGCCCTGAGCACGCAAGGTCAGCAGCAACTTCTCCAGAACCCGCAACCCTGCCGAACCGTGACGCTCAAAGAAAGCTACTTGAGGTTTCACCAGGGCAACGTGACCACCAAAGGCATCGCAGCAGATGGTGCAGAAGGTTTCAAGCCCTGTTGGCGTATCCTTCAGACCCCACTGAGCCAGAAGCTGTGGGTGCGGATCAATTCCTACGCACAGCCTGCCATGCTCCAAGGAAGCTTGGTAGAGACGCTCACCAAAACTCATCGCGCTCACCGAGCAGACTCCTTGGCTGACTCTTGAGAGAGCTCTTGGAGAGGACGCACTCCCAACCCTCCCTTTTGCAAAGCTTCGATACCCTGAACTGCTGCAGTGACACCTTGGACAGTCGTTACCACGGGTATTCCGATATTGACCGCAGAGGCCCGAATGTCATAGCCGTCATTGCGCGCCCCGGAATTACCCGCCGGAGTATTCAAAATGAGATCAATGTTTCCCTGATAAATCTTGTCCACAATGGACTCGCCCTGCTGACCATCCCGTTTCTCTGAGGCCTTGAGCACTGTTTCGCACTCAATGCCGTTGCGCCGCAGCATGGCTGCCGTGCCCTGAGTGGCTATAATCTTGAAACCCAGGGAGGCTAAACGCTGAATGGGGAAAATCAGAGTGCGCTTATCCCTATTCGCTACAGACACAAAGATTGTCCCCGAGGTAGGCAGCGCTCCAAATGCCGCAGCTTCTGCTTTGGAGTAGGCCGCACCGAAATCTGTGGCCAAACCCATGACCTCTCCAGTGGACTTCATCTCAGGCCCCAGGATGGTATCCAGCATCTTCCCCTCAGGGGTGCGGAAGCGATTGAAAGGCAATACCGCTTCCTTGACCGCAATAGCATGATCCAAAGGCAAAGAAGCACCGTCGTAGCCCTCGGGAATGAGCCCTTCAGCGCGTAGCTCGGATATGGTGGCCCCCATCATGATGCGAGCTGCAGCTTTGGCTAGAGGCACACCCGTACTCTTCGAGACGAAAGGCACTGTGCGAGATGCCCGAGGATTCGCCTCAATAACGTAGAGAATGTCATCTTTGAGGGCATACTGCACATTGATAAGCCCTTTGACTCCCACTCCATGAGCCAATGCTTCTGTAGAACGGCGAATGGTCTGCAGATCTTCTCGCCCCAAGGTCATAGGAGGCAGCGCACACGCCGAGTCACCGGAGTGGATTCCGGCCTCTTCGATGTGCTCCATCACTCCGGCAAGATACACCTCAGAGCCGTCACAGAGAGCATCCACATCAATTTCAATCGCGTTATCCAAGAAGCGGTCCACCAGCACCGGATGATCGCTGGTGATTTCCGTTGCACGATCTATATAGCTATGGAGAGAATCCTCATCATAAACAATCTCCATGCCGCGTCCGCCCAGAACATAGGAAGGACGAACAAGCACCGGATACCCAATACCGTTAGCTACCTCTTTAGCTTCGGCAAAGGAGGTAGCGGTACCAAATTTCGGCGCGGGAAGATGCGCGTTCTTGAGCACTTTTCCGAACTCGCCGCGATCTTCAGCCAAGTTGATAGCCTCAGGGGTAGTTCCCACCACAGGCACACCGGCGTCGCGAAGTTTCTGCGCCAGTCCGAGAGGTGTTTGACCGCCCAACTGAACAATGACCCCGGCCACGGTGCCTGACTCACTTTCTGCGTGATAGACCTCCATGACATCTTCAAAAGTCAGAGGCTCAAAGTAGAGGCGATCAGCAGTGTCATAGTCCGTTGAGACAGTTTCGGGGTTGCAGTTGACCATCACTGCCTCATATCCCACCCGAGACAGCTCCAGCGCAGCATGAACACAGGAATAGTCAAACTCAATGCCCTGCCCAATCCTGTTGGGGCCAGAGCCCAAGATAATGACTTTCTCCTTGTCCTTCTGAGGTCTGACTTCACTTTCTGCCGCTGGATCCAACTCATAGGCGGAATAGTGATACGGGGTCTGAGCCTCAAACTCTGCAGCACAGGTATCCACAGTTTTAAAGACAGGACGTATCCCCAACTGCCACCGCAGGCGCCTCACGCCACTTTCACCTGCTAGTTCGGGACGAACAGCAGCAATCTGGGCGTCGGACAGGCCAAAGAACTTGGCCTCACGGAGTAGATCCTCATCCAAGACAGGAGCATCTTCCAAAACCTTACGGAACTCCACCAAAGTGAGCAGTTCAGCCAAAAACCACGGGTCAATGCCACTGGCCGCATAAACCTGCTCCACTGTGGCTCCAAGACGTAAGGCAAGCTCCACCAGATAGATTCGCCCATCCGTGGGACGCTTGAGACGTTCGAGAACAGCATCCACATCCGTGGCGGCGTCTCCTGCAAAGTAGGAGTCAGGACGAGTCCAAAAACCAAGTTGCTTGGTTTCCAGAGAGCGAAGAACTTTGTTCAGCCCTGCAATGTAGTTGCGCCCCAAGGCCATAGCCTCACCCACCGACTTCATTGTGGTGGTGAGGGTGTCATCGGCGCCTTGGAACTTTTCAAAGGCAAAGCGAGGAGCCTTGACCACCACATAATCCAAAGTGGGCTCAAAGGCCGCAGGGGTAATACCCGTGATGTCGTTGGTGATTTCGTCCAGGGTATAGCCCACAGCCAGTTTCGCTGCAATTTTAGCAATCGGGAAACCCGTTGCCTTGGAGGCCAGTGCTGAGGAACGGGAAACACGCGGATTCATCTCAATGGTGATGAGGCGCCCATCCTTCGGGTTCACCGCGAACTGAATGTTACAGCCACCCGTGTCCACCCCTACTTCGCGGATAATAGCGATACCTTGATCGCGCATCTTTTGGTATTCACGATCTGTGAGGGTGAGCGCCGGGGCAACGGTAATGGAATCCCCAGTGTGAACACCAATGGCATCCACGTTCTCAATGGAGCAGATGACAACAACGTTATCGTCCCCATCTCGCATCAGCTCCAGCTCGTATTCTTTCCACCCCAGGATGGACTCCTCAATGAGCACATTGGACTCCGGGGAGGCCGCCAGACCACCACCAGCAATCCGATCCAGATCCTCCAGCGTGTACGCCAAACCGGAGCCCAAACCCCCCATTGTGAAGGACGGACGAACAACTACCGGAAGCCCAAGTTCTGCGACCGTTTCGTGGACTTCATCCATGTTGTAACACACTCTTGAGCGGGCCGATTCTCCGCCAATTTTTGCCACAATGTCCTTGAACTTCTGGCGATCCTCACCGCGCTCGATGGCCGCAATATCCGCCCCAATGAGCTCAACATTGTATCGCTTCAAAATGCCGAGCCGATCTAACTCAATGGCTGCGTTGAGGGCGGTTTGACCACCCAGGGTGGCAAGGAGAGCATCCACCGGGTGCCCGTCCTCTTTCTCCTTGGCAAAAATCTTCTCGATGTACTCAGGAAGAATCGGTTCCACATAGGTGTGATCCGCGAATTCGGGATCTGTCATGATGGTGGCCGGATTGGAATTGACCAGGGTGACGCGCAGCCCCTCCTCACGCAGAACGCGGCAGGCCTGGGTGCCCGAGTAGTCAAATTCGCAAGCCTGGCCAATAACAATGGGCCCAGAGCCGATGACCATCACATGCTGCAGGTCAGTGCGTTTTGGCATTGATTACTCGCCTTCCTGTGCAGTAGCGCTGTACGCGCTGCGCTCTATGAGTTGAATAAATCTATCGAACAGTGAATTGGCATCATGGGGGCCAGCAGCAGCTTCTGGGTGATACTGCACCGAGAAGGCGCGCCCAGATTCGAGGGCTACCCCTTCCACGACGCCGTCGTTAAGGCAACGGTGGGAGATGTAGGCCGGACCGAAATCAGTCTCGAAACTCTCTGTTCCAGGATCTTTGAGAGCAAAGCCGTGGTTCTGAGCGGTGATGTCAATGGTCCCTGTTCGAGTTTCTATAACGGGAACATTGATACCGCGGTGCCCAAAAGTGAGTTTGTAGGTATCCAGCCCCAAGGCCCGACCGAAGATCTGGTTACCGAAGCAAATTCCAAAGAACGGCAAATCAGCGGCCAAAATATCCCGGACAATGTTCACCATTGTATCGGCAGTGGAAGGGTCTCCCGGACCATTAGAAACGAACACACCATCGGGCTGGTACTGCGTAATCTGCTCGAAAGGAGTGTTGGCGGGAACCACATAAGTTTTAACGCCTCGGCGCGAAAAGTTCCTGAGGGAATTGGTTTTCACACCCATGTCATAGGCCACCACGGTGAAGCGAGTCTCCCCCTCAGGCTCTACCACGTAGGTTTCCTGGGTGGAGACTTCTTCAGCTAAGTCCGCACCTGCCATCGAGGGCTGGCTTGCCACTTCCTTCACTAAATCTTCAACGGGGGCCAGTGCCTTGTTCCCGGTAAAAATTCCCGCCGCAATGGAACCCTCAGTGCGCAGGTGGCGAACCACCGCGCGGGTATCAATTCCATAAATGCCCACGATGCCCTGGGCCTGTAATTCCTCCTCTAAGGAACGCTGGGCACGCCAATTCGAGACCCGGGAGGAGAGATCTCGAATGGCAAAACCTGCTACCCAGATACGATCCCCGTTGGATTCCCCATCTTCGTCATTCCAGCCGGTATTGCCAATCTGGGGTGCTGTGGCTACCACAATCTGCTTGTGATAGGAGGGATCTGTCAAAGTTTCCTGATAGCCAGTCATAGCGGTGGTGAACACCGCCTCCCCTAGGATGTTCCCCTCGGCGCCAAAATGACGTCCGCGATACACGTGACCGTCAGCGAGCACCAGAACGGCTGGAGTAGCTGAACTATGCGATGTCATGGTTATATGTGCTTTCTGTTGTGCTTCTTCAAATTCGCTCAGCCAAGCCGCACAGCGGCTGGCCGCAAGGTAGCGGATGAGCCCTAGAGCTGGTGAGTAATTTTTCCGCGAAGAATAGTTGCTGTCACCTTGGTGGTAAATTCCATGTGCTCGTAGGGAGTGTTGGTGGCTTTACTGGCCAGGTCCTCACCATGCACAACCCACGGGTGATTAGTATCCACCACACACAGATTGGCTGGCTCCCCGACGGCAATCGGACGCCCGTGCCCAGGAAGATGAGTAATCTCGGCAGGACGCTGGCTCATCACCTTTGCCACCCAACGCCAGTCCGCCAATCCAGTCTTAACGAAGAGCTCAGCGATGATAGCAAGGGAGGTCTCCAGGCCAAGCATTCCAGGACGGGCGTGCTCGAACTCAACGCACTTCTCCTCAGAGCCATGCGGCGCATGATCTGTGGCCACACAGTCAATCACGCCGTCGAGAAGGGCTTGGCGTAACACCTGGGTGTCGCTTTCTTCACGCAAAGGAGGATTGACCTTAAAAATACCGCTGAAGGTTTCAAGCTTGCTATCGGTCAGAAGGAGGTGGTGAGGGGTGACTTCCGCCGTGACGGGAATTCCTTGCTCCTTTGCCCACCGCAGCAAACTGACAGTACCGGCTGTGGATGCGTGGCAAATATGGATCCGACCTTTATAATCACGTGCCAAAATGGCATCTCTAGCGGCCATAGACTCTTCTGCTACACGCGGCCATCCCCGCAACCCAAGCCGAGCGGCAGTAGGCCCTTCATGAGCTTCAGAACCCTCAGTCAGGCGCGGATCTTCGCAGTGCTCAGCCAGAAGCACGTCTAAGCCAGCGGCATATTCCACTGCTCGGCGCATAAGGCGTGGATTATCCACACCCTTGCCGTCATCAGAGAACATCCGCACTTTGGCAGCACTCTGAGCCATCATGCCCATCTCGGTGAGCTTTTCTCCTGCTAAGCCTTGGGTGATGGAGCCCACCGGGTGAACATCACACAGCCCAATATCCTGGCTCTTCAGCCACACGCCTTCAGCAATAACGGGTTGATCGGTCACAGGCTGGGTATTAGCCATAGTAAATACAGCAGTGAATCCACCTCGAGCTGCCGCCCGTGAGCCCGTCTCAATGGTTTCGGTATCTTCACGCCCGGGTTCTCGCAGGTGAACGTGCATATCTACAAGCCCCGGAAGAAGGACCTGACCTGCAGCATCCAGGTAACGCTCGGCCTTCGTGTCAGCGGGAACATCGAGGCCTGCAATAACTCCGTTGGTAATAAGAAGATTAACGGGCTCGCCTTCACCATAAAGACGAGCATTGGTAATAAGCAGGGAATCCTGAGGTGCGGGAGCCAAAACTCCGGTCTCTGGATATGCGTTGTTATCAGACATCCTTTTCTCCACTCCTAGAACCCTGGGGTGTCAGTGCCGGCAATGAGGGTAAAGAGCACAGCCATGCGCACGTGAACCCCATTGGATACTTGCTGAAGAACAGCGGTGCGGGGGGCATCTGCCACTGAGTAGTTAATCTCCATACCACGCAACATGGGCCCTGGGTGCATCACAATGGCATCGGCTTTCATCCTGCGTTCACGCTGTACGGATAGCCCGTACAGAGCAGCGTATTCCCGGTGAGAGGGGAAGAACCCTCCATGCATACGCTCAGCTTGAACGCGCAGCATCATCACCACATCAGCGTCTGGGATTTCAGCATCGAAGTCCTGTGTCACCCTCACTGGCCAGGTGTCAGCACCGAAGGGCATGAGAGTAGGCGGGGCTACCAGCACAACTTCGGCGCCTAAAGTGGTGAGCAGATCAACATTGGAGCGCACCACGCGGGAGTGGAGGCAATCCCCCACAATCACCACTTTGCGCCCCTCAATACGCCCAAGGCGCTGACGCATAGTCACGGCGTCGAGAAGGGCTTGGGTGGGGTGTTGGTGCGCACCGTCACCGGCATTAATCACGCTAGGACCCACCCCTTGAGGTGCCACCCACTCAGCCAAGAGCTCTGGGGCGCCCGAGGAAGGATGCCGCATGATGATGGCATCCGCGCCCACGGCACTCAAGGTCAGCCCCGTATCCTGGAGTGATTCACCTTTGGCCACCGAAGAACTGGATGCGGAAATGTTAATGACATCCGCGCTCATCCATTTGCCAGCGGTTTCAAAAGAAGACCGTGTCCTCGTGGAATTTTCATAGAACAACGTGAACACAGTGCGCCCCCTCAAAGTGGGGAGCTTTTTAATCTCACGGTTTTCCAAGGCCTCCCGAAAGCGGTCAGCTTCATCCATAAGGCCGATGATCTCGTCTTTGGAAAGATCCGCGATAGACAAAAGGTGTTTCATATTCTCTACCACTTTCCTCTCGTCAGCGTCACGGAGTCTTGTCCGTCAATCTCCTTCACCAATACGCGCACATCTTCATTGCGCGCGGTGGGCAAATTCTTCCCCACATAATCAGCGCGGATGGGTAACTGGCGGTGGCCGCGATCCACTAGCACAGCAAGTTGCACCTGCTCAGGGCGGCCAATATCGCGGAGAGCATCCAGGGCTGCCCGAATGGTTCTCCCGGAGTAGAGCACGTCATCCACAAGGACAACAATTTTCCCATCAATTCCGCTGCGAGGAATAGTGGTAGGGCGCAGTGCGCGGTGGGGGTTATTCCGAAGATCGTCTCGGTAAAGGGTGATGTCCAGCGCGCCTGTTGGGGGTGTGACCCCGGTAAATTCCCCAATTTTGTTCGCCAAGCGTGTAGCCAGCGGTACTCCCCCCGAGGGAATCCCCAAGAGAAGAACGTGATCGGCAGCCTCGGCATCCAGCGCGGTGTTCTCAATTATCTGGTGCGCGATACGCGAGATGATTCGCCCTACAGCAGCAGAGTCCACAATCTCTACACTGCTTATAGCGGTATCAGCTTCGCTCATCGTGACCTCCTTCCCCGCCTCTCTGTGCGGTACTTAAAGAAAGTCCATTGATTCCGCACTTCACCCTAGCACGCCTTTCTTCCTTAACGACGCCCTTTCTCCTCTCAAAAGTGCGCTCGCTAAGCTCACAGGGGTGACTACCTCAACGACACCGCCGCTGCCGGAAAGCCCTATTCTGCCGGTAACCGTGGAGCGCCTGACGGAAATCTTGGATGCAGAAGGCCTGGAGTACCTTGTAAAACCGCAGATTGTGGAGACTGGCGCTCCGAACACTGCTCTGCGTTTCTCACTCTTAGACGGTGTTCTGACAGCTCATGGATTGTGGCGTGGAACATTGGCTGCCGCCGATGCTGTAACAGCCTTGCTGAGCTGCAACACCTGGAATAAGGAACACACCTATCCCACAGTGACCTTGATGTCCACTCAGCCCGCGGGCAGCGCCAACCCCAGCTACACCATTGCTGCCCGGCGAACTCTTCTTATCTCGAAGGGTGCCAGCCGTCACCAATTGGGAGCATTTCTCGTGGATACTTACGCTGGTGTCTTGGATGCTTTCGCGTCTGTGGAAAAGGTTTTTCCTCAGGCCGTCACCTGGAAGGAATCTCATGTCTAACTGGCAGCTTTCCCCCATGAGCGAAGCCCAACTGCTCCAGCAATTGCGCGACCATGGGCTTCATCCCCAGGTGGCCGAGACTGAAGATACTGGGCTCCCACTATCCCCCACTGCCCCCAACCGAGTAATCACGGCTGAGTATGACGATCTCGTCTGTCACTTCGTCATGGTAGGCACCAGTATCATCGTGCGGGTAGATCTCGTTCTCGACGCCTTCACACCTGGCTCTGATTTTCCGGCTATCATGGCCGCCAACTCCGTTAATTCTGCCGATCCAGGAGCACGGGCTGCCATACTTCATCTCAACAGCCCTACACCTAAGGTGCCCTCGTCCCCACAGGCCTCAAGCCCATCCGTGGTTCTCCGTGTGGAACACGAGATTCCCGTGGGGCCAGGCCTAACGGCGTTCCAACTTTCTGCAGCCCTCAACCGCGCCCTAGCAGGTCTTGATCGCACCCTTGACGCTATGGTGGTTGAGCTTGAGCGCCTTGTTGCGTCACCTCCTCAGGGGAACTCCTAAGTCACAACCCACCCTCCCAGTGGACTCTTTCAACGTATTGGTACTCTTTCGCCCATGACCACATCCTCCACTACAGGCCCCCGAAGCCATCATTTCGAATCCAAAATTCCTGGGGGCAAACTTGTTGTTGCAGATGTAGAAACCTCCCAGAATCACCTCACCAAGGTCACCATTTCCGGTGATTTTTTTCTTGACCCCGATGAGGCCTTTGAGGTTCTCGGCCCCGCCCTTGTAGGTGCTTCAATCAGCGAAGACGTCTCTGCTTTAGAAGCACGACTCCACCATGCCCTCGAGGAGTTCCCTGATCTCATGCTCGACGGCTTCACACTTCACGACGTCGCTAGTGTTGTGCGCAGAGCGGTGGTTGACGCTACCGACTTCACCGACTTCACCTGGGATGTCATCTATCCTCGAACCTTCAGTATGGCTATGAACATTGCCCTCGATGAGACTCTTCTCAAACAGGTGGAATCTGGACAGCGCGGCTCTACAGTGCGCTTTTGGGATTGGGGCACGGAGTCCAACGCTCTCCTTGGGGTTTTCCAATCGGTGAAGAATGAGGTTAATGTGGAGGCTCTTCAACGACGCGGAATGACGCTGGTTCGCCGGATGACTGGGGGCGGAACCATGCTCATGGATGGCGATAACACGATCACCTATTCCCTGGTTGCCCCTCTGAGCTTGGTAGACGGACTCACCTACGGAGATGCCTATGAGTACATTGATCGCTGGGTGATCGTGGGGCTTCAACACCTCGGCGTCAACGCCTGGTACGTACCACTCAACGACATCACCTCCGACAAGGGCAAGCTTGGAGGCGCAGCTCAAAAGAGAACCCATAAGGCATTTGTTCACCACATTTGCCTGTGCTACGACATCGACGGAGAGAAACTCAACGACGTCCTCCGTGTGGGAAAGGTGAAACTGGCAGACAAGGGAATACGAAGTGCCAACAAGAGAGTTGATCCCCTCAGCCGTCAAACGGGACTGCCCCGCAAGGAGATTATTGACTCCTTGATTCAGACATTTGTCTCCCGGTACGACGCCCGCCGCAGTGAACTCAGTGAGGAAGAAATAACGCAGGCCACGCAGCTAGTGGCAGAGAAATACGGGAATGATGCATGGACCTACCGGCTGCCCTAAACCTACTGGCTAAACCCGCAGCCTCTTTATTCTGCGCCCTGCGAATCCTCTGCGCCGTGGGATTCTTCTAAGCCCTGCGAATCTTCTGCGCCCTGCGAATGCTCTGAACCTCGCGATTCCTGAGCAATGTTGTCCAGAACACCATTGACATAGGCGCTGGATTGGGGGCCTGAAAACTGATAGGCCAGCTCCACACCTTCGACCACGGCGGTGGGTGTGGGTACATCCGGGTTGCAGAGCAGTTCCCAGGTAGACAGACGCAACACAGCTCTGTCAACGGCTGGAAGCCTGTCTAAAGTCCAGTTCTCGGAGAGGTGAGCTGCTAATACCTGATCCACCTGGTTGAGCTGGACTGCCACACCCTCAATAATGCTGCGGGTGTACTCAGCCACAGGTCTCACCGGGGCATTGGGCTCAGCAGAACTGTGAGAATGCTCACCCATAATTTCCACGGGATCGGTATCCCGAGCTTCAGCTTCGTACAGTATCTGAACTGCGTGGCTGCGCGCGGCATATCGACTTCCGTGACGTTTGTAATTCTTTTTGTCAGTCATAGCTCTGTGGCACGCAGCGAAGGACTAGGACTGGGACACACGAGAGAGATAGGAACCGTCGCGAGTATCCACCTTGACCACATTCCCCGTCTCAATAAACAGAGGAACCTGAATCTCGGCACCTGTCTCCAAGGTTGCGGGCTTGGTACCACCTGTTGAACGATCTCCCTGCAAACCGGGATCTGTGTGCTCAATGCGAAGGTCCAAGGAAACCGGAAGCTCTGCGAACAGCGGCTCACCATCATTGAAAGAGACTTCCACGTGGGTATTCTCCAAGAGGAAGCGAGCCGAATCCCCAAACTTCTCTGGGGCCAACTCCACCTGCTCAAAGGTCTTGTCATCCATGAGCACGTAGGAGGTTCCATCAAAGTACAGATAGGTCATGTCGCGACGATCGACTGTGGCAATCTCCACCTTGACACCTGCGTTGAAGGTCTTATCCACAACCTTCCCCGTAACGACGTCCTTCAACTTGGTACGCACAAAGGCCGGACCTTTTCCGGGCTTGACGTGCTGGAACTCAACAATCTGTTGAAGCTTGTTGTCAATCTTCAGAACAACGCCGTTCTTAAAATCAGCGGTGGTTGCCACTAGAGCATCTCCCTTATCTGGCGAAACTATCAATAACTTGGAAAAGGTTACACTACCTGGGGTAGCAGATGACAACATCCCCACCCGCACAACTGCGATGGGCGCCTATGAGCCATCTATGACAATCAGTTCCTTAGGGTACTGGGTGATAAGTTCCGGTTCAGTGTCCGTGATGATGAGGGTATCTTCAATCCGAACTCCCCCACGTCCCGGAACGTAAATACCCGGTTCTACTGTCAGTGTCATTCCTTCAGCCAGGACATCTTCACTGGAGCTCGTGGCTGCAGGACCTTCATGGACTTCCATGCCCACACCATGCCCGGTGCTATGGATGTAGTGCGCACCATAACCAGCGTCAGCAATGATGTCTCGAGCTGCCTGGTCTACGTCTTTACCTGTCACGCCTGCTCGCACCGCAGCTATGGCCTCGCGTTGGGCCTCGAGAACCACCGAGTAGATCTCCTGGGAAAAGCTATCGGCAGCACCCATAACGAAAGTGCGTGTCATATCTGAGTTGTACCCGTTCATGGAGGCACCAAAATCAACTGTGACGAGGTCCCCGTGACGAATAATGGTGTCATCGGCGGTGTGATGAGGCATAGCCCCGTTTGCTCCGGTGGCCACGATGGTGTCAAAACTAGGCTTCTCAGAGCCCAGTTTTCGCATTCGGTACTCCAGATCTGCTGCAACCTCAATTTCTCGGCGCCCCACAGCTAGTTCCTGGGCGTCGATAAGTTCTCGAAGAGCCTGATTCCCGATCTGGGCCACATCACGCAGGGCCTGGAGCTCCTGAGCGTCCTTACTAAGACGGAGTTGCTCGATAAGCCCTTTCACAGGAACCAGCTGAACGTCCTCTCCGGCTGCTTCATTGAGGGCATCAAACTGAGAGATACTCAGGTACTCCGCTTCAAACCCAACACGTCGAGGTTTGTCAATCTGCGACAGAAGCGCCTGGGCGCAGTTGCGCTCAATGAGGGCAGGAAGGTCAGGGACTTGCTCAGCCACTTGGGTTGTAAACCGTGAATCAGTGGCTATGGTGAACACAAGTTCCTTCGAGATACTCAAGGCACCGTTATCTCCCGTGAATCCAGACAGATAACGAACATGAACCGGATGAGTGACAAGAAGCTCATCAATGCGCTGTGCTGCCAGCTGAGCTGCTAGGGCACAGCGTCGATTCTGGTAGCGAGTATCAGCAAGAGCCATGTGAATACCTCCCGGGGAGAAGAGTTAACCCTTGTCAGCATAGTCACCTGCGAAGTATTCGAGGGCAGCTATGTAGACGTACACCCCCAATCCCGCAATCACACCTCGAGCAATGGAAGACAGGTAGCTGTGGTGACGGAAACCCTCTCGGGCATGGACGTTCGAGATATGAACCTCAATGAAACCTGGCCCATCAGCCACTTCAGCAAGAGCATCCCGAAGGGCCACAGAGGTATGAGTCAGACCTCCAGCGTTGATGATGACGCTCCACTGGTGATCCGCAGCCTCATGCACCCAGGAGATAAGGTCAGCTTCAGAATTAGACTGGCGGCATTCCACCTCGCAGCCAAGCTCCACGGCGCGTTGGGCAAGCATAGTTTCCACATCATTGAGCGTGGTAGAGCCATAAATGTCCGGCTGGCGTTTACCCAGGCGATCCAGATTTGGCCCATTCAGTACCAGAATTTTCATAACCCATCCCTTAATGTTCCGAGGAAATCTTGTGGTAGGCAGCCTCCAGTTCATCATCGCTAGGGCCTACGATGCGCGTCACTGATTCCACGCCATTAAGAAGTACAAACCGAAGGTTTCCGTCCCTGTTCTTCTTATCGTGCATCATGGCTTCTTTCAGCTCAGCGAAGTGACCAGGCTCATAGGAGGTAGGAAGGCCCACGGAGCTAAGAATCCTGCGGTGCCTCTCCACAAACTCAGCGTCAATGAGACCACGCCCCAGGGCGAGATGAGCCGCAAACATCATGCCCACCGCCACAGCATTGCCGTGGCGCCAACGATAATTTTCTCGCTGCTCGATAGCGTGCCCAAAAGTATGACCGTAGTTCAGCATCTCTCGAAGCCCTGACTCCTTGAGATCCTGTGACACTACAGAGGCCTTCACCCGCACAGAGCGCTCAATGAGCTCGGGTAATACTCCATGCACATCCATTGCAGCTACCGGGTCTTTTTCATAGAGACCAAGGATTTCTTCGTCAGCAATAAAGCCAGTTTTAATAATCTCGGCAGACCCTGAAACCAGCTCAGCTCTGGGCAAACTGGCAATATGATCACGATCAATAAAAACAGCGTCAGGCTCGTGAAAGGCTCCTACGAGGTTTTTGCCCGCTGGAGTATTAATTCCTGTTTTGCCTCCTACAGCGGCATCCACCATTGCTAACAGCGAGGTAGGCACCTGAATCACGCGGATACCCCGCATCCAACTGGCAGCCACAAAACCAGCGAGATCCGTTGTAGCGCCACCCCCAACACCGATTACCGCATCATCACGGTTCATACCGACGTCACCCAAGACATCCCAACACCGCTCCAGAACCTGATATGTTTTCCCATCCTCAGCGTCGGGAATATCAATGATGGTGCTGTGCGTTCCTCTTTGTCTGAGTTCAGCCTGTATTTTTTCAGCAACACTGCGAACGGAGGGTTGCACTATGAGCACCACATGGTGACAGCAAGCCACGCGATCAGCAATCTGGCCGCCGAGATCACTGCCCAGAATGACTTGATAGGGATGTGGACCGTGTACGTCAATTGATGTCATCATGAGAGCTCCTTTACTCCTGAGCCAGACCACACTGCTTATTCCTGGTCTAGAGCGTGTCTAGTTTTCCCAGAATAATGGAGACCACTCTCTGTGGTGTCTTGTTATCGGTTTTCACTCTGCAGGTTGCCACCTCTGAGTACCAGGGTTCACGCTCAGCCAGAAGATTGCGATAGTGCTCCAGCGGATTCTCAGCCGCCAGAACTGGACGGGTATTTTCCGGTGCTGTACGCCGAGCCCCCTCTTCAGCGGAAACATCAATCCACACCACATCCAGAGGTTTGAGCAACTCCCGGGTGGCGGGCGTAACCACAGCTCCCCCACCCAGGCTGATAATGCCGGGTTGCGCCAGAGCCTCAGCCACTACCTGAGCCTCAAGCTCGCGGAATCCAGGCTCTCCGAGACGCCGGAAAGTCTGTCCACAGGTTTCCCCCGTGGTTTTCTCGATAAGAGCATCCGTATCCACAAGAGGCTGATTGAGAGCCCTAGCAAGACGACGCCCAATAGTGGACTTCCCCGCCCCTGGAGGCCCTACCAAAATGAGGTTATTATGAGGCAATCTCATGAGCGGAACTCCAAACGCTCGGCAACCTCTGCTAGATAACTATCAATATTCCGGCTGGTTTCTTCCACACTGTCGCCACCAAACTTCGTCAATACCGCCCGAGCCAGCACCAAGGCCACCATTGCTTCAGCCACTACACCACCTGCTGGCACGATGCACACATCAGAACGCTGATGAAACCCCTTGGCCTCCTCACCGTTTTTCATATCCACGGTGCGCAACGCACGTGGCACCGTGGAAATAGGTTTAAACGCTGCCCGCAGGCGCAGGGTTTCCCCATTCGTCATCCCCCCCTCAACACCCCCAGCACGGTTGGTGGCTCGATGAACCCCTGAATCATCCCTCAGAATCTCATCGTGGGCCTGACTTCCGCGGCGCCGAGCTTCAGCAAAACCATCACCAATCTCAACACCTTTCACCGATTGGATACCCATCACTGCTGCGGCAAGCTGGCTATCCAGGCGATCCTCTCCGCTGATATGGGAGCCCAACCCTATGGGCAATCCCTCTACCAGTACCTCGACGACGCCGCCCAAAGTATCCCCAGCCTTCTTGGCCTGGTTGATCTCCTCCACCATAAGGGCCTCAGCGTCCTTGTCACAGGAGCGCACTGGAGAGGCGTCGATAAGGTCCAAATCTGCCGCAGTGGGCGTCATTGTGACAGGCTGTGTAGATCCGATTGACAGCACATGAGAGATAACCTCAACCCCAAGGGTTTCTCGCAGGAAGTTTTTAGCCACAGCACCGCAGGCACAGCGTGCAGCCGTCTCTCGAGCTGATGATCTCTCCAAGATGGGCCGGGCTTCCTCCTGCCCGTATTTCAGCATTCCCGCAAAATCAGCGTGCCCCGGACGTGGTCGAGTCAGGTGGGCCCCACGCCCTGACGCCATGCTCTGCGCCACCTCAGGATCCTCCAAGTCAATGGGATCTGGAGACATAATTGTTGTCCACTTGGGCCATTCGGTGTTCCCAATCATGATGGCGATGGGACTACCCAAAGTTTTTCCGTGACGGATACCGGCAAGAAGAGTGAGCTCGTCTTCTTCAAACTGTTGACGGGCACCTCGTCCATATCCCAGACGACGCCGCGCCAGTTGATGAGCAATATCTTCACGAGTAACCGAAACACCAGCCGGCATACGCTCAAGGAGAGCGATAAGAGCCTGGCCGTGGGATTCTCCAGCGGTAGTCCAACGCAACATAGTCATATCTTTGCACGCTCCATCTCAGGTCTGCGCAAGCAGTTCATACTTTGCGCGCAGATTCTATCCTCCGGTGCTGGCTACAGCAGTCAGGAGCGCCGCCAGAATCATAGCTGGCCCGTGAGCTACTGGCTGTAACTTGCCTAAGCGCCCTGATACAAACGCGACGCGGACGAGGCAATACCGAAGGAGAACAAGAGCCAACGTCATCAGTTGTGCTACAGCCATAGCGCAGAGCACAGCCCACACTCCCCCAGCAGCGCACACACAGATTCCCAGAGGCACTGCCAGCTTGATATCACCCCCACCCACAGGTCCAGATTCAGAGGAAGTACTGGTTGCACCCATGATAAGTGCTACTACAAGGTACGTTCCCGCCCATATAAGTCCACCCCAGCACACCAGCGGATTGTTGTGAAGCGCTACCACTATGGCTCCAGCTCCCGCGGAGAGAGTCAGGCTATCTGGCAATGTTTTCCAGCGCAGATCGCAGTAACACAACGCTGCTGCCCACAGCACCACAAGAGCACTCAGAACAACCGTTGTACTGTCTTGCGCAGGCAATTCCATGCTGGTACTCAGCACGTCACGAACCATGTGAAAGCCCCCCTCCAATAGACCGGCTCCCCCATGAACCGGATAGCTATCCCAGAGTCTAGCTCCTGATAGCCGCTGAGGGGCTCACAGCGCGACGCAGTGCGTCACGCATAGCTTCTTGGGGAGCAGGCATTCCTGTGAACTGCTCAAATTGGCTGAAGGCCTGATTCACAAGCATGGAGTACCCTCCTACCACCGGGTAACCATTGGCAGCGCACTGGGTGGCTAGCGGCGTCGGCCAGGGATTGTAAATCACATCTAAGAGCGGAGCGTGAGCTAAGTGCTTGTAATAAGCATCCAAGGCGGCTGCAGGGACTGTTGAGATCAGAACATCGGCCTCCAGGCTCAGGGTCTCGATGTCTGCAGAAAACGGTTGAAAATCCACGGTAGCGGAACTCCAGCTCACAAGATCAGCAAACTCATGTGCCCGTGGGGTTCGATTAATCACCGTAATATGACGAGCACCCATGCGCGTTAGGGCGTAGAGAGCGGGTCTGGAGGTTCCACCAGCACCCACAATGACGGCAGAATCCACATGGGTAATACCCATTTCAGCCAACGCTCCCGTAACACCTTCGCAATCTGTGTTATCTGCACGCCAACCGTGTTCGGTAGGAATAAGAGTATTGGCTGAACCTATAAGACGCGCGCGCTCAGTCACCTCATCAGCTGCGTGCAGGGCAGCAAACTTACAGGGCATGGTCACAGAATAGCCGCCCACCTCATCTGAGGCTTCTTGCAGTACACCAGGCAGCTCCTCGGCAGTACACTCCCGAGCAGTGTATGACCAGCCTGTCAGGCGCACTGCCTGAAAACCAGCATTGTGCAAGACAGGAGACAAGGAATGCTCAATAGGTGAGCCTAGAACGGCGCACTGCATCAGCGAGCACTATCCAGAACACCACTTTGCTGAGCTTTCGCCACTGACGCATTGTGCTGTTCCAAGGTCTCATTGAACTCAGTGGTACCAGACTGGTCGATAGTCACAAAGTAGAGCCACGGCCCCTCAGCCGGATGTTCCATAGCGGTGATGGCTTTCTCCGAAGGACTCGAAATGGGAGTGGCTGGAAGCCCTGGGGAGGCATAGGTATTCCACGGAGTCACGCGCTCACGATCTGAATCATTGGTCTGCACTTCCTGTTCAGGAAGGTCGTAATTCACAGTGGAATCAAATTGCAGGGCCATATCAATGGCCAAGCGGTTCAAAATCACCCGAGCTACCTTGTCAAAGTCTCCCGCAGGAGCCTCGCGTTCCACTAGTGAAGCCGCAATCAGTAACTCATACGGAGACAGGTTATTGGCCTCGGCAGCCTGGACAATCCCAGACTTGTTGTAGATGTCTACGGACTTTACAATGAGGGTTCGCAGAATAGTACTAGGGCTCTCCTGGGGATTAATGATGTACTCACCGGGAGCAATGAGACCCTCTATACGACGGGGATCATCACCCCGAGCTAAAACAGCCTGCATTGCCCAGTCAGGAACACCCAACTGGTCTAGAGGAGTTTTCCCGGCCGCGTCCCGGAACTGTTCCACGGGGATACACTTCGGGGAGCCGTCATGACAGGTTGCTTGGGACAGCAAAGTGAAGATTCCGAAGCGGGTATCTCCGCCGACAACGCGAACATCGTTGAGAGTGGCGCCACCCACCACTTTGAGTGGTTCAACTTTGTTGGCAGGATCGAGAAGTGCATCCACAGCAGCGGTGCTGCTCATCTCTCCTTGGAGACGATAAAAACCTGGTTGCACGTCACCGGCAGCAGGGCTGGCATTTGCAGCAGCCAAAAACGCTGTATTGCTCTTGACGACGCCCTTCTCAACGAGCTCTGGCCCCAATTCGGAGACTGTGGAACCTTCCTTGATTTCCACAAGAATTGGCTGACCGTTACCTGACCCGGAGTAATCCTTGGACACAAACAGACCATTACCACTGAACATCTGAAACACAATGTAACCGATGGCTAAGAGCACAAGGATAGACGCGGCAATCACCACGGAGAGACCTCGTTGGCGTTGCATGGCCGGAGCGCGGTGACGTCCAGACTCTGAACTTGACGGAGGCGTCACCTGGGTACGCTGCCCGGTACGCGGACGATAACGCTGATTCTGGTAGTTAGCCATAACTCGTTACTCTCCGGTTTCTCTTTCTCCGAGATCTCCATCATTCCCAGCGTGCCGACGCCCATCTAACCAACTTTGCAGTATTTCTACTGCAGCGGCTTGATCAACAATTCGACGCCCCGCCTTTGCTGTCACCCCAGAAGCCCGGAGCGCCTGAGAAGCAATGACGGTTGTCAATCGCTCATCTGCCATCCGAACCATCACAGGATGATTCAGTTGGCATGAGGCCAACCGACGATTTATACGGAACGCAAAGTCCGATGCGTGTTTCACGCTCCGAGACCCGTTACCGTGTAAATCACGCGGTAAACCAACTACCACCTCAACCGCGTCATACTCTGCTATGAGCTGCATGATGCGGTCAATATCCTCACTGTCACGATCTCTGAAACGAGTAGTCCGTGAAATGGTTTCCACGGGCATAGCTAAGACACCGTCACGATCGGAAACTGCAACACCAATGCGCACTGTACCAACGTCTATTCCCAGGCGGCGACCTGGGCCAGGATCATTATTCCCAGGGACATCAGGCAAGAGTTTCATCGGTGTAATTCCAGTCCTCATCAGACTACAGCATAGAACAGTGACATTCTGACACAAATTACTAACGATTTGATTACAGAATGAATCTCACACAGCCTCAGCTCTGGAACATTAGTTTCTAGCGTCTAGCTCAGCACGAAGTGCTGCGAAGGCCGCATGAAACTCACCAGGACGAGAGCCCGACCCTTGAGCCAGAGAGGGCTTTCCGCCGCCTTTTCCTCCGAGGACTGTCATAGCAACGCGGACAAGGTCACCAGCGTTGAGCCCAATGGATACCGCAGCGGAATTCACTGCTGCCACCAGTGGGGCTTTGCCCTGGTTATCATCAGCTCCAAGAACAACAACTGCAGGCTGAGTCCCTAATTTACCGAGTAAATCACTAGCCACTGGGCGCAGATCCTTCATGGTGGTGCCTTGAGGCAGTTGAGCACCTAAGAATGCCACAGTGCCATGCTGCTCCACCTGGTTGAGCAGAGCCGCAGCCTGAGATTCCACACGCTGAAGGTGCATCTGCTCAAGACGCTTTTCAGCTTCCTTCAACTTCTCTGTGAGCTGAGCAACACGTTCCGGTAATTCCTCAGGACGCGCCTTCAGGGAGCTGGCAAGTCCGTTAACCAAAGCAGATTCCGTAGATAGACGGTGGAAAGAATCCAAACCCGAGTAGGCCTCAATACGACGCACACCAGAGCCCACGGAAGACTCCCCCAGGACAGACACCGGACCTATTTGTGAGGAATGGGCTACGTGTGTTCCACCACACAACTCCATCGAAAACGGTCCACCCATCTCTACCACGCGGACTCGATCCCCATAGTTTTCAGTAAACAAAGCCATCGCGCCCATAGCCTTCGCTTCCTCAAGGGAGGTCTCGATGGTATTGACCGTCCAGTCCGCATCAACAGCCTCATTGGCAATCAGCTGAATGTCTCGTAATTGTTCCTCAGTCAGCGCGGCACCATACGAGAAGTCAAAACGCAGATACCCGGGCTTATTCATAGAACCAGCTTGAACAGCAGTGTTGCCTAACACCTGGCGAAGCGCCGCATGAATCAGGTGAGTAGCCGAGTGAGCCTGACGAGCTCCGTGTCGCCACGTGTTATCCACACGAGCCAGAACCTCATCTCCTAGAGCCACGCCACCCCTGACAACACGCGCTTTATGTACCCACACCTTCTTTGCCACTTTCTGCACGTCAGTGACATCAAGCAGTGAGTCCCCTACGATGATCTGCCCACGATCTCCCAACTGGCCACCAGACTCGCCGTATAGCGGGGTGGAATCTAGGATAACCTCTACTTCTTGACCTTCAGTGGCCTCCTGAATCTTCCGATTTTCAGAGAGCAAACCCAGCACTGTAGCTTCGCTCTCCAACTCCTCGTACCCAGTAAAGCGGGTGGGATGATTATCCACCCATTCACGGTAAACACTGAGGTCTGTATGCCCGTGCTTCTTGGCGCGGCTATCGGCTTTCGCCCGCTCACGCTGCTCTTCCATAAGCTGAGTAAAACGTTCCTGATCCACAGTCAGCCCATGCTCAGCAGCCATCTCAATAGTCAATTCAATGGGGAAACCGTAAGTATCATGCAGCTCAAAGGCTCGAGCGCCGTCAATAAGGGAACTGCCCTGCTGACGCAGTGTTTCCAGGGTGTTATCGAAACGGGCAGTACCTGCCTCCAAGGTTTTCAAGAAGGCACTTTCCTCATTAACGGCAGTACGTATCACACGCTCACGGTTCTCCGCGATCTCCGGGTAGGAGGGAGTCATGGTGTCCATGATGATATTCATGAAGGACTCCATACAACGCCCCTGAACGCCCAACATCGTGGCCGATCGGATAATACGGCGCATGAGACGACGCAGAATATACCCACGTCCTTCATTGGAGGGTGTAACGCCGTCCACAATAATCATCATTGCGGTACGAGCGTGGTCAGCGATAACACGGAAACGACGATCGTTTTCTGGATTGCCGTCTTCGTAGGTGCTACCACTGAGCCTTTGTGCCTCGTCAATCACCGGCCTCAGCAAGTCCGTCTCATAGACGTTTTCGACCCCCTGGAGAATACAAGCAACCCGCTCCACACCCATACCGGTATCAATATTCTTCTTTGGAAGATCCCCGACTATCTCGAATTCTTCTTTCCCGAATCCAGCTCCGCGCTCTTTTTCCATGAAGACCAGATTCCAGATTTCCATGTAGCGGTTATCATCAACCACCGGACCGCCCTCTTTACCATAGGCGGGACCACGGTCATAGTAGATCTCCGAACACGGCCCACAAGGCCCAGGAACACCCATTGACCAGTAATTATCCTTCATACCCAGACGTTGAATACGCTCAAGGGGAATACCGATCTTCTTATGCCAGATGTCGGCAGCTTCGTCATCATCCAGGTACACCGTCACCCAGAGGCGCTCCGGGTCAAACCCATAACCTCCCTGGTCCAGGGGATCAGTCAGGAGAGTCCAGGCGTGAGTGATGGCTCCTTCTTTGAAATACTGCCCAAAGGAGAAGTTGCCCGCCATCTGGAAGAAGGTGTTGTGGCGTGTGGTCACGCCAACTTCATCAATATCGAGAGTGCGCACACACTTCTGAATGGATGTGGCTGTTCCATTCTCAAAGGGAGGAGTTTGTTGCCCCAGAAAATAGGGTTTGAAGGGCACCATACCTGCATTCACAAAAAGCAGATTAGGATCATCCACAACCAGAGAGGCGCTGGGAGCCAGGGTGTGACCGGCTTTCACAAAATGCTGGATGAACCGTTCCCTAATTTCATGGGTCTGCATCGGACTTGAACTCCTTGTGTTGTATCGCAAGAGCGAAAGAGGACTCCGGCAATAATACGCCACACCGGGAAATGACCAGGAATAACGCTCACTGTTGCCGGTGGTGTCCCGTGATAATCTCCCGCAAGGTACCCAAGAGCCCCTGGATACGCTTTTCATGGCCGTGATCGGTAGGTTCGTAATAGTTCCTGCCTTGTAGCTCATCAGGCAGATACTGTTGCTGGACGACGCCCCTGTAATCCTCATGTGGGTACTGATAACCGATGGCATTACCCATCTGGTGAGCCCCCGCATAGTGACCATCTCTGAGATGAAGCGGGATACTACCTGCTTTCCCTTGGCGAACATCCTCAAGAGCAGCGTCGATAGCCTTATAAGCGGCATTGGATTTGGGTGCTGTAGCCAGATAGATGGTGGCTTCAGCAAGTGTGATTCGCCCCTCGGGAAGCCCTATGAGCTGGACGGCCTGAGCTGCCGCTACCGCCACGCTGAGAGCCTGAGGATCTGCTAGTCCAATATCCTCACTGGCCAAAATGATAAGCCGTCGAGCAATAAAGCGGGGATCCTCCCCTGCCTCCACCATCCGGGCAAGGTAATGAAGTGCCGCATCCACATCTGAGCCACGTACAGATTTAATAAACGCCGAGATTGTGTCATAGTGCTGGTCACCGTCACGGTCATAGTGAACCAGTGCCAGGTTGATACTGGAAGCGATTGTTTCTTCCGTGATTTTAGCGGCGTCGCTAAGGGAATCTGCACAGGTTTCCAGGTACGTCAAGGCACGGCGGGCATCTCCTCCGGCTAAGGCAACTAAACGGTCCACAGCAGCTTCGGTAATTCCCACTCGGCCTGCCAGTCCCCGTGAATCCGAGATGGCTCGCTGTATAAGGAGGCGAATATCCTTCGGCTCGAGGGGCTTGAGCTGAAGCAAGAGGGAACGAGAAAGCAGGGGTGAGACCACAGAGAACGAAGGATTTTCCGTGGTTGCAGCCACTAGAAGAACTGTTCTGTTTTCTACTGCCGCAAGAAGCGCATCTTGCTGATTCTTAGAAAAACGATGAACCTCATCAATGAACAGAACGGTACGCTCCCCGTGTTCCAGTCTGCGGGATGCCTGCTCAATAACACCGCGTATCTCTTTCACGCCGGAGCTCAGCGCCGATAACCCAACGAAATTCCTCCCTGTGGCTGAGGAAATAAGGGAGGCAATCGTTGTTTTCCCGGTTCCCGGAGGGCCGTAAAGAATGACGGAGGTTTCACCAGAACCCTCCACCAGACGCCGAAGTGGCTTACCCGGAGCAAGGAGATGGTCCTGACCAACTACCTCATCAAGCGCACGAGGCCGCATTCGGGCGGCGAGAGGGGAATGTGAACCTGCGCGAAAAAAATCTATCTGCGAGTGTTCAGGAGTAGTCGGGAAGAGTGAATCCTGCATTATGACTCAAGCCGTGCCACAACATCCTGGGCAAAGGTTTGAACACTCGCCAAGTCCGGCTCTCCCATGCGGGAAACAAAACGAGCTAAAGCCGAAAAGGTCTCTGTGAGATCTGCGCGAATGAGGATTTCGGAGTCACTAAAAGGCTCCTCACCAGCCGGGCGCAGTATGTCCCCAACATCAGAAGACTCTGAGGAAGTTGTCTCCCCGCCTTCTTCTCCCCCGTCCACCAGGGAATAGAGCGTTCCATGTTGCAGAAGAGCCACCCCAGACAGGGCCCAACCAATGAGGGCAGCCAACAATCGGTGGTTGAGATGCTGCCTGTCTTTCACTCGTGACCACACAGGAGACACTTCACTCGCCCAAGCCTCGATGAGCACATCCACTTCTTCATCGGCGATAGGACGTGAAAAGAGGTACTGAGGAAAACCCGCTATGACTCCTGCCAGATCAAAGGTGACATCCCTAAAACCGGCCCATTCGTAGTCCAAGAATTTCAGACCGTCTGCCAGAATGATGTTATCCGGCGCTAAATCATAGGGTGTGAAGGCACGGTGCTTCCCGGATTCCAGACGACGTCGGGAATCCCGCGCCAGAGTGCTAACCGTATCGGGCACACACAACCCCGCCTCGCAGAGCATCGAACTGCCCACATCAATGGAACGCAAGAGAGCCATATTGCGACGGGCGTCGATATCGCTCAGCTTTTCGTATTGCTTGAGCATACGATTCATGAGGACATGGAATTCATCCTCTCGCCCAAAAGTGGCAGCGTGCATTCTCCCAAGGGACCTGCCTAGCTGACGTATGACAGCCAGCCGCTCTTCCGAATGAGAGCTCTCCAAGAAATCAGCCAGGGTGTCACCATCACCGGCATCAGTGATGATAAGAATGCGCTGCTGGATGTCATAGCCGATAAGAGCCGGTCCTGGACGGTCAGCCTTAGGCAGGGAGGTAGTGAATTGATAGGCCACTACCTCTCGCAGAAGAGCAGCATCATCCACAACCGCTCCTGTTGCGGGAATGTATTTGACGATGAGACTTCGCTGTTCCAGGAAGGTGGGGTTAGTTACCTTCGCTCTCAGAACAACAGAGGAGCCTGGACTGCTGAGCTCCGTAACATCAGCCAGGGTTTGATAGCCCCCGAAGCGACGCGAGAGCAATCTCTGTGCAGTCTCAACAATAGCTTCGGTGCTCAGCACGGTTCTTCTCCTGATGTCTTCTCGTTGTTATGCGTCCTCGTGTTCTGAGGACACCTGATCCTTCACAGCGTGGGTTGTACTTTCTGTTTTCTTGGGCTTGGCGTCTATTCCAGCCTCACGGCGCTGCTCCTTGGTAATAGGAGCCGGGGCGTCAGTCAGGGGATCATATCCTCCACCAGTCTTCGGGAAGGCAATCACATCCCGGATAGACTCAAAACCGCCCAACAGGGATACAATCCGATCCCAACCAAAGGCAATGCCACCATGAGGAGGCGCACCAAAGGCGAAGGCCCGCAGCAAGAAACCGAACTTTTCTTCGGCCTCCTCCGGGGTAATGCCCATGACAGCGAAAACTCGCTGCTGAACTTCAGGCTGGTGAATACGGATAGACCCGCCACCAATTTCATTGCCATTGCAGACAATGTCATAGGCATACGCCAGGGCCGAACCGGGATCAGTGTCAAAGGTGCCCATAGACTCTGGCTTTGGCGAGGTAAAAGCATGGTGAACAGCAGTCCAGGACGAATGTCCTAAGGCCACATCACCCGACGCCGTTGCATCTGCACTCTTTTCAAATAAGGGAGCATCAACAACCCAGGTAAACGCCCAATCTCCCTCATGAATGAGACCAAGCCTGTCAGCTATTTCCCGGCGAGCAGCTCCCAGAAGTTCGCATGAGGGTTTCGTGGGACCGGCCGCGAAGAAGATGCAGTCCCCCGGCTTGGCGCCAACGTGGTCTGCAATACCTGCACGCTCCTCGTCCGTGATGTTCTTGGCTACAGGCCCTGACAGGGTTCCGTCTTCTCCTACAAGGATGTAGGCCAGCCCTTTAGCACCACGCTGTTTCGCCCATTCCTGCCAATTATCAAGGGTGCGGCGAGGTTGAGATGCGCCGCCGTCCATGACGACGGCGCCCACGTACTCGTTGTGGAACACTCTAAAGGTGGTGTTCTTGAAGAACTCCGTACATTCCACAATCTTGATGTCGAAGCGCAGATCCGGTTTGTCTGAACCGTAGTACTTCATGGCGTGGGCATAAGTCATACGAGGAATGGGAGTAGGAATCTCATACCCAATCTCTTGCCAGAGAGCCTTCAGAATATCCTCGGCAAGAGCAATGACATCCTCTTGGTCCACGAAGGACATTTCCACGTCCAACTGAGTGAACTCCGGCTGACGATCTGCCCTGAAATCTTCGTCACGATAGCAGCGGGCAATCTGGTAATACCGTTCCATGCCAGCCACCATGAGAAGCTGTTTGAAAAGCTGTGGGGATTGTGGCAAGGCATACCATGACCCCGGTTTTAACCGGGCGGGAACTAGGAAGTCACGTGCCCCTTCTGGAGTGGATTTTGTCAGGGTTGGGGTTTCAATCTCAGTGAAATCATGCTGCTCTAATACTCGGCGAGCGGCTTTGTTCACACGCGAGCGCAAACGCAGTGCCTCGGCTTGGCGCTGGCGGCGCAAATCCAGGTAACGGTATGTAAGCCGTGTTTCCTCGCCCACAGTGGAGGTATGTTCATCTTCAATTTGGAAGGGTAGCGCTGCTGATTCATTCAGAATGCTCAGCTCGGCCACATTGACTTCAACCTCGCCAGAGCTCAAGTTCGGGTTCGCAGAACCTTCTGGACGTAACTCCACCACACCCGTCACTTGAATGCAGTATTCGCTGCGGAGTGTATGCGCCTGCTCAGCTACCTCAGAATTCCTGAACACCACCTGGGCAAGACCAGAACGGTCACGAAGATCAATGAAGATAACTCCACCATGATCACGCCGACGAGCAACCCAGCCAGAGAGTGTGACGGTTGAACCGGCTGCTTCTTTACGAAGTGAGCCCGCTAAATGAGTACGCAGCAAGGTATCACAGTCCTTCCAAGAAGATTAAAGAGCGAGGTTTTCTTAGCGCCTCAGTCTAGCGCGAGAGCCTCAGTGAGTGAGTGTTAGCCCGGCTTGACCACTGTCTAAAATCCCCTGAAAAGTCTTTCCCAACACCCAGGAATACACGGGAACCGGTAGCTGGGAGGTATATCTCTCATGTAAAAATGAAGCCATGACCTTTCGGGACAATGTAGAAGTCAATGCCAGTCGAGCATCTGGCGGTGGACGCGGCGGAATGATAGCAGGCGGCGGTATCGGCGCTCTCGTTGTCGGAGGAATTATCTTCTTCCTCACCGGAGATCCGTCAGCTCTGTTATCCGGAGCGGGCAACATTGCTACGAATGGGCAAGGGAGCACTGCACAGTCCCAGAACTTTGAGCACTGCGCGGATCCCGGTTCTGCCAATAAGTACGATGACTGCCGCATCATAGCTACTGCACAGTCAGTAGATCAGGTCTGGACCTCCATTCTTCCTGAACAAGCCAACCTGCAATACGAAGCCCCTGGATTGACTATTTTCAAAAATGCAGTCAACACCGGCTGTGGTTCTGCCTCATCAAGCACTGGGCCTTTCTACTGTCCTGGGGATCGCACCGCGTATTTCGACACCTCATTCTTTAACGAGCTGGCCAGAATGGGAGGATCTAATGCTCCACTGGCACAGGAATACGTCGTTGCCCATGAGTTTGGTCATGGAATCCAGGATATTGAGGGAACCTTGTCCCTCTCGGACTATAACGATCCGGGTCCTGATTCCAATGCTGTAAAAATTGAGCTTCAAGCCGACTGTTATGCAGGTATCTGGGCACACCACGCTGATGACGGCTCCGATGCTCTCTTGGAGCAGATCAGTGAAGACCAAATCCAAACAGTGATTGAGACTGCAAAGTCTATTGGGGATGACACCATCCAAAAGAGCGCTGGGCAACGAGTTTCCCCCGAATCATGGACTCATGGTTCCGCTGAGCAGCGCACAGATGCCTTTATGCGAGGCTATCGGTATGGAAGCATGGGTACCTGCGATTATCTAGGTCGCAACGCCTATAGCTCCTAGAAGAAGCTCCAGACTGCGGGCTGGTGTTAGGACCTGGCACAGCCATTATTTATCCTTATCACCATGAACGCAGTTCTTATCGCGGTGATAGTCATGCTGACCTTGGCAGTCTGCCGCGTTCACGTGGTCCTATCCCTTTTTATTGGCGCCCTCGTGGGTGGCCTCCTAGGTGATTTGGGCCTCAGCAATACAATGGTGGCCTTCCAAGAGGGGCTTCGCGACGGCGCTCAGATCGCGCTGTCTTACGCCCTCCTTGGCGCCTTTGCAATGGCTGTAGCAGAATCCGGTCTGCCTCAGCTTCTTGCCCAGTGGCTCATCAAAAAAATGGATCCCGAACGCGCTGACGCGCACCCCAAGGCAGAAATGTGGACAAAGTGGGGTATGCTCGCCGGCCTGTGGGCTATGGCGATTATGAGCCAGAATGTTATCCCTGTTCATATCGCGTTTATCCCTCTTCTGGTCCCACCACTGCTTCCCGTGATGAATCGCCTTCACCTGGATCGACGCATGGTGACGTGTATTCTCACCTTTGGCTTAGTCACCACCTATATGTGGATTCCGGTTGGCTTCGGCAATGTCTTCCTCAACGAGATTCTGCTCGGCAACATTGAGGATGCCGGTATGTCCACGGAAGGTATCAACATTGTTCATACAATGGCCATTCCCGCCTTAGGGATGTTCGTCGGTCTCCTAATCGCTGTATTCTTCAGTTACCGAGCACCCCGTGACTATGAGGATGTGGAGCTTACTGAGCAGTCATCGGGCGATACCTCTGCCAGCAGTGCCCAGCCTCTCTCCCGCTACAAGATGATAGTTGCCGTTATCGCTATCGTGGTCACCTTCATTATTCAGGTTGTGTTACAGGCTATGGACACCGAGGCGGACTCTCTGTTGGTGGGGGCCTTGGCTGGTCTTGCTGTGTTTATGATTACGGGAGCTGTGACCTGGAAGAAAGCCGATGACATTTTCAGTAGTGGAATGAAAATGATGGCGCTCATAGGTTTCATTATGATTGCTGCCAATGGCTTTGCCTCTGTGATGAACGCCACCGGGGATGTGGAAACCCTTGTCACCGCCACTGCAGATCTGTTTGCCGGCAATAAGATGGCTGCAGCCTTTGCCATGCTCGTGGTGGGCCTCATTGTCACTATGGGTATTGGATCTAGCTTCTCCACACTGCCAATCATCACCACCATCTACGTACCACTGTGTATCTCAATGGGATTTAGCCCAATGGCCACTGTGGCTCTTGTGGGCACGGCAGGGGCCCTTGGCGACGCCGGTTCTCCAGCCTCTGATTCCACCCTGGGGCCTACTGCTGGGCTCAACGCAGATGGTCAGCACGACCATATCCGAGGATCCGTGATTCCCACATTCCTCCACTACAACATTCCACTGCTTATTGCTGGGTGGATTGCCGCAATGGTTCTGTAATGACGGGTTTTGCCCTTCCTCGGTGAGTACTCGTGAACCTTCCTAGGACCTCAGGTTGAATACCGCAGTGGGACCGAGCCGAGTACTCCTTGGTTACTGCCCCAGGCGATGTGCTAGGTACGTGACAATACCACTCAAAGAGCAGGTCTCTTGGGAATGATCGTGCAGATTCTTCACCGTCACTGAGCCTGAGGACAGCTCATCGTCCCCCATAACCAGTGCGAAGTGGGCTTGCGCGCGATCTGCACCTTTCATAGCGCCCTTGAGTCCTCGCCCTCCATAGGACATATCGCTGCGTATCCCCGCCTCACGAAGCTCGTTGATGACCTTGGAGAGAACTTTGTGTGCTCCAGCTCCCAGGGGCACCCCATATACATCCACTCGCGCATTCCCGATGGGGTCAACACCCTCGGCTTCAAGAGCAAGAACAGTTCGATCCACCCCCAGGCCGTACCCGATTCCGGAGAGGTCTTGGCCTCCAAGTTGTGCCATGAGGCCATCGTATCTGCCACCACCGCCTATACCGGACTGGGCGCCTAGCCCCTCATGAACAAACTCGAAACACGTCTTTGTGTAGTAATCTAGCCCTCTCACCAAGCGCTTATTAATGACGTACTCAACCCCATAGTCATCCAAAAGCCCAGTGACAGTCTCGAAGTGCTCGCGGCAATGATCGTCCAGATAGTCCACCATGAGGGGGGCCTCAGCAGTCATCTCTTGCACCTCTGGGCGCTTATCGTCCAGAACCCTCAGAGGGTTAATTTCGGCGCGATGCCGCGTTTCTTCATCTAAAGGCAAAGAAAAGAGAAAATCCTGCAATTTCTGTCGGTAGGCGGGGCGAGTGTTGTGATCTCCAAGAGAGGAAATCTCGAGCCTAAACTGCTTCAGCCCCAGACTGCGATAGGAACGATCCGCCATCGCAATCACTTCTGCATCCAGCGCCGGATCATCGACACCGATGGCTTCTACACCAACCTGCTGAAGTTGGCGGTAACGCCCGGCCTGAGGACGCTCATAACGGAAGAAGGGACCGAAATAGTTGAGCTTCACTGGAAGCTGTCCACGGTCCAGGCTGTGCTCTATGACGGCCCTCATCACCCCAGCTGTTCCTTCTGGGCGCAGGGTCACAGAGCGTCCTCCCCGATCTTCAAAGGAATACATCTCTTTGGTTACAACATCGGTAGACTCCCCCACCCCTCGGGCAAAAAGCACTGTGTCCTCAAAAATAGGCAGCTCTATGTGCTGATATCCAGCAAGATGAGCCTGACGCACAAACGCCTCACGAACCGCTACCAAGCGTGAACTCGACGGAGGAACATAATCTGGTACACCTTTGGGCGCAGAAAGAGCACGAAACTTTTGAGAGTCAGTCACCTGCTCAACTCTACTGGCACCTCAGGTACGCCCTAGTTCAGCCCCTGTAAAAAGGGATTACTGCGCTTTTCGCGCTCCATTGTTGTGGCGTCTCCATGACCGGGAAGGATAACGAGGGCGTCGTCAAGGGGAATAACAACCTCGCGCAGAGAGGTCATCATGGTCTCCGGGTCTGAGAACGGCAGATCCACTCTGCCGATAGAGTCTCTAAAGAGCACATCACCAGAAAACACAATCTCTTGGCCCTCAAGCATGACACAGCCGGGAGAATGACCAGGAGCGTGACGGACACGATAGCTTTCTCCAGCCAGATCGAGGGTGTCCCCGTCGACGAGGAATTTCAGGTTCTCAGGAAGTGCCATACGCTCAGCGTGGAAAATCTCACGCATCTCCTGGGGCATACCGGCACCATGATCCAGCATGAACGCATCGGCCTCATGGACGTAAACAGTAGCTCCATAAAGGCGCGCAAGCTGTCCGGCTTCACAACTGTGATCGAGGTGGCCATGTGTCAGCACAATGCGGTCCAGAACCAGGTTCGGATTCTCTGAAAGATACCTCTCCACCAGTGCAGTAGCACCCAAACCAGGATCCAGAACGGTAGCACTAGTGGCGTCAGCCACGATGTAGCAGTTTGTGGCATACGGTCCAATGACGCTGCGCGTAATACTCATGGCCAGTGTCGGTTTACTGAAGAGCGGACAGAGCGGCGTCGTAATCGGGTTCCGTGGTCACCTCGGGCACCAGCTCTACATGAGTAATAGTTCCCGATGCGTCTGCCACAATCACGCTGCGAGCAAGCAACCCACTCATTGCTCCCTCAGCTAATGTGACGCCGAAGTCCTTACCAAAGGAAGAGCGGAAGGAAGATCCAGTAACCACGTTGTCAATTCCCTCAGCGGCACAGAACCGCTGTTGCGCGAAGGGCAAATCCTCAGAGATACACAGGACCGTGGTGTTGTCGAGGTCGGCCGCCTCTTGGTTGAATCGTCGCACCGAAGCAGCGCAGACCCCTGTATCCACCGAGGGGAAAATGTTGAGAACAAGTCTCTGTCCGGCGAAGTCTGCTGCAGAGATGTCCCCTAGATCACATCCAGTGACGAAGAATTCAGGAAGTTGGTCTCCCACTGCGGGTAGATCCCCGACGGTGGTTGTAGCGGTTCCATTGATTTTTACAGTAGCCATGCTGACTAGTGTATGGATTATTCCGGGCGCCTGCATAGAGTCACGGCCGAGTGGAACAAGGTTCCCGCTATACTTTGCGACGTCATAATTCATGTCTGGAACCCGAAATCCTGCTTAACCTAGTAAAGGACTGATCGTGGTAAATAAAGAACGAGGCGATGAGGCTCTCAAGAAGTTAGAGAGATCCCTTAAAACCCGTGACTATACTGAAGCAGCCAAACCTGTCAAGATTGCCGCGGTGTCCGCAGGCATCATCGTGCTCATTGCGGGAGGTATCTACTGGGCAAACTCCCAGTCCAGCGATACCTCAACCACCGAGGCTGAATCGAGCAGCAGCGCACCGGAGACAACCTTTGCTCCCTTGCCGACGTCCCTGGCAACCCCGCTTCCTGCCACCGTTCAGTGCTCCTACACCAAGACCGAGGACAAGGCATCCAAGAAAGTAGCCCTCCCCAATGGAAAAGATGTTTCCACCAAGGGAACTGTCAACCTCAATCTGGTGACTAACCAGGGTGATATTGGACTGACGCTGGATCGTTCCGTGGCTCCATGCACAGTCAACGCCTTTGTGTCGCTTGCTAAAGCCAAGTACTTCGATAACACTGTGTGCCACCGCCTGATGACCGAAGGTATCAAGATCCTGCAATGTGGTGATCCCACTGGAACAGGAACAGGTGGTCCAGGATTTACGCTTCCGGATGAGTTCCCTGCTGACGGATCATTGGATAGCACTCAGACGGTCAATTACGGTCGGGGAACCCTTGCCGTAGCCAATACCGGCAGTAAGAACACGGGAGGATCTCAGTTCTTCATGAACTACGGAGACTCCCCCCTCACCCCCACCTATACCTACTTCGGTTCTATCAACGAAGAAGGTCTGAAGGTCTTAGACAAGATTGCCGAGAAGGGCACCAAGGCTGATTCACCCGAATCCCCTGTGGAGGAAGTCACAATTACCTCTGCCACGGTGGAATCCTAAGCACATCACTCCTTAGACGATCTCAGTGATCCGGGCGCTCTACTGCATCACGCGAAAGACATCGTAGACACCTTCGGTGTTACGTAGCGTGGTAATAAGAGCGCCCAGCTGCTTTGTATCTGATACTGAGAAAGTGAATCGGAATTCTGCAATGCGCTCTTTGTTGGTGTGGGAATTCATCGAAACCAAGGAGACATTGAGGTCTTTGAGAACCTTCGTGACCTCATAGAGAAGCCCCCCACGATCAAGAGCCTCCACATGGAGAGTTGCTGCAAAGGCAGCTCCGGACCCCTCCATTGCCCACGAGACCTGAATAATGCGTTCCGGGTGAGAATGTAGCTGCTGAGAGTTGGGGCAATCCATACGATGTACCGAGACTCCTCCGCCTCGGGTGACGAAGCCGAAGATCTCATCCCCTGGAACCGGGTGACAGCATTGAGCCAGCTTGGCCATCACATCGGGTGATCCCTGCACCAGCACGCCAGTGGATGATTCGAGAAGCTCATCCTTGGTTTTCTGATTCAGAATTTCAGGTAATGGTGTGCGCTCCACGAAGGTGTCGGCGGCTTCCTCTTCCCCACCAAAGGCAGCCATCAGCCTATTGACCACATGCTGTGCGGAGACAGATCCTGAGCCTATGGCGGTATAGAGGGCGTCTATGTCGGGGTAGTGAAGCTCTGCAGCAACAGCCTTCATAGACTTCCCCGTAAACAGCCGATGCAGTGGCAAGCCCCCGCGCTGAGCTTCCGCAGCTAGTGCATCTCTTCCGGCTTCGAGGTATTCCTCTCGACGCTCCTTGGCAAACCACTGCCGGATCTTCGTTTTTGCCCGTGCAGAGACAACAAAATCCTTCCAATCTCGCGAAGGCCCGGAGTTTTTGTCCTTGGAGGTGAAAATCTCAACCTTATCCCCGTTATGCAAGGTGGATTCCAAAGCCACAAGCTTCCCATTCACCTTCGCACCAATACAGCGATGTCCCACCTCAGTATGGACGGCGTAGGCAAAGTCCACCGGAGTGGCGTCGAAAGGAAGGTTAATCACATCGCCTTTTGGCGTGAACACAAAAATCTGCTTGGCGGTGAGGTCGTAGCGCAAAGAATCCAGGAACTCATTGGGATCTGCTGCTTCTTTTTGCCAATCTAAAAGCTGGCGCATCCAGGACATCTGATTAAGCTCATCGTCGCCCTTGGCTCCAGATTTAGACTCCTTATACCTCCAGTGAGCAGCTATCCCAAACTCGGCGTTGTAATGCATTTCATGGGTACGCACCTGAACCTCAAGAGTCTTTCCTCCTGGAGTAATCACAGTGGTGTGGAGAGACTGATACACACCAAATTTGGGAGAGGAAATATAGTCCTTGAAACGCCCCGGCATTGCTGAATAAACAGAGTGGACCACACCGATAGCTGCGTAGCAGTTATTGAGGTTTTCCACCAGAATACGGATACCCACGAGGTCAAAAATCTCATCAAAGTCGTGTCCGCGCACAACCATTTTTTGATAGATAGACCAGTAGTGCTTGGGACGTCCAACCACCTCAGCGTCGATATTGTTGTCTTTCAACTCCTTGGAAATACGGCTAATGACCTCCGAGAGAAAACGATCCCGCTCCGGGGCTCGATCAGCTACAAGCCGAACAATCTCGTCATACTTCTTCGGATACAAAATAGCGAAGGCCAGATCTTCCAGTTCCCACTTGATGCTCGCCATCCCCAGGCGATGAGCTAGCGGCGCGATTACCTCGAGAGTCTGGCGAGCTTTCCGCGCCTGCTTCTCCGGGGGCAGAAAACGCATAGTACGCATATTGTGAAGCCGATCAGCCACTTTGATGACCAGAACACGAGGGTCTTCTGCCATTGCCACAATCATTTTGCGAATTGTTTCCGCTTCTGCGGCGGCTCCTAATGCCAGCTTGTCCAGTTTGGTAACACCATCGACTAGACGAGCGACCTCCAGCCCGAAATCCTCTGTGAGGTTCTCGAGGGTGTATTCAGTGTCTTCAACGGTGTCGTGGAGCAAAGCCGCAACAACCGTTGTGGTATCCATACCTATCTCCGCAGCAATGGTGGCAACAGCCAGCGGATGAGTGATATAGGGATCTCCCGACTTGCGGAAAACACCGTCATGGAGACGTTCAGCCGTGTCACAGGCTCGGGAGATCAGATCCACATCAGCCTTGGGGTGAAACTCCTTGTGGATAGACAAGAGCGGATCGAGAACCGGGTTGCTTTTGGATCGTGAGCTAGTAAGACTGCGTGCTAAGCGGGCAGACATCGTTCGCACTGGATTAGCAGACTGCTGCTTAGAACGATCTGTGGCCATCAGACTCCACCTTTCTGCTCCACCGTGAGCACACCCGTGATTGACCAGGCTTAGGCAGTAGCCGAACCAATCACCGTCAAGGGGCTTCCTTTCAGCTTAGCGCGACCCCCCAAAGCAGGAACTTCCAGAATCACAACGTTCCCTGTCACCTCTGCGCCCGCTGACTCCAGAAGACTACGAGCAGCTAGGAGGGTGCCTCCCGTTGCAAGCACGTCGTCGACAAGGACAACTCTTTTGCCATTGATATCAATGCCAGCCTGCGGAATCTCAAGAGCAGCTGTACCGTACTCGAGTTCATATTCCTGGGTGAGCACTGGTGGTGGAAGCTTGCCAGCCTTACGAATGGCGACAATCCCCATACCGAGGGTGTAGGCCACCGCAGAACCTAGAAGGAATCCACGAGCATCTAGACCTCCGATGATGTCAGGACGATACTGCTGAGCGGCCCGAGCCAGGGAGTCTATGACCAATTGGAAAGCATCGGCATCAGCCAGAACCGGGGTAAGGTCTTCAAAAATCACTCCGGGTTCCGGGAAATCGGGCACTCTGCGAATATGCTCTTGGAGAGCGCGAGATACCTGGGTAAAAGACTCATCGTCTGTGTTAAGGGATGTCATAACTGGACTTCTTTCTTCACGACAGGTTGAGAGTGAACCTCTTGAGAGCTCATGGAACACGGACTCCTTAGCGAGAAACTTTACCTACTCTCCACCTATCCATGTTCCACCCCATCCCAGTGAGGTGAGGATTGATCGCAACATTGGTAACTCTCTTATCCATGAGGAAAACCTTGGGCTCGGCTGCCAGAGGAATGATTGAAGGGTTGTTCCATTCCCGAGTTTCAGCAGCAAGAAGAGCCTCTATGGAGGCAGTATCCCCAGAACCTGTCACTGGGTAAGCGACCTGTGGGTCTAAGGAGAGCAAAATGGCGTCTGCCCCCTCCGGCATGGTACCGACTGTTCCAGCAGTACCAGACACGTCCTCAATGGTGATTCCGAATTGAGAACAGGACTGGCTTATCGCCTGAACCATAGCTTTCTTCCGAGAATCCGGCTGGCTATAACCGATCCGAATAGTGGCACCGGAGAGAAGAGAAGCCACAGGCGGGTTTGGCTTGATGAGGTTGTCATTGATAGACGCTAAGCCGGAGGCCCGCGGATCATTGGGGGAAACGACGTGCAAGGCTGTGGGTAACACCTGAACCCCTGCTGCCTCGGAAGATGCTTGAGCCACAGCGTTATGGTCAATACAGGCAGCAAACTGTGTTCTTGCTTCCGGGGACTCCAACACTCCCTGCTGAGACAGGACGAGGGAATCCACCATTGAGCCGGAAATCCGCTGTATTTCCACCGTATTTTTAGAATCTTCGGGATCAATCCATTGCCCATCATCGGCAGAAAGATCAGCAATTTTGATGGACTGGGACTCTTGGAGTTTGGTTTTGTCAGAATTGCGTGGCCACAAGACAAGGGTTTCGAGAGTGGCAGGGTCTCCCGCATAGAGATCATTGCGCACAAGCTTGACCTCTCCTGAACTACCTATACCTTCAATGCGGTATGGCCCTGAGGCCACCTGCAGAGAGGAATCGAAAGAGTCAAAACGAAAACCACGATTCCACACCTGAGCCACGGAAGCCAGCGCTTCTACATTGCGATCAAGAAGGGCTTGATGTAGCTGTTCTTGTGTTACTCCAGCTTTTGCAGCAATGGCATGAAACGGTAGAACACTTCCAGGGCCAAAAAGGTAACGCCATCTCAGACCAGCGTCACCCTTAAAAATCACCGTAAAAGTTTTAGCTCCGGGGGAACAATCCAGACGATCCACCTCAAAAGCTTGGGGCTCAAAAGAGTCAAAGAGGGGCGTCATCACTCCGGCAGTAAATGCTAAGAGGTAATCATCACAGGTGAGAGGTTGCCCGTCAGAATACTGAGCATTCTCCGAAATGGTATAGCGCAGTGTACGGACAGGAGCCGGCATTGTTTCAACTGAAATGAGATCTGTATTGGGAATACTCTCTCCGTTTGGCCCTTGGGAGTACACCCCTGGGTAGACTCTCGAAGCAATGGCATCGGCTCGAGAGGAAACTCCATCCCAGGATGCGGCGTTGGAGGTTACAGCTGCACCTGGGAAGAGATAGCCGAAGTAATCGGTGAAGTCCTCCTCGGTAGTGAAAAGAGCACAGCCTCCCACTGACAGGGCAAGGGTTACTGACACAATGAGTGTGGTAACACGCTTCAATAGCACACGCCTTGTGAATGGCACGTCTATCACCTCAGGCTCCGAGAATCACACCCACAGCTGTCTCCTGTCACGGTAATCAGCGCTGATTCGGACGCCAGGTGCGATTAAAACCGGTTTGTTGGGTAGGAATACTGGCCTTCTTAAGTGGCGACTCTGCACTATCACGCTCAGAGGCGCTGGAGTCCGTATCGGACGTTTTGCCGCTACGGAAATCCTCAACCTTCTGGTTGTGTTCCTTGACCTCTTTTTCGTGGTTACGGATAGTAACCAGGAGGGGCGTCGCCAAAAAAATAGAGGAGAATACGCCTTCCACCACGCCGATGAGCTGAATTAAGGCCAAATCCTTGAGGGTACCTACTCCCAGGAGACCTACCGCCACCACCATAAGGGCCAAAATGGGGAGAGCAGAGATAACCGTGGTTGAAATTGACCGCACGACTGTTTGGTTAACAGCAAGATTTGCCTGCTCAGCGTAAGTTCTGGTGCGCGTCCCCAGGAAGCCCACGGTGTTTTCTCTCACTTTGTCAAAAACAATCACTGTGTCGTAGAGAGAGAAAGATAGAACCGTGAGAAAACCTATGACAGTAGCTGGAGATACTTCAAACCCAAAGAGGGAATAAATACCGGGAATGAGAATCACATCAGCGCCTAGAGCAAGCATCGCAGCAAAAGCCATATCCCGTTCCAGCCGAACCATGATATAGATAAAGGCAGCTAACAAGAACACCAACATGGAGATGAGCATCCGGTTTGTAATGGTAGAACCCCAGTTTTCCGAGACTGTGGAATCACCAATAGCATCCACACTCGGTTTCCCGGTCATATCCAGTGGCTTGTACTCGTTGAAGATGGCTTCCCGAGCAGCATCTATTTGTTGCTGATCAAGACGCTCAGAGTTGATTTCCAAGGTGGCTGAATCCCCGGCACCCACTATCTGTACCAGCTCTGGAGTCACCCCCGTGGCCTGAGCAAATGTCTCAGATACAGCGTCTGTAGACAATTCAGCTGCTGGCATATTCATCTTCGTGCCGCCGATGAAGTCAATGCTCAAATCGAAACCACGAATCAGGAAGGCGCCCAGACTTATCAGAATACACACTATTGCGGTGATGTAATAAACCTTGGAGCGACCAACAAAATCTATGCCACCTGTACCGGAGTAGAGACGGTCATCATCCATACGGGCTCGTTGTGTCCTTACGGTCTTGGACATTACTTAGCCTCCTTAACGACGTCGCTGTCTACGCTGTGTGCATGACGGCGCGCAAATTCCATTGCCCGTCCCATTCCATTGAACTGAGGTTTCGCAAAAGCTGGGATTCTCGAAAGAATCAGCAGCAATGGTGCCGTGACCAGGAAGGTCACACAGAAGTCAAAGAGGGTTGTAAGACCTAAAGTAAAGGCAAAGCCCTTGACTTCTCCCACGGCCAAGATGTAAATAACCACGGACGCGATAAGTGTCACCATGTTGCCTGTGACAATTGTCTTCATAGCCCGCTGCCACCCGTGAGGCGTGGCAGATCTAAAGGTTCTGCCCTTGCGAACCTCATCCTTGATACGTTCATAGACCACCACGAAGGAGTCTGCAGTGGTACCAATACCAATAATCAAACCGGCTATACCGGATAGATCCAGCGAGTAACCAATCCAGCGCCCCAGGAGAACAAGCGATCCGTACACCAACACTGCTGCGGCAATCAAGGTAATCAGTGAGACAAATCCCAAGAGGCGGTAGTACCACAGCACGAAGACAGCAACCAGAATCAATCCGACAAGCCCCGCAATGAGGCCAGCCTTCAAGGAGGCTGAACCCAGTGACGGAGGCACAGTTTGAGCTGTTCCTCCAACTTCGCCATTTTCACCCGCAAAGGAGATAGGCAAAGCACCATACTTCAAGTTATTGGCCAATTCCTGTGCTTGTGACTCGGTGAAAGTACCCGTGATACTGGTCCCGGAGCCAACAGGAGTGGCAGACCTAATAACCGGCGCGGAAATAATTTGGGAGTCCAAGGTCACAGCAACCTGTTTGTCCAGATAGTCCTCCGTAAGCTTGGCCCAGGTACTACCTCCAGGCTCGTTTTGCCCAGACTTGAACTTAAAGGTCACTTCCATCTCACCGGTCTGATTATTAAGGCCACCCCAGATTGGACTTCCTGTATCAATTTGTTCACCGGTAAGACGCCGAGCATCTGCGCCCTTGTCCTCATCACCAATAAGAACAGGTGAGGGCTCCAGGATCATAGGAATTCCCATTGTTGGATCGCAGGTAACTAGCGGTTTTGCAGGATCATCAGCGCCTGCGAGGGGGTCTGAGGAACCGTCACAGACTAAAAGAGAGCTGGCTGCTGCTTGAACAAGGGTATCCGTCGATTGACGATCTTTGAGTAAAACATCAATTCTGGCCTCGCGAGCCTTCTTCTCCTCTAAAGAGTTAACCGGTTCCCGAGGAGCTTTGGCTGTCACCTCGGGAACTTTAAGCTGGAGCTTCTTATCCGTGGCTTGCTTGTTGACGCTATCAACAGAAGCTTTAACTCGGGACGTCGCATCCTCGGGAGTCAGCAACCCATTCTCTACCCATCGGTTAGCCATCTCGCCGAGAACCTGGGGATAGTTTGTCATGTCCGGGAGAAGACCTTCAGCCACTGGGCGGAAGAGAAGCTGAGAAGTCTGCCCCACGGAACGAGCCTCAGAAGTATCTGCACCCGCCACAGTAATAACAAGGGTGTTACCGTCCACGATAACCTCGGCCCCGGACACACCCATACCGTTGACACGACGCTCCAAAATGGTGCGAGCCTGAGACAACTGCTCTTGAGTGGGTTCACCACCTTGGGGCACAAGGGTAACTCGGGTTCCTCCCTGAAGGTCAATACCTAGTTTTGGTTTTGCAGCGTGGTCACCTGTCACAAAGATCAGTCCGTAAATAAGGACAATGATCAACACCATAACCGCCAGCAGCCGAGCAGGCAGTTTCTGATTTTTACCGCTGGCTGTTACACGCCTCCGGCGGCTACTACGGGTTGATTCGGACAAAGCCGTCTTTCTCCTTACACACTCAACATCTCAACACTTTGTAAACGCACAGGTTTACAAACCGCCGAGTGAGACTCTGGAACATTGAAATAGTACGGTATTACTTTCGTTTTCCTCAGTAAGACCCCAGTCTCTTCACCGTTTTCTCAGGAATGTCAATCTGTCTTCGAGCTCTCATCATCACTGTGTGAGGAAGAATCTTCACGCAGAGGGCCGTCCTGAGCAGGCTCATCCTTAGCGAGATTCTCCTGCGCAGCCAAGGCAGCATCAGCATCAGTATCTGCAGGAACTTCGTCCACGGGATATGGGTCACGAGGCTGATCCTGGAACCTGAGAATAGCTACCCGCTCCAGAGTGATGACGACACCGGGGGCTACTTCCAGATCTACCGTGGATTCGCAGACCTCAGAAAGCTGCCCATGAATACCAGATGTTGTGATGACCTTGTCACCTGGCTCAAGATTGCGTTGAAATTCTTGAACATTCATTTGTTGCGCACGTTGCTTGCGTCCCAGCATGATGCTGGGCAGGAAAAGCAGCACAATGACAACAGCAAAAATGATAAATTCCATGACCCCTAGCTTAAAGGTAGGAGTCAGCATCGTACAGCCCCAGGGTGCCTTGTGGCGGTGTTAATCCAAGATGACGCCAGGCGGCAGCTGTAGCTACACGACCTCTCCCAGTGCGAGCAATAAGACCTGCTCGAACCAAATATGGCTCACAGACTTCTTCAATAGTGTTGGGTTCTTCTCCAACAGCAACAGCCAAGGTATTCACACCCACCGGCCCTCCACCGTGACCTCGAACAAGAGCCTCCAGGACTGAACGATCAAGGCGATCAAGCCCCATTTCGTCCACGTCGAACACTCTGAGTGCCTCCTGAGCAGACTCGAGATCAATACTCTCTTTCTCATTAACTTCCGCAAAATCGCGGACTCTACGGAGGAGACGATTGGCAATTCGAGGTGTTCCTCGAGAGCGCGAAGCAATTTCTACAGCCGCATCATGGTCAATAGCAACCCCCAAAATGCCTGCAGCCCGAGTAACCACATCGGTGAGATCAGCAACGTCGTAGAACTCCATTTGTGCCGTGAAACCGAAACGATCCCGCAGTGGACCAGTGAGCATACCTGCCCGGGTGGTAGCTGCCACCAAGGTGAAATGAGGAAGTTCAAGTGGAATGGAAGTTGCCCCAGGCCCCTTGCCCACGATGACATCTATACGGAAATCTTCCATAGCCATATAGAGCATTTCTTCAGCGGGACGAGCGATCCTGTGAATCTCATCAATGAAAAGCACGTCACCTTCCATGAGATTGGAAAGCATGGCTGCTAAATCTCCTGGACGCTCCAAAGCTGGCCCCGAAGTCATCCGTAAACTCGTTCCCAACTCCTGAGCGATGATCATCGCCATCGTGGTTTTCCCAAGGCCCGGAGGTCCAGCTAAGAGAAGATGATCCGGAGTAACGCCTCTCTGCTTGGCCCCCTGGAGCACCAACTGAAGTTGCTGGCGGACTTTTTGCTGCCCAATGAATTCGTCCAAACTCTTAGGGCGCAGATTCTTTTCGGTCCGACGCTCATCCTCAGTGGCTTCAGGGCTCAGCGTGGAGCCAACCGGAGATCTACCACGCCCATGTGAAGCGGAAGAGGGTGCCCCTGCCGGAACAGCATATTCAGTCTTTTCAATATCGGACACACCTGCCACCTTCCCTCAGTAATCTCACGGTTTATGAGAGTAACCCCTATCAACCTCGCTTCTGCCCCAACATAGTCAAAGAGTTCCGAAGAACATCCGACACTGTGGCAGTAGGGTTCTCAGCAAGGAAACTGCGTACAACGGGCACAGTTTCTCTATCTGTGAAACCGAGACCCCGCAAAGCTTCCGATACCTCATCCAGAACATCCTGTTGCACTGCTGTCTTCGGCTCCGGCACGACGTCGTTAAGGTCACTTATACCTGCGATAGCACCGATCTTGTCTTTCAAATCCACAATGACTCTATTTGCGGTTTGCTTTCCCACCCCCTGAACAGTTGTCAAGCGCTGTGTATCCCCTGTAGAGATAGCCTGCACAAGCTCTGCCGTAGGCATTGAACTGAGAAAACTCAAAGCCGCCTTGGGGCCCACTTTAGACACTGTCTGGAGTAGGAGGAACAGATCGCGTTGCACACTGTCTGTGAAACCATAGAGAATCATGGCATCTTCACGCACAACCAAATGCGTAGTCAGCCTGGTTTCTTCATCTCTGACTAATCCGGCCAGCGTTTGAGGAGTGCAGTACACCAGATAGCCCACTCCGGCACATTCAATAACAACTGAGTCCAGGGATTTATCCACAACAGTTCCGTGGAGGGAGGCAATCATGTCATTCGTTCCTCTTAGATCACATTGTCGCTATAAGAACACAGCACGAAGGATTATGTCGCCGCAGACTGAGAGCTCTGGGAGCCCCGCTGAGCTGCCCGCTGTTGCAAAGCCTTTTCCCTGGCGAGCATAGGAGCCCTCCAACAGTGGGTCACGGCCAAAGCTAAGGCATCAGCGGCGTCGGCTGGTTTCGGTGCCTCGGAGAGTCCCAAAATACGAGTAATCATCGCCGTCATCTGTGCTTTATCAGCACCACCGTTGCCAGTAATTGCTTTTTTCGCTTCACTGGGGGTGTACATATACACATCCAAACCGCGCTCAGCAGCTGCAAGAACCAGAACACCAACAGCATGAGCCGTATGCATCACCGTGGATACCTGTCCGCGTTCAAAGACTCTCTCAATGGCCACAACGTCAGGCTGATACTCATCCATCCATTCTTTTACTGCTCTGGAGAGTCTCAGGAGACGCTCAGTGAGTTCTCCGTGGACAGGGGTTCGCGCCACCCCGACGGCCACGGGATAGACAGCTCTGCCATGACCGGCCTGCACCACGGAGAGCCCACAACGGGTAAGTCCAGGATCAATCCCCATAACCCTCAGACCTTCAATGCTTCCTATCGGGGCTGCAGCAGCAAACCCCCCAGAAGTGCCCCATTGGTTCTCCACGCGACCACCAGACTTCTAATCCTCAGCTAATTGCGCGACGACGTCCTCAGGCAGATCCATGTTGGTGTAAACATTCTGGACGTCATCGGAGTCCTCGAGAGCCTCAATCAAGTTAAACAGTTTCTTGGCTCCAGCAAGGTCAAGCGGCACAAGGGTAGAAGCTCTAAAGTCCGAGTCAGTATCCTCCACCTGAATATCTGCATCAAGCAAGGCCTGTTTGACAGCGTGGGAATCAGTTGCTGCTGAGAGAACCTCAAACTTGTCCCCCAGATCATTAACCTCTTCCGCCCCGGCGTCCACAACAGCAAGGAGGATGTCATCCTCCGTGTAATCCTCAGAGTGATTGACTAAATTGACACCTTTGCGGGTAAACATATAGGACACGGCTCCGGATTCCGCCATATTTCCGCCGTGTTTATTCATCGCTGTACGTACTTCAGTGGCAGCACGGTTCCTATTATCCGTCAGGCACTCAATGAGCATAGCCACTCCGCCAGGGCCGTACCCCTCGTAGGTCAGCGTTTGCCAATCCGCTCCGCCAGCTTCCTCGCCGGAGCCACGTTTGCGCGCGCGTTCAATATTGTCATTGGGTACGGAGGCCTTTTTCGCCTTCTTAATCATGTCATCCAGCGTGGGATTTGCTGCGGGATCACCACCGCCAGTGCGAGCAGCCACCTCGATATTCTTAATGAGTTTGGCAAACTCCTTGCCGCGCTTGGCATCATTTGCGGCCTTCTTATGTTTCGTTGTGGCCCATTTGGAGTGACCTGACATACATAAGTCCTTTCCCTAAGCAGGTGTCATAAATAGCTGAGATTATACGCGGGGAGCTCTAATCCCCTGGGTTCGTCACCGGCAGTGCCTCTCCACCAGCGCGCAGATGGCGTATCAACCCCTGCTGTGTTGCCACAGCTACCAATGTGCCGTCCTCTTGATAGAAGCGCGCGAAGGCAATCCCCCGCCCAAGGTTTGCAGAGGGTGAAAACTGGTCAATGAGCAACCACTCATCAGCTCTAAAAGGAGCAACAAACCACAACGTATGGTTTAAGGAGGCCATTTGAACAGATTCCTCCGGGTGAATTGCCAAGGTAGTACTCAGCAAAGTCATGTCAGAGATGTAGGCCAGGGAGCCCAGATGCAGATGGTAATCATCAGCGAGGCGGTGCTTTGACTTCACCCACACCATGCGCCGACACGTTTCACGAGGGTCGTCGTCAAGTACGTCAGCGGGTACCTCACGCAAATCCCAATCGTCCCACATCTTGAGCAGGAACTTCACGTTGTCGTCATAATCATCCAGCCTGACCACAATCTCCTCGGCGTGAGGGACCTCTGGCATGACATCGTGATGGAAGGGGCCAGTATCTTGCCCTCTGTTGAGCCCCACGTGCATGGTAAACAAACGGTTATCGTTCTGGCTCAGTGTTACTGCCCTATCGAGGTACGTCTTACCGTCTCGTATGGGATCTACAGTCAGTAATACTGGTTGGGTAGCATCAGCCGGTCCAATAAAGTTAGCCTGCATAGAATGCACTCGTGCATTCTCGGGAACGGTAGCCACCGCAGCCATGAGGGACTGAGCCACTAACTGCCCACCAAAGGTACGACGCAACGGTGCGGGAACGGCAGGCCCTTCAAAATGACAATCGTCAATCCTTCGTACAGCCAAGATTTCTTCAATAGGTTTCATATCAAGTCCTTCGAATCACTATTCGTTGATGGTGTCCACTGCCACAGGCACCTCAAAGTACTCTGGGAGCTGTGCATTCCCTCCAAGGTGGAGTATGCGCACCAATGGCCGAAGTCTCAGAGCTCGGGTATCCCTGACGGCGTTGTTATAAAAACGATAGGCCAGGCTCACTCGCGTTGTGGCTTCCACCAAGGGAGTAGGCAGCTGCCCGGAATGGGACAGGAGAATCTGAGAGACCCGTCTTTCTGCCTCGGCCCGACCTGTGAGATCCCGGTTGACCCCACTACTGAGCTCACCAGCCTCAGATGGAAACGCCATCGCGGCCACAGTAGCACGCAGATCCAGGGCAGCTTCAAGTTGCTGGCGGGCAGCATCAGTTCGGATATAGAGCCTGTTCAAACGCTGGGCAGTCAAAACTGCCCACAACACCACCCCAGTGAGCACCACAGCGAGAATCACCACAGCGAAGGTCATACCGTCACCTCCGTTCCATCCACAACGGTGTCATAGACGGCCGTGATCTTTCGGCTGACATGAGACCAGTCGTACTGTTCTGCTTGACGACGCCCGTCCTCCCCAGCACGTTTGCGTTCCTGCGGGTTGGTTAAAAGATGGTTAAGCTGAGCTCTCAAAGCAACCGCATTTCCGATGGGGAAATAATGCCCAGCAGAACCACATACCGCGCGGAAGGCTTCCAAGTCACTTGCCACCACGGCGCATTGGGCTGCCATAGCTTCAACAAGAACAATTCCGAAGCTTTCACTTCCGGTGTTGGGAGCTACGTAGATTGCTGCTCGGCCTAAAATTTCTGCCTTACGGACATCGCTGACTCTCCCAACAAATTCCACCGGAGGACTCGAAGAACTCACCTTCCTGTGCTCCCCCGCTCCAATCACCGTGACACGAACTGGCTGGGTAATTCCAGCTACGGCGTCCAGGAAAATATCTAACCCTTTCCGGGGCTCGTCAAGCCTTCCCAGGAACACAATCTCCGGAGGTTCAGTTTCAGGGGCACTCTGAAAGGCTGAAATATCCACACCGTTAGGAATCAGCACAGGATCTCCGCCGACCATCTCAACCTGCCATCGCCGTGCAAGTTCAGAGACGGCGATGGAACCCCGAATCTTCTCCAGGGATGGACGCAAGAACGGAAGGACAAGCCGTAGAACGGTGGAAGTACTGGCGGAGGCATGGTATGTAGCAACAATAGGGCCGTGTGCCACAGCTAGGGCCACCAGGGAGTAACTTGGCGAATTTGGTTCATGGATATGCAGAAGGTCAAAGTGGCCTTCCCTGATGAACTTTTTTGTCCGAGCAATCACCTGAGGGCCCAGAGCAAGACGGGCAACTGAGCCGTTATAGCGAATAGGGAAAGACCTACCCCCTCGCACTACAAATTCTGGGACATCTGCTGCTTCGGTTGCAGGGCCTAACACCTGAACAGTATGTCCTTGAGCAATGAGGGTGCTTCCCAAGTCCAGGATGTGTGCCTGTACTCCCCCAGGTTGGTCGAAGCTATAGGGGCAGACTATTCCTATTCTCACTGTTGCACACCCCTTGTTCCCCCATACTCACTTCGTGCTGTTCGGTCTGCTGGCCAGATTGGCTGCAAGGCGTGCCAATCGGCAGGATGGGCGGCGATATTGTGTTCAAAACCTTCGGCAATTCGTTGGGTAGTCTCAGCCACCGTGGTCACAGGCACCGGAGCACTGAGAGAAAGTCCCCACTGCCCAGGAGCCGGATACCAGGAATGAGCAACATGAAGAGATGCTCCCGTTTTGTGAGCCAGGAGTGCTGGACCTGCTGGAAACGACGTTTCTTCCCCAAAGAAGCGCACAGGTACACCCCGGGAGGTCATGTCACGCTCTCCAAGGAGACACACCACTTCCCCGGCCTGGAGCTTCTTTTCCAAGAGCGGAAAGGGCTTGCCCCCTCCCGTCAATGGCAGAACCTCGAAGCCAAGGGATTCTCGATACTCCAGGAAGGCCTGAAACAGAACCTCAGGTTTAACTCGTTCAGCCACCGTCGTAAAACTACCGGCGTAATGACACAAGAGCACCCCAGCCATATCCCAGTTCCCTGTGTGAGGAAGAGTAATAATCATTCCTTTTTTATGAGCCAATGCTTCCAGCACATACTCTCGCCCCACGAGACTTTCGTCTAACAACTCTGCTAAATGGTGGTCTCTAGACAACGAAGGAAGGCGAAATGCTTCTTCCCAATACCGCGCGTAGGAGCGGAAACTGTCGCGAACAAGGTGAGCAGTGACATTGGAAGGGCCAACTACACGCTCCAAATTCGCCCGCAATTGCTCCACCGCAAGCCCGCGGCGAGCAACCCAATCTGCTCCCTGCGAAAAAAGCCGGGTGGAGACGCTCTGAGGAAGAGAACGAACCATCTTCCAGCCAGCCAGATACGTTACAGCTGCAATATCCACTAGGAGGGATTCTCTTTCGATAGCTGAGATGAGGAAGGAAAACTCTTCGCCCCGGCGGGAGCCTGAGCAAGTGCATGAGCCTGCGGTGATTTCGACGCAATAATGAGACGTTGAATCACAGTGATGACGGAACCTACCGCTAACAACCAAATGGCGCAGTCAATGGCATAGGGAACCCCACATCCTTGCAGTCCTAGGCCACCAAGGCCAATAATCATGCGCTCCGGGCGTTCAATCAAACCGCCATTGATCTGGAGGCTTGAAGCTTCTCCTCGCGCTTTTACATAGGAGATCACTTGGGAACCCACGATAACCACCAAGCTTGCTGCAACAAGAGGAGGGGAAGCCTCATAGCTGTACATCAGCCACCAGGTGATAACGGCAAAGAGCACCCCATCGGTAATCCGATCGCAGGTGGCATCAAGAGTAGCGCCAAACTGGCTTCCACCACCACGAAGACGTGCCATTGTCCCGTCAATCATGTCGAAGGCACTGAAAAGGCCAGACAGAATAGCAGCAGTAATGAGGTGACCTGTTGGAATTAATGTCACCGCCACCGCCACAGTGGCCAGAGCGCTTAACACCGTCACTGCATTAGGGGTCAGCCCGGTTTTCAAAAAGCCGCGGGCTACTGGTTCTACGATGACCGAGGCCGGTTTTCGCCCTCTCACACTAAGCATCACAATCCCCTTGAGCTAGCTTCTCTTGCTCTAGCCAGGCGTGAGCCAGAATGGCTCGGGTATCCCGCAGTAATTGCGACAAGACCTTCACCTGTCCAAAGAGAGTCATGAAATTAGCATCTCCTGGCCAGCGTGGAACAATATGCATATGCAGATGATCACGGATAGACCCACCTGATCCGTGACCTAGATTAAAGCCCACATTGATTCCACTGGGATTATTCGTAGATTTCAAGACTCGAATGGCCTTTTGGGCAAACAGCATCATTTCGGCAGACTCTTCTGTGGTGAGATCTTCCAAGTTAGCCACCTGCCGATACGGCACCACCATCATGTGCCCAACGTTATAAGGGTAGAGATTGAGCAAACAATACACAGTTGTTCCTCGAGCAACGATAAGGGAATCCTCATCCGACTGCTTCGGAGCAGCAAGAAAGGGATCTTCTGCCGCGTCTGCGTGCTGAGTACCTGAAGCATTGCGGATATATCGCATACGGTACGGAGCCCACAGCCTCTCCAGGCTGTCAGGCACTCCTACTCCACACTCTGTTAGCACCACGTCTTGTTCCTGAGTGCAGTCAGTGTGGCTCGTGTCCGAGGACCCCTGCACACCGCCCAATACAGCGGCGGAATCCTTCTCCCTACTGGAACGCTGCAATGGTTTCCTCACTTGGTTGCTCATTGCGATGGCTGGAAATCCACCGAACAATAAGATTCACGGCGTCGTCAATGGGTACACCGTTGATCTGAGAACCATCCAAGAACCTGAAGCTCACTGCGCCAGCGTCGACATCTCGTTGCCCAGCCAAGAGCATGAACGGCACTTTCCCAGTGGTATGGGTGCGGATTTTCTTTTGCATCCGATCACTCGAGGTATCCACCTGGGCACGAACTCCTTGCTCTGCAAGCTTATCGACGACCGCGTTCAGGTGACCCACGAATTCATCGGCAACGGGGATGGCAACAACTTGACGGGGAGCCAACCAGGCCGGAAAAGCACCCGCGTAGTGCTCCAGGAGCACTCCGAAGAATCGCTCAATGGAACCAAAAAGGGCGCGGTGAATCATAATGGGGCGTTGTTTACTGCCATCCGGAGCTGTGTACTCCAGATTGAAACGTTCCGGCAGATTGAAATCCAGCTGGACAGTGGACATCTGCCAGGTACGACCAATGGCATCTCGAGCTTGCACTGAAATCTTCGGACCATAGAAAGCAGCTCCTGCGGGATCCGGCACCAGCTCCAATCCAGAGGATTCAGCAACCCGTTGCAGTATGGCAGTGGATTTTTCCCAAATCTCGTCGCTTCCTACGAACTTATTGGGGTCCTTCGTGGATAGCTCCAGATAAAAATCATTGAGCCCATAATCCTTTAACAAGGACAAGATGAAATCCAGCACCTTGGTGAGTTCATCTTCCAGCTGATCTTCTGTGCAGTAGATGTGAGAATCATCCTGAGTAAAACCACGGGCCCTGGTCAGACCATGCACCACACCAGACTTCTCATAGCGGTACACCGTACCGAACTCGAAAAGCCTGAGAGGAAGCTCCCTATAAGATCTGCCCCGGGAGGAAAAGATCAGATTATGCATGGGGCAGTTCATAGGTTTGACGTAGTAGTCCTGCGGGGGCTTAATCTCGGCGCCATCCGGGGCATACTCCCCATCCAACTTCATGGGAGGGAACATCCCATCGGCATAAAAGTCCAGGTGACCTGATTTCTTAAAAAGATCAGCCTTTGTCAGATGAGGAGAATTCACCAGGGAGTATCCACTGCTGAGGTGGCGTTTCAGGGAGTGCTGCTCCATTTCCATACGAACAATGGCTCCGTCCGGATGGAAAACAGGAAGCCCCGATCCGATCTCGTCCGGGAAGCTGAAAAGATCTAGCTCTTGGCCCAAGCGGCGGTGATCTCGGCGCTGCGCCTCCGCCATCATCTGCTCATATTCCTCCAAGGCTTCCTTGGATTCCCACGCTGTACCGTAAATACGCTGGAGAGGAGCATTATTCTGGTCTCCACGCCAGTATGCCGCAGAGGTACGCGTCAGCGCGAAAGCCGGAATGTACTTGGTGGTAGGAACGTGTGGCCCTCGGCACAGATCAAACCACTCAGTCTCACCTGTACGGGGATTCACATTGTCATAGGCAGTAAGATCACCAGCCCCTACCTCCGAGGCTTCATCCGAATCCGGCCGAACATTGCCTTTATCCTGGATCAGTTCCTGCTTGAACCGCTGATCCTCAAACTCGCTCAAAGCTTGTTCGGCGGAATCGTAGCGGCGCCTCACAAATTTCTGTCCGGACTTGATGATCTTCTTCATCCGCTTTTCGAGCTTCTGAAGGTCCTCTGGCGTGAAGGGCTCTGCTACCTCAAAATCATAGTAGAAACCATTATCAATGGCAGGGCCAATGCCCAACTTGGCCTCCGGAAACTCTTGCTGAACAGCCTGAGCTAACACATGGGCTGCAGAGTGGCGAATCACGGCTCGCCCAGCCTCTGTATGAGCAGGAATTGGACGGAATTGGGCCTCCGTTTCTGGAACGAAGGCTAAGTCTTTCGTCTCGCCGTGCTCATCTTGAGCTGCCACAATTGCATCTGGCCCCTTCCGGGGCAAATCCAGATCCCGCATAGCCACTCCGACAGGAGTACCGGCAGGGACAGTAAACGGTGCCAATAAACCGGCATCAGTTGCCATGAAATGCGCTCCTTTGCGCTCACCTGCCTCGGCATACCTGGCCGCGACAGTTCTTGTTTAGGGCATAGTGCAGCCTGCCAACGCTGACTGACTCGTACATCCTACCCCCTGAGACAGCAAAGAGCCGCCCCACGTTCAGGCGGGGCGGGCGTCGTCAAGGGTCTAAGAGTACACGGGCGGAGAGTGCCTAAACGAAGAGAGAAGCACCCCAATAAGCATCGCGTCCTTCTCCCACTCCCGGCGGAATGGCGTAAACGGCAGATCCGATATGGGTAATCCACTGATTCAGGCGATCATTCTTGTCCAGCCGGGTCTGAATAGGAGTGAATTGCAGATCCGGGTTCTTCTGGAAACTAATAAAGATGAGTCCTGTGTTACTGAGAACCCGAACTCCCTCACGCTCCATTTTCTTCGCAACGTCCTCAGTGAGATTGAGATCATAGGAGTAAGCACGACGCTGTAATACCTGTTCAGGATGATCCTCAGGATAGTGAGCCTGAGCCATGTGGGAGTTGGGGTCGATGATGGGAAGTCCAAGCTCATCAACAGCGTCAAACCGAGCGGGTGTGAACTCCTCCCCACCGGTAAGGGGTGCCCCGTTATCCATGCGACGTCCGATGACAATCTCCCGAGATGGACGATCCAAAATATCCCAGGTGTCCATGTGCATGAAGATGCGACGGATCACCATAGCGGAACCGCCCCGGATCCAGTCCTTATCATCATCAATCCACACCTGCTGGAGAAAATCCTCGGGAGTATGTGGGTTGATGGTTCCATCAATCTGCCCAAACAGGTTACGCCCTGTAGCACCTTGGTTTTGGGTGCCCTTGGCGAAGCCGAAACCAATTTGATTCCAGAACAGTGAAGCATAAAACTTTCCGGAACGGACAAGATGGCGAGTGGCGTAGTGGCAAGACAGGGAATCATCTGCGCATACCTGAATGACCATGTCCGTTTGACCCCACTGGTCTTCTAAACGATCATTCTCAAACGCCGGAATATCGTGGAGCCATTCAGGTTTCTGCTTCTGAACTCCCGCTTTCTTAAAGAAGCTCTCTCCAAAACCAGCAGTGATAGTTAGATTGGCCGTCTTTGCGGCCATTTCCGGCTCAAAAGATCCCAAAGGAGGCTGTCCATTGCACAGGCGGCGAGAATCCTCTGTCCAGACCTGGAGCAGTTTGATGACGTCGGACTGCGTCACTCCTGGTTTCAGATTAAAGCCCAGGACATTGACATGAGCCTGGATGGGAGTTTCGATACCAGCCTGGTGCTCGGCGTCGAAGGGCACTCTGGAATCACCGAGGTACGCCGGAGTATCAACGGTATCTGCATGAGCAGCTGGCTGTGCTCCCTGAAGTGGCGATGGTAACGCCATTGAGCCAGCAGCAGCCGTCAAACCCGTGAGAAAATGACGGCGTGTTAGGCCTTGGTGCTGAGAATCGCCACCATCTGTCTTAGACCCTGTCCTAGACATAGTCCCCTTCTTCTTTTCTTCATCTCTAGCTGAATGTGTGCACAGCTCCTCGCCAGCACTTGACGTGAACCTGTGATCACCGAGGAGGGGAATCCTCCAAAAGATGGATAACCCCATGCCGTGATGCCCAGTGTATGCCTCACTCGGAAAGAGTGAGAGATTTAGTAAAGTTCTGATATAAGTGTTATCAATAAACCACACGAAAGAGGTCAATCCCGAAGCCTTACGCGAAAAAGTAGGTAAGCCACAGTGGACTTACCTACTTCGCATAGCTCACCAGGATGTCACCTGCGAGACTTACTTATTGGTTGCGGACTCCACAGCATCCCCAGCGGACTCCAAGGCATCTCCAGCGCTTTCTACAGCGTCACCAACAGCATCGGTGGCAGCAGCAGCGGCATCTCCCATGGTGTCCTTAGCGCTCTCCATTGCCTCGGAAGCGCCGTCGGCAAGATCTCCGTAGTTCTCTTCGCCGGAGGAAATGTCCCGAACCTCAATTTCGCCCAAATCCTGCTTCTGACCACCAGCCAGCTCCAGAGTCACATGAACCTTATCTCCGGGCTCAAGGCCTTTGGACATACCCATAAGCATGAGGTGCTCACCGCCTGGCTTCAGTTCTGCAGTCTCGCCAGCCTTGATCGTCAGGCCACCCTCCTTCTCGCGCATCATGCCATCAGGCCCAATTTCGTGGACCTGGTGATCTGCAGCATCGGTGTCAGAGGTGAATCCCACAATCGTCTGATCCACATCAGTGTTGTTGGTGAAGTTACCGAAGATACCCGTCATGTAGGTGCCATCCTCAGCCTTGTGCATCGAGCTAGTGGTAGCCCGCACCACAAGATCACTGACAGAGAGAACGTCAGCATCTTCCGTTACGGCCGAGGACTGCGTTGCTACAGCGGTGGACGTTCCAACAGCAGTGGAATCTTCTTCGGAGGAGCTACAGGCGGTCATAGCGATACCCATGGATAGTGCAAAGGCCGCGGCAGCAGTCCTCTTAACAATCTTGGTCATTTCGTACCCTTTCGTATTGATGGACGTTTCAGCATACTCACCACAACCACACCAACGGCCAGCACAGCTATTCCCACCAGCATCAGTATCCAGGCGACGCCCTTATCGACGACCCCTTTGTTCGTACTTGGTTCCTCAGCTGCGCTGTCTTGAGAGACAAACGCTTCATCTGAGGAGGATTTCTGGAAGGACGGTTCACCCGATGACCTTTGCTCCCTGGAGCCCACAACACTAAAACGTGTAAAGCCACGAGTCGAATGACCGTCGGAGGACGTGATTTGATAGCCAATTTTGTAGTGACCTGCTCCGGGGTTCACCGAATCAGGAACATGGACGGAAACAAACCGTCCAGACACCTCTGGGGTCGCCCGATAGACAACCACTCCCGTGTCAGAGTTAGAGATAGCCAGGGTATTGAAATCTGGTTTTGGTTCTCCCGAGAAAGTTAGCTGAATATCACGGGGAAACTCGGAGACAGTTCCGTCCATTGCCGGAACCGCTTCCAGGACTGTGTCATGCCCTTGAGCAAGAGGGAGATGGAGAACGGCAAGGATGAACACCGCGCACGCCGTCACCACAATTCTCACAGGCACTGTTTTGGACACAAACCTGACCTAACGTCTTACAACTCGAGGGAGACTCTTCACAGAGGTTGGTTACAAGCTCCACAATGGATTCAGAGCTTTCAACCATCCTAGCCCACTGATGAGAATTATGCGCAGGTTTTCTCCAACTTCCGATTGAAGCCCATCGGTATCTTCCCTGAGTACCACCCCGGACGAGGTGGTCCGGATGAACTTCGGTGGCCCGGGTACGAAAGCAATAACGATGGCGCTGAACCGAGGATAGTGAAGGTAATGGTGAACTGAAAGAAAGCAGCTACCAGGAAAAGAAAAGCCCTTTCCAGAAAGGTGCGTCTTTCCGAAAAGGGCTTTGCCAAGAGCGGATGACGGGATTCGAACCCGCGACCCTCACCTTGGCAAGGTGATGCGCTACCAACTGCGCTACATCCGCAAGAAACCTCTGAAGGCTTCCAGTGCACGATACTGGGATTGAACCAGTGACCT
>JAEYUQ010000020.1 GCA_023432405.1 Actinomycetes bacterium | reverse complement strand
CTTCAAAGAGTGACAAGTCTGACTTCTGGCCCACGGCCATCACTAGTGAATCAGCGTCCAAGTCTTCATACTCGCCTGTTGGAGTGAGATTACCATCGGCATCCAAGGCCATCTTTTCAATCTTGACCGTGCCTTGATCAACACGGTTCACAGTAGATAGCCACCTCATTGTGATGCCCTCTTCAGTGGCTTCCATGACTTCCGAATCATGGGCAGGCATTTTTTCGCGGGTACGGCGGTAGAGAATCACAGACTCTGTAGCTCCCAGGCGTTTGGCAGTACGAGCGGCATCAACAGCAGTATTCCCACCGCCATACACAACCACGCGACGTCCCAGCAGAGGCTTCTCATCAGCGTCTTCAGGGGCATCGTGCAACATATCGACGGCGTTGACAATCTCTGAGGCTGAGCCTGCAGGAATGTTGATATTGCGTCCCAGATCTGCACCCACAGCCGTAAAGATGGCGTCAAATTCATCGGAAAGACCTGCCAGGCTTTCAACCTTGGTGTTCATCTCAAAGACAACACCCAAATCCTTGATACGTTGGATTTCAGCGTCCAGCACCTTTCGAGGCAGACGATAGGCTGGGATGCCGTAGCGCATCATTCCACCGGGTTCTTCACTCTGATCTCTTATCACAACCTGGTGGCCCATTCGTGCCAGGTGATAGGCAGCAGATAAGCCGGACGGACCGGCTCCAATGACCAATACTTTCTTCCCCGTCGGAGGTAAGAGTGGTTCTACACGCCAGCCCTCCTCAAGAGCAGTATCTCCTAAGAAACGTTCGATGGCATTGATACCTACCGCTTGATCCACCTGCGCCCTGTTACAGGCAGTTTGGCAGTCGTGATAACAAACGCGACCCATTGTGGCAGGCAGAGGGTTATTGTTCATGATCTCGCGCCAAGCTGTTTCGTAATCCCCAGCCTCGGCGTGATACAGCCAGCCCTGAATATTCTCACCAGCTGGACAGGCTTTGTTGCATGGTGGGAGCAGATCAACATAGACAGGCCGCTCACTGCGCCAGCTTCCCGTGTGGTTTTGTGCCGAAGAACCCGTTTCGAGGGTGATGGCGAAGGGAAGTTGAGCGTGCTCCCCAGAGGCCGAAGGCATTCCAAGATGCGTAGTGGTCATGACTATTGTGCTCCTTGTTCCTCATGGCGGAACAAATCCAATTTGTCCTCATCAATGAGGTTGTAGCGACGAATGTTGTTATCGGCAATGGCTTGAATGTGAGCGATATCGTCGGCGCGACCTTCTCCTTTGAAGAGGTGTGCGAAACGGCGCTGCAATTTCAGATAATCCTCGACAGGTTGGGGGCGACGAATCTTCGACACTGACACAATCTCGCCGTACTCGGCTTCATAGACGGGGTAGAGACCAGACTGCCAAGCAGCGCGAGCCACTTTGATGGTGTCCTTCGAGGCGGTGCCCCAACCAAGCGGACAGGGTACAAAGACGTGGAGGTAACGGGCGCCACGGAAACTCATAGCACGAGTGACTTTGTATTCCAGATCGTGAAGATCAGCAACCGTGGCTGTGGCCACGTAGGGAATGTTGTGGGCCATAGCAATCCGTGCCATGTTTTTTCCCTGGCCGAAAACATTGCCGGGACGGTCACCGACAGGTTGGGTGGTAGCTGTACGTGCCGTCGGAGGAGTTGCCGAGGAGCGCTGCACACCCGTGTTCATGTAGGCCTCATTGTCGTAACAGATATACAGCACATCATCGTTCCGCTCGAACATTCCAGACAAAGGACCTAAGCCGATATCGGTGGTACCACCGTCGCCGCCCTGGGCAATCACTCTGATGTCATCTTTGCCCTGTGACTTCAGTGCAGCAGCAATACCAGAGGCCACCGCTGCCGCATTTCCAAAGAGAGAGTGAATCCAAGGGAGGTTCCAAGCGGTTTCCGGATAGGGGGTGGAAAACACCTCCAGACATCCGGTGGCATTGACCACTATGACCTTGTTATCGGTGGCGGCAACAGCGGCGTCGAGAGCGTAGCGAGCTCCCAATGCTTCACCACATCCCTGACAGGCACGATGACCGGAGGTTAAGGAGTTGAAACGCTCTGGACCAGATTGCACGGAGCGAAGTTTATCTTCAATAAGGCGGTTACCAATGGCAAAGGAACCCACCTGGTAGAACTTGGTTTCCTCAGATCCTGGCACTGTGGTGGCTGGATAGTGAGGAGTAGGAAGATGGGTGATGCTCATGACCGAGACTCCTTAAGGTTACTGCGTTTGTTGCTTCGCTCGGAGAGATGGCGAACCATGTTTTCCGGAGCAGAACCAGAACGACGAAGCAGGGCTTCCCGTTCGAGTTCGTCAGTGACGAGCTCAAGGTCAAGATCCAGGAAGGTGGTGTCCTCTACATCATCGTGAACCGCTTTATCGAGATATTCATGAAGCGATTGCTTCGTAATGTCGCGTCCGCCTAGACCTGCAATAAGTTCGTGGCAGGTGAAATTGATACCGCGAAGTGCGGCGCGGCAGTTAGAGGAAACGATGCCACCAATACCCACCGAAAATGCCTTTTCCAAAACAATGAAGCGTTGGGTCTGAGACAGCACATCGCGCACAGCCTGAGAGGGGAAGGGGCGGTAGGACACGATGGTGAGAACGCCAATCTTCTCGCCTTTTTCTCGCCTCTCGTCAACGACGTCGCGAAGGGTACCAGTGATAGAGCCCAAACAGACAACGATGGTTTCAGCGTCTTCACAGCGGTAGGTATGGACGAGACCGCCAGAAGAGCGTCCGAAAACCTCCTTGAATTCTTCCTGGACAGCCGGAATGAGATCCAAAGCCTGCATCTGCTTGTAGTGGGCGAGATATCGAACCTCAGTAAAAGCCTCTGGACCCACCATTGATCCGATGGAAATGGGATCTGCTGGGTCCAGTACTTGGCGAGGAGAAAATGGAGGTAGAAACTGATCTACTTTTTCTTGTTCGGGGAGGTCAACCTGTTCAACGGCGTGGGTGAGAATAAAGCCATCCATACACACCATGACTGGAAGGGAGAGTTCCTCAGCAATTCTGTATGCCTGAATGTGCAGGTCAACAGCTTCCTGATTATCCATCGCATAGAGCTGGAGCCAGCCGGAATCTCTCTGGCTCATAGCATCTGAGTGATCATTCCAAATGTTAATTGGTGAACCGATTGCTCGGTTGGCTACCGTCATGACAATGGGCAGCCCCAGGCCTGAGGCGTTATACACAGCCTCAACCATGAAAAGAAGACCTTGAGAGGCCGTTGCGGTGTAAGCCCGACCCCCAGCTGCAGAGGCTCCAATGGCAGCTGACATCGCGGTAAATTCACTATCCACGTTGATGTACTGGCAATGAGGAAGCTGACCTGTTTTCACCAGCTGAGAAAGCTTCTCCACGATATGAGTTTGTGGAGAGATGGGGTATGCGCTCACCACATCTGGGCGGCAGGTGGCTACCGCTGCGGCGATAGCCTGGGAGCCCTCAATTTGTTTGAGCATTCTTTGCAGCCTCCTGTTTAGAAACAACTAAGTCATACGCAGCTTGGGCGGCAGCAACATTCATTTCGCCTACCTTGCCTGGGAATCGCTGCATAATGGCATGACTGACGGACTCCATACGATAGAGACCAGTAATGGCAGCGGCGCCTCCAAGCAGTACCGCATTGGGGACCACTCGCCCGGTGTACTTCCGCGCGATGTCTGTGGCTGGGATGGTCATAAAGTGACCTGCTGGCTGCCGCTGTTGGAGCTCGGCGAGTCCCAGCTCTGCACTGCGCTTGTCTGAGTTGATGAGCACGTAGCCATCAGGAGCTAGACCAGAGAAAACATCAAGCAGGGGAATAAGGGTTTTGTCTTGCACAATCACTAAATCTGGATACAAGACAGGCTCGCGAGTGCGGATTTCTGCGTCGCTAATGCGGCAGTAAGCAACCACCGGGGCGCCGGTGCGCTCGGAGCCGAAGGAGGGGAAGGAGGCAGCGTGCTTACCTTCCTCGAAGGCCGCCATGGCAATGAGGTTGGCTGCAGTTACCACGCCCTGACCACCGCGACCATGAACTCGTACTTCAATCATGGACTTAACTTTACTTTCCGCGGCGAGGAAATGACGTGCTGTTATAAGCGGTGTTATGGCTGAGGAGCTTAGAGCTTTGGCTTACCTAATGAATGGGGTGTTGCGAAGAAATGTGCAGAGGGGTGCAGCGTTATGTCTATTGACGTGCAATAATGCGCTCTTGTGTAGTTGGGAGTAAGCGATGGAGTGGAGTTTGTGTGCTAGCGCTGTTGAGATGCACACTGAGGAGAACAGCGGTGGGATCCCCATGTTTTGACCGTAGAGGTCTTTTAGTCTGGCTTGCGCAAAGGTGATGACGTGCAGAAATAGGTAGAAATTGGAGCCGCTGTACGGGAGAGGTCATATGTCTAGACAAAAAGTGAAAAGTTATATCCGGTATTAACTGGTATTAACCCGTATAGGGGTAATTTTCTCCTCGGCTCTCCACAATCAGAGCTTTCCGTAGCAACAAATAAGAGCCGGTGATGACCACCGGCTCCTGGGATGTGTTGGCAAGAATGCGCTGAGAGTTTATTTCTCGGGCATGGCCATGAGGGCGATTCCTCCAGCCACGAGCCAGGAGTCTTTAGCCAGAGGAAGGCCGTCAGAAGTAGGACGGATACCATCGGCCTCGGTAGTGCCCTCGCCGCGGAAGTACATGGTGAGCAGACCGGAGGCAAAAGCAGTGAGAGCAGCGCCAGCTAGTTTCCTGGGAACGAACGGCAGCAGTAGAGAAGCTCCCACACCCATCTCGGAAAATGAAATGAACTTGGCGAAGACGTCTGGATCGAGCTTGGACATAGCTGGGATTCCGGTAGCGGCCATACCTTGAAGTCCCTGAGCAGCTTCACCTTTGAGGCCTAGTTTTCCTATCCCGGAATTGAGAATGAAAGCTCCCATGATGCCTCGGAGTGCGCCAGAGGCGATGGTGGTTCCCGTGGAGTGAGACATGATGAATTCAGTCCTTTCCATAGACATAATTTTATTGATACATCATCCACTATGGCGGTGATGGCATTCTCTCGCAATGTTCCCAGGTCACACCCTGCCTAATTTCCAGAGAGGTCCCATGCGGCGTCCGTGTCCGTGAAGCGAAGTGAGTCGGGGTGTCGATACGGCAAGGGCTGATTGCCTCCGAGAGCGAGAATCAGCTATACGCCTTAAGACATTTTCTCCGTATCCTGTCGAGTTTTCACTGCCAGTACGAATAGCCCAAGCCCTACCAGTGCACCCACCAAGCCAATCCCAAAGAGAGTTTTTGTCAGTGGCGAGGTTCCACTGGACAACGCAATGTTGTCCGTATGCCCTGAGGAACTCGAACCCTTCGCGTTAGCTATCTTCCCGGAGGAGCGGTTGGTGTGAGAACGGGTAGTTGTTTCGGGAGTACCGCTCTGCGTACTCCTTTCAGTAGAGCGAGACGTGCTCTTCGGTGTGGTGGCCTTCGATGACGACGCAGCTTTGGGTTTCTGGGAGTTCTTCGGCTGCGATGCAGATGTGCTTCTTCCTGGCTTCGCAGAGGATCCAGTGGATTTCGAGGAGCCCGAAGCAGGAGACAATCCTGAGCGCTTCGAGGTCACGGTACCCTGAGATGCTCGGGCCACCTTGTTCGTAGAAGCACGAGAGGTTTTCGTCCCACTGCTGGTGACCCCTTGGCTGCCTGTAGAGGTGACACTATCCGGCTTGGGCTTTGCAAGGGTTTTTCCCCGTAGCGACGCCGCTGGGGCAGCGGCTCCAAGAGCAGTGTGCGCTGTACCCTGGCTGGTTCCTCCTGGAGCCTGACCAGCTGGAATCCCTGATACTTCGGCAGGAACTGCCTCCTGAGCGCTGCCCTCAACCGGGTACGATACGTTGTCCGTCTGGTGGTCGGGTGCGCCGGAGAGAGCCGGGATCTCCCCAGCGCCGGTCAGAGCCGCTGCTTCAGGGGCTGCAGCTGAGACGCCGGGCGCTACAGCTGGGCGTTCGGCCGGCTGTCCGGATATAGAAACCTGCTGCTGGGGGGCCGTAGCCGGAGAGTCCGAACCCTGCCTCGTGTCCGCAGCACTGGTGTTGTGATCAGGCGCCACATTCTCAGAGTGCGCTTCGGGAATGGTGGCTCCAGTACCTTGGGGGGTAGTTCTCTTCTCTATTTCCTGCCGAGCGGCGTTGATTGTCTCATCACCCACCAGGAACGTAACGTCCAGATTTCGTGACTCTTTATTGCCGTCGGTTTTCTGTGCGGTGTACCGGAAACTCACTGTGTACACCCCTGGTTCGGTAAACCAGAAGGCCGGGTGATTATGGTCTCGAGGTCCATAGCTGCGTTCTTTGGAGAGATCCGTACTATCCATCCGCACGATGTACTTGGTCAGTGTAGCTTCAACCACAATCATGCGTCCTGGCCCCTCGAAGTGCGCAAGTCCCACGGTCACCGGTGCGTTAGTGTCAATTCCTGCGCCTTCTTGCATAAGAGTGGAGAACCCAAGCCACGGTATGCCGTCCACTTGGACGGAGGGGAGCTCGTAGACGGTGTCAGGGGCATTCGGAACGCCTCGGCGTGCCTGGGCTGGAATGGCTGTTTTTGTGGAGTTGTTGACCTCGAACGCAAAGGTTCCCGAGGGGTAGAGCAGCTCACGCGCCGGATTTGCGCCGTCTTTGAGCATCACCTGGAAACCATCTGAAGCATTCGCTAGAGCCATCAGATCCATATGCCCCTCAGTGACGAGGTGGTGTACTTTGCTGTCAAAAATGTCTCCGTGCTGGTCATCGGTGGGGTTCGGTGGAGCGAGAGGCTGAGGCACTGTTTCGCTAGAGGACGCCCCCGGATCTACTGGTGCTGTGCCACTGTCTACGCCGGAGGGTCTCTCAGGAGGTACGGCGTGCGCTGGTGCCGCAGGATGTTCTGCTGGGTGAGCTGGGGTAACCGGTTGTTCAGCGACCGATTCCACTGGCGCTGCGGGTTGTGCTGGCGCTGCAGGTTGTGCTGGCGCTGCGGGTTCCACCGGCGCTGCGGGTTGTTCAGCGGTGCCGGACTCTGCTGGGATAGCGGGTTGTGGCACTTCTGAAGGCTGGAGGGGCTCCGTTGATTCTGAAGGGGAGCCAGAAGTGCCACTCGAATCGGCCTTGCTGGTTTTCTCCTGGGGCTGAGGAGCGGAGGGCTGGGGTTGAGGAGCGGAGGGCTGGGGCTGAGGAGCGGAGGATTCGGTCTCTCCGGTATCGGACTCAGATTCACTGGTCTCAGTAAGAGGAGCTGGTAGCCCCATCTCTTCTCGGAGAGTCTCTGCAGGAGTGGTAATAGGATTGAGGTTCTCGGTTGTCCCCTCGGGAAGTCCAACCTCGGAATCTGAACCCACTAGCCACACAAGATCTTTTGGTTCTCCGAGAAGATCCTTACCATCCGTAGTGCGTGCCTTGATCTGAACCGTCAACCTATAGATTCCTGCTTTGGTGAATGTCCAGTCATAATGTCCGTGACCGCCCACTTCATAGTCGAAGCTGGTGACGGGATTCTTCCCCGTCCGGAGGGAATACTCCGGCTTTTCCATGGAGGGTGTTTCGTAAAACACGCTCATATCTCCCGGACCATCAAAGTTTACAAGGTCAAACGTGACCTTATTGTCCACGAAATTCTCGGGAACAGTGATTTCATGGTTAGGGTCAAAAGCTCCCATGCCGGCCCAAATTGGCCGCCAATCATTCATGAAATCCACAGTTCGCGGTGCATACCATACGATTGCCCCTGGGGCGCCTAAGTCTGAGAAGGATGGATCATCAGGAATCACCAGCCGGGAGACCTCCACGCCCTCATTGTCTGCATCAGGAGCAAGCCGGAGGCAGACATCATCGATAGGACGCACAACCTGCCCGTCCACCACAGCAGTGGACAGTTTGCCGTTGATATACGTTCCGTAGAGAGCATCCACATGAGCCTGGTATAACAGCTTGCGCCCAGCACAGACGTGATCCAGGTTTTCAGGAACTTCAACGCCAAAGCCTATATTTCCGGGTTTGTGATTGTCAGTAAGCGTCACCATTTCGGCCTGAACAGGTACTTGGGTAACCGCGAGCAAACCAACGGCAGTAACGATGGCTGCTAAGCGACGCACAAAAGTACTCATTGGGGCAGCTCCTCCCGGGTGAGATGAGTAGGTATCGAAGATGGAAGGTTAAATCTGCGCATTCGCGCGCGATAGGGCTCCAGCACGTAGCACACACAGAACACTGCGGTACACGTGAGGACGATGGCAGCTCCCGTAGGCCAGTTCCATGCCCAGGACAGGTACAGACCTGCCACTCCACTCAGTGCGCCAATCCCAGCGGACAAGGCCATCATTCTGGGAAGGCTATCGGTGAGCAGCCGGGCGCACACTGCTGGGGTAATGAGGAGCGCTAAAACCAACATGGTTCCCACGGTTTTCACTGATATAACAACTGCAGTGGCTACTACGGCGTAGAGGAGGACGTCATACAGCGTCACCTGAATTTTCATCACGCGGGCGGTGTCAGGATCAAGAGCCACAGCCACCAGGCCGGGTGTAAATACAAGGAGCACTACCACAATGGCTCCGGCGATTGCTGCGGTCACTCCTAGATCCTGAGGGCTCACACCAGCGATGGACCCAAAAAGAAATCCTTGAAGAGAGGCTGTGTAGCCGTCTACCTGGGAGATAACCACCATGCCTAGGGCAAAGGCAGCAGCGAAAAGCACACCGATGAGCGCATCGGTTTTTACTGAGCGACGCCGTGCCAAAAGAGCAATCAGAATAGCTACCAGGAGTCCGCTGAGAGCGCCGCCTACCAGAACCGAACCCTGGAGGGCGAAGGCTACGGCAATTCCAGGGAACACTGAGTGTGCGACGGCGTCGCCAAGGAAGGCCATGCCGCGAAGCACCACGTAACAGCCCACTACTCCGCACACCACCGCGCAGATGATAACCATAAACAGGGCACGTGGGAGGAAGCTGAGGGCAGGGTTGGTGAGGTCTGCAAGAAACGCCATGGGAGATAGAGACTGGTTCATTGAGCAGTCACCTCCTGAGATAACGAAATTCCTGCTTCCCGGAGAATTGGCGCGTGGGAACCAACGTTGAATGTCTCCATCCACAGGGTGGGATTCTTGAGCTCTGAGGGGAGTGCATCGGCACGGACGGTGCGGTTCAAGAGGATTACTCGGGTACAGGAATCCATGGCTGAGCCCAGATCATGGGTAGACATCAGGATGCTCGCACCCTTGTGAGCCAAGCGCTGGAACAAGCTGATCAGGAGCTCCTGCGTAGGCATATCCACTCCAGTGAAGGGCTCATCCAGGATGAGGGTGTCTGGTTCACTTGCTAACGCCCTGGCCACCAGAACTCTTTGGCGCTGCCCACCCGAGAGTGCAGCGATGGGGCGATCAGCGAATTCCTCCAGCTCAACGTGCTGGAGAGCGATCTGAACTGCCCGGGTACTGGCTGGGTCTCGTTGCCACGGGTGTGTCAGTCCGGCGCGGCCATTGGCCACACAGCGTCGCACAGAGATAGGGAAGCTCCAGTCCATCTCTGACTTTTGGGGAACATAGCCTAAACGCCCATGTCTTGTTACCTTCCCAGATTCCGGAGTAAGCAATCCCAGAATGCTGCGTATCAAGGTGGTCTTACCTGCGCCATTGGGGCCAACCAGGGCAACGAACTCCCCGGTGTGAACGCTGATAGTGACGTTCTCAAGAACAGGGCGTGCGTTCAGAACCACGCTGAGCTGATGGGTATCAATGGTCATTTCTTGCCCTTAAATAGCAGGATACCGAGGAGAATCAGGAGCACAAGTGCTCCCGACAGCGCCCATATCCAGGGGAGGAATGAGTTGTGCTCCGGCGATGCGGCATTGGCTTCAGGCTCGTCGGCGCTACGAGCGGCGTCGATAAGCTCTGGGCTGCCTGCATCTGGCCCTACGGTGAAGCGCACAGTCTGGCTGAAGGTGGGTTGATCGGTACCATCAAGGGTCACGCCCAGGCGAACAAGATGGACTCCGGGTTCCGTGAACACCCAGTTAGCGTGGACGTGGGTATTCATCTCCGCCCACACGCTGTCTTCTTCGTCTATGCCATCGTGAGTGGACATGAGAACTGTGGGTGCATCGAAGCCCCCGGATTGAACGAAGAGGGAAAGATCCCCTGGACCCTCATGGGCTTCCAAGGTCAGGCGCATTCCTCGAGCCCCAGCCTCGAAAAGGGTAGGGGACTGAGTATTCCAGCCCAGCCAGGGCACATCCGGAATCTGAGTTTGGGGAATAAGCCACATATCTTGACCAGGGTCTGCCCCAGTGAATGCGTAGTCATCGCTGTCAGGGCGGGAGTTACGGGCGTTGTCGCCCACAGTGAACACAACATCGTCCAGATGCCACCACGCCGGTGGGGAATCAGCATCGTCTCGAACCATGAGTTGTGCCTGGCCATCCAGAATCATGGGCCCTAGGTCAGCGTGTCCGGAATTCATGTCATGGGGAGTCCCCAGGGGAACAATGCCTTCATCGGCCGTCACCACCTGATCGAGGTCATCAGCGGCGGAGGGTTGGAATCCTGCACCCAGGATCAGCCCAGCACAGCTGAGCATCGTTACAGCGGCGAGGGTTTTCGTCCTGGAAACACGTACATCAAACATTGGCTTACTCCTTGATGAGGCAGTGTGAAACAGTATGGGCAGTGGTAGTGAGAAGGCTGAGATAATCTCTCACGCCTGCAGCTGGGTCAAAGGAGGAGAGATACAAAGAACACGTATCAACGCCGCGATCTGAGGCGATGGCGCGCAGATCTGCCGTTCCGGCGCCACTGCTGGCGGTGGTAGTGGCAGCGTCTTGAAAAACTGCTGGCAGGTTTAAAGAAGCAATCGCTCTGCTCACTGTCACGAGCTGCCGCGTAGAAGGTTGATCGTTCGGATGCCTGCCGATAAACCCAGCCACCGTAAAGTCATAAAACTCAGCGAAGTAGCGCAGCGCGTCATAGTCAGAGATAAGATAACGGCGCTCATCTGGAATTTGCTCCAGCTCAGCCTGAACGTTCTGGCTAGTGGTTTCTATCCGTTGTTGATAGGAACGCGCATTGCGGGCATACTCATCGGAATGGGCTGGGTCTGCACGGCTGAGCGCAGCTGCAATCACCATGGCTGCAGCTTGGGCATTGTGGGGATTCAGCCACACATGGGGATCCACGTCACCGTGGCGGTGCCGGCCCACCACCGCCTGCGCTAGCATATAGACCTCCTGGTGTTCTTTGGAGTTCTTCTGCGCCGGGTTCCTCCTGAGAAAATCAAAGTGTTTATCTTTGGGAATATCCATGAGCGTTGCCGGTGGAACAGCAATGGTCGCCTGGTCAAGCGGTACTTCGGAGTGTTCACCTGTGGAGTCTTCCCCAACCAGAGCAAGCGCTTCCTTGGCGACGCCCCTCTTCGCAGCGTCGTTCTGCTGCGCGCTGAGAGTGGCGGGAGCTTTTCGAGAGTGCTTGTGCCCAGCGGGTGTGCGTGAGGTGTGAGTAGGGGTTCTCACGGTAATGTCCCAGTGCCCATGATCGATGATGGGTACCTCAGATCCAGCTGGGTTGGTGCCCACTATGAAGCGAAGTGACGAGCGTTCGTTTATCGTGCCATCGGGGGATGTGGCTTGAAGCTCCACGTTGTATTCTCCCGGAGCCGTGAATGCCCAGTTGAGGTGGGTGTGAGATCCGGCAGCCAGCTTGAAGGAGGCGTCGCCAGGGAATTGCAGGGCACGATGAGGTTCTCCAAGCGCCCCAGTAATAAAGGCTGTGACCTCCCCCGGCCCGCTGCTGTGGGTCATGCGCAGGGTGACAGGTTGGGTGGATTCCTGAACATTGAACCCCAACCACGCCGTATCTAAAGCGGCATCTTCCACGAGGGGAATCATGTCGCCGTCGTAGGCCGGAATGTGTTCAGCAACGCGAACCAACTGTGCCTCTGGTTTGAGTGCAGACTCCAAGGCGTGCATCAGTGGTTCCGGTTCAAGATTCAGGTGGTGCGTCAGAACAACATCAGCTGCAGAGATGCGAGTCATCTCTCGTAAAGAGGGGTCAAAGGACAAAGCCTCCGTATCGCTATGAAGCAGGGTGGTGACGGTTACGTGATTCCCACCCACGTTTTGTGCAAAGTCACCGAGGATGGGTGTAGTTGCCACCACCGAGAGTGTGGTGTCCTGGGCGGAGGCTGCGGGAATGGCGAATGCGCTGGCGCAGAGCAGACACGCGGAAGTAATCAGTGCTCCGAATGGAAACAGGCAAGGAGCTAAGGCGCTACCGGGACTCATCATTCCTCTCGTTCCTTGCGAGCACTGCGATAGAACATGGCGCCCACCGTTCCCATGAGAACGCCAAGGAGCGCAATGACGACGGCCTCCCAGGCCACACCAGTTTTCTCCTGCTGAGAGGTAGCCGTAACTCGGTGCGGAGATGCTGGAGATGCGCCCTCGGAGTTCCGTAACCGTCCCCGATTGGCAGTAGCTGCCGAAGAGACAGACTGGTTGTTATCTGTCGAGGATGAAGAGGCCTCAGTATCTGAGGAGCTCTCAGAGTGCTTACTATCTGAATTGCCAGCGTCATGGCTGGAAGACTCGCCATCCTGCGAGTTTCCTGGCTGAGAAGCAGAACAAGAGGTTTCTGTACGTTCGGCTCCAATATCGAAGTGTCCTTCTGTGGCATCGCTGTTCGTGGTATCTCCCACATGGAAGGTAAGAGTTCCAGTACCGGATACCGTGCTGCCGTCTTTATCTGCGCCAGATTGGGTGATAGTGACTTCATAGGTTCCTGGCTGGGAAAACACCCAATTGGGGTGGACGTGCGTGTTCTCGTGGATCTCCACGGTTCCTTCCGCTGTGGAACCCTGTCCGCGGAACCATTCTTTCCCCACGATCTTCCCTAGGTTGCCCTGTTCATAAACGAACATGGTTCCAGGCCCTTTAAAATCCGTCAGCTCCCACGTAAGCCCTCCATCGATGTGCTCACGAATACTGGGGTGCTGACTGTTGGCCCCTACCCAGGGCACTCCGTCTTGCTGAGTAGCTCCAATCATCCAGACCGAGCCTGGCTCTAGCGGTCCTAGAGCGCTGGGAAGATCCACGCGGGCGCTGTCTCCTAAACCAAAACTGAGCTCCCCAGTCTTACGCCACTGCGGTGGCTGTTGACGGTCGTCTTTGATAAGGGGGACAAGGCTATGGCATAGCTTCTGACTCGCATCGTTCTTCACAGGAGAGTGAGGGCTTGCTGAGTGGGAGTTAGTACCCTTAACGACGTCGCTGGCCGGACGTGAGTTTTCCGACACCGGTGCTAGGCGTTGCGTCGCTGTGTCTGGGGATGAGGTATCTTCCTCATCACTGCGTGGAGTGTTCCAGTCCTCACCGTCACTCTGTGCTTGATTTTCGGAAGCGTGCGGTTGGCTGGGGCTGTCTGGCACAGTCTGATCCGGGAATATTTCCTGATCACTGCGGATGGTTCCAGAGATGACTTGTTCTGAGATTATTTCCTCGCTGGGAGTACCATCGAGTGCCGCCTCCTCGGTATTGGCGGGCGCTGGTGGCTCATTCGCAGCGTCTACAGAGTTGGGTACTGGCGCCTGATCGTGGCTGAGGTCTGCCGGAGCTTCAGGTGCTGTCTGCGTGCTCGGACGGCGCACCATATCAGCAGGTTGAAGGGCGTCGTCGGCAATGCTCGTGGAGGGGCTGCCGCCAACCTCCCAGGTGTAGGTATGGCTGTCACTGGACAGTCCTCCGCTATGTGCGCTGACTGCCATTTTATAGGTGCCAGGCTGGGTAAATACCCAGTTGGCGTGGACGTGGGCAGGGTGATCCTGGGGTAGTACGGAACCGGATTGGAGGAGGAAGCTGCCGTCACTGAGAATCGGCCCCAAATCACCGAGGCCTCGCTGGGTGAAGAGAAACACATCTCCAGGGCCGCTCACGGAATCGAAGGTAAAGTCAACCTGCTCTAGTCCCTGCGATGCCACCTGCTGAGTAGACCAACCTGGCCATAAGATGCCTGGCTGCTGGGTCTGTGGCAGGTAGTATCCCGGGGTTCCGATTTCTGGCACTTCGGCAACGTCCTGACTGAAAGCGTTATCGCCAACCGCTAGGGTGACGTCCTCCGGGAAGTGGAGAACGTCACTGCCAGAGACGTCCTCTTTGAGCGCGAGACCCAAAGCATCGCCACTGGCGATAGCGTAGAAAATGTCCGCGTGACCATCTGCCAGCGTGTAGCCGCTTGAAGCGTGGGCTTGAGGAGTAGAGACAAGGGAAAACAGACAGGTCAGGGCAATGAGGGCACTGCTCAAGAGAAGTAGTCCAAGGGAAGAGCAAGTAGATAGGAAAGTGCGTTGCACACTTGCTGATGTCACGTGAGCACTCCTTGACATTCACGCTGTCCGTGGCCACGCCTGGGTGGAATCAGGGTATAGGCGTGACAACAGACAGAGACTGACTCCGAACACGCCCAATCTAGTCAGTAACGAAAACAGTTGTCAATTAGAAGAAGGTAGTACTTCTCTCCATGTCAGCCACGGGAGGGTAACCTCCCGGGAGAAGCAGTGATAATGGCAGCGAAGCTAAACAGCCGTAGGATAGGCTGCGTGGGTTTGGCAGCGATCCTAGCTTTGATGTGGAGGACATCGTGAGCACAGTTACTCAAAGTAAGACTTGCCTTTTAGTGGTCGACGTTCAAAAGGGCTTCATTTCTGACTACACCCGGAAATGTTTAGCTCCACTTTACAAGCTCTTGGATAGTAAAACTTTCGACGTTGTGATTGCAACGAGATTTTACAACCCAGAAGATTCATTATTTCGGAATCAGCTAGGATGGTTTAAGTTCACTAATAAAGAAGATATTGATCTGGACGAGAAAGTTGAAAAAGCTGCTGATCTTGTGATTGATAAAGGGACTTACTCTGCTGGAAAACCTCTCATAGATGCCATTGAGAGATATCATGTCGATGAGGTTATGGTTGTCGGAATTGATACGGATGTCTGTGTCGCAGTTAATGCAGCACTTCTGTTTGATCACGGTATACCTGTGAGCATTGATCTCAAAGCTTGCGCTTCTAATGGTGGCCCTGAAGCTGATAAATCTGCTGGACGTATGTTAGAGCGCTATATAGGTGCAAAAAATGTTCTCAGAGAGGGATCCTTAGTTGCTTAACAGGTATGAGTTCCTTCCCTTTGAGTGTGGGGAGTCACTTCGTTCTCAGGAGAAAGCCGACAAAGTAATACAATATTTTACTCGCAATGGTTGGGTTGAATTTAATTCTTCACTTCGGTTGAATGATATAGATAATATTGTGCCAAGTAGAGTTAAAATTCTTGAAAAAGATAACCTGGTTATCTATCTGCCAGAATCTGGATTTGGTGTAGTTCGAGTTAAATTCGAGTATGGTGACTCCGCGGATAGTGTTGCATTATCATTACGAGATCGTGTTCAGTTTCAACAAGATATTGGCTCACATGTTCTGCCTGAGCAAGTTCAGGATTGTGTGCGGATAATTAGAGAGGTGCGAGGCTTTCTGCGCGCAGTTTCTAAAAGATCTCGGGAAGATCGCGGAGATGAACCTGTATTCACCTACTCTCTATCCCTCTTTGAGATCTCCCCTCACGGAGAAGATCAAGTTATTAGTGCACTTCTTGAACCGCGCTCGATAGGCTGCGGGATTACGGAACGAGCCGAGGAACTGCCCTCAGTAGAGGAGGTTCATGCAGCGATGAGTACTGTTGAGCTCAATCTTCCTGCACCAACAGTGTGTTCCACATTTCCAGGGATGGTGTATTCCTCATGGTCGAGTGTAGTGGTGGTGGTTCCCACTGGAAGTACCCTGATCGATTTGGTATCACTCTGTGAATTTCGGGTGCAGTCCACCTGGTTGGCTGCTTATGCTCTGAACCGTATTTCTACAAACACACCTCTAGTGAGTTCCCACTCAGATCAAGGTATGAACCTTTTGCTCGCCGGTCAGGAGTTTTCACAGATCACAACGAGGGCTGTCACAAGATTGGGTGCAAATTCACCTCACGATGCAACGGAAATTGTTGAAAATCTTGTGGTCACTAGCGAGCTCGATCAGGAAATCGAACGTGCGAACAGCGCTTATGCTCGCGCGTGCGAGAGGATAGAGTTCGCGACGGCTAAGCGTGAAGATCAAGGGAAAAAGATTCTGGAGATATTCGCTCTAATTTTTGCTGCATCTGGGCTTGCTCAGTTATTCTTTGAACTTCCGATCACCCAAGCCACGTTTACTGATGACGTGATTCCATTTCTGGTTTGGCTAATAATCGTTATAGTTGGTGTCTACGTGACGTTGTGGCAACGACGATAACGTGCTCTATGATGTCAATTGGATCGCGAATCCTGAAGTATGCTCCGGAGCCAAGCATTGAGCTCTTGAATACTGCTTGGATCAGATCTTGTTTAAGGTTCTCCCATGAAAAAGGAAGCTATCAGTAATATAACGATAGGTCATACGACTGCTGCAGCCTCCCTCGAAGCCGAGTTTTCATTGCGAAGCCATGCGGCACATCCGATGCAATGGGACTAAACAGCCACGTCCGCGCAGAACCAAGGTTGGTGAATGAACCTTATGTTGGAAGCGCAGTTGATTTAATAACCAAAATCCACACTAAAGCGAGCAACATTCTTGGGATAATTATCAATCCTCGCAGCTAGAGGTGTCATCCCGAGTACTTGAGTAAGTGCAGGCGACAGAAGGAGTGAAGAACACGGCCTTATGTCTGGAAATAAACTCTGTGCCCCAGGTGAGAGTCGAACTCACACTGGACGGGTTTTGAATCCGTTGCCTCTGCCAATTGGGCTACTGGGGCGCACCCACGAATGAAACTTCACGGAAAGCTCTCGTGGATACTAGGGCATTGTATCGCACTGTGAGCCATTTCTGAAAGCGCCAGTTGAGACGGCACAGAGTACCTCTGCGATAGCATCCGCGGGCTTGGTTACTCTTGCCTCATGCATCCACAATCAGGGATGGACTGGAAGCCTGACTACGGGTGTTACTCCCCTTCATTGTCACCTACACTCAGTACCCGTGAGCGAAGATCATTCTGAACCCCAGCGCCCTCGGCTTCTCCTTATTGACGGGCACTCGATGGCTTTCCGAGCCTTCTACGCTTTGCCCGCTGATAATTTTTCCACCAGTGGTGGCCAACATACTAATGCTGTTTATGGTTTTATCTCCATGTTGAGTTCGCTGCTGGAGTCAGAGCATCCTACTCACATTGCGGTGGCATTTGATGTCAGCCGCAAGACTTTCCGCTCAGAAATCTTTCCGGACTATAAAGCACAGCGCGCCGCAACTCCTGAGGAATTCAAAGGGCAGGTGGAGCTAATTAAAGAGGTACTCCATGCCCTTTCTATCACCACCCTGGAGAACGCGACCTACGAGGCTGATGACATCATTGCCACCTTGGCCGCCCAGGCTGAGCCCCTTGAGTTCGATAGTTACCTGGTGACAGGGGATCGTGACTATTTCCAGCTGATTACGGACTCAACCACAGTTTTGTATCCGAAACGTGGCGTGGGTGATCTTATCCGATACACCCCTGAAGCTTTGGTCAAGAAATATGCCTTGACTCCTGAACAGTATCCCGACTTCGCCGCGCTTCGAGGGGATCCTTCGGATAACCTACCAAGCGTTCCGAAGGTGGGGGAAAAGACTGCAACGAAGTGGATTCAAACCTACGACAACTTGGATAATCTCGTAGCCCACGCTGAGGAGATTAGAGGGAAAGTAGGGGAGAGCTTCCGGGAACACATTGACCAAGTGCTCATGAATCGGAAGCTCACCCAGATGGTGAGGACGGTGGAACTTCCCGTCACACCCACTGACCTTGAAGTCAAACCGGCGAATGTCACCGAGCTGGCCGCTAGATTCGATGATCTCGAGTTTGGAACAACGTTACGGCACCGAATCCTCGCTGTTGTTCCGCATGAATCCACCGATTCCTTGGCTGAGGTATCCCATTCGTCTCAACACTCAGAGCCTGCCAAGGTGATTGTTGATTCTGAGGATCCTTCCATCTGGTTGGATCAGCGTAAGCACAAGCCACTATCCATTTCGCAGGCAGAGGTGGTGGCGCTGGTAGATGCTGATCGCCACGGGCTCATTGTGAACCTGGAGGATCTTTCCCCGGAGGAAGACCGCGCCGTCGCACAGTGGATTGCTGATGCTGATTCACCCAAATATGTTCACGGAGGGAAAGCGCTCTACCACTTTTTCGCAGAGCGTGGGTACACACTACAGGGGATTACCCAGGATACCGAGCTCGCTGCATATCTCCTACGCCCAGGTCAAAGAACTTATGAGCTTAGCGACGTCGTTCAGCGCTATCTCTCCCGTACACTTGATGAGGCAGCAGATGGCCAACTATCACTTCTTGATGCTGCCGATTCCGCAAAAGTAGCGCAGCGGGCAGCAGCGATATGGGACTTGGCCGAGAAACTCACGGCAGAACTGCAGGCGGTAAATGCTTTTGAGCTCTATCACAGTCTGGAGATTCCGCTGATCAGTATTTTGGCGCGGATGGAACGCGCTGGGATTGCTATGGATGTGGAGACGTTGGAGGAGCAGAAGGCGGAGTTTGAACAGCTCGTGGCAGAGGAAGAGCACCAGGCGCGAGAGCTGGTCCAGGAACCCGAGCTCAATCTGGGATCTCCTAAGCAACTTCAGGACGTCTTGTTTGGGAAGCTCCATCTCCCGAAAACGAAGAAGACAAAAACGGGGTATTCCACTGCCGCTAAGGAGATTGAAGCTCTTGCCGTCAACCATCCGCATAATTTCCTGACCCATCTTTTGCGGTTCAGAGAGTTCCAAAAGATGAAGACAACCTTGGAGGGGTTGATTAAAGCTGTTGATGCAGACGGGCGTATTCACACCACCTTTAACCAAACGGCCACCTCTACGGGGCGTTTATCCTCGTTAGACCCCAACCTTCAAAACATTCCGGTGCGCACAGAAGCGGGTAGGGCTATTCGCCGGGCATTCATCGTGGGAAAAGGATATGACACACTCCTGACTGCTGATTACTCCCAGATTGAAATGCGTGTGATGGCGCATGTCTCAGAGGATCCGGGTCTTATTGAGGCCTATAAAAATGGGGAGGATCTTCACAATTATGTGGGCTCCAAGGTGTTCGATGTACCCATAGAAGGCGTCACCCCGGACTTGCGGCGCAAGGTCAAGGCAATGAGCTACGGTCTGGCTTACGGACTCTCTGCCTACGGCTTAGCTCAACAGCTGGGTATTCAGCCGGGGGAAGCCAAGAGCATTATGGACAGCTACTTCCTGCGTTTTGGCGGGGTAAAGAAGTATTTGGAGCAGGTGGTGGTGCAAGCCCGCAAGGACGGTTACACCTCCACATTGTTCGGACGGCGTCGCTACTTGCCAGAACTCATGTCCACAAATCGTGCTGTGAGAACGAATGCAGAACGGGCGGCACTCAACGCACCGATTCAAGGCACCGCAGCCGACATTATCAAGGTGGCTATGGTGAAAGTGGACAGGCAGTTGACTAACGCCAAACTCAAGTCCCGAGTATTGCTCCAGGTTCATGATGAGTTGGTGGTGGAAGTAGCGCCCGGAGAAAAAGAGAGTGTGACTCAGATTGTGGAGCGTGAGATGGATTCCGCCATTCATCTCTTAGTGCCTCTGGAAGTGTCCACAGGGATGGGGCAAGATTGGAATGCGGCAGCTCACTAGAGAAAATGAGTGCCCCACACTACACGGTTGAGGCGCGTAAAGAGCTTCGGGCATCGTATTTGTGCTGTGGTAACCAAACAAGTAGTGTGGTAAAAGCGTGTCTACGCTGGGTGTACTGATGGTCGAAGATAGGAAGGCCAAAGGTATGCACGGTGAGATCAGCCGGAAGTGACGTCACAGTTTATTTTTCCAGCTGAGAGACACTTTTCTGTCCATCTTTAACGTCCTATCACAAACCGGAGCACTTTAACTTATGCCCACCAATAATGATCCTCAGATAGCCGTCAACGATATCGGTTCTGCTGAGGACTTTCTTGCTGCCGTTGATGCCACCATCAAATACTTCAATGACGGAGACATCGTCGAAGGCACCGTTGTCAAGATTGATCGTGATGAAGTACTGCTTGACATCGGATACAAGACTGAGGGTGTTATTCCCTCACGTGAGCTGTCCATCAAACATGATGTCGATCCTGATGAAGTTGTGGAAGTCGGCGAACAGATCGACGCCCTCGTCATCACGAAGGAAGACAAGGACGGCCGCCTCATTCTCTCCAAGAAGCGTGCCCAGTACGAGCGCGCCTGGGGTCAGATTGAGGAACTTCAGGCTAATGATCAGCCTGTCACAGGTACCGTCATTGAGGTTGTTAAGGGCGGCCTGATCCTGGATATCGGACTGCGCGGCTTCCTTCCGGCCTCCCTGGTGGAGATGCGTCGCGTCCGTGACCTGGAGCCCTACATTGGGCAGCAGCTTGAAGCCAAGATCATTGAGCTGGATAAGCACCGCAATAACGTAGTGCTCTCTCGCCGCGCCTTCCTTGAGCAGAACCAGTCTGAGGTTCGCTCTGAGTTCCTGCACCAGCTTCAGACTGGTCAGGTGCGCAAGGGCGTTGTTTCCTCCATCGTCAACTTTGGTGCCTTCGTGGATCTTGGCGGCGTAGACGGATTGGTTCACGTTTCTGAGCTGTCCTGGAAGCACATTGATCATCCTTCTGAGGTGGTCAGCGTGGGTGACGAGGTCACCGTTGAGGTTCTGGATGTGGATCTAGATCGTGAGCGCGTGTCCCTGTCTCTGAAGGCCACTCAAGAAGATCCCTGGCGCGTCTTTGCCCGCACTCATGCCGTGGGGCAAATTGCTCCTGGTAAGGTCACCAAGCTTGTGCCCTTCGGCGCTTTTGTTCGCGTTGAAGAAGGTATTGAGGGTCTGGTTCACATCTCTGAGCTGGCTCAGCGCCATGTGGATGTTCCAGACCAAGTGGTCAACGTGGGCGAAGAGGTTCTTGTCAAGGTTATTGACATTGATCTTGAGCGGCGTCGGATTTCTCTGTCTCTCAAGCAGGCTGACGAGGATTACACCGAAGAGTTTGATCCCTCCAAGTACGGTATGGCTGACTCTTACGATGAGCAGGGCAACTACATCTTCCCTGAGGGCTTCGATCCTGAAACCAATGAATGGCTTGAGGGCTTCGATGCTCAGCGTGAAGAATGGGAGGCTCGCTACGCTGAGTCGGAGCGCCGCTTCAACCTGCACACCGCCCAGATTGAGCGTCACCGTGCAGCTGTGGCTGAGGCCGCCGCCGGAAACTCTGAGTATTCCTCCGAGTCTGCGGAATCTGCTCCGTCTTCCGCAGATGATAACACTGGCTCCTTAGCCTCCGATGAGCAGCTTGCTGCTCTGCGCGAGAAGCTCACCAGTAACTAAGCTGTCGGCTTCTCTCCAGCCTGAGAAGAACCACCGAACGGTGACTTCGCACCCTCAGGGTGATTCTTATCCCAGGCTGGGCGTGTGCGGACTTGCAACGCCTCGATATGTGAAAGCTGTCTGGTATAACGTCCCCAGAGAAGGGGAGATACCAGGCAGCTTTTGCCTTACTATGGCTAGTTATGAAGAAGATCGGCCTTACTGGGGGAATTGGCAGTGGGAAAACGACGGTTGCCGCCCTCTTTGCGGATCAGGGATTTCCCATCGTCGACGCTGACCGTATTGCACGGGACGTCATCCAGCCAGGGAAACCAGCGCTGCGGGAGCTTGCCGATGCTTTTGGCAAAGACATCCTTATCGACGGCGCTCTTGACCGTGCTGAGCTAGCACGCAGAGCATTTGCCTCCCCAGATAAAACGCAGCTACTCAATTCCATCACCCATCCTCGTATTAAGGAAGAGTCCTGGCGCCAGTTTTCAGTTTTAGAGGCTTCAGGTGCCACAAGAGTACTTTTTGATATGCCATTGCTTGTGGATCTCGGATGGCACCGAGAGATGGATCTGGTTGTTGTGGTGAATGTGCCCGCTGAGCTACGTATTGAGCGTCTTATACATTTTCGTGGCCTCGAGGAACAGGATGCTCGTCACCGTGTTGCCGCTCAGATTTCGGATGCTGAGCGGCTGGCAGCTGCCGATGTCATCATTGATAACAGTGGCTCAGTCGAGGATTTACAGAGGCGGGTAGAGGACGTTATTGCTCACCTCTAAGGGGGCCTTAACGGTAGTGGTTTTCACGTTCTGGTAGCGTTGAGTGGTTCCTGAATGAGTGAAGGGTGACCATGAAACTCTCTGTGTTTGATAGCCGATCTAGCGCTCAGCGTATTGGCTTTACGTTTTTCCTTTCTCTGATTGCAGCCGTTGTTCAGGCATATTTCTTCGTGTCGGTAGGTTCCCTTATCGACGGCGCGTCTACTGACGGCGCCTCCGTGTGGCCGGCAGTAATTACTGGGGTGATGACGGCACTTCTCTATGCGTGGGGAGCTTACTCAGCAGAAGTGGGGGCCAAGCAGGCTGAAGGGGATCTACGACCTCTTCTCCTGAAAGCCTGGTGGAATGCCATTGCTCGTGATCGCGAGCACAAATCTTCAGGCTCAACGGTGTCTCTTTTGACGGAGGGCGTCGAAAAGGTGACCTACTACCGTCATACCTTCCTGGGAAAGATGGTAGGTGCAGGAATTAGCCCACTGGCTGTTCTTGTGGTGATTGCGGTGGAACTGGATTGGGTGGCAGCACTCATTTTGCTAGCCCTCATCCCGCTGATACCTGTTGTGATTGGTGGTTTTCAAAGGCTTTTCGCGGCTGCGTCTACGCAGTCACGGAAAGCCCGTGGACGTCTGGCAGATCGCTACCTGGAATCCATTCAGGGCTTGGAAACCCTTGTGATGTTGGGGGCCGTGCGTAGAACTGAGCAGGGCTTAGCGGATGTCGGTGAGGAGAATCGCATTGCTCTGATGAAGCTGCTGTCCCGCAACCAAATTGTCATTTTCGTCTCCGACGCCATCTTTACTTTGGTGTGTATTTCCGCTGCCGCCGTTATTGCAGGCTGGCGTATGTCCGCAGGAGTTCTGACACTAGGGGAAGCTGTAGCTTTGCTCCTGTGTTCCTTCCTTCTTACCGCACCTCTGGAGTTGGTGGGTGCTTTCTTTTACATTGCGATGGGAGGCCGAGGCAATCAGCGTGCCATGAAGAGAGTGGGACTGAGTTCTCATCTGAAATCTGTCAACGGTACCGAGACTACTACCGCTGGTGCGGTAGAGCTTCGGGGTGTATCTCTCCAGCAGAGTTCTGGGAAACCTGTTCTTCAGGATGTGACCCTGACAATCACGCCGAAAGAAACTGTGATTATTCACGGGCCTTCCGGCGGTGGCAAAACTACCTTGCTGGATGCCATGAAGGGGTTTATCACTATCTCCGAGGGTGGCATTGCTGTGTCAGATTCTGTGGACTTGCGGAGTAACAGTGCTTATGTAGCTCAAAGCACCTGGCTTTTTTCGGGAAGCATTGCAGAAAACCTGCGCCTTGTAGCACCCACAGCGCCGGATGAGCAGTTGTGGCAGGCATTAGAGGAAGTTGGTCTAGCTGAGGAGGTTCGCGCATTTCCACAGAAGTTAGATACCGATGTCGGAGAACGGGGAGGGGCTCTCTCCGGAGGACAAGCCCAACGGCTCTCGCTAGCAAGAGCCATTCTTTCTGGACGCGACATTATCCTTCTCGATGAGCCCACCAGCCAGGTGGATTCTGCAGCAGAGCGCGCCATTGTGGAGGCTTTGGAGAAGCTGTCTGGAACCGCAACCATTGTTTTGGTCACCCATCGAAGAAGCACCTTGATATCCGGAGCTCGGGAGCTCACTGTTGATAATGGAACCGTCACCGAAACTCTGAAGACACCAGAATCTGCGTCGAAAGAGGAGGTGCGCTCATGACACAGACGTCACAAAAAACACTAACGCGCTGGATGTTACAACAGGCCTCTGCTTTTAAAGGCAAGCTTATCTTCTCTGCCTTGTTCCGTGTAATCTTCCAGCTCGCAGATGTTGCTCTTTTCGGGGTCGCAACATACTACCTGGCTGTCATGGCAATCACCGGATCTATCGGGGATTTTCTTGTGCCCATGACGGTCTGGGTGGTGGTCATCTGTCTTCTTAAAGCTATCGCTCGCTATGGAGAGCAGTTTCTAGGACACTGGGTAGCCTTTAAGAGCCTTGAGCTCCTGCGCAGCTACAGCTTTGCTCGTTTGTGGCCACAAGCCCCCGGAGTTCTCTACCAGCGCAGCTCCGGTGACTTGCTCGAAAACCTCACCAAAGACATTGACCGTCTGGAAGTTTTCTTTGCACACACCATCGTTCCAACTCTAACTGCGGTTATTACACCCCTTATCGTTGTTGTGGGAGTGGGAGTGTGGGGATCGTGGCCCAGCGCGTTGGTGCTACTTCTGGCTCTTCTTCTTTTTGTGGCTTTGGTACCTTTTACAGGTCTTTCTGCCACTCGTCGTTGTGCAGCTGGAATTGCTCAGATTCGTGCCGACCTCACCGAAAGCGTCACAGACTCTGTGCAGGGGCGAACCGAAATTGTGGGCTATTCTCTTGAACCTTCCCGCATTGCCCTCACTCAGCGCCTGGATCACAACTTGGCGCAACTGACGCGGCGTCGTCAAGTGATTTTTGCTTTTCGGAAAGCCCTTGGTTGGATTCTCAGCCTTTTTACACCGCTTGTCATTTTCCTCCAGCTCCAGGATTCAATCCTCCCAGCAGTGGTCACAATGGTTGTCGCATTCCGCGCATTTGAACCCCTCCGCGAGATTGAGCAACTCATGCCGGATTTGGACAGTACCTATGCCTCGGCAGACCGCATTTATCGGCTCACTCATGGTGGAGTATCTGTCTCCGAGCCGGACCACCCTCTCGCACTACCGGATGGTCCCGTGGGGCTGACACTTCAGAAAGTGTCCTACTCTTATCCGCAGGATGAACTGCGTGGCACAGTCCTTGACGACGTCTCTGTGGACATTCCTGCCGGACAACACACTGTTATCATGGGGCACTCGGGGTCGGGGAAAACTACCCTGGCTCATTTGCTGATGCGCTGGGATGATCCCGATGCTGGCAGCATTTCCTTTACAGGGGGCTCTTCTTTGAAGGCTTACGCGCTGGATGACCTGCGGGCGGTTATCACCTATGTTTCCCAGGAACCCTTCCTCTTCAATACGTCTGTGGCAGAGAATCTGCGCCTTGCCTCTCCCGAGGCTACGGATGATGAGCTCTGGAAAGTGCTTGATGTGGCTGCACTGGAGGAGTTTGTTCGTAGTTTGCCTAAGGGGTTGGATACCACAGTAGGGGAATTGGCCAAGAAGCTTTCCGGAGGGCAGCGCTCTCGTCTCACCTTGGCTCGGGCTCTTCTGCGGCGTCCACGGATTTTGATTCTGGATGAGTTCACTGCGGCTCTGGACACCGAGGTGGCCGCTCGAATTTACGAGAATCTTAAGAAGGAGTGTGGAGATACAACCATTATTGAGATCAGTCACCGACAGGAATCTAGACAACAGGCTGATTCAGTTATCGAATTGGATTCCGGCCGCGTGGTCTAGCTAAAAACAACAATCTCATCTATGGTTGTGAGCATGACGTTTACTTGGATGAATAAATCTGTGAGCTCGGCCTCAGCTGTGTCAATGGCTGGGGTGTGCGCCGGGGCTTTGGTAGTGGCTTACGGTGCAGTTGCAGCTGATTCGGCTGAGGCAGCAACCTGCCCAGCCGCCGTGGAATCCCATGTTTTCAGTGGCTCTTCCACCGCCGTTGACGCCTTCCAAGCATGGTTTGCTGGTGGCCAGTTTGTCGCACCAACCATCGAAACCCGTGACCTCAACATTTTTCCGGTGAATGGACATCAGAAAGCTGTTCCCGGTGATGTGATTAGCAAAGATGCTCACGGTCACTTCTTCGTTGGCTCTGAGAACTGTTAAGAACAAAGAAAGAATGGTGTGAAAGTGACTGCCATGACACAGCTGTGGACGAAGAAAACCGTAACGTCTTTGTCAGCCTTGGCTTTGGCTGCTGCTTGCGCCGGTGGGCTCCTGGTAGTTCGGGCCTTTGTGGCTCCCGATACCGCTCTGGCTACTAGTTGTTCTTGTGATGCTGCTGACTTTGTCGAAGAACATACTTTCACTGGTTCCTCCACTTCAGTAGCTGTCTTTGAAGAGTGGTTTGCTGGGGGAGACTTCGTCCAGCCAGAGATTGAAACCTTGGATATTCGTCACCTCAAAGTCAATGAGACTCAGACCGCTGAGGCCGGGGACATCGTGGTCAAAGATGCCAACGGTAACTTCTGGGTGAAATCTGCTTATTGTTAATCCGGGTTCAGGCGAAGCTACTCTGGCAGTATGTCCTTTGCAGCTGAGCATCCGGTAATTCCTGAATCACCCTGGCGCCCAGTAGGCGATATTGAACGTCGCCCTGGGCGCTTTGAGGTTATCTCTGAGTATCAACCCGCCGGAGATCAACCAGCTGCCATCGCTGAACTTAATGAACGTCTCAACAATGGTGAGCGGGATGTGGTGCTTTTGGGTGCCACCGGAACGGGGAAATCTGCCACAGCAGCCTGGCTTATTGAAAAGCAGCAGCGTCCCACTCTCATTATGGAGCCGAACAAGACATTAGCTGCTCAAGTGGCCAATGAGCTCAAGCAGCTTTTGCCTCATAATGCGGTGGAATACTTTGTTAGCTATTACGACTATTACCAGCCAGAGGCGTATATAGCGCAGACGGATACCTATATTGAAAAAGACTCTTCCATTAACGACGATGTGGAGCGTCTACGTCACTCAGCCACCTCAGCCTTACTTTCCAGGAGAGATGTGGTGGTGGTCAGTTCTGTGTCCTGCATCTACGGTTTGGGGACACCACAGTCCTATCTTGACCGCTCAGTAGTGCTGAAGCAGGGTGAGGAGATTGAACGAGAGCGGTTCTTACGGCTCTTAGTGGATATTCAGTATGACCGCAATGACATTGCCTTTACTCGAGGTGCCTTCAGGGTCAAAGGTGACACAGTAGACATCATCCCCGCCTATGAAGAGGTGGCTGTGCGAGTGGAGTTCTTCGGGGACGAGGTGGACAGTCTCTACTACATTCATCCCCTCACCGGAGACGTTCTTCAGGAGGTTGAGGAAATCCGAGTATTTCCCGCCACCCATTATGTAGCCAGTCCCGAGCGCATGGATAAGGCACTGCGCTCCATCCGTGAAGAGCTGGATCAGCGTTTGGCTGAGCTAGAAAATAGGGGAAAGCTCCTTGAAGCTCAACGCCTTCGGATGCGAACTGAATATGACCTGGAGATGATTCAGCAGGTTGGTTTTACTTCTGGGATTGAGAACTACTCTCGACATATTGACGGCAGACAGCCAGGCTCAGCTCCTGCCACCCTCATTGATTACTTCCCTGAAGATTTCTTGGTCATCATTGATGAGTCCCATGTCACCGTGCCACAGATTGGTGGAATGTTTGAGGGAGATATGTCGAGGAAGCGCAACCTCGTGGAGTATGGCTTCCGTCTTCCCTCCGCTCTTGACAACCGTCCGCTCACCTTGGATGAATTTGAGGATCGCGTGGGCCAGACCGTGTATATGTCAGCCACTCCGGGAGATTTTGAAATGGCTGCTGCGGGGGGCGAATATGTGGAGCAAGTGATTCGTCCTACTGGGCTGGTAGATCCAGCAGTGTCGGTGCGGCCTACTAAAGGGCAGATTGATGATCTCATCGAGGAAATCCGCACCCGTGCTGACAAGCAGGAGCGTGTCCTTGTGACCACCCTGACCAAGAAGATGGCAGAGGATCTTACTGATTACTTGCTGGAAAACGGTGTGAGAGTACGTTATTTGCACTCGGACATCGACACTCTTCAGAGGGTTGAGCTCCTCAGGCACCTGCGCTTGGGTGAGTTTGATGTGCTGGTGGGTATCAACCTTTTGCGCGAGGGTTTGGATCTTCCGGAGGTTTCTTTGGTAGCCATTTTGGATGCTGACAAGGAAGGTTTTTTGCGCTCCTACCGCTCTCTCATTCAGACCATTGGACGCGCTGCTCGAAATGTCTCTGGTGAGGTAATTATGTATGCCGATTCCGTGACGGATTCTATGGCTCAAGCCATTGATGAAACGGAACGACGTCGCGCTCGGCAAATTGCTTACAACAAAGAGCACGGGATTTCTCCTCAGCCCCTTCGGAAGAAAATTGCGGATATTCTGGATGAAATCTATGACCGTGACCAAGAAAGTAGCGCTCAGACATCTGGAGACCTGCCTGGGATGGGCGTCGATAAGCCAGATACCTCACAGATGCCAGTTGAGGAGCTAGAACAGCTTATTGACAGGCTCACCGATCAGATGAAAAGTGCTGCTGGTGAGTTGAAGTTTGAAGTGGCAGGACGTCTGCGAGATGAGATTGTTGAGTTGAAGAAAGAACTTCGTGGGATGAAAGACGGCGGACTCTAGGATCTAGTTTTCATCTTGGGTGCGCTTATAGGTGTCCTCGCATCGAGTATTGCCTAGGATAGGTTAGGACATTGTTCGTCGGGAACTCGTTTGTTCTGTAGGGAAGGTCTAATGAGCAACTACTACAAGAAGATCGTGGTGGGTACAGATGGCACGAAGTCTTCGTTGCTGGCTGTGGAGCGCGCTGCAAAGATGGCTATTGCCTTTGATGCCACACTTATTATTGGTTGTGCGTACTATGCCAATAAGGAAGAAGCTTCCAAGACCTTACGGCAGGATTCGGTCACCATTTTGGGAGATGAGGTAGCTCAACGCAACCTGGACATGGCAGCCGAGTATGTCAGCAAGCTAGGTGATCTCTCTGTGAAAACAGAGGTGCGTGCCGGCACTCCCGTAGAGGCGCTGATGTCCATCGTCAACGATAATCAGGCAGAGCTGCTGGTGGTGGGCAACCGGGGGATTAATTCTCTTACTGGGCGTCTTTTAGGGTCAGTACCCGCCGATGTGGCGCGTCAGTCCAACTGTGACGTCATGATTGTCCACACCGTGAACTAGAGCACTATGTTGTCTGGGCGTGCTGAGGTATTGTCTCAGGGTGCCCAGTAGTTCCGTGCCGAGCGAACCTGTCTCTGGCGGGCTGTCCTGAAAACGAGCCCGCAAGGAGGTTCTCTGAGGTGCGAAGGCTCAATCCCCTGAGAGCGTTGGAGATTCGATTCCGGGGATTCTTCCAATAATGCTGAGGCTTTGCGTTGCCCGGGTGAGAGCCACGTAAAGGTCTTGCCAACCCTGGGGGGAGGCTTCGATGATAGATGGGGGATCCACCACAATCACGTGGTCAAATTCCAGGCCCTTGATGTCAGACACAGTGCTGTCAGAGATAACTGCTACTGAGCGTTTTGGGTCAGCAGCCTGAAGTTGCTTAACCACGGTGTCAGGGTTGGTGTCTGCATCCAGCCAACGTACGGGATGTCCTGATTCACGCAGGGCTGTGGCTGGTGTTGCTTCCGGGGCAAAGACTTCCAGAACTCGTTGTGCTATCTCCATCACCTCTGAGGGTGTTCTGTAGTTTACGGTGAGTTCCCTGTGGGTGAAACGTTGATCAACGAAGGGTTGAAGAGTGTCTGTCCAGGAGTCCACTCCAGCCGGAGATCCCGTTTGAGCAGTATCCCCCACAAGCGTCATCCACTTATTCTGAGAACGTCTCATCACCATGCGCCACTCCATAGGAGAAAGCTCCTGAGCTTCATCGACGATAATGTGACCATAGGACCAGCGATAGTCGCGTTGAGCACGCTGAGCTGTGGTAAGCCTGTCACTGACCTGTTGGCGCTGAGCTAAGGTTGTGGCATCAATGACATCGTGTGCAGAGAGTATTTCTGCATCAAATTGGTCGTCATCATTATCTGTGGACTCTGAACCAGCCAGAATATCGAGAGCCTCCTGGGCCTCTGCTACCTGTTCTTTCCATTCGCGTTCGGCGTTCTCCTGGCGGTTTTGGGAATCCTCCGTACCAATGAGTTCCGCTAATTCATCCAGGAGTGCAGCATCAGAAGGTGCCCAAGGGCTACCCGCTGCGCGGTACAATGCCTCCTGAGTCTCGTCGTCGTAGTCACCAGCCGCCAGTGCAATATGCTCAGGGTCTTCGAGAAGCCACCGCAGTACCGTGGTTGGTAAGAGCTGGGGCCACAAGTTCTCAATGAGGTTCTGGACAACAGGCTCTTCCAACAACTCATCGTGGAATTCGTCAATATCAGCCTGGGAGACAAGCAGGGCGCCGCCCAGGGGGTCTGTCGCCACGATACGTCCCATCTCTTGAGCAAGGGATTCCACTAAGTGCTCTCGAAAGACGCCTTGTGCCTGGTTGTGGGGATAATGGGAGCGGCGAGCCCGTGTCCTGGCAGAATGAACCATCTTCGGGGTCACAGTAAGCCGAATACTCTCTACTGTGATGTACTGATCTCTTTCGGGAACTTTCTGAAAACATTTCACGGCGTTGCCAAGGATTTCCGTCATAGCGCCGGAGCCTTTTATCTCTTGAACAAGAAGGCTCTCCCGTCCCTCGGGAACAACTCCTGGATACAGCTCTCCAATCGTGGAAAGCACCACACCTGTTTCCCCTAATTCCGGAAGAACATGGGAAATATACTCCAAGAAAGTACGGTTGGGGCCGATGATAAGAACCCCAGTCTTACTCAGTTGCTCCCGCCATGTGTAGAGCAAATAGGCTACGCGGTGAAGAGCCACAGCCGTTTTCCCGGTTCCAGGGCCCCCAGTCACCAGTAACACTCCCTGAGCGCTTTCTCTAATAATGAGGTCTTGCTCCCGCTGGATGGTTTCCACAATATCCACCATGTGCTCGCTGCGAGCAGCTTGGAGTGCCCGATACAGGGCAGATTCGGAAGCCACCCCAGATCCTGTGATTTCTGCCTTCTCCCCACTGAGATATTCGTCATCCACCCCGGTTACTAAGCGTCCGCGCGTGCGGATGTGCCGACGCATCGTGACGCCCTCGGGATGGGCGGTCGTCGCTAAGTAAAATGGGCGTGCCAGTGGTGCTCTCCAGTCCAAGAGCAAAGTGCGGTAATTATCCTCAGGATCGTCTAAACCTAGTCTGCCTATGTATCTGCGTTCTTGATCGGGATGCCCTGGAACAGGGTTTTCCATAAACCCCTGTGAATCTCTTACGTCAATGCGACCAAACACCAGCCCAGTATGAGCAATGGTCAGACGATCTAACTTGCGGTTGAGGCTGTGATACTCAGTTTCGCGCTGAACGAGAGCCTCGGCAGAGGGATTGGCCGGATCTATGTTGAGGGAGACCTCCTTGAGCCGTTGTCTGGCTGCGGCAACCTCGGTATCTAGACGAGCAAAGAGAGCATCCACATAGTGCTGTTCACTGGCGATCTCCTCAGGTTCGGCCAAGAAACCCTCCTCCTTTCGATCCTGGTTACAGTCCTATCGTGGTGGCTAGGTTCTCTGTTACCGTCTTAGCGCCTTCCACTGTTGTGTCTGCGGCATCCCGCAACGCGTCCCCAGCCTTATGGGTGGCAGTCTGGACGGAATCCACAGCTTTGTGAGCAGCTTGCTTGGAGCGCCAGACAACACTGGGATTGCCTTCGGTATCCAGGGCTGCAATCAAGGTTGCTCCAGTAAGTGCAGCATCCACGAGAAATCCTTGACGACGCTCGCGCTCCTCATCGCGGTCTTGAGTCTCCCAGAAAGCATCTCGTCCGATGAGCAGGGGAAGGGAGGAAGCTGCCAGCACGGCAGCAGATAGACGAGGAAGAATACCAAAGCCCAGAGTTCCACCGGCTGCTACTCGAGTTGCTGCCAGCGCTTGAGCTGTGGTTTTGGGATCACGGGGAAGATGGGCAGCATACTTCTTAGGCAGAATCACTTTTGAACGGTGGAGAAAATTATCAACGGCATGGGTGTACTCTGCTGAGGACACTAGAGCCTTCCCGCCGTCGTAAACGTGAACTCCAGCAAGCATAAAGCGGGCAAGCTGACGGATCATGACATATCTCCTTCTGTGTTGTGATAACTCACTACTGTTACAACGCTACCGAAGTAACGCTACCTCGGTGTGCGCTCTCGTGTGCCTGCACGAGCGTGAGCTGGTGGTTTTACCAGCCTCGCTCACGCCACTCCTTCAGATGTGGTCTTTCGGCACCAAGAGTAGTGGGAAGACCATGACCGGGGTGGACCACACTGTTATCGAGGTAGATATCAAAGACTCGTGTCGTGACATCATTAAGCAGCCGCGAAAAGTCTGATTCATTGACAGTGTGTCCCACACCTCCAGGGAAAAGAGAATCTCCGACAAATAGGTGTGTGACACCCTCGATGGGGACTGCTAAGCACACTCCGCCAGGTGTATGTCCGCGCAGGATAGAGACGTCAAAGCTCTGGTTGGCGAAGGTGAGTGTATCCCCGTGATGGAGTTCAACATCCACAGGAGCAGGAAGGGCAGGGGCATCGAGAAACGATGCGTAGTGGGTAGCGCCGGTGGATTCCAGAATGGAAGGCAGTGCCCGGACATGGTCCCAATGTCGGTGGGTGGTCACAACAGCAGTGATATGAACCCCGGCCTTCTGCGCCAGTTCCATGATGGCGGCCGCGTTATCAGCGGCGTCGATAAGGAGTCCCTCCGATCCGGCAGCAAGGAGGTAAACGTTGTTGTCTTCAGCAGAAACAGAGGTCTGCGAGAGGAAAAGGCTAGACTTTGGGGAGTTCATGGTCTTTAAGCCTAGATTGTCATAACTCCTAGTGAAATACCGTAGCTGTGGCTGTGGAGGCCGCATAGGTGATGAACCGGGCGTCCTGGGTGTTGAAAGGAAACGATGGCTGAGCGTTTAGTGGTGCGAGGGGCTCGCGAGCACAACTTGAAATCAGTGAGTATAGATATACCCCGAGATAAGTTGGTGGTGTTCACGGGGCTGTCTGGATCAGGTAAATCCTCTCTTGCGTTTGACACTATTTTTGCTGAAGGCCAGCGCCGTTACGTGGAATCCCTGTCCAGCTACGCTCGGATGTTTTTGGGGCAAATGGACAAACCTGACGTGGACTTCATTGATGGGCTTTCGCCTGCGGTGTCTATTGATCAAAAATCTACGAACAGAAACCCACGCTCTACAGTGGGAACAATTACTGAGGTCTACGACTATCTGCGTTTGCTCTTTTCTCGTGCTGGGACAGCGCATTGCCCAGTGTGTGACGCTGAGATTCAGCGTCAAACCCCGCAGCAGATAGTGGATCAAGTCTTGGAGCACCCCGAAAAAGAGAGGTTTCAGATTCTGGCTCCGGTGGTGCGCACTCGCAAAGGGGAGTTCGTCGAACTGTTTTCCCAGCTCGCTGCCGATGGGTATTCCCGAGTGAAAGTGGACGGGGAACTCTACCGTCTGGCAGAGCCACCAAAGCTGAAGAAACAAGTTAAGCATGATATTGACGTCATTGTGGATCGCCTTCAGGTGAAAGCCAGTCAGAAACAGCGTTTGGCTGAGTCTGTGGAGACGGCATTGAACCTTGCCGACGGCGTGGTGATCATCGAATTTGTGGATCGAGAAGCTGGGAGTCCCGAGCGTTTTCAACGGTTCTCCGAAAAGATGGCGTGCCCTAATGGACACACTATTGCTCTGGACGAACTGGAACCTAGGGCTTTTTCCTTTAACTCTCCCTACGGCGCCTGCCCGCATTGCGAAGGATTGGGGTCTGTCACGGAAGTGGATCCGGATCTCCTGGTTCCAGACCCTGACGCTCCGGCTCTTCACTCCATTCAGGTGTGGAAGAGTAGCCCTAACCACGGCTACTTTGAAAAACTCATCAAAGCTCTGGCAGATGTGCGTGGTTTCGATCCCAAGACTCCCTTTTCTCAGCTCCCGAAGGCCGATCAAAAGGCGTTGATCTGGGGTTCTCAGGACGTCGTCACAGTGTCCTATAAGAGCCGATATGGCCGTAGGCGAACGTTCTCTGCTCCCTTTGAAGGAGCCGTAGGGTATGTCAATCGGAAGCGGGAGAACACAGATTCAGAGTCCTTGAAGGACAGGATGTATAGCTATACCAGGCAAGTTCCCTGCACAGTGTGCCACGGACATCGGCTGAGGCCAGAAATCCTGTCAGTACGCTTGTCCGCTCAGGATGGCAGACAGATGTCCATTGCGGATCTGACAGATCTATCCATCGAGGAAGCCAGTGATTTTCTCAATAACCTCTCACTGAATTATCGGCAGGGCATGATTGCCGGTGCTGTTCTCAAGGAGATTCAGGCACGACTGAAGTTTCTGCTGGACGTGGGGTTGTCCTATCTCACCTTGAGCAGAGGTGCGTCAACCCTGTCAGGGGGAGAAGCTCAACGAATTCGGTTAGCCACCCAAATTGGTTCAGGATTAGCCGGGGTTCTCTATGTTCTGGATGAACCCTCCATTGGTCTTCACCAGCGGGATAACCGCCGTCTCATCACCACCCTGAAGAAGCTTCGGGACATAGGTAACACCCTTATTGTGGTGGAGCACGACGAAGAGACAATCAGGGAAGCTGACTGGCTGGTGGATGTGGGTCCGGAAGCCGGTGTGAATGGTGGAGAAATTGTCTACCAGGGAGAGCCGGCAGGAATTCTTGAAGCTCAACACTCCCTGACAGGTGATTACCTCTCGGGGCGGAAAGCGCTTGTGGTGCCCGCTCAGCGTCGTCCCATTGATCCGGAAAGAATGCTTCGGGTTGTTGATGCCTATGAAAACAACTTGGACCACATTTCTGTCAAGATTCCCCTGGGTGTGTTGGTGTGCGTTACCGGAGTATCTGGCTCTGGGAAATCAACGCTGGTTAATCAGATTTTGGCTAAACATCTGGCCAATGAGCTCAATAATGCTCGCCAGGTGCCAGGGCGTTCTCGGCGTGTGGACGGAATGCAGCAGCTAGATAAATTAGTCCAGGTAGATCAATCACCTATTGGCCGGACTCCGCGCTCTAACCCTGCTACGTACACAGGTGTGTTCAATAAAATTCGCACGCTATTTGCTGAAACACCAGAAGCAAAAGTGCGCGGTTACAAAGCCGGGCGATTTTCTTTCAATGTCAAGGGTGGCCGTTGTGAAGCCTGCCAAGGTGACGGCACGTTGAAAATAGAGATGAACTTCCTGCCCGATGTATATGTGCCCTGCGAAGTGTGTCACGGCAGCCGCTACAACAGGGAAACCCTCGAAGTCCGTTATAAGGGCAAGAGCATTGCGGATGTTCTCTCCATGCCTATTTCCGAGGCGACGTCCTTCTTCGAGTCTGTTCCCAGCATCCATCGGTATATGAAGACCCTGGAGCGTGTAGGTTTGGGCTACGTTCAGCTTGGGCAATCTGCCACTACCTTGTCAGGCGGCGAAGCTCAGCGAGTGAAATTAGCCACTGAGCTGCAGAAGCGCTCGAATGGGCGCACAGTGTATATTCTGGATGAGCCCACCACGGGGCTTCATTTTGAGGACATCCGCAAACTCATGATGGTGATTCAGGAATTAGTGGATAAAGGCAACTCCGTCATTATCATTGAGCACAATCTTGACGTGATTAAGTCTGCAGACTGGATTATTGATATGGGGCCTGAGGGTGGCAGTGGGGGAGGAACTGTGGTTGCCGAAGGTACCCCAGAGACCGTTGCTCACAATCCAAAGTCTTTTACAGGACAATTCCTCAGACCACTGTTGTCGAGTTCCTCCTAAGGCTCAAGGCAGGAGGTGGGTGGAGGCTGACTCCGCGATGTAGCAAGATTTCCGTTTGTCTCAGTTACGATACTTATGTGTCTGACTCACCCAGTGATTTTGAGCGAGAGCCGCAGTCTGAGATGCAGGATAGCGGTGATGGAGAGGTGAGGGTTGAGCAGCAAGACGCGCTCCCGGCGCAATCCACACAGCTAGGTTCCTTGCCTGTAGGGTTTAAGACTTCCGAGCGCCGGAAAAAAGCTGTCACGGTGGGAGTCGTTGTCCTGGTGCTTGTTATTGTTCTGGGTGCTGTGGGGAGTATTTCCTACGCTCTCACGAGAGCAAAAAAGAGCACCCAGGAAACTGTTGCGGTCTCGGAAACGCCCACCATGACAACAACGCCACGTTCGACAATGTCTCTGGGGATTCTTAGCTGCGACCCCCTCGGAGTGTGGAATTCGGTGACTGCTCGAACTACCGCAACGAGTTGTCTGGTTGCCCGAGCAGCTGCCCGGGAGATTAAAGAGCCCGCAGAAGGCGCATACTCCTTTGAGGATCCTATGACTGGTGAGAGCATCACTGTGACCTGTCAATTTGTTCAGGGGAGCAAGAATGGATTGTCCTGCCGAGGAGCAAGCAGGATTTCTTTCTCCTTGAAAGATCCCACCCGCACCCCAACCCAAGAAGATAACTACCCGCTGTTTACAACGGTGCTCAATGTCTTTACACGGCGCAGTGAGACGTCAACCACCTCATCAACGACTCCCACATCAACAGCCGAGCCGTCAGTATCGCGCACTACACGAGTTGAGGGGACGTCGTCAAGGAATAGAGAGACTACCTCCTCCTGGGAGCCCACATCCTCTGATATGGCCGACATGAGCTCTGTGGATTCGGACACTCCGATGGCGTCCTTTATACCCTCTGAGACTGAGCCATCTGTTGTCTCATCTTCTTCCTCCTCTGGGTATGTGTATGAGGAACCAGGTCAGGAGAGCTATGACAACCAGGTGAGTTAGTTTACGGCGTTGTCAATTTGCTGAGGCTCCCGTGGAGTGCTAGATTCCTTAGAGCTACCACCTGGAATGTCATGTTCCAGGTCGCAAGAGGAGATCTTCCCACCTGATGCCGCACAATGCTGGCTCAAGGTTACAAAGCAGTAGTTGCGTGACGCGACTACCTGACACTGGATCTCCCGTGCGCATGAGTGCACGGGATTTTTTGTGTGAAGAAATCTGATTGTGGTTCGGTACGTTACTGACAACACCTACTTGAGGAGTCCACATCAGCGCTGAAGCTCGCATCAATGAGCGTATCCGAGTTCCCGAGGTTCGATTGGTCGGACCAAGTGGAGAACAGGTGGGCATTATCCGCACGGAAGATGCCCGCAAGTTGGCTTATGAGGCTGACCTAGATTTGGTTGAGGTTGCGCCACAGGCGAAACCCCCTGTAGCCAAAATCATGGATTACGGAAAGTACAAGTACGAACAGGCTCAGAAAGCGCGGGAAGCTCGCAGGAACCAGCAGCAGACCGTGGTGAAAGAGCAGAAGCTGCGTCCCAAGATTGATGACCATGACTATGAAACCAAGAAGGGGAACGTTATCCGTTTCCTTGAAAAAGGTTCCAAAGTGAAGGTCACCATTATGTTCCGTGGGCGTGAGCAGTCTCGTCCAGAGCTGGGGTACCGACTGCTTGAGCGTCTGGCACAGGACATTGCCGAGTACGGCCAGGTGGAGTCTCGGCCCAAGCAAGATGGTCGGAATATGACGATGGTGCTTGGTCCGGTGCGACACGGCAAGGGCAAGAAGTAGAACTGTTGTAAGTAGCAGAACAGAACAAACAGGGATTTTAAGGACTACGAACTTATGAAGCAGAAAACCCACAAGGGTATGGCTAAGCGTGTTAAGAAGACCGGTACTGGGAAGCTGCGTCGTGAGCAGGCAGGGCGTCGTCACCTTTTGGAGCACAAGTCCTCTCGTGTCACTCGCCGCTTGAAGGGCACTGTTGATGTTGCCCGCAGCGATACCAAGCGTGTGAAGCGTTTACTTGGTGAGGCCTAAGACAGGCCGTCTGTCCCGATAACTCATTCGCTCTCAAGATTCTAAGGAAGTACAACCGTGGCACGTGTCAAGCGCTCTGTCAATGCCAAGAAGAAGCGTCGCACTATTCTCAAGTCCGCCAAGGGATACCGCGGACAGCGCTCTCGCCTCTATCGCAAGGCCAAGGAGCAGTGGCTGCATTCAATGACCTACAGCTACCGGGATCGTCGCGCCCGTAAGCGTGAGTTCCGCAAGCTGTGGATTACCCGTATCAATGCTGCTGCCCGTATGAACGGCATTACCTATAACCGGCTAATCCAGGGTCTTCGCCTTGCTGGTATCGAGGTGGATCGCAAGATCTTGGCGGATTTGGCCGTCAATGACTTCGCCGCCTTCTCCACTATCTGCGAGCAGGCCAAAGCCGCTCTGCCGGAGGATGTCAACGCCCCCAAGGCTGCCTAGGCGTATCAGGTATTCAACTACCCAACTTCCCTGAGTTCATCTGAACTGCGGAAGTTGGATTTTTCTGCCTCAACTCATTTATTTCCTCTCCAGCTAGTAATCTCGCGGTCATGGACTTGGATTTTGATGCTTCCTTTACTGAACGCACTCCCAGAATTGTTGATGCCGCCAAACTCCATCGCAGTGCGGCTCGGAGGAAGGCTCAAGCCTTCTTAGTTGAGGGGGCCAACTGTGTGGATGCCTCCATTGCCACGGGTGCTGCCAGGGATGTGTACGTTACCTACGGTGCTGCCACGCGCTATCCCGAAATCCTAAGGTCCGCAGAGAATCTCGGCGTGAATGTGCATCCCATCACCAGGAAAGCCGCTGAGCATTTGAGCGATACGGTCACGTCCACAGGTATTTTCGCGGTCTGTTCACCTGTGTTGTGGCCTTTCGAAAATATTCTCGCGGCGAAACCGCGTCTTCTCACAGTCCCAGTGCTCACCTCTGACCCCGGAAACGCTGGAACCCTTATTCGTGTCTCTGATGCTTTAGGGGCAGATGCTGTGGTGTTTGCAGGAGAAAGCGTGGATCCCCAAGGCGGAAAAGCTGCCCGAGCCTCTGCCGGTTCCCTGTTCCATATTCCGGTAGCCCGAAAGGTGGACACTGCTGAGGTGCTGGCAGAGCTACAATCCGCTGGTCTTCAGCTGCTAGCTACCAGCGCTGATGGCGAGGTGAATCTGGAAACCGCTGGTGAACTCCTGAAACAACCTACTGCGTGGCTCTTCGGTAATGAAGCTCATGGGCTTGGAGCGGAGATTCTGGAACAGGCGGATTATCGAGTCCGAATCCCCATCCGGGGATCTGCTGAGTCTTTGAACTTGGCGACGGCCGCGGCTATCTGCCTCTACGAATCCTCGCGGATGCAGTCTGACAGTGGGGACGTTGACTAAGCGCTACCTTGCGCGGGGGAGTAGGTACTAGCGTCGGGTGTTTAGTATGTCATCGCTTGCGCTGTTTAGAATGTCTTGCATTGCGTACATTCCATGAAGAACATCTAAGGACGTCATCGTGACTGAGTCTCCAGACACTTCTCATATTGATCTCTCGGAGAGCGCTCTGACCGCTGTTGCCGATCAGGCAATCGCTGCTTTTGAGTCTGCCGCTGATATTGATGAGTTACAGCGCGCTCATCGTGATCATCTCGGGGAGAAGTCTCCTCTTATGGTAGCTCGTCGTAGTCTGGGGCAGATTCCAAAGGATGAGCGAAAAGACGCTGGTCGGAGAGTTAATACCGCTCGGGGAAGGGTAGAGAAGAGGTTCCGGGAAGTCAGCGCTGAGCTGGAGGAGAAGAGGAACGCTCAGCGTCTCAAAGAGGAGACGGTGGACGTTACCATTCCAACTACTCGACGTCAGCCGGGGGCCCTTCATCCCATCACCACCCTCATGGAACGTACCGCAGATATTTTTGTGGCTATGGGTTGGGAAGTTGCCGAAGGTCCTGAAGTAGAGGCTGAGTACTTCAACTTTGATGCTCTCAACTTCCTTCCCGATCATCCCGCCCGAACTCTGCAGGATACGTTTCACCTAGAAGGTGAAGGTTCACATCAGGTTCTCCGTACTCACACCTCTCCTGTGCAGGTGAGAACACTCCTGAGTCGTGAACTTCCGGTGTATATAGCATCTCCTGGACGGGTTTTCCGGACGGATGAGTTGGATGCCACGCATACTCCGGCATTTCATCAAATTGAGGGAATGGCTGTGGATAAAGGGCTGACCTTGGCCCATTTGCGTGGCACTCTTGATCATTTGGCCAGGAGTCTGTTCGGGGAGGATGCTCACACTCGTATGCGCACCAATTATTTCCCTTTTACCGAGCCCTCGGCTGAAGTGGATGTGTGGTTCCCTCATCGTAAAGGTGGAGCTGGGTGGATCGAATGGGGTGGCTGCGGGATGATTAACCCGAATGTACTGCGCTCAGCTGGTATTGATCCACAGATCTATTCCGGTTTTGCTTTTGGCATGGGGTTGGAGCGCACACTGCAATTTATGAATGGTCTCACTGATATGCGCGACATGGTGGAGGGTGACATCCGTTTCACCCTGCCTTTTGGGATTCAGGCATAAACCGCGGTCACACTCACGCTCTGAAAGGGAAAACAATGTTCATTGCTCAAAGTTGGATCGAACGCCTGATTGGTCGTACAAACCCTGGTTGGACTGTCTCATCCGAAGATCTAGACGCAGGTTTTGTTCGCGTTGGTTTTGAAACAGAGGGTTATTCAGCGCTTCCTTCTGTCAAAGGACCTCTTGTTATCGGTCGAGTTCTCGAGATTGAAGAACTGACTGGTTTTAAGAAACCTATCCGTTACTGTCAGGTGGACGTCGGTCAGGCAAATGGTACCGGAGAACCCCAAGGCATCATTTGTGGTGCCCGTAACTTCAAGCTGGGTGACTATGTGGTGGTGTCTCTTCCTGGAGCTGAACTGCCTGGTGGATTCACTATTTCTGCGCGGAAAACCTACGACCACATCTCCAACGGCATGATGTGTTCGGCTGCCGAGCTGGGGCTTACTGAGAAGCAAACCAAGGGGATTATCACCCTTCCGGCTGGGTATGGGTCTCCTGGAGATCCGGCAGCTCCTCTCATTGGATTGGAGGATACTCAATTTGAGGTCAATATCACTCCAGATCGTGGTTATGCGCTGTCTGCTCGGGGTCTGACCCGAGAAATCTCCAGTTCTTTCAATCTGCCCTTTCATGATCCCGCCGAGGACCCTGCAGTAGCTGGAATTGATGTCACGTGTGTACCGCAACCTACGGGAGAGGGCCTGGGTGTCACTGTGGAGACTGACACGAAAACCCGGCGTTTCGGTATTCGCACAGTAACTGGAGTAGATCCTCTCGTCGAATCTCCCTACTGGTTGCAGAGGGAATTAATGCTCTGCGGTCAGCGTCCAGTCAATGCCGCCACGGACATCACGAACTATGTGATGTTTTTGCTGGGGCAGCCCATGCACGCCTATGACGCGGATGCTGTATCCGGACAGCTTCATATTCGCCATGCTCATACAGGGGAAACTCTAGAAACCCTCGATCACACCACCCGAAACCTTGATTCCGAAGATGTCGTGGTTGCTGATGAGACTCGTGTTTTGGGGCTTGCTGGTGTGATGGGTGGTGTGGACTCAGAGATTTCGGAGACCACCACATCTCTTATTTTTGAGGCTGCTACCTGGGACCCCATTGCAGTAGCTAGAACTGCTCGGCGCCATAAGCTCTCCTCAGAGGCATCTCGACGTTTTGAACGTCAGGTGGATCCTGCCCTAGTGGAAACTGCTTTGGACATTGCCTGTGCCCTCATGGTGCAAATAGGCGGTGGTCGCATTGAACCCACGCGCACGGTGTGGGGAGACGTACCTAACGCCAAGCCGATTGCCCTGGATTCAGCTTTCCCCTCGACATTAGTGGGCGTAGATTACTCCACCGGCACTGTTGTCGAACGCCTCAGGGAGGTGGGCTGCACCGTTGTGGAATCTGAGCAGACTGGTCAGCTCGTGGTGACTCCTCCAAGTTGGCGCACAGACCTTACTATGCCAGCTGATTTAGTGGAAGAAATCCTTCGATTGGAAGGGCTTGAGGATGTGCCTCGTTGCCTACCGACGCCCCCTCCTGGCCGTGGTCTTACTCCGGTACAGCGGAGACGGCGTGCTGTAGGGCATGCCTTGGCTTATTCCGGCTATGTAGAAATCTTCCCCACGCCGTTCATCCGTCAAGATACCTTCGATGTCTGGGACCTGCCCGCAGAGGATCCCAGGCGCGCTGTGGTCACAGTGCGCAATCCTCTTGAAAGCGATCATTCTGTTCTTGCAACAACACTGCTTCCTGCCATGTTGGAAGCTGTAAGCCGAAATATTGCTCGGGGAACAACGAGTCTGTCCATATTCGGTGTGCAGCAGGTAGCTTTTAAGAAAGCGAAGCGTTCGCCCATGCTGTCCACAGCAGGGCGCCCGTCGGAGGAGGAGCTGAAGAATCTCCTGGAGTCACTGCCGGAACAGCCCCTTCATGCTGCTGTGGTGGGCGTCGGCAAGATAGTAAAAGCCGGACCTCTCAGCCATGCTGTAGATTACACGTGGGCCGATGCAGTGGAAGCTGCTCAGACTGTGGCACGAGCTGCCGGAGTAGAACTGACTGTTCGCGCTGGGAATACGAAGCCGTGGCATCCCGGACGTTGTGCTGACTTATATGTGGGTGACACTCTTGTGGGGCACGCAGGTGAGCTTCACCCGGAGATCCTTGAGCGGTTGGGCCTTCCAGAGAGGGTGTGTGCTGCGGAAGTTTCTATTGATGCTCTTCCTCTTACGACACATCTACCGGCGCCAACTTTATCTGCCTTCCCAGCGTTGCATCAGGATGTAGCGGTCGTGGTGGACGAGTCTGTGCCTGCCGCTCGAGTTCATGAGGTACTGGCCGAGGGGGCCGGAGAATTACTGGAATCTCTTGAACTCTTCGATATTTATCGCTCTGAGCAGCTGGGTGAAAATAAAAAGTCTCTGGCCTTTGAGATGCTCTTTAGGGCTGCCGACCGTACCCTGACCGATGAAGAGGCAAACCAGGCGCGCGAGGCTGCTGTGCAGCGGGCAGCTGAGCAATTAGGTGCTACTATGCGCGCCTAGTTGCGGTTCTCAGGGGGAGGGGACAGCGGCAAGGAGCACTTCAGATGGTGCATAAATTGCATTTGATTGGTAATTATGTACTATGGTCGCATGAGTATTTCGGTTGCAGTTGCTGGAGCCTCGGGATATGCCGGTGCTGAGATCTTACGCTTGCTTGTAGGGCATCCGGCGTATCACAGCGGAGAGCTGAAAATAGGAGCCCTGACAGCTCACAGTACAGCTGGTCAGCGCTTCGGGAGCTTAGTTCCGCACATCCCGCAGCTGGCTGATCGAGTTCTTGAGAACACCACTCCTGAGGTTCTCAACGGGCATGATGTTGTATTCCTCGGGTTGCCTCATGGGCATTCCGCCCGGATAGCTTCCCAGCTGAGCGAGGACACCATCATTATTGACTGTGCAGCGGATTTTCGACTTCGTGATGCTCAGGCATGGGAGCACTATTACGGTTCTACCCATGCTGGAAGTTGGCCTTATGGCATTCCTGAACTGCCAGGGCATCGAGAAGCTTTAAAGAACAGCACACGTGTTGCCGTTCCAGGATGTTTCCCCACCGGAGCGACATTAGCGATGTACCCGGCGCTCAATGCAGACCTCGTAGTGCCTCAGGTGACTGTCACTTCTGTTACAGGTGTTTCCGGTGCCGGTAAGAAGGCCTCCGTGGATATGCTCGGGTCAGAGACAATGGGTTCCCTCAAGGCGTACAAGGTGGGCGGAACTCATCGGCATACACCAGAGATGGTGCAGAACCTCCAGGAGTTCACACAGGAGCCAGTGACTGTTACCTTCACCCCAGTGTTGGCGCCATTGCCCCGTGGAATTCTGACCACAGCTACTGCACAACTTCGAGATGGTGTCACTGAAGCTCAGGTCCGTGAAGCCTACACTCGTGCCTATCAGGATGAGCCCTGCGTTATGTTTCTGCCGGAAGGGCAGCAACCCCAAACGCAGAACGTACTAGGGGCAAATGTCTGCCAGGTTCAAGTAGCTGTGGATCCCTTTGGGTTACAGCTAGTTGCCATCTCAGCCATAGATAATCTCACCAAGGGCACAGGTGGAGCTGCTGTGCAGTGCATGAACCTGGTGCTGGGATGGGAAGAAACTGCAGGTCTTCCACTGGCGGCCGTAGCCCCCTAGCCTAGGCCTTGTCAGCCCTATTCTGATAGTTCGTCCACAGTATCTTCAGCCCAAGGAACGTTTCATGAATTCTCAAGAAACCACAGCACAAGCAAGCGCTCACTTGTCTCAAGGAACCAGTCCGGCACAGGCTGGTAGTACGTCTCGCGGGGTTACCGCGCCACAGGGATTCAAGGCTGCAGCCACCACGGCCGGAATTAAACCATCCGGCAAACCAGATATGGCACTCGTTATCAACGAGGGACCACTCCACACGGCAGCAGCCGTTTTTACACGAAATCGTGTGTGCGCAAGTCCCGTGAAGTGGAGTCGCGCGGCTATTGCCAATGGTGTGCTTCAAGCAGTTGTGCTCAATGCTGGTAACGCCAATGCGTGCAATGGGCCCGCTGGTGATACAGACACCCAAGAGACCGCCCGCCACGTGGCAGATGCTCTAGGCATCGACCCTCTGGACGTCGCTGTGTGTTCCACGGGAATTATCGGGGAGCCGTTACCTATGGAGAAGGTCCATGCCGGTATTGAGTCCCTTGTCCCACAGCTGGGAGATCACGGTGCGCAGGCTGCAGTAGCCATCATGACTACAGATACTGTCCCCAAAGAAACCGTGGTCTTAGCTGATGGCTGGGTGCTGGGTGGTATGGGGAAGGGGGTTGGGATGATTTCGCCATCACTGGCCACCATGTTGGTGGTGCTCACCACAGACGCTGTTGTTAGCCCTGAGGTAGCCGAGCAAGCCCTCCACAGCTCAGTGTCCACTACTTTCAATCGCCTCGATATTGATGGCACTACCTCAACCAATGACACTGTCATTATCATGGCCTCAGGTGTTTCCGGGGTTAAGCCCACTGCTGAGCAGTTCGCTCAGGCTGTTCAAGCAGCGTGTGCAGACATTACTCGTCAGATGCAATCTGATGCTGAGGGCGTAACCAAGCGCGTCACCATCACGGTGCGAGGTACGGCTACCGATGCTGAGGCGGTGGAGGCCGCCCGAGTGGTGGGGCGCGATAACCTCTGTAAAACTGCCATGTTCGGTTCTGATCCAAACTGGGGGAGGATACTGGCGGCCGTCGGTATGGCTCCGGCGGAGATGGATCCGGACAATATCTCGGTGGCTTTTAATGGACATCTGGTGTGCCAGCAGTCCACTGGCACTCCCGACGCTCGCCAAGTGGATCTGACAGGATCGGACATTCTGGTAGAGATTGATTTAGGCACTCAAGGCTCAGGCGAAGGTACGGTTTATACCACTGATCTTTCACACGACTACGTGGAAATCAATTCGGCCTACACCACCTAGTACAACACCTGCGTATAGCTCTTCGGTTCAGTACTTTTCCCGCTCCACTACACACTCTCGCTTGTCTAAGGTGAATACGATGTCAGTACCTGGAATCAGTATCACACAGCGCGCCGAAATCCTTGCCGACGCCCTTCCCTGGCTTATGCACTACCGCGACAACATCGTGGTGGTTAAATATGGCGGAAACGCTATGACCGATGATGCTCTCAAGGCTGCGTTTGCCGCGGATATGGTGTTCTTGAGAACAGTGGGTGCCAAACCTGTGGTGGTGCATGGGGGAGGTCCCCAAATCAACGCCATGCTGGAACGCTTGGGCATGGAAGGAGAGTTTCGCGGTGGGCGTCGTGTGACTTCTTCCGAGATTATGGACGTTGTCAGGATGGTTCTTTTCGGGCAGGTGGGGCGCGATCTGGTGAACCTCATTAACTCTTACGGCCCCTATGCCGTAGGCACCTCCGGTGAGGACGCGGGGCTCTTCACCGCTGAAAAGCTTCTTGTAGAGATTGAAGGAGTTCCTACGGATATCGGTCAGGTGGGGGACATTGTGGATGTTGATCCCTCTGCACTGATGGACATCATTGAGGCTGGGCGTATTCCTGTGGTATCCACTATCGCTCCGGGCGTGGACGGGACTGTGTATAACATCAACGCTGATACGGCCGCTGGTGCTTTAGCTGCAGCAATTCATGCAGATCGCCTTCTTATGCTCACCAATGTGAAGGGTGTGTACTCTGACTGGCCGGATCAGTCCTCTCTGTTATCTACGATTACCGCCGATACGTTGCGTTCTTTGATACCGAAGCTAGAGACAGGGATGATTCCAAAGATGGAGTCCTGTCTGACAGCCATAGAGCATGGAGTTTCTGCAGCTCATGTTATTGATGGGAGAATTGCCCATGCAGTCATTCTGGAATTGATGACAACCGGCGGTATCGGAACGATGGTGTTACCTGAAAACTATGACCGTTCTAACTATCCTGATGGCGCTGCCTGGAAGGAGCTTCAATGACCAACGCTGAAGCTATTGCCCAGTGGAATTCCACTTTTATGGACAACTATGGATCTCCTCAAATTGAGATTGTGGGGGGTCACGGGGCCTGGCTTATCGACGCCGATGGCACTGAGTACATTGATATGCTCTCGGGTATAGCTGTCAATTCCCTGGGCCAAGCTCATCCGGCTGTTGTCCAGGCAGTCACGGCGCAGATTAACACTTTGGGGCATTGCTCAAATCTCTTTGCCACTGAACCCGCCTTAAGGTTGGGAGCTCGTTTGTCCGAAAAACTGCAAAGCGTTGATCCCTCTGTGAAGAATCCACGGGTGTATTTCTGTAATTCGGGTGCCGAAGCCAATGAGGCGGCTTTTAAATTAGCCCGCTTGACTGGCAAGCGAAGGATTCTGTCGGCAGTGCATGGATTCCACGGTCGTACTATGGGTGCTTTGGCGCTTACTGGCCAGCCCGAGAAGCGCGCCCCCTTTGAACCCATGCCCGCCGGTGTGGAGTACTACCCCTACGGGGATGTCCAGTCTCTGCGGAATCTCGTGGAGCAGGATCCGCAGGATGTGGCAGCCATTGTTCTGGAACCTATCCAGGGTGAGACGGGAGTGATTCCGGCACCCGAAGGATTCCTCCGTGAGGTTCGAGAACTGTGCAACCAGTACAGCATCCTCATGATTGTGGATGAGGTTCAAACCGGCGTTGGACGCACAGGAGATTTCTTCGCTTTCCAACACGAGCCGGGCGTGGTTCCGGACATTGTCACTTTGGCGAAAGCCTTGGGAGGTGGTCTTCCTCTAGCAGCCTGTGTGGCGCACGGAGAGGCTGCCACCTTGTTTACCCCAGGTACTCACGGAACCACCTTTGGGGGAAACCCCGTGTGCTGTGCGGCAGCGAACGCGGTCTTAGATGTTGTGGATGAGGATTTTCTGGCGGGTGTCACTGCTCGTGGTGCGCTTCTCGCTGAGCAGTTGCGTTCCCTTGAAGGAGTGGAGTCTGTCCGTGGGCGCGGTCTCATGCTTGGGGTAGTTCTCAGCCGGGACGTCGCCAAGGAAGCGGTGGCCAAGGGACTCAGTGAGGGGCTCATCCTTAATGCACCCCAGAAGAATGTGATTCGCCTGGTGCCCCCTTTGGTGATCACTGACGACGATATTGCCGAGTTCATCAAGAGGTTCCAGCAGCTTCTTAGGTCACTGTGATGACGGCACCACAGATACAACACACCTTGAAAGGACACGATGTGATGGAGAACTTTACCCCTCGCCACAACCCTGAAGCACCTTATAACAGCGGTTCCAGTCACGACACACCTCAGCGCATAGCACCTCAGCCAGGTGAGTTTCGTCCGCGTCACTTTCTTGCGGATGACGATTTAACTCCGGCCGAACAAGCCGAAGTACTCACACTGGCTGCCGAGGTCAAAAAAGAGCCTTTTAAGTACCGCCCACTTGCAGGCCCTCAGACTATGGCTGTTCTTTTTGATAAAACCTCCACACGCACCCGCTTCTCCTTTGACACCGCCATTGCTCACATGGGCGGTCAAGCAATTGTCACTGAGACCAAGGGAACTCAGATGGGCAAAGGGGAGACGTACCAGGACACCGCGCGTGTACTCTCTCGCTTTGTCTCAGGGATTGTGTGGCGAACCTATGCGCACCAAAACCTCCTGGATATGGCTGAGACAGCTACCGTTCCTATTGTCAATGCCCTCTCAGATGATTTGCACCCCTGTCAGATTCTGGCAGACCTGCAAACCTGTATTGAGCGTTTTTGCCCGGATGAAGGCTCTGCCGGACTCCGCGGGAGGAAAGCCGTCTATATGGGAGACGGCAACAACAATATGGCTAATAGTTACCTTCTGGGATTCGCCACGGCAGGTATGGATATTTCCATTATCGCGCCGGAGGGGTTCCAGCCTCAGCAAGCCTTCGTTGAGCGGGCTGAAACTCGTGCGCAGCTGACTGGTGCGCACATTTGTGTCACAAACGACGTCGCTGAGGTTCAAGATGCTGATGTGGTAATCACCGATACCTGGGTTTCTATGGGAATGGAGAGTGATGGTTTGGATCGTCGCACACCCTTCCTGCCGTACCAGGTGAATGCGGACGTGATGGCCAAGGCGAAAGACTCAGCCATTTTCCTCCACTGCCTTCCTGCCTATCGCGGAAGTGAGGTGACCGCCGAGGTGATTGACGGTCCTCAGAGTGCAGCCTGGGACGAGGCAGAGAACAGGCTCCATGCCCAAAAGGCGCTCTTGATTTGGTTGCTGGACTACAACAGACGCCTTCAAGCTGGTGAGGTGGAGTAACTGGTGGCAGATCAAACATCCACTGTGTCCCGTGCTGTACGCCAAGGGCGTATTACCACGATCTTGGAATCCACAATGGTTCACTCCCAAAGTGAGCTGTCCGAGATTCTCTCCCAAGAGGGCATCGAGATCACCCAAGCCACCTTGTCCAGGGATCTCGATGAACTAGGTGCCAGAAAGATTCGCACCGGCAAAGGGCGGGCCTACTATGTCCTCGGTGCTCCCGGTCAGCCTCTCACCGATTTTTCTGCTGGTACCCGAGACAAACTCCGAAAGATGCTCGATGACCTTGTCATCTCTATAGATTGGTCCCGTGACATTGCTGTTTTGAGAACTCCTCCCGGAGCGGCTCAGTATCTGGCCAGTTTTATTGATCGGGTAGGGATGCACGAGGTTGTTGGTTGTATCGCCGGAGACGACACCGTCTTTGTGCTGGCTCGAGAACCCCTTACAGGTAAAGAGCTGGGCAGAATACTCACTAATTCCACGTCCAACTAAAGTAACGTCTAACTTCAAGGTTTATCTCTCAAGGAGAAAATTCACATGACTAATCGCGTTGTTCTCGCATACTCTGGCGGTCTCGATACCTCTGTGGCCATTCCCTATCTGGGTGAGATGCTTCATGGTGAGGTGGTGGCCGTGTCCTTGGATCTGGGGCAGGGTGGAGAGGACATGGAGTCTGTGCGCCAGCGTGCCCTGGACTGTGGCGCTGTGGAAGCTATCGTTATTGATGCCAAAGAAGAGTTTGCCAACGAGTACTGCGCACCCACCATCCAGGCCAACGGTCTTTACATGAAGCAGTATCCGCTGGTGTCTGCTATTTCGCGTCCGCTCATCGTTAAGCACCTCATTGAAGCTGCTCAAGAGTTCAACTGCACTCACGTGGCTCACGGCTGCACCGGCAAGGGGAATGACCAGGTCCGTTTTGAGGTTGGGTTCATGGATCTGGACCCCTCAGTGGAAATTGTGGCTCCGGCGCGTGACTACGCCTGGACTCGCGATAAGGCCATCGCCTATGCAGAGAAGATCAACCTTCCTATCGAACAGTCCAAGAAGTCTCCGTTCTCCATTGACCAAAATGTGTGGGGACGTGCGGTGGAAACGGGATTCCTGGAAGATTTGTGGAATGCCCCTACTAAGGATCTCTACGCATACACAGAAGATCCTGCGTTAGGGAATGCCCCCGATGAAGTCATCATCTCCTTCAAGGCCGGTGTTCCGGTGGCCATTGATGGGCGTCCTGTGACCGTGCTGGAAGCCATTGAAGAACTCAATCAGCGCGCCGGTGCCCAAGGAATTGGTCGTTTGGACATGGTTGAGGATCGTCTGGTGGGCATTAAGTCCCGTGAGGTCTACGAAGCTCCTGCAGCCGTGACGCTCATCACTGCCCATGAGGCCTTAGAGGATGTCACTGTGGAGCGCGAGTTGGCCCGCTACAAGCGCCTTATCGACGCCCGCTGGTCTGAGGAAGTCTACGACGGCCTTTGGTTTGGACCTCTTAAGAAATCCCTTGACGCCTTTATCGCCTCTACTCAGGAGCACGTTACCGGGGATATTCGCATGGTCCTTCATGCGGGTAAAGCCGTGGTGAACGGGCGTCGTTCAGAGGAATCTCTCTACGACTTTGATTTAGCCACCTATGACACAGGGGATCAGTTTGATCAATCCTTGTCCAAGGGCTTTGTGCAGCTCCACGGCCTATCCTCCAAGATTGCGAACAAGCGTGATCGTGAAGCTCAGGACCGTGAGGCACAGCAGTAATGCAGCAGCATAAAACCAACAAGGGTGCCCTGTGGGGCGGACGTTTCTCGGGTGGACCTTCGGAGGCGATGTTTGCTCTGAGTGTGTCCACACAGTTTGACTGGGTATTAGCCCCTTATGATGTTGCAGCCTCTCAAGCTCACGCACGTGTCTTACATAGTGCTGGATTGCTCACAGATGAGGATTTCGCCACTATGGAGGCCGGTCTGGAAGAACTAGGCCGCAAGGTTGCCTCCGGGGAGTTCCAACCAGACCCCACCGATGAGGATGTCCACGGCGCCTTGGAACGTGGTCTCATTGAGATTGTTGGGCCCGAGGTGGGGGGACGTCTGCGGGCTGGCCGTTCCAGGAATGACCAGGTGGCTACGTTGTTTCGGATGTGGGTCCGAGATGCCTTGCGGTCAGTGGCACTGGAACTAACGGCCTTAGTAGATGCTCTTTCCGTTCAGGCAGAACATCACATGGACACTGTGATGCCCGGTAAGACGCATTTCCAGGCAGCTCAGCCTATTCTTTTGGCTCATGAGCTTTTGGCTCATGCTCAACCGCTGTTACGGGATATGGAGCGAATTCAAGATTTAGACAAACGGTTAGCCGTTTCACCCTACGGCTCTGGGGCACTAGGGGGCTCCTCCCTGAATCTTGACCCGGAAGCCATAGCGGAAGAATTGGGCTTTGATTGCGCTGCTGACAACTCTATTGACGCCACCGCTTCCCGTGATTTTGCCACGGAAGCTGCCTTCGTGTTGGCTCAAATAGGTGTGGACCTGTCCCGGTTGGCCGAGGAAATCATTGCGTGGTCTACCCCAGAGTTTGGCTATGTGACCTTGGATGACGCCTGGTCCACCGGATCTTCTATTATGCCGCAGAAGAAGAACCCCGATGTTGCAGAGCTCACCCGTGGCAAATCGGGACGGCTCATCGGGAATCTAGCAGGTCTGATGGCCACTATGAAGGCTCAGCCATTGGCATACAACCGGGATCTTCAGGAGGATAAAGAGCCTCTCTTTGACTCCGTGGCTCAGCTTCATCTCTTACTCCCGGCACTGACAGGCTTGGTGTCTACCTTGGTATTCCATGAGGAACGGTTGAGGGAGCTTGCTCCAGCAGGATTCACTCTGGCCACGGATTTAGCTGAATGGATGGTGCGGCAGGGGGTTCCCTTCCGCGAGTCGCATGAGGCTTCTGGGGCTGCAGTGCGTGTGGCGGAAGCCCGAGGAGTTGATCTTATTGATCTCACGGATGAGGAATTAGCTGCCATTGATCCACGCTTGACCCCGAATGTTCGTAGTGTGCTCACAGTGGAAGGGGCGGTTGCCTCGCGGGCAACCAGGGGAGGAACTGCTGCTGTCCGGGTAGAAGAGCAGCGTGAGCGAGTCAATAGCGCCAACGCCACCTACCGTCAGTGGGCTCAGCAGCCTGTTGTTCCTTCTCGTGATAAGGCAGGGGAGTCATAAATGGCACTGGAACAGCGATTGCTCGATATTCTTGTGTGTCCCCAGGATCACGGCGCCTTAGAGTATCTCGAGGACAAACAGGTGCTGGTGAATCCCCGATTACGCATCGCGTACCCCATCGAAGATGGAATACCCGTCCTTCTTGCTGAGGAAGCTCTGGACTGGTCAGATGCTACGGGCACCACTACATCAGCTCGCACAGAGCATGGAGCTTCCGCGGAATAGTACGGAGAGAATGATTGTCATGAGTCAGATTGTTGAGGAATTAAGCCGCAAAGGGCTTATCAACCAGTCCACGGATCTTGAGGCTCTATCTCAGGCAACGGGGAAACCGATCAGCCTGTATTGCGGTTTTGATCCCACAGGGCCTTCCCTTCATGCTGGGCATTTGGTGCCTCTACTGATGCTGAGGCGATTCCAGAAAGCTGGACATCACCCCTTTGTACTTGCCGGTGGCGCCACAGGGATGATTGGGGATCCGCGCGACGTCGGTGAGCGTTCCATGCTCAGTGACGAACAGGTGGCTGAGTGGACGGAGAAGATCTCTGCTCAACTTTCTCGCTTTGTGGATTTTGACGGCTCCTTCGCCGCAACCCTGGTGAACAACCGCGAATGGACACAGGACATGACAGTCATCGAGTTCTTGCGGGACGTCGGCAAGTATTTTTCCCTCAACACCATGCTCAATCGTGAGACCATCAAGCGACGCCTCGAGAACGACGGTATCTCCTTTACTGAGTTCTCCTATATGCTTCTCCAAGCCAATGACTATGTGCAGCTCTATCGGCGCTACGGTGTGAGCTTGCAAGTTGGCGGCGGGGATCAGTGGGGCAACCTTGTGGCCGGTGTGGATTTGAACCGCAGACTCAATAATGTGGCTGTTCACGCCATCACTGTGCCGCTAGTGACAGACTCTGACGGCAAGAAGTT
>JAEYUQ010000012.1 GCA_023432405.1 Actinomycetes bacterium | reverse complement strand
GGTGTGGGTGTTCCTGCGTCCATCGGTTAGGGCTAGTCACGCTCTGTGGTGTGTTGTGGTGGGCACACCTGTTGGCGGCTAGGTTTTCTGGCCTTCCGGGGTGTGTGGGAGGGGTACTACACCAGTGGTACCCCTCCCTTTTATGCGTTTTCACATTTTCCTGTTTAGAAAATCCGTCCGTTTTGGCATCCTCCCTGCCGAGATGATGTGCCTGCTTGATGCTCTTCCTGCTTAGGCTTAGTGCTGTGCCAAGAGGTGTCATCTTGAGGTGATTGCTATGGGGAGCGGAGTGAATTGTCAGAAGATGTACCGGATTTCCTCCGAAGGGGTAGTACGCCTAAGGCTATATTTTCGATGTTCGGTGAGTTATGTGCGGGGTGTTGGGGTTTAGAAATGGTGAGCGCACATAGGCCACAGAGCCAGGGGTAAAACCGCTGAGTATGCCTACTCCTGAGTCTGTAACACAGGGCACGTAGGCTGCGTCTAAGGCACCTCGGATAGTGAGACCTACGCCGTCATAGTCCTGGGCGATAGCCTCCCAGTTGAGTACAAGGTTGATTGTTACTCCTGGAGCCCAGTAGGAGTAATCACCGTCCCATCGTGTGACAGGTTGAGGATAGCGCTGGAGTAAGCGCTGATAATCCTTAAAAGAGTCAATGGTGTAGATTCTCAGGCCGCTTTTCGGACTGCGGTGATCAAGGGGTGTAAAAGACTTTTGACGAGGGTCAGATTCGTCACCAGCATCATCGCCATAGACGTCGTAAGTGCAGCACAGACGAACCTCTGGAGGGAGGACATCATTGTCAAAATCCTCGGGCGTTAGCCTGCTCCTGGGGTGAATTTGATGGTGGTGCTCCCAAGCGGCAAGACGTTGGGCTTCACTGAGTGCGAAAATCTGGGTGTCTACTGGGTTGTAGCCACACTGTAATGGAATGGGGGATTGCCGGTAGATAAACCAGGAATAGAATTCATCTGCCGTCACACGTGCAGGCTTTCTATCGAACCAGGAGGGGCGGAGGGAACAGAAAACCTCTGGAGCTAAGGCGTAGAACTGTTCTGCAATGATGTCAAGCTGTTCCCGTTCGGTGCTGGTATATGTGTTTTCCTGCTCTTGAACTTCCGCATAAGACCCGAAGGCATACCTGATAGTGCTGTCGCTGAGGGCGTTTGCCATGCAGTGTTTCAGGAAACGCAAGGGATTTTCGCCCTGGTAGAAGCAACACCCTTGACCTGAATCAGCAGTGTCAGCAGAGGGAACGGTGTTGCTACTGGAGAGAGTGATACTACTCGTGGTGACGCTGGTGTTTCCCGTGGTGAGGCTAGTGTTCCCAGGGGTGAAGCTGGTATTTCCCGTGGAGGAAATGGTATTGCCTGTGGAGAGAGGGGTGTTGCTGGCGTGGAGTATGTGAAGTCCCCGCTGAAGCCAAGGCATGAAAAGCCGTGCAGGCGCCAGGCCGAGATAAATCCCAGAGTTTTCCAGAGAAGGTAAACCCCTACCCCAGGGTTGGTGTTGTTGAGTGTCACAGGACTCCGCGTAGTAGGAAAACATGGTGTATGCGAGAGTGCGCAGCCACTCGCGACGCTGGAGTCCAGGGCGAATTCTCATAGTTTCACTTTAAAGACTGGCCTCACCGTTTTGAGGTCTATGCACTGAAGCTTTCCCGTAAAAGTTACGGGGCTCCTCAACCACGACGACCCTTAACCACGACGACCCTTAACCACGATGGCCGTTAACCGCAACGGTTCCTCAACCACAAGAGCCGTCACCCCCCCACGGCCCTCAACCAGTACGACGGCTCCTCAACCACGACGGCCGTCGTGGTGGTTGAGTGAGCTATCTGATGAGATACGCACCAGGCGTTCAGCTCCCCCGCTTTGTGGGCTTTTACTTACCGGCGCGCTCAATGGCGGCGTCAAGAATGGCTTGAGCCTCAGACTGGGAACCCCAACCAGCGCCTGATACCTCCTTGTTGGGCTCCAAATCCTTGTAATGCACAAAGAAGTGCTCAATTTCATCCTTCAGAGCTTGAGGGACGTCGTCAATGTCCTTGAGGTTGTCATAGCGGACGTCATCAATAACGCACAGCAGTTTGTCATCCCCACCGGCTTCATCTGTCATCTTGAACACTCCCACTGGACGGGCATCTACCACCACACCGGGGAATACGGACTCCGGCAGAATCACCAGCGCGTCCAGAGGGTCACCATCTTCCCCCAGGGTGCCCTCAATAAATCCGTAATCTGCCGGGTAGCCCATCGGAGTGAACAGATAACGATCCAGGTGAAGCTTGCCGCTCTCGTGGTCATACTCGTACTTGTTGCGTGAACCCTTCTGAACTTCGATGGTCACTTCAACACTCATTGATGTACTCCTTCTGTTAAGAACAGGGTTTGACCCAAAACAGTTCCCACCTTACCGGCTAGTGTTAATGGGGATGAGCAAGAAGGTATGGGTTGCAACGTCCGTTCTGGCGGTGTGCGCGCTGACAGCAGGCGCAACAGGTGTGTGGTACTGGAAAGAGATTGCCCAGTTGGATCACGGTGTACCGTACTCCGTCCCTGCACCCGCACCTTTGGCTGAACCCGTCACCCCTCAGCCAGCGGACAACTCCGTGCTTGCTAGCACCCTTGAGAACCTGGCCGCTAATCCGCGCCTGGCCAGCTTCGGAGCTCGGGTGGCAGACCCGCTGAATAACCAGGTGGTGTGGGAACAGAATTCAGAGGTTCCATTGCAGCCGGCTTCCTCCACAAAACTTCTCACCACTCTTGCCGCTCTCAAGGCTTTAGGTCCTGAGCATCGAGTGACCACATCCCTTCTGCCGGGGCCTACTCTTTATTCTGTCATTGTGAAGGCTGGCGGGGACGTGTGGCTCACGGAGGAGCAGCTGGACCGTCTGGTGGCTCCCGTCATTGGCGAGGCGGCCAACGCGCCCGAGGCGGCCGAGGTGGCCGACGCGTCCGAGGTGGCCACTAACTCAGGTTCTATACCTGAATCTGCTCCTAGGAAGGTGGATACCCTCTATGTGGATACCTCCGTGTGGGCTGAGCCAGACTGGATATCGGGATGGCACCCGGAGGATATTGGGGCCGGATATATTGCTCCCATTCAGCCGCTCATGCTGAATAAGGCGGTTCTAGGAGACCTTGCGAACCCAGAATCCCCACGCTCGGGAACTCCTGCCAGAGACGTCATCGGCCGTCTTGCGGAGCGTTTAGGCGCCCGAGTGGCACCTTTACCGGCCCTCGCTGGCTCCGCCAGTATCCTTGGCGACGCCGCTTCACTTCCTGAAGGTTCTGCTGGTTCAGCTGGTTCCGCTCCCGAGGGTTCTGCTGGTTCAGCTGGTTCCGCTCCCGAGGGTTCTGCTGATTCGGCTGATTCCGCTCCTGAGGGTTCTGCTGGTTCCGAGCCGCTGTCTAGCGTGGAGTCTCCCACACTGCAGGAACGCTTGCGGGATATGTTGGTGCATTCCGATAACGTGGCTGCGGAGGCTATCGGTAGGGAGATAGCGCTCAGTAGGGGACTTCCCGGAAACAGTGATGGTGCTGCCCGCGCCGTCCTGGACATTCTGGCAGAAGCTGGCTGTGATACCTCCGGCACCGCTCTTTTTGACACCTCGGGTCTGAGCGTGGATAACCGCATACCTGCCGCTCTGCTAGGGGAGGTCATGGATCAGCTGGTGCTGAACCCGGAGTACCACTCCATGATTTATATGCTCCCCGTGGCTGGTGGAACTGGCACCCTTGCGGACCGCTACACTGCCCTCTCGGGGCGAGGTTGGGTGCGAGCCAAAACGGGAACGCTTACCGGAACCTCTGCTCTTGTGGGCATGGTGCCGGCCACCAACGGACACATCTACACCTTTGCACTGATTTCCAATGGCGGTGACGTCACCACTCAGCGCGAGGCTATGGATGCTTTGACGTCCGCTATCCGTGATTTTTAATCCTCACCCAACGCCCATTGATTTAACACTCACTATGCATCCTTTCTGGCCTGATCGTTCTCCGCACTTTCTCACCTGTCGCCTGGCAGTTCGCCCTTTCATTTCTCAGCGTCGGCAGTCTGCCGAATCGCAGTCGCCCATTGTGGTTGGTTTGTCTGGTGGTCCTGATTCTCTGGCACTTGTTGCAGCCTGTCGTGCCGAAGGTGCCCCAGTTCACGCGGTGATTGTGGATCACCAGCTCCAGCCGGGATCAGAGCGCGTTGCGCACCAAGCACGCTGTCAGGCGGAGGCGTTGGGTGCTACGGCGGACGTCGTCAAGGTAACTGTGCCTTCGGGTGGTTCCCTGGAGGCGAATGCTCGGTCTGCTCGCTACCGTGCCCTTCTTCAGGCCACACCACCTGCCCAGCCCGAATCCACACCACCTGCCCAGCCTGCGCCCGCTGACTCTCCGGCTCCAGGTCCGGCGCCCGCCCGGACTGCGTCTGTTGGCGTGCCAGCCTCACCACCCGCCCAGCCCGAACCCACACCACCTGCCCAGCCTGCGCCCGGTGTTGGGGAGGTGTTCATTGCACACACGCTCGATGACCAGGCCGAAACCTATCTGCTGGGTGGTTTGAGAGGTAACCCTGGGGGTATGGCACAGCGAGAGGGGCGCATTGTGCGGCCGTTTCTCACGATTCGTCGAGCGGACACGGAGGGTGCCTGTGCGGAGCTTGGCCTGACCCCTTGGCATGATCCTCAGAACAGTGACCCTGGATTCCTGCGGGTTCTGGTTCGCACCAAGGTGTTACCGGATTTGGCTGCAACCTTGGGGTATGACCCTGCGCCTGCTTTGGCTCAGGCCGCCATGCGTTGCGCGGAGAATCGGCAGGCCGTAGTGCAGATAGCAGAAGCTACCCTTGACGACGCCGTTCGCGTCACCCCGTCAAACACCGCTACCGGCCACACAGTCCATGACACCCCGTCAAACACCGCCCGCGGCGTCGCCAAGTCAAAGACTCTCTCACTGGATGCAGCAACTATGGCGAAGCACCCGCGTGCTGTGCGCACCCGCGCTCTTGAACGGTTCCTTCGCGCCGCAGGTGCCCCCGTGAACCGTCAGATTCTCAGCCAAGTGGAGAATCTGGCTGTGGATTGGCACGGCCAAGGGCCTGTGAGCCTTGGCTCTTTCTTGGAAGTGCAGCGTGTAAATGGCAAACTGATTGTGTCTGATCGCACTGTGCCTGAGGAATAGTCGGGCATACGTGCGTGTTCTTGCTATAAGACACCTTCGTGGGAAGCGTGGGAAGGGCTGATCAAACCGAATGACCAAGTTACATGACCAAAAAGATTATTCCGTTCCGCCCAATGAGTATGGGCAGGACGTGGAAGCAGTTTTGATCAGCCAGGAAGATCTCCAGCGCCGTATCCAGGAGCTTGCAGATGTGGTGTCCGAGAAGTACCGAAACACCGCAGAGGACCTCATTTTGGTGTGCGTCCTGAAGGGCGCTATATACTTCCTCACAGATTTTTCTCAAGCGCTCTCCATTCCCGCGGAACTAGAGTTCATGGCGGTGTCCTCCTACGGCAACGCCACCTCCTCCTCTGGTGTGGTGCGTATTCTCAAGGATCTGGACAGGGACATCGCCGGGCGCGATGTGCTCATCGTGGAGGACATCATTGATTCCGGGCTCACCCTCTCCTGGCTGGTGCGGAACCTGAAAAGCCGCCACCCGAATTCCCTGGAGGTGGTTACTCTCCTGCGGAAACCGGATGTCCAAAAGGCCAGGGTAGAGGTGCTGGACGTGGGCTTTGAAATCCCCAATGAGTTTGTGGTGGGGTACGGCCTGGATTACGCAGAGCGCTACCGTGATCTACCTTATGTGGGTACTTTGAACCCCAGTGTTTACCAGCACTAGATAACCCTTAGATGAGAGTGAGTGTATGAAGAACAAGAAACTGCTTCGCTGGGGTGTTTTTGCTGCCATTGCTTTGTTGGCCATTTACGTCTTTAGCATTTTTACTGACGACGCCCGCGGTTTTCAGACCGTGGAAACCTCCCTTGCCTATGAGCAGCTTGCGGAGAAGAACGTCAAGGAAGTGCGTATTGATGACCGCGAGCAGACTTTGCGTCTCACCCTGAAGAAGCCTATCTCCGTGGAGAAGCTGGAGGGTGTGGAAAAGCTTGTCACCCAATATCCGGCACGCACCACTCAGGATGTGTTTGCCGCGGTGCAAAAGGCTGATCCGGAGAAGTTTGATACCAAGGTCACGCAGGAGTCCTTGCTGACCTCCACTATCAATTTCCTGTTCCCCATGATTTTGCTCTTCGGGCTTCTCATGTTCTTCATGAGCCGGATGCAGGGTGGCGGAATGTTCGGTTTCGCTAACTCCAGGGCCAAAGAGCTCAACAAGGATATGCCCACCAACACCTTCAAGGATGTTGCTGGCGCTGACGACGCCGTGGATGAGCTTCAGGAAATCAAGGACTTCCTCCAAGATCCCTCCATCTACGAGAAGTTGGGCGCCAAAATTCCGCGTGGTGTGCTTCTCTACGGCCCTCCTGGAACGGGTAAAACTTTGCTGGCTCGTGCTGTGGCCGGTGAGGCCGGGGTGCCGTTCTACTCCATTTCCGGCTCTGACTTTGTGGAGATGTTTGTGGGTGTGGGTGCCTCTCGTGTGCGTGACCTGTTCAAGCAGGCCCGCGAGAATTCTCCCTGCATCATTTTTATTGACGAGATTGACGCCGTGGGCCGTCAGCGTGGCTCAGGTATTGGCGGTGGCCATGATGAGCGCGAGCAGACCCTCAATCAGCTGTTGGTAGAGATGGACGGTTTCGGGGATCGAGAAGGTGTCATTCTCATGGCCGCCACCAACCGTCCAGACATTCTGGACCCCGCTCTCCTGCGCCCTGGCCGTTTTGACCGTCAAATCCCTGTGGATAACCCAGATTTGGCTGGTCGTGAGAAAATTCTGGAAGTTCACGCCGAGGGCAAGCCCTTGAGCTCAGATGCTGATTTGAAGGCACTCGCTCAGCGCACCGCCGGTATGTCTGGGGCAGACCTGGCTAATGTGCTTAATGAGGCTGCACTTCTTACTGCCCGTATTGGTGGCAATGTGATTACCGCTGACGCCCTGGAAGAGGCCACAGATCGTGTGATTGGGGGGCCGCGGCGTTCCTCCAAGATTATTTCCGAGCAGGAGAAGAAAATCACCGCCTACCATGAGGGCGGTCATACCTTGGCTGCGTGGGCACAGAAGAACATTGACCGCGTGTATAAGGTGACCATTCTGGCTCGTGGGCGTACTGGTGGCCATGCTATGACCACTTCCCAGGATGACAAGGGAATGTATACCCGCGACGAACTCTTCGCCCAACTGGTGTTTGCTATGGGTGGGCGCGCTGCCGAGGAGTTGGTGTTCGGTACTCCCACCACTGGAGCTTCGGCCGATATTCAGCAGGCTACCAAGATTGCCCGCGCAATGGTCACCGAGTACGGAATGTCTCCCGAGCTGGGTACGGTGAAGTACGGCACTGAGGATGCTGATCCCTTCTCCGGCAGGGGCGGAGGTGGCTCCTTGGATTATTCCCCCAAGATTGCTGCCGATATTGACGCACAGGTGCAGTACCTTCTCAAGCGCGCGCACCACAAGGCCTATCACCTCCTGGAGCAGTACCGAGATTATTTGGACACTCTGGCTGCCAAGCTTCTGGAAAAGGAAACTTTGCGACGCCCTGATCTTGAGGTGTTGTTCCAAGACATCAGCCCCGCAGAGGCTGAGGATGTGTTTGAGGGGGAGGATGAGCACTTCCCGAAGATGGTGGATAGGGAGCCGGTGAAAACTCCTGTGGAGCTTGCCAAGGAGAGGGGAGAGGAACCCCCTAAGCGCTTCTCAATTTTGGAAGCCTCCCGCAAGGTGCGTGCTGAGCGTGAAGCCGCCCGCAAAGCTGCTGCCGATAACGCAGAGAAAACCGGCAAGTATGGCGCAGGCGCTGCTAAGCCTGCTGGTGGTGCCGCTAAGCCCGGCGCAGGTGCTACTAAGTCGGCTAAGGGCACAGCTGATACGGGGGCTGAGGCGCCTGCTGAACCCGAGATTGGTTTTGCGCTTCCCGAGCATGAGAAGCCGGACCATGAGGAAAGCGCCGGCGATTCTCAGAAAGAGCAGAGCTAATGGTTGAGTTTGATGAAGCCCGTATTGAGGCTGCAGTCAGAGAGCTTCTCATTGGGATAGGGGAGGACCCCGATCGTCCAGGGGTTCGGGACACCCCTGCCCGCGTGGCGCGTAGTTACCGCGAGATTTTCGCCGGACTCCACTCAGACCCCACACAGGTGCTGGAAAAGGTGTTTGACGTGGGCACCCAAGAGCTAGTTCTGGTGCGAGACATTCCCATCTATTCCATGTGTGAGCACCACCTTCTGCCGTTCTTCGGCACAGCCCACGTGGGTTATATCCCAGGGCAGTCCGGGCGAGTGACCGGGCTTTCCAAACTGGCCCGCCTGGTAGATGGTTTGGCTAAGCGCCCCCAGGTGCAGGAACGTCTGACAGCCCAGGTGGCAGATGCGCTCATGGATAAACTGGATGCGCAGTCTGCCATTGTGGTGATTGAGTGTGAGCACCTCTGCATGGCCATGCGCGGTATTCGCAAGCCTGGTTCCAAAACCACAACCTCGGCGGTGCGTGGCGGTTTCAAGCGCAATGCCGCCTCCCGTGCCGAAGTACTAAGCCTTATTAGGAGTTAGGAGTTAGGGGCTAAACGTTATGAGTGTTCAGGATCTCACCATTCCCAACAGGTGCCTGGTGATGGGCATTGTCAATGTCACAGCAGATTCCTTTTCGGATGGTGGTGAGTTCTTGGACGTGGATGCTGCTATCGAGCACGCTTTTGAGCTGGTACAGCAGGGTGCGGACATGATTGATGTGGGTGCGGAGTCCACGCGCCCTGGAGCTCACCGTGTGGACCCTGAGCTGGAAATTCAGCGCGTGGTTCCGGTGATTGAAGCTCTGCACAAGGAGGGAATTCGCACCAGTGTGGATACTATGCGGGCCGCAACAGCTGTGGCCGCAGCAGAGGCTGGGGTGGATCTCCTGAACGACGTCTCTGGGGGCCTGGCTGATCTCGATATGTACGGCGTGATGGCGCAGACGGGCCTTCCTGTGTGCCTTATGCACTGGAAAACTGCTGAGTTTGGGGACGCTGCAGGCCGGGCAGATCACGGCGAGGACATTGTGAAAGATGTCCAGGATACTTTTGACCGTCTGGTGAATAACGCGCTGTCTGCTGGGGTTTCGGAAGACAACATTGTGCTGGACCCTGGCTTGGGCTTTGCTAAGTCCCCTGAGGATAACTGGACGCTACTCAAGGCTTTGCCGCAGTTTGTGGCCGGCCAGTTCCCTATCTTGGTGGGGGCGTCCCGAAAGCGATTCCTCACAGGTATTCGTTCTGCGCGCTCCTTGCCCTCACAACCCAAGGACGCTGATTCCGCTACCGCTGCCGTGACTGCTCTCTCCGCGCAGTTGGGGGCGTGGGCTGTGCGTGTGCATAATGTGGTGATTTCTCGGGACGCGGTGGACGCGGTGATGGAGTGGAATTGCGGAGGTGTTCATGGCTGACCGCATTGAATTGACTGGCCTGCGCTGCTACGGGTACCACGGTGTGCTTGACCATGAGCGGAAGCTGGGGCAGGAATTCCGTGTGGATCTTCGCTGCTGGCTGGATTCTTCGGAGGCCGCCCGTACTGATGATCTCACCCGAACCGTCAATTATGCGGAGCTTGCAGAACTGGCGGTGCAAACCGTGGAAGGCCCTCCCCGCCAGCTCATCGAAACCGTAGCCGCTCAGATTGCGGACACAGCCTTGCACAAGTATCCGCTACTGTCTGCCGTTGAAGTCACTATTCACAAGCCCCAGGCCCCTATTCCGTACTGCTTTGACGACGTCGCGGTGGTGGCGGGTCGTTCCCGGAAGGGGTAGCCGTGCGAGCTGTCCTTTCTTTAGGCTCCAACATGGGAGATAGTTACGGCCTGCTTCGCTCGGCAGCGCAGGGTTTATGTGCGGAGCCTGGACCTCAGGCGGTGCAGGGCTTGTGTGCGGAGCAGGGGGCGCAGGCTATGTGTGAGGTGCCTGGGGCTTCGGCGGAGCCTGGACCTCCGGCTACGTGTGAGGTGCCTGGACTCCAGGCGGAGCAGGGGGCGCGTGTCAGCCTCGTTTCTGCTTCCTCTATTTACTCCACGCCTCCGTGGGGTGTGGTGGATCAACCAGCTTTCCTTAATGCCGTGATGATTGTGGACACCCAGCTTTCCCCTGAGGAACTGCTTGCGCTGTGTCAGAGCCTAGAGCGGGACGCTCACCGTGTGCGCAACCAGCATTGGGGGCCACGCACCTTAGATATAGACATTGTGGATATTGAGGGCTACACCAGTAGTGATCCTCATCTGTTGGTACCTCACCCTTATGCTCACCAGCGCGCTTTTGTGCTCATTCCCTGGTTACAGGCTGATTCCACAGCCACCTTGTCGAGGGTTCCTGTGCGGGAGCTGATTGCCGCACTACCTCAGGATGATTGCGCAGGGGTGGTAGATACTGGGAAACCTTTGTTAGGCGGTGGCTGTGGATAAAACATCTCCCTGGGTGCTTTTGGTTGCTGGTTTGTTCACTGCCAGCGCGTCTGCCATTATTACCTGGCACTTCTACAGCTGGATTCCTCCCGTACCCATCTCTGTTCCCACTCTGCTCTTAGTTCTGGCTGTGGTGTGCTTCTACCTGGGCTGGAAGGTGGGCGCTCGAATTTCAGAGGGCAGAATTGGTCTGGATAGGTCCCAGATGAGTCCTATGGCCGTGGCCAACTGCTTGGTGATTGCTAAAGCCTCGGCCTGGACGGGTGCTATTACCGGGGGCTGTTATGTCGGAATGCTGGGGTACCTGGTTCTGCATAGAAATCTCCTTGAGGCAGCAGCTCAGGATTTGCCTATGGTAGCTGGGGCTTCTCTGTTGGGAGTGATTCTTACCGGCGCGGGATTGTATCTTGAGCACAACTGTCACGTGCCTCCACACAACTCGGAAGGCGCAGTGGGCTAAGTTTAGTGGCAAGCATTACGCGCTGAGAGAACTACGCGGCACCAACACCACGTGGATAACAGCACTACGCACAAGCAGTATCAGGGTTAAGCGAGCTAGTCGGTATGAGGAGGAAGCCAGTGAAACATTCCCAAGGGCGTTCAGCACAACAGGGGATTGATGCTGCTCAACTCTGGCTGATAATCATGGTGATTCTGGCCTTTATGGCCTCCATCATCATGTTGATTTCTGGCAGTGCCACCGCCCTGCGTCTGGCCTTGGTATCAGCGCTCTGGGCTGCCGCGTTGGGGTTCCTTCTCGTCAACCGCTACAAGAAAACTGCCGACGCCACTCGAGTGCAACTGGCTGAACAGCGCAAGCGTTCCCGTGTCGACGCCGATCGTCGTGAGGCTGAGTTTGAGGCAGAACTGCTACGCATTGAGAAAGAGATGCGTTCCTCTTTGGAGATGGAGTACCAGAAGCGCCATGCCGATGATGTGGCTGCTCTGCGTGCTATCCGTAGAGAGGTATCCCGCCTTCGAGCCACCTTGGAAGCAATGGGTGCTGGGGATTTTGGCGCCGCTGAGGCTCTTCATGAGGTGGAATCCAAAGAAGTTCTAGAGATCGAATCTCGTCACAGCACAGCGCGCACGGCTGACGCCTCCAAGGACTACACCGCAGGACGCACGGCTGAGATCTCCAAGGACTACACCGCAGGACGCACGGCTGAGCCTTCTCACGACTACAGTCCAGCGCATGAGGCCGAGCCCTCCCGTGAGTACAGTGCCACTCAGTCCTCAACGGCTAAGGCTCAGGAGCAACGCTCAGATGATCTTTCTACCGGCTCCCCACTGAGTACAACGCCTATCTCACATACTGTCTTTACTCGCTGGGCACCACCGTCATCCTCTGAGTTTTCACAAGGTGGGAATACTACTTCCAGCCCCGATGATGGCACTTCTGCCGCCACCTCTTTCAGCTCAACCACGAGCACTTTCACCTCTTCCCCCAGTTCCAGCAGTGGGTTTGCAAGCCCCTCTAGTGGCTTTTCCAGTGCTTCTTCCTCTAGTTCAGTGAGAGATTGGTTCAGTACTGCCAGTACGGAGGGAGTGCCCACTTCAGTACCTACCTCAACCTCTGATTTTGGCTCCCGGCCCAGCTCAACACCTACCTATTCCTCTGATTTTGGGTCTACGCCCAGCTCAACACCTTCTCCCGTCTCTGCTTTCGGCTCCGCCTCTAGCTCTTCCAGCATCTCCACTCCCGTTGGTACACCCTTGAGCGGAACCTCGCTAACCGGAACCTCCCTGAGCGGAACGTCTCTGAGTACGCAGTCGGAAGATTCGGAGTTCAACAAGATGTGGGAGGATGCCGCCAAGGCACCTGCTCGTAGCGAGGTTCAGGTGGAGCAAGTGCCCACCGAGTCCGTAAGCAAGCACCGACGCCCAGAAGCAACACAGGTACGCAAGCTTGAGTCTGTGCAAAGCCAGGGTGGGCGGCGTCGCAAAGGAGAAAAGACCTCTGGAGTGTCCGTGGAAGAATTAATGCGAAGAGGAAAGAAGCTCTAGGAGAAGGGGAGACGTTTTCATGCGTGCGCCACGTGTGAGGGTTGGTGTGCTAACTCGCGGGAACTCTCCTGCGCACCTTCAGGCCTCTCACAACTCATCACACTGTGCAGACCTCACAGAAGTGCCCCATCTGCCGGGCCTCGTGAATCTTTCGGAGCTTCTCAGCTCACACGGACATCAGGTAACTCAGCTCACTGATCTTCAGGAAATTCCCCACCTGGAGGTTATCTTCCTCCAGGCTGAGGGCCAGGCTCTGTCCAAGGCTGTGGAGGACATCTCTCCGTATCTTCACTCAGGTCAGATTGTGATTCACACCAGTTTGCGGGACGGTATCACTGTTCTTGACACTGCTGAAATCCGTGGCGCTGTTGTTATCTGTGCGTATCCCGTGGCGCCGGATGTGTGGGTTACTACCACTCTGGATGATCTTGGCGCCACCGTGGCTGAGCTCTTCTTCGGCGGGCTGTCCGCCAGGGTGGTGCCTGTGGCTGATACGGACCGCCCGGATTTTCTGGCCGCTCTTCAGCACGCCCGGAAGGTTCAGCGGGAGCACGCAGAGGTGGCTGAGTGGTTGCACCGCTATCTACCTGATCCTCAGGATGTGGCATCACTTCTCATGCCCACATCATTGCTGGCTGGTGATTCCACCCCCAGCCATGCAACGCCCCATCATGTCAACTCTTGGGAGGATTAAGTGAGCTTCACCCCTGGTACTGCTCGTGAATTTGGTGTGGACATTGCCCAGTTTGGCCGGGCTTTTCGCCGGACAGGCCGCCCGGTGTGCGCGGTGATTCTTAACCCCCACGTATCCGAGCTTCACGCTGGACACCTCGCCCTGCTTCACGCTGCTCGGGCTGTGCCGCGTGCGGTGACCGTTGTGGCCTGCGGTGATTTTCCTTCGCCACGTATCAGCGCTCCCAGTTTGGCAGATGCCGTGTTCCGATACTCCGATGATCTCCTCTGGCCTCATGGCTCCCGCGTGCATCTTCACGCAGATCACGGCCTGGAACCTGCCAGCGCTCTGTCTAGTGAGCTTTCTCGCATACTCGCTGTCATCAATTGTATTCAGGCAACTGACGTGTTCCTCGGAGAAAAGGATTATGAGCTTCTGGTCTCCGTTCACCAGGCCCTCCAGGATTTCCATCTGGATGTCCGTATTCACGGTGTTCCTGTTGTGCGACACTCGGATGGTCTTGCAGTATCTGACAGGAACCGCTTTTTAACGTCTACCTCTCGTTCCTTGGCGACGTCCCTGTCAGCGGCGTTGACTGCAGCCGCATTCGTGGCTGACAAGGGAGAAGATGAGGTTCTCACAACGGCGAAGAGCGTTCTGGACGCGGCGGGTGTAGTACCGGACTATCTGGAATTGCGTGGGGTTAATCTGGGAACCGACCTTCGGGAAGGAGCAGCACGTCTGGTTATTGCTGCCACCCTTGAGGGAGGGCGCCTCCTGGACTCTGCGGGTATTCCCTTGGGCGTTGGGTTTCATGGTCTTGCCACCCATAGTTAATCCCACAAGTAACTTTTGCACCACTGACTAGTGTAATCCTCGTAAATGCCTTAAGCTTAGCTGTAAATTTACTGTGCGGCGAGAGCTGAGCGTTGTGACAGCAGAGAAGGTTGACGGCCTTTTCTGTGAGCTGTCAACAGCTTTGGCACTTGTTGCGCGGTTGGCGCTCTAGCCAGGCTGTAAGTAGGAGTGAAGATGAGACGGTCAGGGTCACTGTGGACGGGCGTGATTGCTTTCCTATCTGCACTAGTTGTCATGCTGGGTGTGGTCAACACTGCTGGAGCCGCTGTAAAAGATTTGAGTGAGTGGCAGTCCACCCCTACCGCGCCTGAGGGATGGTATGAGCCGGCGAGTGGGGACGCCGCCACTCTTCGCCCTAACGCCATTGGTACCTTGGTCAAAATAGGCGATCAGCAGATGAGCAATGGTCTTGGTAGCACGATGGGTATGTGCATTGATACTTTGTTCACAAGCCCTGAGGAAAGTGCGCAGACACACTATGGTGCGCCCACAAAGCTAGAGACAATAGTTACTCCCAGTCCCGATGAAGTAAAAAACTCCGGATATAAGAGTATTCCTTTTGAAGGGGATATTCGTGACTCTGCTATCTATGTGGCGAAGTTAGCCGTCAAGGCTTGGCAGGATGGAAGTAAAGATGACTTTGCTGATTATTCTGTGGCTCTCCAGTACCTTTTGACATCTCATCGCTTGGGGCAGTATCCCACGGGAGCATTTGGGCCGGAGCGTGCTCGTGCTTCTCATGATCTTACGGCAGAAAAATTCCTTCAAATCACAGGGTATAAACAAAGTAAAGTTGATCCAACAGTAGATGGTTTTACTTTTGAACGTGACACCACGGTTGAAATTCCGAAAGCTGGCGAGGATGAATATCTGACGGTGCTGGTCCCCAGTAATTTTGATTCTTATTTTGAGCAATCTCAAAACGGGAGAATAGTTTTAAGTTCAGGGGATATTCCACAGAGAGTAGTTCCAATTGACCAGCCGGGGCTTAACATGGATACTCTGAATCCTTTTGTTCCCTCCCTCTCATCTTCTATCCAACCTAAGAAAATGGAGGCGAATGCTGGCACCTTTGTGACGGATACTATTCACTTTGCAGGTTTAGTTCCGAACACTGAATACAGGATAGAATCAAGCTTGGTGGACAAAGCAGATTCCTCGCATACTCTAGGCGTTGGTGAGCTCACTTTTACCACTGGAGACGCAAATGAACTTAATGGTTCAGTAAGTGGCACACAGGATGTGACCATTGAAATTACAGCTGATTCTAGTGAAATAAAGCAGGTTGAAGCCGCGGTAGCTTTTGCGAGCTTGTACTCCAAGGAAGTTGATTCCGCAGGGAATGCACTTGAGAAGAAGGATTCTGGTGATGAACCGGAAGGTTCTCTTATTGCAGAGCATAAAGATATCGAGGATCAAAGTCAGACAGTTACTCTGGTTGTACGAACCTATAATAACAATGGTTTAGGTGAGGCAGTTCCAGGTGTAAAGAGCACTCCTGTTGAGAGTTCCTCTGGACATGGTTTTGGGGGTGGTGGTTACGCTGAGGGTATTGCTAAATATGGTGGTATCTATATACCTTCGCCACAGCCTGGTGGGGTCTATGGACTTGGTTGGTGTATTGATTTCGGGCTTATGACACCAAATGAAAATAGCACGTACCTCTATTCAGTCCCCAAAAAGCTGACGCATATATTAGAGAAGGATGGCACTGATGTCGTGGCTCTCGAAGGGGATTTGCGAGATTCTGCTATTCATGTGTTGAAAAAAGCTGTAGAGGCTTACCACAACGGTGATGGAGAGACTGCTAAGACGTATAGCACCGTTCTCAATATTTTGATTGGGTCTTATCCCCTTGGTATTGTAGATTTCATTAATGCTTCTGCACAGGGTGGTATTAATGGTGTTACGCTCGAACGTTTTAGACAGCTTTCCGGTTTTAGTCTGACTGGTGGCAACGGATCAGTACCTCCAGCTCTGGTGAGGGACACCTCTATCGTCATTCCCAAAGCTGGTGAGGATGAATACATCACAGCTATGGCTCCCGTTGACTACGTTTTGGGCAGTTTTAGTCCCTCAACTTTTCAGAGGATTGTTCCCATCGATCAGCCCGGCTTGAAATTCGATTCAGAACAGGTGCCGAATGAGTTTTCTCCGGCAATTGAGATTTCGGTGAGCCCGAAGGAAGTTGAGCTGTCTCCTGGTTTGAATTTGACGGATACCGTTTCCTACAAGGGCCTGGTACCTAATACGCAGTACACCTTGACCTCCACCTTGGTGGATAAAACTGACCCCTCGAAGGTTCTCGGTGAGGGAAAATCTACTTTTACAACTGGAACCGTTACTGAACCTGATGGTTCCGTGACGGGGACAGCGACTACACAGATCACAGTAACTGCTTCACAGGATTCTTTGAGCAATGTTCAAGACGCAGTGGTGTTTGAAGAGCTCACATCTGTGGACGTGGACCGAGCCGGTAATCCATCATCGAGCGGTGAGGTTAATGTCATTGCAGAGCATAAGGACATTGCTGATTCTGCGGGAACAATCATCGCCCGCAGGGATGATTCAGTCCTGTTTAAGGAATCTGGCAAGACTATTGATCCTGAGATCCAAACTGATGCTGATCAGTGTTATGAGGTGACGGATGAGAATTACTGGCCTCAAGATTGCAACATCATTCATCCTGATCCCACAATCAGTATGTATTCTGCCCCCGAGGAGCGCACCGAAGCTGTGGCTGAGCTTCTAGAGGTGATTAACGACAAGGCGGGGCAAAGAGTCATTGAGTATCTGCCTGAACCTGAGCGGAACTATATCCGTGTTGTGGTTCATCCCGATTATGATTTGGGTTCGCATGGTGATCGCTTTAGCGATATTCAAGAGGCCTTACGGCAGTACGGTTTCACCGAGATCGAGGTTATTAACTAGGCGTGTTCCACTAAGAATGAGTCCTCTTCAGCTAGAGCGCTACCTGCCCTGGCTGAAGAGCCCTTAACAAGCTGAGCGCCTGAGAGAACCCAATTACTGCTGAGCTTCATGCCAAGATGTCCATGAAACCCTACAGACTTTTACCCCATTATCCGTGTGGGGTCCTTCGGAGACTAGTGGAATCCTCTCAAATGTCTTAAGCTTAGCTGTAAGTTTACTGTGTGGCGAGAGCTGGGCGTTTGTTCGAGCAATGGGTTTCACGTTGTTCTCATTATTCAATGTGAGAGCTTGTGGCCTTCTCATAGAGATGCTGCTCTGGTCAGGGCGTAAGTAGGAGTGACAATGAACCGGCCAGGGTCCCTGTGGAAGAGCGTGATTGCTTTCCTATCTGCACTAGCTGTGATGATGGGAATTGCATCCGTGTCTAACGCCGCGGTTGATGATGTTAGTTGGCAGCCTATCTCAACCCTTCCAGCAGATTCATGGTATTCCCCAGCCATGAGCGACGCTCCAACATTACGGCCTAACGCAGTAGGAACGCTCGTTAAAATTGCTGATAGTCAAATGCCGAGTGGTTTTAGTGGAACCTACGGTATGTGTATTGATTCACGTGTTCCATCACCAGAGCAAATGCCAGATAGCGCGTATCTTCCACCCAAGAAACTAGGGTCCATTGTGACTCTGGATCCTGACGAGTTTAAGGAAGTAGGTTTCCAGAGAGTTCCTTTCGAGGGGCAGATCAGGGACTCTGCCATTCATGTGACCAAGCTTGCCCTCAAGGCTTGGCAAGAAAAGAATCAAGATGACTTTGCTGACTATTCAGTAGCACTTCAATATCTCCTCAGTGCAGCGAGGACATCCCAGCTTGAGGGTGGCGTTTTTATGAGCAACGGAGTTGCTCGAGCCTCAAAAAACCTCACTCCCGAAAAGTTTAAAGAGATAACGGGGTATGAGCAGTCCAAGTTCGATCCCACCACGGATACGCTCACTTTCAAGTATGTGGGAGCTGACATACCTAAGGCAGCGGATGATGAATACCTCACAGTCCTTGAGCCAAAGGCTTATGATGAGCACTTCACTACCACATCTTCGGGTAAATCTAGCTTTGACGACGACGCTGCCCCGCAGATGGTGGTACCTATTCATCAACCAGGCCTTCAGATAGAAGAGTCCAATAACTTCACTCCACGGATTGACACCTCAGTGTCTCCTAAGTCTGCTGTGTTGAAGTATGGTGTGACGCTGACGGATACGGTGTCCTACGAGGGGCTGGCGCCGAATACTCAGTACACCTTGGAGGCCACATTAGTGGATAAGGCTAATGAGCAGAGCATTCTTGGTGTTTCGGAATCGGTTTCTTTTACAACCCCTTATGCAAATAAAGATGAACTCTCTGTTTCTGGCACGGTAAACGTGCCGATTACCGTCACTGCTAATAACGCTGAGATTGCCGCGCTTGATGCCGCAGTTGTTTTCGAGGAATTGTTCTCTGAAGTGGTAGATCGTCAGGGCAATCCCTTAACGAAACCCTCAAAAACCCGGATTGATTATCACAAAGATATTGCAGATGAAGCTCAGACGGTCACGAATGAGAAGGAACCGAAGCTTGAGTTGAAGAAGTATCTGTCTGCTGATCCGGAGGCGTCGAATTCTGCTGATTCATGGTTTGATGCTCAGGATGAGGAATCCCCCGTTGAAGTCGGCGGTGACGCGATGTCGATTAAGTATTCGGTGAAAAATACCGGAAATGTTGAGCTTCAGGATGTCGAGATTAATGACCACGTCACCGGTGGGCAGTCTATTGCTGAGATTCAGAAGGCTATTAATGCTGAGCTGTTCTCAGTACTGCCATTTGATCTTGCTGTTGGTCAGGCTAGATTCGTAGTGATTCATGTTCCTGGGCTTGATTACGGTGCTGAGGATCATCGTGATGAGGCGTCAGCTACTGCTAGTTACGTGTCTGAGGGTGGCGAGTCTGAGCTTGTGGTCTCGAACACGGATGAGGCCAACGCGGTGAGCAAGCCTGCCCCTAATTTTGCTCCGTCGCTGGAAACCTCTGCCTCCCCGAAGACGCTGACGGATCGGGTCACGGAGGTGACGGACACGGTGACGGTGTCTGGTCTGGTTGAGGGTGCTTCCTACCAGTTGTTAGGCGAGTTGTATGCCAAGGGTGAGGATGGTTCCCAGGGTGTGTTGCTGGGTAAGACTGACACCCCGCTGATGTTTGTGGCCGATGAGGCGGGCTTGCAGAACTTTAGGAAGGCCGCGGATGGGTCTGTGTCGGGCACGGTTGAGGTGAAGGTGCCGGGTGCTGACAAGGTTGAGGCTGGTCAGTCTGCTGTGGTGTTTGAAACGCTTTCCTCTGACGAGGTGAATCCTGATGGGTCGAGGAATTCTGATGGTTTTACCCAGACGATTGCTGAGCATAAGGACATTAACGATGAGGCTCAGACCGTGAGAGGGGATGTGCCGAAGGAGAATCAGTTTTCCCCTCAGATTGTGACATCCCTCAATCCGAAGTCTGCCTTGCTTGAGTCGGGTATGACGATTACCGATACGGTCAGCTTTGAAGGTTTAGCTCCAAATACGGAATACACGTTCAACGCTACGTTGGTAGATCAGGCTGATGGGCAGAAGGTTCTTGGTAAGTCTGAGCCAGTGACATTTACCACGGGTGCCGCTAATCAGTCTGATGGTTCAGTCAAGGGCACTAAAGAAGTACCAATCACCGTTACTGCCACCGATGAACAGTTGAAGAGTGTTAAGGCTGCGATTGCCTTCGAGGAACTCACCTCAACGGAAGTGGACAAACAGGGTAACCCGCTTGATACCCCTGTCGAGACTCTCATTGCTGAGTACAAGGACATCGATGGTGACGCCCAGGGAATTACTAATACCTATAAAGATGACTCCGTTATCCATACGTCATCAGGAGACCAGATTGACACCAAGATCAGCACAACGGCGGATCAGTGTGCTGAGAGGCAACATTCTGTAACTGGCGAAAATTACTGGCCTCAGGATTGCAACATTATTGTTTCCGATCCTTCTATTAGCGCATACTCTGCCCCTGAGGTGCGCAGAGAAGGGGTGGAAAGGCTCCTAGAGGTGATTAATGAAGCAGCTGAACAGAAAGTTGTGGAGTATGAGGTGGAGCCGGAGCGGAACTTTGTCCGAATCGTGGTTCATCCTGATTATGATTTGGGTTCGCATGGAGATCGGTTTAGTGATATTCAGAAGGTCTTAAGGCAGTACGGCTTCACCGAGATCGAAGTTATCGCCTAGGAAGTAGTAGGGGCTAACTGCTTCTTAGGCTGTAGTCCCTGGCTCCACCTGGCAACCTACCGTTTGTCTGTAAGGTTCCCGAAAAAATCCTGAGAAAATCTGGGGAATCGCTTTACAAGGTGTCAGCTATGCCCTATGATGAGGGTCCAAGGTTAAGAGAATTCTAAGAGGTTGGGAAGAAAAATATGAAGTCTATCAACAAGCTCTCCCTGAAGGTTGCTGGCATCGCAGGTTCTTTCATGATGGTCACGGGCGTTTTTGGGGTTGCCCCGGCTATCGCTGAACAGGGTTCTATCTTGATCATTGACGAGAGCGTGACTTCCGCCTCTTCCGGTGTGCTTCGTGAAATTGCTGCTGAGAATCTTGTCCAGGAGATTAACAATCGTGAAGGACGTACCGTCATCAGCATTGACGCAAACGCCGCTGATAACAGTGCCAAGATTGTGATTGACCCTGAATACAACCTTGGTACCAACGGTGAGTCCTTCGTGGCCATCAACAATGCCCTTGAGAACTACGGCTTCGACAAGCGTGAGGCTATTGCCTAAGCGTTTCAACCTTTGAACCTTATTTCCCACCTATTGCCCGGCTTCATGGAAGCCGGGTTTTTGCTTGTGGGCGAGGATACACCTCTAAAATTCTCTCATTGCTAGCTTCCTTTTTGGTTCTTCACAGAGTATTCTCAGATGATGTAGATTATGTTCTCTAAGGGGTGAGTGCGATGAGCTGTTCCAGAGTAGCTGCCGCTGTTCTAAGTATCGCAATGGTTGGAGGAATTGGCGCATTCTCTGGTGGCGATGTTTCAGCTCAGCAGATTGAAGAGATTTCAGAATGCACAGGAAAGACCGCCCCAGAGGAACTCTCCTTCGTGGTTGCTGAAATGTTCAAGCTTACGAACGACAAGCGCAAGCAAAATGGCTCAAACGAAGTAGCTTTTGATTGTGCAATGTCTATGCACTCAACCCAGTGGGGCCGTCATCTCCAGCTCACCAACAATGTGCAGCACGATAGGTTTCACGTAGTGGATTACTACAATGGTGAGAACATTTATTGGAGTGATCCTAAAGAAGAAAATGGCGCTTTAGTGCCAAAGTCTATGTTGGATACCATTACTGCCTGGATGAATTCCCAAGGGCACAGAGATAATTTGCTGAATAATTCCCATAAAACAATGGGAGTTGGTATTGCGTACTCGACTAACCAAGAGATGTGGGTGGTTCAGCGTTTCAAGGATTAAGAACGCTGCGTATAGTTTGCTATAAACCTCTCTGCTTTCTAAGAAATTCTTAAGAAGCAGAGAGGTTCTTCTTATGTAGTTTCTAGGCAATACTTTTATTCATGCTGGTAGGAGTCTTAATATCAGGCACTACTGTTAATTCATATCGCCGTAAGAACTATCGCTGAACGGGTTTTCTAACAACCGATGCTGGACTTGAAGATCACGACGCAGAAGGAGGTCGCGATGTCCTCAAACCCAGGTTCCACACGTGTGGATAGCGCCTTTGATAATGATCTCTATATCAAGCTTCAGGCCTGTCAGATTCTCAAGCGGCGTAACCGGATTGGCGGGCGCCTGTATCTGGAGTTCGGTGGCAAGCTTTATGAAGATACCCATGCTGAACGAGTGCTCCCAGGTTTTCGTGCAGAGAATAAATTGGCTGTGCTTCAGAAACTGGAATCAGAGCTAGAGATTCTCATGGTGATGAGTGCTCGTGACCTTGAGGATGGCCGAGTGCGAGAGGACTTGGGGCTGACGTATCCTCAAGAACTTATCCGAATGTTGCGTCGTGGTCAGGAATTAGGGCTTCGTCTTGCCAGTGTGGTGATAACACAGATGAAGCCCGAATACACCCATGCCCAGGCTTTTGTAGAGTGTCTCAAAGGATACGGCATTGCTGTAGCGGTACACCGTTACATGGAGGGATACCCTCACGATGAGGCTGCACTCTTAACCCCTGAAGGGTTAGGTTCCCAGGAGTTTGTGGAGCTCACAAGAAATATCGTGGTGATTATTGCCCCTGGTAGTGGCTCTGGGAAGATGTCGGTGGCCACCGCTCAGTTGTACGGAGAGTACTTGCGGGGGCGTCGTGCAGGCTATGCCAAGTATGAGCTCTTTCCGTTCTGGAATAGGGGAACGGCCGATCCAATCAATCTTGCCTACGAAGCAGCAACGGCAGAGTTGGATGATCTCCTTGTGGTGGATCCTTACTTCTACAAACGCTTCCACACTGCAGCCACAGCCACCAATAGGGACGTGGACGGGTATCCGCTTCTTTTGAAGGTTCTTCAGCGTATTGACCTTGAACTCGGGTACGGTTCCCCCACTGAGCTGACCGTGAATATGGCTCCAGTGGCGGTGGTAGATGACAAGGCCTGTGCTCACGCGGCTCGGGAAGAGATCAAGCGGCGTTATGAGGCTGCCCTTCAGGTGATGCAGATAGATGAGGTGGGCAATCGCGGTGACGCTGAGTATCGCGCACTTCTGGCGTGCCGTATTCATGTCATTATGAGGGAAGCCGGATTGATAGATGCTCCGCGGTCTACTGATTTGCAGCCTCTCTAGTTTCTAAGAATTTCTTAAGAGAAAGTTAGGTGACTTATGAGAGCCCTCTGAGGGGCTTGGTGCTAAAGTAAATAGCGGAAGCGTTTTGCGTTCTCAAAAACCGTAAGAAGGAGGGTAGGTGCTCACCCTTGCGGGGGGATAGACAATTTTTCTCCCTGAGGATAGTAATCTTTTAATTGCAAAGTTCCTGGTAGACAAGTTTCTGGGGGGG
>JAEYUQ010000010.1 GCA_023432405.1 Actinomycetes bacterium | reverse complement strand
TCCGAGGTTACGTCCTCAGAATCGGCGTCCTCTGAAACTGTGACCACTGAACCGGCTGAGCCGGAATTGACGACCACTGAAACTACGGAACCGGAATCAACGTCTACTGAGTCTGCGGAGCCGGAATCGACGACGTCGGAGAGTTCTACGTCAGTGTCTTCGGAGCCGGAATCGACGACGTCGGAGAGTTCTACGTCAGTGTCTTCGGAGCCTGTTGTGTCTGAGCCGGAGGTGAGTGAGTCTGAGGTTGTGTTGCCTGAGAAGACTGATTCTGAGGTTACGACGTCTGCGACTTCGCTAACTCAGACGGCAACGTCAGAAGCAACGTCAGAAGCAACGTCTGAAGCAATGTCTTCGGAAGCAACGTCCTTTGAATCGACGACCGCTGAAACGGCGGAGCCGGAATCAACGATGTCGGCAAGTTCTTCTTTGGAGACTACTGAGCCAGAATCGACGACCAGTGAAAGTACAACTCCAGAGCCAACCACCGAAAGCTCCATGTCAGAGTCTGTGGAGCCTGTTGTGTCTGAGCCGGAGGTAAGTGAGTCTGAGAGTGTGTTGCCTGAGAAGACTGATTCTGAGGTTACGACGTCTGCGACTCCGATGACTCAGACGGCAACGTCTGAAGCAACGTCTTCTGAATCGACCACCACTGAAACGGCGGAGCCGGAATCGACAACTGCTGAGGTTGTTGGTGTTCCTCGGATTGATGGTTCGGTGAGTCCGAGGGAGGGCAATCTCAAAAAGGGTGACAGAATTATTGACACTGTGAGGTACGAGGGCTTGGTTCCCGGCAAGAGTTACATTTTGTTTGCTTTTGTGACGGACCAGAAGACCGGGAAAGTACTTGGTTCAGGCAGTACTGAGCTGGTTCCTGGAAGGGGCTACGTGCTGTTTGCCTCAGTGGCGGACAAGGACACTGAGAAAACACCTGGTTCGGAGAACACTGGCTCAGCTGCTACTGCTTCCTCTGGAACGCGAGATGTCATCATCACGCTTGACGAGGACATGAATGGTTCTGCTGTGGTATCCGAGAGATTGGTGTCTAAGGAAGTGGATCGTCAGGGGAAGGATTCTCCTTCTTCTGAAGGTAATGAGATTGCTTTTCATGATGGTAGGGGTGAAGAGGATCAGACCATAGTTGCTCAGGCTTATGATGTGCCGGGCGAGGAGTCTAGTGCAGTCTCGAGTGACCCCTCAGCTTCAGCCGGGCAAGCTTCATCAGCGTCTAGTGCCACCCCGATGGATTCTGTGATTACAGCTAATTCTGGCTTTGTGCCAGATAGCAAGACAACAACTTCCGACGTCGTGAGTGATGCCAATACGCCGAAAGCAAATCTCAAGGTAACTCAGCAAGATGGTGTTCTTACTGGTGAGGTTGAGTACGAAAACTTGAAGGCAGATACGGAGTATGTGGTTACGGGTCAGGTTGTGGATAAGAAGACTGGTCAGACTACAGGTTCAGTGAACGCTGCCACTTTCCGAACCCCGAAAGCATCAACGCCTACAACCTCTGGGAAAGCAACTGTTGCAGTGCCAGTAGGCCAAACTGCGGAGGCGCAGACCTTAAAAACCACCGTTTCTACTCCCAAGACTGATTCTGAAGGGCGTGTTGTGGGAGTGAATGAAGCCGTGGTCTCTGCGACGAGCACTGCGCCACAAGTGGTTTCAACCGGATCTTCCAGAGTTGCAGCAGTGGCTGTGAAAACTATGACCGAGACAAGTGCGAAAGCTACGACAACTCGGACAAGCACACAAAGCACCACAGGATCTGCAACGGCGAAAAGCGCTGCACCTTCCACACGAGTGACGAATACGGCGCGTAGCTCATCTTCTCCAGTTGCTCAGTCTGTAGGTGCACCTCGAACTTCGACGGCTGAGCGTGTGACAATCTCGAATGTTCCCTCTGGCTCAAGCGGATTCGCGGATTGGATGCCTGCAGAAGTTCTCTAGATTGCAAGAGTTCTCGGACATGAGGAAGAGGTTTAATCTCTCGGGAGATTTGCCTCTTCCTGGAAAATCTGTGTCCGAGCTACGGCTGTTTGAAATCTGCTGAGCTCGAAGCCGCTCGCATTCCCAGTACAAAGCACAGCTCATTAGTTTGTAGTCCTCGTCACTATGGCAAAATTCCCCCACCTAGGCGGTGGCAGGAAAAGCGGTCCGAGGAACTAGCGTTACCGCCCTTCCAGGAGGTCTTTGCGGGCGCGCGCCACACGAGAACGAATAGTGCCAACGCGGCACCCAAGAATATGGGCTGCTTCTTCGTAGGTGTAGCCCAAAATTTGCGTGAGAATGAGTGCTTCGCGCCTGTCCTCTGGGAGGGCGTCGATAAGGGTTCTCGTGTCTATCCACTCAGACCACGCTGTAGATTCAGTGGCATCAGAGTTTTCGGGAACCTCCTGCAAGTCATTGAAATCAGCCGCGCGAGGGTTGGGGTGCGCTGTTTGGTGGCGTTGTGAATCCGCCCAGACACGGCGTGCGATGGAGAGAAGCCAGGTGCGCGCGGTGCTTCGTGCCGCAAAACGGGGAAGGGCGCTGATCACGCGCAGGTAGGTTTCCTGAGTGAGATCATCGGCGGCTTCCACTCCCGCGAAATGAGAGAGCAGATTCCAGACATCGTCCTGGGTAAGGCGTATGAACTCGGTGAGCGCGTCACGGTCACCGCGGCTGGCTTTGAGAGCCAACTGCGTGACCAGTTCCTCATCGCGCTCAGAGTGCTTCACAGCCATGACTTTACCCAGTTATCACCGTCTCAAGTGGCTATAGATCGCTCGAGGTGGGGTGGTGACAGTTCTCTCTTCCGTTCCGTCGAGAAAACCGGAAAGAGCCCGTGGCAGCTGAAAGAGTGTGAGTGCCAGGTGCTTAGGTTCGTGTGGTGGATCACAAGAATTAAGCTCGCGCTTTTATTGCTTGCGACCAAGTGAGCTTAGCGCCGTTGTAGAGAATTGCGAAGGTATATATGCGAGCAACAATCCATATTGTGCCGATTGTGAAAACCAGCATGATGAGCATAGAAAAGGTGAACTCTAGACCGTTCATATTTCCGGCGGCATATTGAAGTGGGGCGTTTCCGACGGATAAAGGTGGAATCCAGGCTAAGGCCTGGACAATGATACTGTCCATACTGTTAAAAAAGATCATGGGAGTGTACATGACAGCAAAAACGAGAATCATAATCGGCGATTGGGTAGATTGAAGATCCTCTGTCCGGTGAACCATTGCCCCCGCTGCGGCATACATAGAGGAGAAGAAAAGTATTCCTAAAATGTATGAAACGATCAGTACAGGGATTATTCCGATGCTGACACTGATGTTTTCAAGAAGGTCAGAAGCTTTTAAGCTTAGCGTTCCGACAATAAAAATGAGGGCAGTTGCGCAGGTGCCGAAGATGGCATTGCCCAGAATTTTTCCTGCGAGGAAATGGAGTGGTTTTACGGCAGCGACGATGATTTCAATGATTCGTGATGACTTCTCTTCTGTCACACGAGAACCCACGTTTGCGGAAAAGAGGGTTACTGAAAGAACTAGAATGAATACTCCGATAAGTGTAAAAATTATATCTCCGAATTTAGTTGACCTCTCTGAGGTATTATTCTTGGACAAGTTTTTGTCTTCTAAGTCTATATAAACTGTATTATGGGATAACTGATCTGGTGTAACTCCAACTTTGGCCAGTGTTTTCTCTAAACTAATCTGCTCTTGGAGCGTTAGAGCTATCTTCTGTAAATCTGGTGATACCTCACCATCATGAACAAACTGCAGTGTAGTTTTATTCAAAATGAATGCTGCTTCTACATCATTGCGAGCAACGGAAGCGTAAGCGGTGTCTTGGCTGGTGGATTCTATGATAGCGTGGGCAGAATTCCGTAGGGCTGCTTTATCAACTCCATAGAGGGCAATGGTGCTGTCTGGTGTGTGAGAGGAGGAACCCTCCGTGTCACGAAAATTACCAGCAACAAACGGACCAGCAACGCTGAGAAGAAGAAGTATCGCCAGAGTTATCATGATGCCTTTTGTACGGAGGGTCTGGCGGATATCACGCTGAGTAACTACGGAGATGGTATGGAAAGCTGAGTACTTCATTATGAAACGTATGTCCTAAATAGTTCAGAAAGATCCGGTACAACTCTGTGAAAGCCGTGGACTTCCCCGGCCGATAGTGCAGCATGTAAGAGTACTTGTTCCTGTGAGGGGTCGGAGAGCTCGAGGGTAACCCCTTCAGGTGATTCTTCTACAACATGTGAATCGGCAGGATACCAGCCGCGTGCAGAGGTTTCGATCCGATATCGAGTAGGACCCTGGGAGCGCAAGTCATGGACTGTTCCCTCCGCAGCTATGCGTCCTCCTGCTAGGATCCCGACACGGTCGCTGATGCGTTGGACTAGATCTAGTTGATGGGAAGAAAACAGCACCGCAACACCCATGTTGGCTTTTTCTTTGAGGATGTCACACATGGTCTGTACTGCTATAGGGTCAAGTCCGGAAAACGGTTCATCTAAGACGAGAAGATCTGGGTTGTGTACAAGAGCTACAGCCAATTGCACACGTTGTTGATTACCTAAAGACAAAGCATCAAGTTTATCTTCCATGCGCTCGCCTAGGCCTAAGCGTTGGAGGAGCTCTTCTGAGTATTTGAGCGCTGAATGACGTGGGACACCGTAAAGCTCGGAAAGGAATACTAGCTGGTCTATGATCTTTTCCCTGCTGTAGAGCCCACGGTCCTCGGGCATATAACCTATACGACGACGCGAATCGTCGTTGACGGGTTGAGAGTTAAAAAGCACGCTGCCAGAATCAGCAGCGAGGACGCCAAGAATAATGCGCATTGTGGTAGATTTACCGGCTCCGTTGGAACCGACGAAACCGTAAATCTCGCCTGCCTGCACAGTAAGAGATAGATCCGTAAGAACCTGCTTAACACCAAAAGCTTTCTGAAGCTTGTCGATTTTTAAGCGAGGAGATGCTGAGTCGGAAGATTGTTGAGACACTGTGCTTAAAACCACCTCAAGAAGAGTAAAAGCGACGCAACCATGGAGCCCCACAGTAGCAGAGAAAATATAGCAGAAACTCTCACGGCAGTCCGGACTTGCATCTACTACAGTTTAGTCCTTGGGCTTGACCGCAAGTTATTGACAGTTTTTTAGGCGGCTTGCAATAGTGGAACCGTTATTTTCAGTTCGCATTCAACCGGCGAATAGCCGTTGATTGAGGTGTGGATCCGGGGGCGGTTGTAGAACACTTCGATCCATTCCGCGACCGATTCGTAGACCTGTTGACGGGTAGTAAAAGCGTAACGGTAGAAATGCTCGACTTTCAGGGCGGCCCACAACGACTCGGCCATCGCAGTATCCCAGCACACACCAGTACGTCCCATCAACATACTGCCGCCGATCTTGGTCATGAAGTCGTTCATTTCTTTCCACGTGAACTGCGCACCCCGATCAGCGTGCACCACAATCTTTTTCGGTGCTCGTCCACGGTGTGTAAACGCCAGTGTGAACGCATCACTCACTGTTTGAGTGGTGTGCGTGTCACTCATCGCATACCCGATAACACGACGCGAATGAGCATCCCGGATTACCACCAGGTACACCCACCCCTCACCGCAGTACAGGTAAGTAAAATCGGTGATCAACACACGATCACGCCCACCTTTATCCCAAGCGCGTTCACACAGGTCAGGATGAACGCATTCAGCTTTCCCCTTTTCCTGCCCGGATGACGAAAACCCCTCGTGCTGATCGCTTCCAATCCTTGACGTTTCATCGACGTGGCCACCGTCTTCTTATCAACCCTGATACCACGCTTGGCAAGTGCAGTCGCGATCCGAGGCGGCCCATAGGTTTTCCTCGATGCTTCGAACTCGACAGCCACTTCACGATCAAACTTGCTCCGTTGAGCTGCTGTGGCTTATCTGGAGGCATGCCGAGATCGCCAGGCCTAATAGCCTTACCTAGTCACTTCCAACACCTGTGCCATGACCGTGATCGTGTATCCGTTCACCTTCTGCGCATCCATCAACTCACACCGTTGTGTTGTTGTTGCTTAGGCCCGAAGAAGGCGGCTGCTTTTTCCAGGAATTCTTTTTCCAATCTCACCTTGGCCAACTCGCGGTGAAGGCGTTCATTCTCAGCCTGTAACTGTTCAACATCAGGTTGGACACCACAGTCCACGAAACGGCGTTTGCGTTCGTCTTTGATCCATTGACCGAGCGTTTGCTCGCACAGACCCAACGATGTCGCGACCGCCACTATTGTCTGGCCTGTATCGATCACTTGACTGGCAGCATCCTGACGATATTCAGGCGTAAACCGTCTTCTCTTCACACTCACAAGACACACCCTTCCAAGGAACCGACACCACAGGCCAATCCCTCTTAGCAAGTGTCAACAAAACAAGGATAACCCCAAGATGTATCAAGCTCACTTGGTAGGCCGAAAGGTTTACAAAAAGTTCGGAAAGACTATAGAGACAGTGCTAGAGTGCAATTGCGTGACTGGGAATGGAGAATTTGTCCAGGCGCGTTCCCTATCATTTAAAATGAAGGAGGTGCAAAGTGCCATATCTCTTAGGAGGAGCAATTCTTGGTGGGATGTTGCTGTATGAAATTATTAATCCACCAAAGGCATGGTAATATAAGGAAATATCCAGTGCTTACAAAATTTTGGTAAGCACTGGATATTTATTGATGGAAAAATGATTTTCGGATTTCTTGGAATAAACGGTTCAGGTAAAACAACTCATCTTAAATACCTTCATAGTCGGAAACCAGGGAAATATCTTCCGGACTATCCCAGAATACCCACTAATTTGAGTGCCTATGAACTCTTATGGAGGGTTGGTAAGATGAGAAAAATTGAAAATGCTAGGCATAGATCTCAACGATTATGCGAAAAGCTAATGATTGATGGAGCTTTTGACCGAAAAATATCCACTTACTCGGCTGGAAACTATAAGAAAACTGCGTTGGCAACCATTTTGCTTGAGCGCGGCGAGCTGCTCTATCTGGATGAACCTCTAGAAACAGTTGATGCTTTATCTACTGAAATAATATTTGAAATATTTAAAGGCTTAAGTCAATCTGGTGCTGACATATTCTTATCTACTCAAGATATAGCGCTCGGTATGAGATCTGATTCTATTAAGATTTTTTCAAATTTAGAGGTAATAGCGGAGGGACCTCCTAGAGATGTTTTAGGGAATGACCCTATCTCTAAATTTATTGATTTATCTCAAGTTAACGTAGCACGGGATCCCTTAGAATGGCTTTTGTAGTATTTGTAAGCATTCTTCGGGAGCGATATGGGCGGGATGCTGATGTTGTAGAGAGATTCTTTGAATTATTACTTACAGCTATCCTAGTACTTATTATTTTTTCTCCACGCATCTCTTTCCGTCCTTGGTTTGTCTTTGCCGTTTCCTCTCTCGCTACTGCAGTAATTACTTTTCAGTCTTTGATCAGCGAGTGGCATTGTTGGGCTGACGATCCTATATCCATACCGCGTGGAAAACTTTTAACGAGCTTCTTTCTAGCCTCTCTAGTGAGTTTTCCATCTATTGCTGCACTTAGTTATTTTATTTTTTCACTCAAAGTAACGCCTGTACTCTTTATTATTTCTCTTGATTTTCTAGAGATCTTACTGTTCTCGCAAATAAAATCGCAGAAATCTCCTCAAACGGTCATGGTAAAGAAACCAATACTTAGTGGTTGGGGAGCTCTTACTGAACTGAAGTATCTGCGCTTCCATTACGTTTTTAATAGTCTGCCCTACGGGGTAGTGTTCCTTATTATCGGTTCACTCTATAGCGCTACACTTGAGCTGCAGATCTCTCTTCTAGGCTGGTTTCTGCTTGGAATATCTTATGGTTTATTTGTTCCTATTATTTACCACGAGCGTGAAGATCCGGAGAGTGCCTTTATTAGAAGAAGCGTTCTGTTCCATGAGTTCACTTCTTACCTTGCGTTCCTAATTCCCTCTTTCATCTGTGCTATTGTCGCAGCCTCTCTGTTAGAGTTTCCCGCACTAGTTCTTATCAATGCGCTTATTGTTGTATGTGGATACCTTCTCGGCAACGTTATTCCCATTTTTCCGCGTTTTAGACTTCGATTTGTTGAAGTTGATCCGCGCGAAAAACCCACTCTGGCAGCTGATTTTCTGGTGCAATGCATTCTTATGGTCAGCTGGTGCGCCCTGTTCTTTTCTTATCAGTACGTAACTCACTAACCCCGATTTTTCATGGTGCGTGTGATTGTAGGGGTTTCGGTAGGGTTGGTCTGGTGGTATGGGTGGGGCTTCCTGACCTGGCTTATTCTAGCCCGGATTTTTCAGGGGGTTGGGGTTGTGGGGGGGTGTCCCTATGTTTTTGTCAAGTGTTAGGTTGCCGCTGACGAATACAGATGTGGGGGTAACTTCTAAGCGTGCTTAGGAGCCGGCCAGCGTGTGCTGGTCGGCTTTCATCTTTAGACATTATGCGGCGACTGGGTGTGGTGGGATTTCTCGGAAGAAATCCTGGTTTTTCAGCATTGCGTAGATGACGTTGCATCGGCGGCGTGCAAGACAGATGATTGCAGCGTTATGGCGTTTACCTTCGGCGCGTTTACGTTCGTAGGGGACTGCTGAAGGTTTGGTTGACAGTTTTCCTTCTGTTTTTAGGCCGCGATTGATACGGCTGGTTCCGTGATTGTTTCGTATTCGATGGGTGTCAATTTACCCAGCGCGGACGTGTCCACGATTTGCAGGGTAACCCCACTTAACCTCGACACGCCGAAAAAGCACACAAATGTTACTTAACCCCAACAACTACACCGTTATTTATGAAGAGGCGCTTAAGGTTGGTGTGGATTCAGGGTCCGTGACCGTGACTCCGTAGATGGCGCGACCCATGTAGAAGGATCCCACGGACACAATCACCCAGAGGCCAAAAATGGTTAGCAGGGCTTTGACCAGGTTGTGCCAATCGAAGCCCACGGTGGCCCAGTCATAGGAGAGCTTGGCCACCACCAGGAAGGGAATCCCCATCCCGATGATGGGCCCCATGAGGTTGGCTCGCGTGAGGGCATCGGGCGCGCGCCACAGGTTAATGAGAGTGGCCACCACCAGCAGGGTTGCAGCGATGGCAAGAATGCTCACCCAAATTTCAATAATGCTCATAGCTTCCCTTAACGACGCCCCCGCGTGATTATGCGAGCAGTGGACACAGACGGCAGGATTCCCGCGATGATAGCGGCTAGCAGCATGATGTCATAGGCAATGCTGACGTTTTCGGTGAAAGACCAGATGAGATAGATAAGGATCATCGAGTAGAAGATGAGATCGCTCATCACTCCGCGAGTCAGCACATCCCGGGTGCGCAGAATAAGAACCAGACCTCCCAGAATGCATAGCGCAATCACAGCCATGCACACACCCAAAACAATATGAAACAAAGACATGACTTAAGCGCCTTCTTTCCGGTAGACGGAATCTGTGGTCCAGGGGATCGCGTGCTCTTGTTGTGCTACCTCGGGGTTGAGCCTGCCCTCCATGTCTGCCAGAGAAGCAAAAACCTGATCGGGATTGCTGCCCTCCACCGCATGAACCAGGAGAGTGACTGGTTCCCCAGGTGCTGAGGGGTGGCGCAACCCCAGAGAGAGAGTTCCCGGAGTGGCAGTGATAGACGTGGAAAACCAGAAGATATCCCAGTCAGATGTCACGCGAAGCGGATAGTACAGAATCACAGGATGAATGGCATCCTTCCTGAACACGAGCGACGCCGTTGTAAACCCTGCAGACATGATCTCCTTGGCCAGCCAGGCGGCGTAGCCAAGATAGTGAAGGATTTTTTTCACCATGCTCACCGTGAACCTCCTTGGAAGTCATCGTGGTTGGGAATACCAACAGCACCATCTCCCAGGATGGCCTGCTGATAGGAATCCACGTCTAAGAGTTGCGCAGTGGCATTTTGGGTGGCAGTGATCACAGGGCCGGCGCCAAAGAACATAGCAGCCGAGAGTCCCAGCAGAGCCGCCGCAGGTGCCCACGCAGAGGGACGCACGCGGACGTCGGCGGGGATACGCGCGGTATCCATAGTCTGCCCCCAAAAGACGTTCTTCCAGATGCGCAGGAAACATAGCAAGGCACCAAAGCTGGCCAGAACTATGGCGGTGATAACCACCCAAGACCAGAAATTATGTGCGTGAGCCACCTGCACCATCACGCCTACTTTTCCCCACAGGCCGGAGAAGGGTGGGAAGCCCACCATAGAGAACGCAGCACCCGCGAAGAGGAACGCCACCACTTTGTCTCGGCGGGCAATGCCTGAGAGCTTTCGGATTAGCCCCGTACCGTAGGTTTCTTCAATGGTGCCGGAGGTGAGGGTCAGTGAGCCTACTGTCACCATGTGGTGCAGGGCATAAAACAGGCCTGCTGCCAGCGCCAATTGCGCATTCCCCGCCACAAAAGCCAAGGGAACCAGAATGAAGGGCATACCATTGACCATCTGATAGGCAATTACCCGCCTGATGGAGTTTTCTGCCAGTCCAGCAAAACCCCCCACCAGCATGGACACCACCATAAACACGATAATCAGAGTGTTCCAGCGCTGATCCATGTCAAACACCACCACCCAGAGACGGAAAATGAGGTACACCGCCATTTTGGTGTGGAGAGCAGAAAACAGCGCCATGACCGCTGCAGATCCCGAGGTATAGGTGCGTGGTAACCAGGTGTGAACAGGAAACACCCCTGCCTTGGCAATAAGCGCAATCATCACCATGCCCATCGCCACTGTGACGGGGCCGTGGCCCGAGGCCATACCTCGCAGTGCGGCAATGTTTACCGCACCCTGAACGCCGTAGACAAGCACAGCACCCATCATGAGCAGGGTGGAGGCGGTGAGATTTACGGTGATGAACACCCGCCCACCGGCAATGCGGTTAGATGTCCCCGTCATGGCCATGAGCCCGTAGGACGGTAGCAGCATGACCTCAATCCACACAAAGTAATCAAACAGATCAGCTGTAAGGAGGGTGCCATTGACGCCGGTGAAGAGCATGAGAGCAAGCGCGGGGTAGAAGCGCGCCTTGGTTTCCCCAATCACCACCGCAAACCAGTTGGCTGCCAGGGTAACAAGCGACGCCGTGATGAGCATGATGGCGGAGAATTGATCGGCGGCGAAGGGAATGGCCACCCCTCCAATGAAGCCACCAATCTGGTGAACAATCACCCCATGTTCCCCTGTGTAGAAGAACAGCACGAAGCCACCTACTGTCCAGAGGGCTGGAATGAGGAGAGCCAGACCGTCGCGGGCTGCCTTCCAGGGCAGAATGGCGGCTAGCCCCACAGAGAACAGGGGAATACCAACGAAGAGTGGAAGGATTGCCTCCATTAGTGAGCTCCCTTCGTGGAATGGTGCTGGATGGTGCGCAGTTGTGCGCGTCCGGCGGTGTCCAAAGGACTACGGGCCCCTATACCTGAGGTGGCTGCCTCCGTATCGGTGGTGGGATCGTGAGCGTAGGTGTCATCTGTGCGCCCGAAGGAAGCCAAGGTGAGCATGATGGCTGTTGTGGCCAAGGAAATAACAATGGCTGTGAGCACGAAAGACTGGGGAATGGGATCTGCCGCTGTTGCAAGCACAGCGGGATCGGGGTGCTCAGGGCTCAGGAACGGTTCCCCGCGCCAGGCACCAATGCAGGTGGCCATGATAGTGAGGTTGGCGGCGTGACTGAGGAAACTCATGCCCAAGACAATGCGGGTCATGCCACGCTGAAGAACTAAGTAGACGGCACCTGCCATAAGAATGGCGATGATAAGCGCGATAATCACTGGGCGTCCTCCTTGCTAGTGGCGGCAGTGGAGTCCGCAGGCTCCAGGGGCAGTGGCCATTCTGCGTCATCGTCTGGGTCAGTAGGAATGGCGAGATCATGGGAGAGGAAAGAGTTATCGTCCTGCATATAATCCAGGTCGCTGAGTTTTTCCACACCCGGACGAACATAAGCTCCCAAACCATTAATGGCTTGAGTCACCATAGCAATCATGGCAAACACAATGGCGCCGTCGAAGATGAGAGCTGTGGACCATTGAGTGCCCAACCAGTGAGCGTGCAGTGGCTCTAAGAAGGCGCCTTTGGTGTATCCCAAAATGGCTGTGAGTATGGCAGTGAAGATAGCTAGAGCCGTCAAAATGGCTGGGGTTGAGGTGCGGAAAATAGTGGTGTCTCGTCCACGAGATAGATAAGCCAGCATGACGGCGGTGGCCCAGATGACCGCCGCCACAAATCCCCCACCCGGATTATCTTCTCCACGCATAAACACAATGAGCCCGAAGGCAATGAGTATGGGTGATGCCAGCCGCGCTGCGGTGTGGAGAGGCAGTGCATTGAGCCTCGACTGCCCGAAGGGTGCGGGATGGGTGCCTGCCAGGAATCCAGAGCGCGGAACAGATGCCACCAAGGCACCAATCACCAGTGCAGACATGGCCAGGACAGAAAGCTCACCGAGGGTATCCACCGCACGGAACTCCACCACAATAGTGGACACCACGTTTCGGCCTCCTGATACTTCCGGGCCGTGTTCCAAGTACCACATAGCCAGCTCGGGGCGTTCATGGCGAGCTAAAAGACCCCAAATTCCGAAGAAGGAGACCACGCCGGTGGCCACCGCAAGGGTGCCAGCACCCACTTTGACGCGGTGTCGTACAGGGGAAAAGGAATTGGACTGGTGGCGAAACACCATAAACATCACCACAACGGTGAGCGCTTCCACCATGAACTGTGTGATGGCCACATCGGGGGCACCCAGGTTCAGCATCATGAGAGAAACACCAACGCCGGTGGTACCCACCAGAATTAGCGCAGACAAGCGGGAGGTGGTGGTGACCGCACCCGCCACACTCACAGCAATGATGGCCAGCGGAATAAGGTCTGTGACGCGGTCAACGTTGGGAACTCGAGGTTGCAGCGGCATTCCATCAACTCCCGGAGCAACCAGCGTGACACCGCCTAGGAGCACTAGGAGAATGAAAGGCCACATAAGGTGACGGGCCGGGTTGAGGGAATTAGCCATTGCCCCCAGGAGGCGACCAACAGTGCTCAGAGCAGCCAGGAAACGGTGGAGAAGCTCATTGCCGGACAGATACCAAAGATGACGCTGATCCAGTGCCGCCCACAGCTTCTTGCGCTGGGCAATGAGCGCCACACCTGCCAGGAGTACCACCACTGAAATAACAAGCGGCCAGGTGATACCGTGCCACAGCGCCAGGTGAACGTGTGTGGGTAGCCCAAGAGTGCTGGTGGCCACAGTAAGTGGCTCATCCATCAAGCTCAACACCAACACAGCCGGAAGAGAGAGAACACCTGGAAGAGCGGCTGGAAGCCATAGAGCCACCGGCGCCTCCTGAAGATCCGGGTACTGTCGGGGACCATCCACAAAGGCGCCGAACACCAGGCGCGTGGAGTAGAGGAATGTGAGTAGGGCAGCAACCCCGGCTGCTAGCAGAAGCACAACCACACCCAGATTCCCGAGCGGGGCGTCCAGGAAAGCGGTGAGCATTCCCTCTTTGGACACAAAACCAAACAGCGGAGGCACAGCAGCCATTGACGCAGCGCCAATAACGGTTGCTGCACAGGTAAACGGCATTGCTCGGTAGATGGGCCCCAAGCGACGAACATCGCGGGTGCCAGTTTGATGATCCACCACACCGATGAGCATGAAGAGAGAGGACTTAAACAGTGCGTGCGCCAGGGTGTGTACCAAAGCTGCAGCCATAGCAAAGCCTGTACCCACTCCGATGGTGGCCACAATCCAGCCCAGGTGAGACACTGTGGAATAGGCGGTGAGCTTCTTCAGATCCGTCTTTTGAACTGCAAAGAGGGCACTCATCATGGCGGTGCCCATGCCTACGGTGATGAGCAACCAGTTCCACACGGCAACGGAATGGAAAATAGTGGAAAACCTCACCAGCAGATAAATACCTGCCTTAACGACGGCTGCGGCATGGAGGAAGGCGGATACCGGAGTGGCAGCAGCCATAGCCTCTGGGAGCCAGAAATGGAAGGGCCACTGAGCGGCTTTGGTAAAGCCTGAGAGAGCAATGAGCACTGCCATGCAGGCGGTGAGGGTGGGGCGTTGCGCCCAGATGGGGGAGTGCAGGATGGTGTCAAGATCTGTGGAGCCCACAGAGGTGACTGCAATGCCCAGGGCAGACAGGAGTGTGAGGCCTCCGAAGAACGTGAGGATGAGAGTTCTCATACTGCCATCCCAGCCACCTTGGGAGCGGGCGATGAGAAGGAAGGAAGCAATGGAAACCAGCTCCCAGCCTATGAAGAGAACCACCACATCGCCTGCAGTAACCAGCATGACCACAGAGCTCATGAAGGCGGTCATAATGAGATAGAAACTGTAGTTTCCGGAATGTTTGGGCAAGTAGGCCGCCGAGTAGATAAAAACCACGGCGCCAATCCCCAAGGCCAGCAGTGCGAAGAATACGCTGACCATGTCTCCGTGGAGGCTGAACATGACAGCAGAGGAAGGCGCAGTCGCTTCCGTAGTGGAGACAGTACCTGCGACGGGCGTCGCAAAGTGAGGAATCCACGGAGTATCCCAGTGCAGGGGAGTGCCGCGCAGAATGCTGGGCACGTGCTGGGCCAGGAGAACGAAAGCCACCAGATACAGAGCGGCAAGTGGCCACCCGGCGTTCCGGTCAAGGACACGGACTGCGGGGGCGGCTAGCGCGACTGCGGCGACTGTCAGCAGAAAGACCGTCAAGAGAACCACGTTAAACCACAACCAAAAACTCGGAGTAAGCGCCGTAGAGGGTGCTTAGATGTAGGGTTTGAAACTTCGTTCCACGTTACCAGTGTTATCAAAGCTAGCGGTGGTATCGGAGTGGCATCGGGTTTTTCCGAGGTGTGCAGAATACCGTGAATCCCTATGACAAGAATCTCCCCTCGAGCCTTTTCAATCACGGTTGTCCTGGGAATCATCCTCACCCTGGGTATCGGAACCGGGGTGCTGGCCGCGTTCGGTTTACAGCCCCAGGGCTCTGGAGATACAACTGTGTCCACGGCCTCTGTTCTAGAGGCGCGCCAGGCGGCTGTTTCTGCTGCCCAAAAGACAGGTTTTCTGAGTCTGGCTGCCAGTGACCTCTCCGAGGGCGTGGGGGAGTTAGAAAAAGGCGCCGGAGAGCTGAGCAAGGGAATAGATCATGCTGCCGGTGGCGGGCAGGAGCTCAGTGGGGGAATGCAGCAGCTCCAGGCGGGGACAGCTGAACTAGGCGCAGGTGCTACCCAGATGGCAGATGGGATGGAAGCTGCAGCTCAGGGTGCTCTGGCGCTGAAAGTGGTGCGCGGTCAGATGCTGGAGAACCTCAACTCCTTAGATAAAAGTTTGGCGCAGTCCCAGGACCCGAATGCCCAGGCATTGCGGGAGGATCTGGTGGGGTATAAAGCTCAGCTACAAAACGTAGATGTAGAGAAGATTCAGGGGGAATTGAACACTGCGGAAGAGAAGTCTCGTGAGCTGGCAAACCAACTGAGCACTCCCGGCTATGCCTATTACGACGGCGTTGTTTCTGCTGTTCAGGGGGCAAGCTCGCTGTCCTCTGGGTTAAGCCAGTTGCAAAAGGAAACGCAGAGTGCATTGGGCGGGATTAAGGATCTGAGCGCTGGTGCGCACAAGGTAAAAACGATGGCCCAGGATAACCAAACGGCGGTGAACAAGACTGCTCAAGCCTTCCCAGCAACCCAGATGTCCGAGGTGACTTCAGGTGACAATGCTTCGTCTCTTTCCCCCATCTACGCCGTGTTGATTGCAGCACTTGTCATGGTAGGTTCCGTGGCTTCCGGAGTGGTGTGGGCATTGCGCAAATCCGGCCTGGTTGCGGGTGCGGGAATTGCAGCTGTGGTGGTTGCAGGTTCCGGGCTGATATTTCTCCTGGCAGAACACTTAGCTCCCCTAGCCGCTGTGGGAGTGGTAGTAGCTCTGGCGCTCTTTGCCATCTTTAGCGCTGGGGTAACAGCCTGGTGGACTGGCCTCATCACTCGTGGAGTCATCTCTAGTGCTGTGGGAACGGGACTACTTCTCCTGGGTACCGTTCTTCAACTAGGGGTTGTGGCATGGGCCTGGTCTGTAGAGTCACTGGCCGTTGTGGGGCGTATCATCGCGGGTCTTTTCCCCTTGAACTACGTCACAGGAGTTCTTGTCAGTGCGGGTAACCTCGGTTCCTCCGGGTATCTGTGGACGTCTGGAGCTGTCCTACTTCTCTTGAGTATCTTTGGTGCGCTGCTTCTTCGCATAAAAAAGCAGTAAGGTGAGCCACTGGAAATCACGGTTCCTTGTCTCTCACCTTGCTGTTTTCTGAGAAGGAGATGGAGATAAAAAACTAACCAGAGATACACAATGCTATGTAGCTCTGGTTCTAAGGTGTGGTCGGGATAACAGGATTTGAACCTGCGACCTCCTCGTCCCGAACGAGGCGCGCTACCAAGCTGCGCCATATCCCGTGGTACTTCCTAGCGTCACCAGGCAGTTAAGCCAGGACGTAACCTTCGTTACACTCTAGACCACGGCGTCTCTCATGGGCAAAACGCCAGTCAGAGAGAACGTGTGGAAAAGGACGCGCTAGTGCGCCGGAGTCACAGATTTCTCAGTAAGGCGCAGGATAGTTGCCGCCGGTCTGCAGAAGATACGCACAGGGGCGTACTTTGAGGTGCCGAGCCCCTCGGAAACATGGAGGGCCATTCCAGACCACTGGGACAGTCCCTTGACTCGATCGGTATCAATGCCACAGTTGGTAACAAGAGCGCGTCCACCGGGAAGACACACCTGCCCACCGTGAGTATGCCCAGCCAGAGCAAGCTGATAGCCGTCGTCAAGGAAATTGTTGAGTACCCTGGGCTCCGGCGCATGAAGGAGAGCCAGTTTCAAGTTGGAATCAGGGTTGGGGCTTCCCGCAATCTGTGAGTAGTCATCAAGATTATGGTGAGGATCATCTACTCCAGCCGCAGCAAGTTTCACCGGACCAATTTGAAACTCCTGGCGTTGCTGATTGGCATCTCGCCAGCCGCGTTCCAAGAATACGGAGCGCATATCCTTCCACGGCAAGTCCACATAGGAGGGGGTGCGTTTCTTTCCGGTGAGGTAGCCGAAGGGGTTGACGGGTTGAGGTGCCCAGTAATCATTGGTGCCAAAGACGAAGAGACCGGGGAAGCGGAAGAGAGGGTCCAGGGCGCGGATAACCCAGGGCACAGCCTTGGTATCTGAGAGATTATCCCCTGTGTTGACCACCAGGTTTGGGCGCAGATCAGCCAAGGAATTGACGAAGTCTACCTTCTTGTTCTGGCCCGGAATCATGTGGAGATCGGAAATGTGAAGAACCCGAAACTCTGTGTCCCCGCGAAGTTCCCCCGGCTCGAAGATTGGCAAGGTGAGGTCATGGAGCTGGAACTTGGTGAGCTCAGCGTTTCCCCACGCAGCCAGAGCTGCACCAGCGCTGAGGGCGCTGCCTGCTACTAGAGCCCCAGTGAGTGTCAATGTCGTCTTCCGCGTATGCACTCTCACTACCCTACCTAGGGACGATGCATGGATTGGAGTGGACAGCCGAAACCGACTATGGCCTAGGGCATCAGGTTTCCGGCAAGTGAGGTGGGCTCCGCACACCCTTGTAGGAGGGTGTGGGCACTACTGCAAGAATCCGTTAAGGAGGCTGCTGAGTCCTCCAACCAGTCCACCGCCACCGTCAGCAGGTGGTGAGGGGTTGATGAAGTCATTGAGTGTCGCTGAGGGGGAGTCCGCTCTTCTACTCTCAGACGTGCTGTTTTGCGGCGAATTTTCTGAGACAGTTAAGGAAGAACCAAAGACATCTCCTGGGATGGGAGAAGTTCCCGCGGTGGCGTAGGGCAGATTTGTTGCAGTACCAAACCACGTCAGAGCCGGTTCTTGGCCACCGTACATGGTGCCCATACTGCACTGCCGTGCCGGAGAGGTGCAGATGGGAGAGGGGTTGGAGCCATCGTTGAAGATATACACGGCAGCTGCGAAGGAGGAGTTGAACCCCAAAAATGCTGCAGACTGATGAGATTCTGTGGTGCCTGTTTTCCCGGACATTCGCTTGCTCCACCCATACGCGCTGGCGGCAGCTTTCGCTGTTCCGTGAGTGGTATCTCCGGTGAGCCCAGATGCCAGAGTATTAGCCACTGATTTAGAAATGGCCTGCTCGCATTTCGGGCGTTCCAGATGAACTTCCTTACCTTGGGCATCCACCATGCTCTTAATGGGGTTAGGCTCGCACCACTTGCCGTTATCGGCAATGCTGGCCGCCACATTGGACAACTCAAGCGGATTAACAGGAGTAGGGCCGAGAGTGAAAGAGCCCGAATTATCATCTTTGACACTCTGAGCAACGGACTTGTCACCGGCATAGGCTCCTGGATCGGTATAGCTGCGAAGCCCCAGTGCCACAGCTATATCCACCACGCGAGGCACCCCAACCTTCTGAAGTAACTTCACAAAAGTGGTGTTGGGGGACTGAGCCAAGGCCTCTGCCAGAGTCATGGATGAGGCGTAATTCCCAGAATTCTCCACACAGTAGAGTCCTGCCGGGCAATTCTTGGCCCCGCCAAAGCCCATTCCAGACAGTTCAATGCGCGCAGGGGTAGACACCTGAGAACTTAACTGCATACCGCTTTCCAAGGCTGCAGCAGCCGTGAAGATCTTGAAAATTGACCCCGCACCATTGCCTTCCAGGGAGTAGGTCACGGGAAGCATGGTCTCTTTGTTCTCCGCGTCCAATCCATAGTTGCGGGAGCTGACCATAGCTTTGATTGCGCGGTTGTTGTTGGGCTCAATCACGTTCATAACACTGGCGACGCCCTCCGCAGTAGGGCTGACTTGATTGACTGCGGCTTGCCGCGCGGCATCTTGGGTGGCCGGATCCAAGGTGGTGGTGATGGTATAGGAGCCCGCCAGGAGTTTCTCCTTGGGATAACCCTTCCGAGACAGATAATCCAGGACGTAATCACAGAAGAAACCGCGATCTCCCGCCGAGATGCAGTTAGAGGGTAAACCTTTGGGTTCGGGGAGCACGCCTAAAGGCTCTTGTTTGAAGCGCTCAGCATCTGCAGCTGCCAACTTATTGTTGGTTACCATCGCATCTAATACGGTATTGCGTCGCTGAGTTGCCCCTTCCGGGTTGGTATAGGGATTCAACGCTGAGGAGGACTGCAGGATTCCAGTGAGTAAAGCAGACTCGGGAACGCTGAGATCCTTGGCCTTCTTATCAAAGTAGGTTTGCGCGGCAGCTTCAATACCGTAGGCACCATTCCCGAAAGGAACCAGATTCAGATACCGGGTCAGGATTTCGTCCTTGGTCAGGCTGGCATCCAAATCAGCTGCCATCTTCATCTCGCGGAGTTTGCGCACAATAGAGGTTTCAGTGGCCTGCGCTCGCTCTGAATCCGTGTCTGCATCCACCAGCAGGAGATAATTCTTCACATACTGCTGATTGAGGGTGGAGGCACCTTGTTCTACACTGCCAGCGGCAATATCAGTAAGAAGGGCACGCAGTGTTCCTTGCAAGTCCACACCGTCATGCTGATAGAAGCGACGATCTTCAATAGCCACAATGGCGTCTTTTGTGGATTGCGCTATTTCTTCACTAGGAACTGGATAGCGGCGCTGGTCATAAATCCACGCCATAGCGTTTCCCTGGGCGTCTTTGATGGTGGTAACTCCGGGAGTGTTTCCGGCCTTCATATCCGCCACGTTGGACTGCATGGTTTTTTCGGTTTGAGCCACAACGTAGCTTCCTAACCCGGCCAATGGGATTAATCCCAGAGCCATGATTAAACCGGCAACCAGGATAGCTCCCGCAAGCTTTTTTAACCCATGAGATTGAGGCACACCCTATACCCTAACGGATGTCGCCGCAGGTCCTTGGAAGCTCTATCCCCCTATTTTGTGTATGCGTTTAGACATATCAACTCTCCTATGAATACACTCGAGGGAAACAACTACTGGTGGATGCTATCCGGTTACCCCCGTAGCCGCTCCCGCATTCAGAAGTGGTGATGGGCGTATCCGCACATAAGTGTTCCATTGCACTCATTAGGAGAGATAAGATGACAACGTCTCTGGGGTCAAGCAACACCGATTCTGCCCTCTTGTTCAAGGTTCCTACTGAGCGTGAGGAGTGGGTTACCAGGGCTGCCTGCCGTAATGGAAACCCGGACGCTCTCTTTGTTCGTGGCGCTGAGCAGCGTAAAGCCGCACTTGTCTGTCACCATTGCCAGGTCTGCAAGCAGTGCCTTGCCGACGCCCTGGATCACAAGGTGGAGTTTGGCGTGTGGGGTGGCATGACGGAGCGTCAGCGTCGTCGGGTACTTCGCCAGAATCCTGAAGTGAGCAATTGGGCGCGTTTCCTTGCCGAAGGCAAAGAGCCCAAAGGTATGTAGCTTTCTCTTTTTGCTTCGGGGGTATTCGGGGGAGAATCTGGGTGGCTCGGCAGTCACAGTGTGCGCGAGCACTCTTGCAGTGCTGTTTTTCATTGTCTTCTCGCCACTGCGCCCTTGGGCGGTTCTTGCTGATACCGTTGCCCTATGACTCAATGGGAATACTTCACGGCGCCAGTTCTGTCTCATGTGGCGCAAGACATCCTCAACAACTTCGGGGAAGAAGGCTGGGAGTTAGTCACCGCTCTTCCTACTGAACATCCAGAAACTGTGGTGGCCTACTTCAAGCGTCCTAAGCAGAGTTAAGGCTCAGTAGCGCTCAGGATAAAGAACGTTCAGGCTGTCCCCGTTACCACCATCGTGTGACCGCAGTACATAACTCAAAGGAACCTCATCATGACTGATTCACTCCCATCTTCAGCATCAGTGTCTGAGCGGCTCAACCACCTCGGAATTACGCTTCCGTCGGTGGCAGCGCCAGTGGCCGCCTATATACCAGCCCTGCGCACTGGAAATATCGTCTACACCTCCGGGCAGTTACCTTTTGTGGACGGTGAGCTTCAGGGCGTCGGCAAGGTAGGAGCAGACATCACCACAGAGCAGGCATACGAGCTTGCTCGTACCGCTGCGCTCAACGCTTTGGCGGCAATCAACCAGGTAGCTGACCTGAACTCTGTGACACAGATTGTGAAAATTGTGGGGTTTGTGGCTTCTGCTCCTGATTTCTCTCAGCAGCCAGCCGTGGTCAACGGCGCATCAGAACTGGTGGGAGAGATTTTCGGAGAGGCGGGCCGCCATGCTCGTTCGGCTGTGGGGGTCAGCGAGCTCCCGCTGAATTCTCCAGTTGAAATTGAGATCATCGCTCAGCTAGCCGACTAAGCTAAAACCCATGCAGTATCCTGCCTATGCTCAGCTCCGTCCTGTCTCTGATTCTGTGGGTGTAGTTATAGCCCCCAACCCTGGATATTCCTCCCTAGAGGGCACAAATTCCTGGGTGGTTCGAGCTCCAGGAGATCCTCGTAGCATTGTGATAGATCCAGGCCCCGAGGATGAAGGCAACCTCAACGTGCTCAACACCAAGGCATCCGAGGTGGCACTTATTCTGCTGACCCACCATCATCACGATCACGCTGATGGCGCTACAAGGTTTCACCAGCTCACAGGCGCCCCAGTACGGGAACTGTCTCCTGCATACTGCATCGACGCTCCCGCACTGAGTGATGGGGAAATTATTTCCGTGGAAGGGGTGTCTGCGCAGATCGAGGTCGTGGCCACCCCAGGGCATACGGCAGATAGTGTGTGCTACTTCATCTGGAGTGGAACGCCTGGGGAATCCACCCTGGAAGGTATTGCTACGGGTGACACCATCGTGGGGCGTCACACCAGCATGATTTCCGAGACCTCCGGGGATTTGGGGCAGTACTTGGATAGCCTGGAGCTGCTCAAGAAGCGAGGTCAGGGGATTGCACTTCTCCCTGGGCACGGTCCAGAGCACGAGGATACCGCTGACTTGGCAGAAAAGTACCTAGAACGACGTCGTTACAGGCTCGATCAGATTAAAGCTGTCTGGGAGAAGAAGGGCAGGGACATCGAGCTCAAAGATCTTGTGGATGAAATGTATGACGATGTTGACCCTGTGCTTCGCCACGCGGCAGAGCAATCCACCCGAGTGGCCTTGCGGTATTTAGCCACGCAGGATTGATACAGAGCTGTTTAAGGACAAGCCATTCATCGCCGTTTGTCGGGGCGCCTCGTTCCTAGGAGCGCGTCCTAGAACTGTCGTTGCGTGCGCAATCACCCTTTTCCTAGCGTGCTCGGCGCGCTAGATGTTTGGTGTCCAGAATGAGGATGGACTTGCCCTGACCAAGGTGAACCCACTTGCGTTCCTGGAAACTGGCTAAAGCTTTGTTCACCGTTTCACGGGATGCCCCCACCAGCTGTGCAATCTCCTCTTGGGTGAGGTCATGGTTTACTCTCACTGTGTTGCCTTCGGGAACGCCAAAGCGGTTCGCAAGGCGTAGGAGAGTTTTCGCCACCCGCCCCGGAACATCTGTGAAGATGAGGTCTGCCAAAGAAGCATTGGTGCGCCGAAGGCGCCTAGCAAGAAGGCAGAGCAGCTGGGTGGAGATTTCTGGATGGTCCTCAATCCATCTGTGCAGTTGAGCGGAGTCCATCGTGGCGGCACGTACCTCAGTGACGCACACAGCCGATGAAGTACGCGGACCTGGGTCAAAGATGGAAAGCTCACCGAACATATCCGAGGGGCCCATCACGGTGAGGAGGTTTTCGCGGTCATCCCCGGAATGGCGAGCCAGCTTCACTTTGCCAGAAATGATGATGTAGAGGCGGTCTCCGGGTTCTCCCTCTTCAAACACTGTGGCGCCACGCGGGAACTGAACAATCTCCAAATCCCGAATGAGGTTACTGACGGCTATGGAGCTCACGCCCTGGAAGATGCCAGCCCGTGAGAGGATTTCTGGGATGTTTTCTGCTTGGACACCCTTACTGTTGGACACGGTGATGCCTTCCATCTACTCATCGTGCAGCGCGGTGTTCCTGGCTGTTGCAGGGCTGTGTACCGCAGGAGCTCCACACGAGTTACTGAACTTTGTTTCATACTCTAGACATTTTTAATGTGTTCAAGGACACATTAAGGGCGAAATATCAAAGATTTACCATGCTGGGCGCGGTGGCGCTCCACGCGGGCGAGGCTGTGTTCCAGGCGTTCCACACCGGCGTTGCTGTGTTCTAGGGCAAAAGGCAGTGTTCCAGCTTTTCCATGAGGAGAGGGAAGAGGAAGAGGGCAACCGGGACGAGGACAACGCAGAGCACAGTCATAACCTGAGATACTAACCCTCATCGTTTCTTGCCTGTCTGGAGGGTGGAGGCTGCAGGAACGTAAGGTGGAAGAATGCGCACTCGGTTTACTACTCCTGCCACCCGTCCTGCGGTGGGCAAGCACAAGGCTCTTCATGGAGCAGAGACACCGATTGCTTTGAAACGCCGTGCCCGTCGATTGTCAGAGACTCTGACGGCGCTTCATCCTGATGCTCACTGTGAGCTCAACCATCGCAACGCCTATGAACTCATTGTGGCCACTATTTTGTCTGCTCAGTGTACGGACGCACGTGTAAACCAGGTGACACCAGGGCTTTTCGCGGTGTACCCCACTGTTGCGGACTTGGCGCAGGCGCGCCAGTCAGATGTGGAACAGCTCATTCATTCCACCGGCTTCTACCGAAACAAGGCCACCAATGTCATCGGCATGGCAGAGGCTGTGGTTGCGCGTTTTGAGGGAGTTATTCCCGAGAAACTAGAGGATCTGGTGACCTTGCCTGGTGTGGGCCGTAAAACTGCAAATGTGGTGCGTGGCAATGCCTTCGGATACCCAGGTTTAACCGTCGATACTCACTTTTCTCGCCTGACTCAGCGAATGTATCTCACAGAGAGTAAGGATCCCGTCACCATTGAGGCTGATGTGGCGAAGCTCATTCCTCGACAGGAATGGACCATGTTTTCTCACCGCATTATTTTCCACGGACGTAGAGTGTGCCATGCGCGGCGAGCCGCCTGCGGAGCCTGTCCGCTGGCTGCGGATTGTCCCTCTTTTGGGCTTGCAGGCCCAACTGATGCTGCTGAAGCGGCGGATTTAGTTAGCGGAGATAACCGGGAGCACATCCTGACTATGGCCGGGATAGGACAGGAAGAGGTCTAAGGTGAGCAACGGTAAACCGGGCAACGGTCCAGACAGAATCTCCAGACAAGCCAGGACAGGTGCGAAGCCGGATTCAACACTGAACGACGCACCTCTCAGTGACACAGTGCCGAAAGTCGCGGCGGACACCGAGGCGAAAGCTTCCGTGGGGGCCGAGACGAAGGCTTCCGTGGGCGCGGAGGCGAATTCAGGTCTGGACCCGATGGTGCGATGGTCCCTTGTGGGCGTTGTTCTCATTGTTGCCCTTGCTATCGCAGCGCTTCCCTTATTTCTCCGCCAGACTTCGGAAAGCGCAGAAAATACAGACTCCGTGCTCACCGTCTCAGAAGAAGCCTCTGCGTCTCCTGTCCCGGTGGCTGCCCGGCCAGATTGCCCTGCCCGGGGGGTTGCAGGAGTGGACCTTGAGTGCTTAGGCGGTGACCAGGGGCAGGAGTCTGCCAGAAGCGACGTCGCCAAGGAAGCCACAGTGGTGAACCTGTGGGCATGGTGGTGTCAGCCCTGTCGGGAGGAGTTACCCATTTTGGAGCGCTTTGCCCAGGAGTACCCGGAATTTCAGGTGGTTGGTGTTCATGCGGATAGTAAGGCTGCAGCCGGGGCAGACCTACTCAATGAGCTTGGGGTGACGATGCCCTCCTACCAGGACTCCAATAATCACTTTGCAGCAGCGTTGGAGCTTCCAGCCGTCGTACCGATTACTGTGGTGGTACATGACGGGCGGGTTGTTTCTACCTTGGCGACGCCCTTTCACTCTGTGCAGGAGCTGACAGAAGCGGTTGATGCGGCTCTTGCGGGTGCAGGAGGTGCGCGGTGATAGAGCAGGATTTTCCTGGAGAGAACACTGAACTTGACCCACTCCGGGCACCCGAGTGGCTGGAAGATGTGGTGAGCGCTGCCCACCAGCGCAGTATCCGCATTCCCTTGACTGCTGGCTCTTCCCACACTGGTAGGTCTTCGAGGTTGGTGGGAAGTTTGGGGTCCTCTGCCAGGGATTCGAGCTCTGCAGGTAAGCCACCATCCCCCGTGAGAAGTAAGGCTGCCGTGTTGGTGCTGTTCACTGGAGATCCAGACTGGTCTGTGTTGCCTCCTGACGCCGGTGTGGTGCTGACACATCGGTCCCCACATCTGCGCTCACATTCGGGACAGTGCGCCTTCCCGGGTGGGAAAATTGATCCCGGGGATAAAAACGTGGTGGATACTGCGCTGCGAGAAGCTTGGGAGGAAATTGGCTTAGACAGGCGATCCGTGGATCCCTTGACCCAGCTTCTGCCAGCGCATGTGCGGAGAAGTGGTACTCCGGTGTGCCCTGTGTTGGCCTATTGGAGGAATCCAATGGAGGTGGGAGTTCACAGTCCCGAGGAATTAGATGCAGTATTTTCTGCCTCACTGTGGAAGCTGGCCAACCCCAACAACCGAGTCCTGACTGTGCAGGGGGACTATGAGGGACCAGGTTTTTATAGCCAGGGGTATCTGATCTGGGGATTTACCGCTCGGATTTTGGCTGAACTCATGGAGGCTGGCGGCTGGATTGACGACTGGAGAGATTCACCGTCAGTGAATCTGGAAGAGGCGTTGCGTAATTCTCGGAATCATGAGACCGGACGGTAAAATAGGCTGTCTGAGCCCAAGTCTAAGGAGGCGTGAGCTACCTGAATGACTCCATCACTCATCGTTGATCTCCTGGTGGCCGTAGCACTGTGTGTTGCGCTGTACGGCGGCTGGAGAGCAGGGGCCTTTTCCTCCGTCCTCAGCGCCATTGGAGTAATTGCAGGTCTGACTGCTGGAATTGCGTTAGCCCCTGTGATTATGGGGCTCACAGAGGATAAAACCTTAAGGTTTGTTCTTGCTTTGTGCTCCATCATCCTGCTTTCTGGCTTGGGCAACGGCATGGGCGGACTCCTGGGCGATCATCTGCGCAGCGGCATGAAAACCAAAGGCCAAACCCTAGATTCCATCTGTGGGGCGCTATTCCAGGGCTTAGCCACCATCCTCGTGGTGTGGATGCTTACCTTGCCGTTGAAAACCACTGTGGAAAACAGCCTGGCCGAGGGGATTGAGGACTCACACCTTCTCAGCGCCGTCGATAAGGTAGCGCCAGAACGTTTAGCTGAGGTGCCTCAAGACATCAGCGCCATGCTTCAAGACACAGGCTGGCCCACCATCAGCACCGAGTGGCTGCGCGATATGCCTAATAAGGAGGTGCCTCCGCCAGATGGAACCATTGTGGCTTCGCCAGGGGTACAAAGCGCCAGAAGCAGCGTGGTTCATGTCATTTCTCAGGCGCCGCAGTGCAGCCGACGCCTCCTTGGTTCCGGCATGGTGGCTGCTCCAGACTATGTGGTTACCAATGCTCATGTGGTGGCAGGTGCAGAGAGTGTGGAGTTAGAGACTGTTCTGGGGATGAAAGAAGCCGAGGTGGTGTACTTCAACCCTATGACGGATGTGGCGGTACTTCACTCTTGGGATTTGGAGCTACCATCTTTGCCCTGGGCTAGTGAGAGTTCTCAATCCTCCGAGGATGCTGTGGTGCTGGGTTATCCCAAGTCTGGGCCCTTCATCGCTGAGCCTGCGCGAATCAGGGACAAACTGCGGATTACCGGCCCTGACATCTATGGGGCGGGTCAAGGGGAACGTGAGGTCTACACCATCAGAGCCTCTGTTCAGCAGGGCAATTCCGGCGGCCCCCTGATTAATCCCAACGGAGAAGCTCTCGGAGTGATTTTTGGTGCTGCCACGGATACTGCAGACACCGGGTACGCCCTTACTGCCTCAGAAGTGCAATCCCAGATTGGTGACCTGACTCAGCTGGTGAATCCCGTTGCCACCGGCAGTTGTGTGGAGTCCTAGAGCAGTGAAATCTGGTTCAACTTGACGTGCCTGCCGACGCTCAGGTCACGATGTGTGAGGGTGGCTGAGTCTGGCTGGGGTGAGGGCGGCTGAGCTTGGTTGGGGTGAGGGCGGCTCAACCCCTAGGAGTCCTGCTGAGGTGTCAAGTACTGAGTCACCAACCCCAGAAAAGCCTCTGGATGAGCCTCCGCCAGGAGAGGGTCGGCCGTATCAATCCGAGTTTTCCCCACCCGGGTGGGGAAAAAGCTGCTTTCCTCTCCCCACATGGACGTGCGGGGAGGTTTGATATAAACCACCGCGCACTCGGGAACGTCATCTTTCCACGTTTTCCCCAGTCGAGCTGTGCGGAAGCGGTGCGTATAGACAACAGCCCTGTAGGCATACTTCAGACTCAGCGATTTTCGCCGCAGCTCTAGTGACTCCTCAAGCGCTTCTTTCTCAACAAAAGCACTGCCGTAGTGGTGGGCAAACCAGTGAAGATAACGCGCCGTAATCTGCTGGCGAGCTTTCTGAACAACCCACTGGGGCAGTCGAGATACCACGGCTCCCATCATGCTCCTGGGCTTTTTCCATTGACGACGTCGTTCTACCTCAGGTGGTAGCACACCGCACGCCATGAGTTGCGTTACTCGTTCGGGCTTATGCGCTGCCAGAGTCCAGCCCAAACTAGCCCCGGTTCCCACTCCAACAACCGTGGCGCTGTTATGGCCTAGTGCTTGGATGAGGCCGGTCATATCGCTGACGGCGTTTTCTATGCTGTAACCCAGACGCCGTGGAGGTTTATCGCTGAGCCCGTATCCACGAAGATCCACTGCCACTGCGTGCCATCCGGCGTCGGCGAGAGGCTGGAGAATAGAACGGAAAATGTACCACCCAGACCAGGCATCGTGAATGAGTAGAAGGAGGGGGGCGGTGTGTTCTCCTGCTTCAGCGATGTGAAGACGTGTGCCGCGGGTATGGATGAGACGGTGCTGAAAGGGGCCGTCGAGAGCTAGGACATTGGGGGAAAGCTCTGGTTGGGACATTGCTTACCCTTCTGGCAGGTTTCATCAGGCTACAAAACTAATACCTAAAGCTACAGCTAACGGTGGTGTGCGCACTAGGTGCCGGGCATATAGGGTTTGGCGCTGGGTGAAGGCGCTGTGCGTTCGGCGTTAGCTGGTGAGGAAGCACAAAGGCGCGCCCAAGAAAACACTATGGCGAAGCATAACGATTGTGGACGCGCCGTGAAAGGACGTTAGCTGAACATTCCGCTGGAGCGTGAAGCTTCCAGGGATGCCGTTGCTTTTCCAGGCACCAGGTGCTTGAGTTCTGACACGGATTCAATGGTCTTCTCGGGCTTCTTGATTCCCTTAAACTTCTTCACTCCGATGAGAGCCAAGATACCGGCCAGAACCAGCATAAAGAGGAACACAATCAGGTAGGCAGACCAGCGTGGCAACCAGATACTGATGAGTTCTGCGAGGAAGAAAAAGAAGAAGAAGGAAGAGTAGGCCGCGATGACTCCAGCGACGCCCAGGACACCGCCGCCGAGAGCTCCGCGCTTCACCGAGGAGGCCAGTTCGGTTTTTGCCAGCTCCACTTCGGAACGGACGAGGGAGGACATCTGCTGGGTAGCGTTGCTCACCAGCTGGCCGATGGAACCATTGGAATCAGAATCCACATCCGTCAGAGGAATGGAGTTCACCTTGGTGGAGGCTGCCGAGATGTCCTCGGCGCCGTTGGTGTAAAAGCCCTTGCTGCTCACGTGATTATCCTTTGTACCGGTATAAATGTTCGTGTCCAGTGTAGTACGTTCGGAGGAATTCGCAGGAGCTGAGGTCACATCTCCCACTTCATCTGCGCTGTTGGGCTACTGTGTCTTGGAGTTATTGCGGCTCAAGCGCCACCATAGCGCTCCCACTAAGGTGGTCAGAGTGAGGGCAGAACCAATGCCAATGGTGGCGGTGGTGGAAGTATCCCACAGAGGAACAGGGTTCTTGAAAGAGTGGATAGGCCAGCTGTGTTCCTGGGCATGGTGGCGCAGGGCACGGTCAGGGTTAATAGCCACCGGATGTCCTACGGCAGAGAGCATGGGCAGGTCTGTGATGGAGTCTGAATATGCGTAGGACGCTGAGAGATCGACGTCGTAAAGGCAAGCAAATTCCCTGATGCTGTGTTCCTTATATGGCCCTGAGCAGTAGAACGGAATGTTGCCTGTGTACTTACCGTCCACAACCTCTAGTTGGGTGGCAAGTACATGGGCAATTCCCAGTTCATTGGCAATAATATCCACCAGGTCTTGAGCAGAGGCAGACACAATCACAATGAGGTGTCCGGCGGTGACATGATGCTCAATGAGATCGCGTGCTTCCTTATACACGGTGGGGGTGATTTCTGTGCGTAGAGCTTGAGTGGCAACGCTTTTCACCTGCTCAACATCCCACCCGGTAATCATCTCTCCAAACCACGTGCGCGCAGCTTCCATCTGATTTTCGCTATGCCCTGCAACGAGGTGACTAGCTTTTTCAAGGCTCAGATGGAGCGCCTGATACGGGGTTATGAGCCCCTCACTGAAAAGCTCCTTGCCTAGCGCATGGGCAGAACTGGTGGCGATGATGGTGCGATCCAAATCAAAGAAAGCAGCAACGGTGCCGGTCTTGGGACGCTTTGGCATAGCTGTGGGCGTGTGGGGAATTTCAGGAATATCCATTGCTGGTTAGTGTAGCCGCTGCGCCGGTTCAGAGGCGATAGGAAATCTCAGGCTCATGTTCCACCAAGTTGTTGTGTGGCGCTGATACTCCTGGGCTTGACCTGGCTGTCAGTGGAGAAGTGACACTGATTGCCTCGTGTTGCCATCTTTCACGCTGGTGTGTACCATAAGACAACGCAAGGCTCCGATATACAGTGTGGCCTGCCCCGGTTCGCCCCCCGAAACCGGGTGATGACGGCCCGCGCATCCCCCCCCCTTTAGCGCGGGCCGTCCCTTTATTTTCTTCACTTCTGCGGTACAACCGGCTGCTTTGACCTTTTTCAGCTACATCTTGGGGATTGCCTATTTCGTGGGGTGCTAGCTGAGCTATCCACAGTTTTTTGCTGACGTGTCTCTAAAAAGGGTGGTTATCCACAGCCCTCCCGTTTGTCTCTAGTGGGTTCACGAGGATACGCCCATACTTCTGCCTATGAGTTTGGGGAAGAAAATCATCGTTGCTGTAGGCGACGGCGTTGTCCAGAGTGAAGCTATCCATGTCGCCGCAGCAACAGGTATGGAAATTCTGAGTTGCTCCTCTGCCCCGGAGGTAACGGATAGGATTCGGGAGGCGCAGATTGCTCTGCTGGATACATCTACCTTCGTAGAAGTCCAGAGCGTGTATCCAGCGCTGACATCGGGAGGTTCGGCAGGTGGTTGCCGTGTCTACGCAGTCACGTCCAACTACGAGGTCACCCGTGAAGGTACTGCCCAGGTAGGAACGTCCTACGCTCTTCCTGCTCAAGCCACGGAGCTTCTACGTGATATGGGTAAACCTCAATGGAGTGGGCGCACAGGTGGAATAACCATTGCTGTTACTGGTGCCAGTGGAGGTATCGGGGTGTCCAGCCTGGCCGTAGCCTTAGCCACCCGTGCAACCCCCGCTACCCTTATCGACGCCGTTCCAGACTCAGGAGGCCTTGATCTGCTGATGGGTATGGAAAGCACTCCTGGAATCCGCTGGCAGGACATTGACCTTGAACAGGGCAAAGTGGATGGTGAAGCGTTGCGGGCTGCTCTACCGCAGCACCGCTGTGGAACGGCACTTCTCACCACACAGCGCACGCAGTGTGCGGACCCTTGGCATTTATCATCCAGGACGGTGGAGGGAGCAATAGCAGCTTTAGGTGTCTCTCCCGGGATGACCGTTGTAGATACTTCCCGCAGTGGCCAGATTACTGACGTGGTTCTTGCTGCATCGGATGCTGTGGTTGTGGTGGTTCCTCAGCAAGTGCGAGGAGTTGCTGCAGCAGCAGGTTGCCTGGCGCGGTGGCGTGGGTATAAGAAGCCTCTGCTGGTGGTCGCGCGTTCTATAGGGTATTCAGGTTTGACGCTGGAAGATCTAGAAAAAGTCTTAAAAGTAGAGGTCACAGCTCATATACCTGTGTTGCCACGTCTTGCTCGCAGAGCAGAAACAGAGGGTTTAGGGGATAGAATTCCCAAGCAACTCTCACGAGCAGCCCTCAAAGTTCTGGAGAGTATTGAATGAACTCTCTTATTGAGCGGGTCCAAACTCGCGTAGCCCAGATGCCAGAGGCTCCAGATCCCACTCAGTTGGCTGCTTTGGTGCGTAGGGAAGCTGGAGTAATCAGCGATGTGGATTTGCTGGACACTTTGCGCAGCTTACGGGAAGACTCCGTGGGAATAGGTGCTCTCGAGAAGCTCCTGAGTATCCCAGGGGTGACAGATGTCGTTGTTAATTCTCCTGATTCTGTGTGGTTTGACCGTGGTCACGGGCTGGAGCGTTCAGATGTGAGCTTTGCCAGTGATGCAGATGTACGACGCTTAGCCACGCGCTTGGCAGTGTCCTGTGGCAGGAGACTCGATGATGCTCAGCCCTCTGCGGATGGTGCAATGATGAGAGAAGATGGTCTTCATCTTCGGGTGCATTGCCTGCTCAGCCCTCCATCCCTGAAGCATCCCCTCATCAGTATCCGAGTCCTGAGGCAGCGTCACGTGAGTTTAGAAAAACTCATGGAACAAGGTGCTTTCCCGGAGGAGATTCTGGAGTACCTGAGGTCTATGATCCGGCAGCGAGATTCTTTTTTGGTGACCGGCGGAACAGGTTCCGGTAAAACCACTGTGCTTTCGGCGCTCATTGCTGAGATGCCAAAGCGAGAGCGAATCATTTGTATTGAAGACACTCCGGAGCTTCTGCCGGATCATCCCCATGTTCTCAATTTGATTGTGCGGGAATCCAACGTGGAGGGTAGTGGCGCCATCACTTCCTCAGATCTGTTACGTCAGGCACTAAGAATGCGTCCGGACCGCCTTGTGGTGGGGGAAATCCGTGGTGGAGAAGTAGTTGATCTGCTTGCCGCATTGAACACTGGTCACGATGGTGGCGGTGGAACAGTCCATGCGAACAGTACAACGGAAATTCCCGCTCGTATGGAGGCTCTCGCCATGCTTGGTGGGATGTCCCGAGACGCCTTGCACGCTCAGCTCAGCGCAGCGGTAAAAGTGGTTCTTGCTATGCGACGCCGCCCGCAGGATGGACGCCGTCATCTTCACCGCATCGGTGTTCTGCGCTCAGATCCTCTGCGGGTAGAGACTCTCTGGGAGGGTGTCTGATGTTTCTTAGCATGGCAGGACTCTGTGTGTTCCTGGCAACTCCTCCGCGGCCCTGCGCTCGGCTGCTTCAGAAATCTCGCCGTCTGCCGCTGTGGCCGGTGATGGGCGGGATGGTAGGTGCAGGATTTCTTCTTGTAGGAGAACTCACCGTGGCTGTTGCTGCCTCTATAGCTGCAGCAACAGTGACCTGGTATCTGGCAGATATTCGCAAGCAACGCACTGCTGTTCTCTGGGATGAAGGGCTAGCCGCTTGGTCTGGTGCAATGGTGGCTGCCTTGACGGCAGGGGCCACTCCAATACAGGCCTGCGAGCGGGCTTTAGGAGTAATACCAGAAAGTACACCCACTGGCCTTGTCCACCACCTGAGTGTGGCAACCACCCGAGTAAGCAGTGGAACCTCACTGTCTCGGGCACTGTACTCCCTGAAAGAAGTTGGTCCAGCTGTGGCACTGAGTGAACGCCACGGGATTTCTCTGGTGCCTGTCTTTGGGCAGATTCAACAGCGCATTGATATGCGCCTGAGACACTCCACAGCCACGGGTGCTGCACTCCAAGGAGCTCAGGCAACAGCCGTTGTTCTCAGTCTGCTTCCTCTGGCTGGAATTGTGATGGGAACGGCGATGGGTGCCCATCCACTTCAGTTCCTCAGTACTGGAGGTATCGGGGGAGTGTTACTTGTTGTAGGGGTGGGGCTCACCTGCGCAGGGTTTTGCTGGTCACGCATTATTGTGCGCAAAGCCCAAGGAACGCGAACTCCTGGAACTAAACAGGAGGAACCATGATTCCATTTCTATTCCTGGCACTTGCTCTGCTCACTCAGGGCACTTCTCCCAGCAGACGTCTCGGATTAGGGACTAGCGCTGGGGGAGGGGCCTCGTCAAGGAAACACAGCGGCAACACCCAGGCTCGATTCCTTCGCAGCGTAGGGAAACTGTGGCCTCGAGATGGGCCACGTCTGGGTCATTCACGGGGCTTAGTGTCAGCAGGTTCAGTGGAGGTTGCCGCCGATATTGAACTTCTGGCCGCGTGCTTATCTGTAGGTCTTCCGCTTGGCGAGGCCGTCAAAGCGGTGTCTGCGGTTTCTCAACCAGCTCTGGCAGAAGCGTGGAAACACGTCAGCGTCATGTTAGACATGGGTGTTCCTACTCATCGAGCATGGGAGCCTATCCGTAGCATTGAGAAGCTCAGCTGTCTTGCAGATCTCGCGGAGCTTTCTACTCACTCAGGGGCCATGATGGCGCAGGAGTGTCATCGCTTAGCCCAGAAGATTGTAGAAAGTGCGGGCGACGATGCCACAGCTCGTGCTGAACGTGCAGGAGTGCTCATCGCCCTTCCGCTTGCTATCTGTTTTCTTCCGGCATTCTTTGTTCTCGGGCTGGCACCTGTGGTCATTAGCCTGGGATCTCAACTGTTCTAAAACACATGATGAACGAGGGGGTTTTCATGTTTTCCTTAATTCACACATTCTTATCTGCGCATTTCACCAGCCCTGGGCGCACAGTTTCCACTCAAATTGCTAGTTCCGGAGCGGCGCGAGGACATCATCGGGTACTGATGTTCTGCCAGCGTGTACTGCTGTTGTGGCAGCGTGTGTTCTTCGATAGGTTCAGCGCAACAGTCAAGAAAAGCTTTGCACTGGTGTCCAATGAGGCTGGAATGTCTACCATTGAATACGCAATGGGGTCACTGGCCGCGGCAGCGTTGGCCGGTGTCCTCTACGCGGTGATCCAGGGTGGTGCAGTGGTAGATGCCATTGAGGGGATTATCACGGATGCGCTTTCCAACAGCCCGTCCTAGGCAAGGGGGCAAGCTGCGGTGTGGATTGCTGGATAGATCCACACCTGTGCTGGAAGACAACCGAGGTTCCGTGACAGTGGAAGCTGCCCTGGCTATCTCTGCTTTGGTGATTGTGGCAGCTGCCATCATCGCAGGTGTGATAGCGGTGGCGGGCTATCTCCAGGCAGTTCAGAGTGCAGGGGCCGCGGCGCGCGCCCATGCTCTCGGTGTCAATTACGTCCCACCCCGAGGAACCGTCTCCATCTCGGAGGGTGAGGGCGTGGCCACTGCCACAGTGCGAATTCCCACTCCTCTCGGAGAGCTTGCTGCTGACGCCGTATTCCCTATAGAAACGCAGTAGCCGTGCGCATTATTCTGGGGAATGATCGGGGCTATGCCACTGTGGTTGGAGTGGGGTTCATCTCCGCACTGATTGCTTTGGCAGGAGTCCTTGGGTTGGGGGCGCAGCTCCTGTGCGACGCCGCTCGTGCGCAGGTGGCCGCAGATATGGCCGCTATTGCCGGGGCACTCGCAGGTGTGGAAGGGCGAGATACCTGTGGGGCAGCGTCCTTTTTGGCGCAGGCTCATCAGGCTCGAATGACGCAGTGCAGTCAGGATGCTGGAGACGTGGAGGTCACTGTTGAGGTGGGGCACCTAAGCAGACGTTCCAAAGCAGGACCTCTTCCCTAAGATGTGGCAGAGCCAGCTGGCGGGCGCTTAGCTCTGGGCGTGGGGGCTCAGCAAGAATGACGGCAATGGCGGGAGAGAACAGGAGCGCTCAGCCCTGGTGTGTGGGGGCTCAGCCCTGGGCGTGGGTGCGAATCAGCCTGGCTCAGCTCTGGTGTGTATTTGGGGCTGTGCCCAACATTTCGGTGATTGCGCCCAACAGCCTGATAGCTCCCTCTTTGTTTAGTGGTTCGTTCCCATTTCCACACTTGGGAGACTGAATACAAGAGGGGCACCCGGATTCGCAAGGGCAGTCTCGAACAGTCTCGTAGGTGGCCGTTATCCATTCCCGAAAGCGTCGGAACCCCAAATCCGTAAAACCTGCTCCGCCGGGGTAGCCGTCGTACACAAACACTGTGGGCAGTCCGGTATCAGGGTGCAGAGCTGTCGACACACCACCGAGATCCCAGCGGTCACAGGCCGCAAACAACGGCAGCAATCCAATGGCCGCGTGTTCGGCAGCATGAAGCGCACCCGGGACGTCGTCAAGGTCTATGTGGAGATTTTCCAGGAGCAGCGGTTCAATTGTGTACGCCACTGCGCGGGTAAACAAGGTTTGTGCAGGCAAATCCAGAGGAACACGCTCTACAATTTCCCCACCCGGGAGTCTCACCACATAACCCGTCACTTTCTCCGTCACCGACACCTCCACCGCAGCCACGCACAATCCCGGTGCAGGGCGCAGAATGTTCTGCTCCTCAGGGGTGCCAAGTATCCGAATATCAGTAGTACTCAGGCTCATCGTGCTGTAATCCGGGGACTCGGGATGGACCAAGGCCATGTGACCGTCCAGATCCAGCTCATCCACCACATAGCTTTCTCCCTGGTGGAGATACACCGCCCCGGGGTGTACTTGCGTTGTGGCGCGTCCAGCATCCACAGTTCCCAACAATCGCCCATCGGTAGTGCTGACTATGAGAATCTCGGAACCTGTGGTTCCACGCACATTCACCAAGGAATGCGCGTTCTCGGGGGTGGGAAGATCATCCTCAGTGAGGCGAGGTACAGCAAACCACCCTTGACGACGCCGCCGCAGCAGTCCGGCCTCCTCTAATTCCCCCACCACGTCCCAGGCGTCAAGGGCCTGAATTTCAGTGTCGCTGAGGGGTTTTTCCACGGCTGCACAGTAGATGTGGCCGCGAAGAACATAGGGATTACGGGGATTAAACACCATCTCCTCAATAGGTTTCCCCAAGAGAGCTTGGGGGTGAGTAACCAGATAGGTGTCGAGAGGTTCATTTCGGGCAATAAACACCACCACTGAGCTTTGCCCGCGACGCCCTGCACGCCCGGCTTGCTGCCAGAAAGACGCTATAGTTCCTGGGAAACCCACGGTAATAACAGCGTCCAAGGTGCCTACATCAATACCGAGCTCCAGAGCGTTTGTGGTTGCCAGGCCCAGAAGAGAGCCATCGTCTAGGCCGCGTTCCAAAGCGCGACGCTCCTCCGGAAGATAGCCCGCACGGTAGGCGGCTACCCGGCTGGCAAAGTCCACACGCCCGGCGGCTGAGAGATTCTCGGCGCACTGGAGGGCAGTAATTTCCGCACTTTTGCGGGTGCGGAGAAATGTGAGTGTGCGAGCTCCCTCGCCTATAAAAGCAGCCATGATGGTTGCTGCCTCTGACAAAGCGCTGCGCCGAGGTGGGGAATTGTGATCGTGTGCGGCGTCGTCAAGGATTTCGGGCTGCCACAGCATGATGGTGCGAGTTCCAGTGGGAGCAGTGTCAGTGGTGATGGCGTGGGCTGGCCTGCCGATGAGGCGTTGCAGATGCTTATGGGGGCGTGCAATGGTGGCAGAAGCGGCGATGACCACGGGGTGAGCGCCATAGGATTCTGCAAGGCGTAGCAGGCGCCGGAGAACTAAAGCCACATGGGCACCAAAAATACCTCGATAAGAGTGGCACTCATCAACCACAACGAATTCAAGGTTACGCAGGAAGCGTATCCATTGCGGGTGGTGAGCTAGCAGAGAAAGGTGCAGCATATCTGGGTTAGTGAACACGAAGCGTGAGTGATCTCGGATACTGTGGCGAACATCTGTGGGGGTGTCACCGTCGTAGGGTGCGGGGTTTACACCGTGGAGAGCCTGGACCGCTGAGACAATTTTCCCCACCTGGGCCAGCTGGTCTGCCCCCAAGGCTTTCGTGGGTGTGATGTAGAGAGCTGTGGCAGCGGGGGCGTCGATAAGGCGTGTGAGGATCGGGAGGAGATAACCTAGCGATTTTCCCGAGGATGTTCCCGTGGAGATGATGGTGTGGGTTCCGGCCCAGGCGGAATCTGCGCACTGCCGCTGGTGGAGAAAAAGTTGAGAGACGCCGTGGTTTTCCCAGAATTCTCGAAGGTCTGGATGGCACCAGTGCGGCCACGAAGAATACTGCACCCCCTGTGGGGGAATCTCTGTGGCAAAGGTACAACGAGCGCGGGGGGAGGCGGCGCGTGCGGCGTTGTAGAGCTCACTGCCCAAGCCAGGTGCAAGAATGGGCGGTGGGAAGTCTGGGGACGGCATATTTTCTCAACTTTTAGTGGAAGTCTTTACTTTTAGTCTGCCATTATCACGATTTTCGTGAAAGACTGTGAATGGTCGTAGTTTTTGCGCAGTGTTTCATCGCGCTCGCAGGAGCATAACGTGCGAGCGCCCACAGAGCTGGGAGTTCGACTCTCGACCGGTCTCTATATGACATCCATCTAGAAGGAATAAAAATGGCACAGGGCACTGTGAAATGGTTCAATGCTGAAAAGGGCTACGGGTTCATCGCTCCCGAGGACGGTTCAGCAGATCTTTTCGTTCACTACTCCGAGATTCAGGGCAATGGTTTCCGCACCTTGGAGGAGGATCAGAAGGTCGAGTTTGAGGTTGGTGAAGGGCAGAAAGGGCCTCAGGCTCAGCAAGTTCGCGTTCTCTAGGCGTTTTTATGAGGGTGCGCTGCCCCAGGTGCAGCGCTAGGGACTCTGAGCACAGCCGGGACGCTTGCCCGCTGTGAGCTTAGTCTCGAGGTTGCTACACTCTGGCACTATGAATACCTCACGGAGTGTCCGGATCAGCGACGCTGAACGCTCCTCAGCCATGGAAGCTCTAGGAATTGCGTTGAGTGAGGGGCGCCTTGACGTGGCGGAGTATGACACCCGCTGCCGGGGTATTGCTGAAGCGCGTCTGCTGACGGATCTGGATCCGTTCTTCGCAGATCTACCCGAGGATCTGCGCCGCAGGGCGCAGGCTGCGGCCCTCTCTTCGACCCAGGCATCTTCTTCTTCTCGGGGGCGGATGCACAGCTCCCTAGCAGGAAATTTAGTGCCACGGCCGTCCTCAACGGTTGCACACACTCCTGGTGTTTATACGGCCGCTGAAATTGCTGAGGCCTATCAGTCTGGGAAAAATACCCGTTTAGGGATCCTTTCTCTTACCGGTGTGGGATCTCTTGCCTCAACTGCTCTGCTAGCGGCGGTGTGGGATTCTAGTTTCCTAGTGACGGTTCCGCTCTTGCTTTTCCCCACTGTCTGGATCTTGCTCTACATCCTGAGAGTGGGTCCGCAATCCTGGTATGTTCCCAGTCCACAGCGCCTAGAGAGGCAGCGCGCCCGTCAGTTAAAGCTAGAAGATAAAGCTCAGCGCTTGGAGCTTCGGGCGAAGCGGAGGGTGCAGGGCGAAGAACTTACCGACGCCCTTGTGGACTACGGCCGAGATTTTATGGAGCGGCGTCGGAAACAGTAGACGGCCATGAGCTAGTGACATAGGTGTCCACTGCGCAACAGGGATTCCTCGCACTATCTATGAATGAGGTCTTCCCTGCGTCTTAGGTGACGGGGGAAGACCTTTAATCCAGGGGCCGCCTGATACGAACCGCAGCACGAGTGTCTGGCGTGAGGTGTGGAGCCAGATTCACGCTTATTCGGGGCTGATGTGATACTGCCAGTCGGAGATTTCAGCGGGGAGATTGCCTGCTTCAGGGTTCTTTATGTAGTAGCGGTCACTTATGTCATATTTCCATAACCAGTCCGCATACTTCATCCACTCAGTGCCTTGGATTGAGCGGAAGATCTCATTTCGAGCCACACGTGCTGGTCCATCGAGATGCCACAGTTCACCCCAAAAGCGGCCAGTGGTTTGAATCCGAGCACATCGAGGAGCGCGCTCTTTTTCAACCTCTTTGAGCACCTGCGTCCAGTCGAGTTTTCCTTCCTTGGCAGCTTGAGCCGCGTAGAGAGATAACGCCTCTGCGTCTTCAATTGCCATGACTGCACCAGATGCTAAGTATTGGAGAGGTGGATGGGCAGCGTCACCCATGATGATGATGTTCCCATCTGCCCAGGTTAAAAGCGGTTCGCGGTCTGACATTTGCCACCAGGTGTCCATCCACATCACCCCTAAACGGTCTTGAATGAACTCATGTGTATGGCTGAAGCCAGCATGGAATTCCTCATTATTTCCCCAGTCTTCTGGGACGTTCCCGCTCTTTAAGCCCTCGTGATACCGCCTGGATTTGAACACCGCCACCTGATTGAGAAGCTCACCTCCACGAAGCGGATATTGAATGAAGTGGCACTGAGGGCCAATGAACCCTACGACGTCCTCCAAATCAGCCATCTCAGTATCTTCCGCAAGCTTCGTTGTTCCCCGATAAGCCACATAGCCGGAAGCTACAGGAGCATCGTCTATAAATCGTGAGCGGTGGATTGAATGTATGCCATCGAAACCGACGATGATGTTGCCCTCGACGCTTGCTGGACCTGTCTGATCTCCCCAATCAAGGTATGCTGTGGCGCCATTCTGCGTATTCTCCGACCGTGTTATTTTCACCCCGTTGTGCAAGGTTGCCCCCACCTTGCGAGCAGCCTCAATCAATATGGAGAGAAGATCGGATCGGTGGATGACCAAGTACCGACCACCGTAAGCCTGCTCGTACTCTTCGTCGAAATGAACAGTGAGAAGGCTCTCTAGAGTGAGCGCGTCTTTGAACACCATGCGTTTGGGTAGATAGCCGTGGTTGATGATGTCAGCCTCAAGCCCAAACTGCTTGAGCATTCGCCATCCATGAGGGCCGATTTGGATACCTGCACCGACTTCTTTGAATTCACGAGAACGCTCAAAGAGCTCAACGTCCGCTCCTCGAAGAGCGAGGGCTAAGGCACACGCTGCGCCCCCAATTCCCCCACCCGCGATGATGATTTTCTGCCCAGCTAGTTCCTGAGAAAGTGGTTCGGTATACATTGCTGTCCTTTCAGAGAATTATCTGTGTGTCTAAGACAAAGCAGCTGTGGTGTTACTTCTGCTTCTGAATGTTGCTAATAATGATGAGGGAAATGCAGGAGACGAAGGCACCGGCTGCGAAGAGGACAAAGTTGGACTGGGCTCCCAAACCCCAACCGAGAAGGAGACCAGCTAACTGTGGTGCTATCACGGCGCCCGTTCTGCCTACGCCCATCGCCCATCCGAGGGCGGTACCTCGAATAAAACTTGGATAGGCCTGGTTTACAGCGGCGATAACCAGAATCTGTGTCCCGTGAGTGCCGACACCGGCAAACACAAGGATGACGAATACCGCCCACACTGGCGGGTAGGTAAGGAGCAAAAGTAGAGCACTACCGGCCAGAAAAGCCGCATATATTCCGGCGTAAATAGGGCCGAAACGGTCGCCTGCCCAAGCAGTCAGAATTGACCCTAGAACTGCACCGATGTTGAGTGCGAGGGTGAATAACAAAGCTGCCCCGAAGTCATAGCCTTCTTTCTGCATGAGACGCGGAAGCCACGTTCCGAGTCCGTACCAAGCGAAGAGGGTCACGAACGTCGCTGCGGTAAACCAGAATGTCACGGTTCGGAATTCACGAACAAAAAGATCCCTGAACTTTGGAGTTTCGACTGTTCCTTCGGCATCTAAGTGGCGCGCGAGATCCTCACGCCCTGGAAGTAGCTTTGCTGCGAGAGGAAGCCCGATAACGAGTGGAAGTAGCGCAAACAGAAACATAATCCGCCACCCCCACTCCTGGTGAGTAGGTACAACATAGGGGGCTACCACGGCAGCTAAAGATCCACCGAGGGGAACACCGGACATCATGACGGTGGACCAGGCAGACAGACGCCTGAGAGGAACGAGCTCTGCAGTAAGAACATTGGCGCTGGGAACCAGTCCGCCTAATCCCACACCTGCACAGAAGCGGAAAATGGCGAAAAAGACGGGATCTGTAGCCAGAGCGCAGAATGTAGTAAACACTGACAAAACCAGAACTGATGTCATAATGGCGAGCTTGCGTCCGAGGCTATCTGAAAGACGTCCTACACAAACCGCACCAACTGCCATGCCGAGAAAGGCAGTAGAGGCAATGGTTCCAGCCTGACCATCGGTGAGCTGCCACTCTTCAATGAGATGTGATTGAACCGTGCCGTAGACGATGAGGTCGTAACCGTCAAAGATGACGAAGAACCAACAGAGTAGGACTCCCGCCAGTGGTCGGCCCGAGATTCCAAGAATTGAGAATCCAGAGTGGGGAGGTTTGTCGGCGTTGTGTGTGTGATTTTCAGACACCGACGTCCTGGGTAACGTGCTGTTCATAGGAACATCCTCAACATGGTCTTTGGTACAATCAATCAGATTCCGCATAGCGGAAAGGAGGGAAATGTGGAGTACACCCACGGCAGCTACGGCGAGAAACCGAAGGACTACCTCAAGTCGGTGGACCTTAGCCTTCTTCTTATCGCCGCATTGCGAGACCACGGAGAAGTCCACATTACCGACGCCGCGAAGACTTTTGGTGTGAGCCCATCAACCATCCACCGATCCATGTCCATGCTGGTCTACCGTGGTTTTGCGCTTCCGAGCCCTCGGCGCACATACGTTGCAGGCCCGAGTCTGAATGCTGTGTCTCTCCAGCCACGTTTTGGTAGCTCTCTTTTTGAGAAGGTGGGGGAATATCTCAAATTGCTCGCTGCGGAAACCGGGGAAACCTGCCATTTAACCATCACGAAAGGCCGCAAAACTCATTACATTGCTTCCGTTGAGGGAACACAGCCACTACGAATTGGAAGACGAAAAGGTCAGGTCATGCCTGCCGATAAGTGTTCTGGAGGGCAAGCAACACTTGCTCGGCTGTCGGCATCTGAGCTGAGGTCCCTCTATCATGACCTGCCTGAAGATGAGTTCCGAGAGCTTCGTAAGAGACTCCATAAGGCGCGCGAACGTGGCTTTGCGGTCAATATCCAGCAAATCGAGCAGGAGATCTCAGCGATTGGGACAAGTCTCCACAACGAACTCGGTGACACTTTAGGGGCAATTTCTGTCTCAATTCCAACAATCAGATGGACCCGCGAATCTGTTTCAGCGGCAGACTCCCTCCTGAAGGCAGTAAAAATGATGAACCGAGCGTTAGTTCAGCACGAAGTAGATACATGGTAGAACCTGAAGCACTACCCCCGTACCGCTAACAGAATTCCGCTATACGGAATTTTATTGAGCAGGGTTCCTCCACCCTTTATGTTGGTCATCACTTTGTGACCAACACCCTTATATCTTTCTGGGAGGAACCATGAAAGGGAGCGAGTACTCGAACACACACGTGCCGTTCACTCCACCGGAGCTCACTGTAGAAGAAGAAGTAGAGCTCAACGCCATGTATGAGGCAATGGACGAGGCGCACTTAAAGCCTCTCTGGCGTCAAATTGATACCCTTATGCCGAATGTGCCTGCCCCAACTGCAGTTGCCCACAAGTGGGTCTGGGCAGACCTCATCACAGTGGCACAACGCTGTGGTGAATTGGTTCCCGTAGGTCGAGGTGGGGAGCGTCGTGCTATCGGTTTAGCTAATCCTGGTCTTGGCGGCAATGCCTACATTGCGCCAACTCTCTGGGCGGCTATTCAGTATCTCGCTCCAGGAGAAAACGCGCCGGAGCACAGGCACTCACAAAATGCCTTCCGCTTTGTGATTGAGGGCGAGGGTGTGTGGACCGTTGTTAATGGTGACGCTGTGCCTATGCGTCGTGGGGATCTCTTGCTTACTCCTGGTTGGAATTTCCACGGACATCACAATGTTGCAACCAAACCTATGGCCTGGCTGGATGGACTGGATATTCCCTTCCAGCAAAGTATGGATACGAGCTTCTTTGAATACGGATCAGAGATTCTCACGGATGAATCAACTCCAGATTTGTCCCGGTCTGAACGTCTGTGGTCTCACCCAGGGTTACGTCCCTTGGCATTCCCTGGGGAACAATCCGCGTCTCCGATTGGTCGGTACTCCTGGGAGCACACGGATGCAGCTCTCAATGATCAACTGGCTCTTGAAGACGCAGGTTTCCCAGGTGTTGTGGGACCAGGCCACGCAGCAATTCGCTACACCAACCCCACCACTGGCGGTGACGTTATGTCCACCATCCGGTGTGAATTCCACAGGTTCCGGCCCCAGGCAGGGACTGACCTCACGCATGAGGTTGGAAACAGAGTGTTTCAAGTTTTTCAGGGCAGCGGCCAGATTACTGTTGCTGATCGCTCCTTTGAGGTTGAAAAAGGGGACGTTGTTAATATCCCTTCGTGGCAACCGTGGTCGGTGAACGCTGGAGATGATGGATTGGATCTTTTCTGCTTCTCCGATTTCCCGATTTTTGAAAAACTTGACCTGGCCCGGGTCTATACACCGAAAGGCATCTAATAATGCGTATTGCAACTATTCGCACCTCCGGCTCTACTGTGGCTGCTCGCATAGACAGCGACTCCACCGCCGTCGTCATAGACGGCTACGCCAACGTAGGCGAATTGCTCCAGAATGAAAACTGGTTTGAGATTGCACAGAACGCCTCTGGTGAAGGATTCACTTTCCGGGACGCGGACTTGGAGGCAGTAGTTCCCGCACCCAAAAAGATTGTCTGCGTGGGGCTCAACTACGCTAACCACATTAGGGAGATGGGAAGAGAACTACCAGTTCACCCCACCCTTTTTGTTAAGTTCCCCGATGCGCTTACTGGCCCTTACGACGACGTTCGTGTTCCGGATTACGCCTCCGGTGCGCTGGACTGGGAAGGGGAGCTGGCCGTTATTATCGGCAAGCGAGCCCATCGGGTTGCGGCGTCGGACGCGGATAAGTACATCGCAGGATATGCCGTCATAAATGACTACACCTTGCGTGACTACCAGTACCGAACCCTGCAATGGCATCAAGGTAAATCGCTGGAAAAGTCAGCAGGTTTCGGCCCTTGGATGACAACTCAGGACTCCTACGAGTTCGGTGGGGAACTGGCCACGTATCTGGACGGTGACAAGGTTCAATCCACACCGACAGATGACCTGGTATTTACCCCTGCACAACTTATTGAGTACATCTCCCACCTCTATCCGCTGGACGCTGGCGATGTTATTGCCACTGGCACCCCAGGGGGCGTCGGCCATGCGAGGAACCCCAAGCGCTACATCGGTGACGGTGAAGTAGTGAGGGTGGAGATTGAAGGTTTAGGGCATATCGAAAATAAAACGGTGTTTGAGAAATGATCTCTTTCCATGAGCTCCCCCTTCAGGAACGCCTAAGTCTTGTCCGCCGAGGAACCGCGTACTATTCCGGACAACTGGCAACCCTGAAGAATACGCAATTCCATGAGCCCACTCTCCTCTCAGAGTGGGATATTGCACACCTCTCGGCCCATGTGGCCTACAACGCTGCCGCGTTATGCAACCTCATGGAATGGGCGTCGACGGGGAAAGAGAAGCCCATGTACGATTCTCCGGAAGCTCGTGGGGAAGAGATCGAATTTGGTGCGACGCTTCCCCCTGGTGCAATTCGCAACCTACATGACCACACCCTTGTGCGGCTGGATGTGGCATGGAGAGACGCTCCCGACTACGCCTGGGAGGCAGAGGTTAAGACAGCTCAGGGGCGGACAGTCCCAGCCTCGGAAACTCTCTGGATGCGCAGCAGAGAGGTCTGGATTCACGCCATAGACCTCAACCAGTCCGGGCGTTTCACCGATATTCCCAGGGTGATTCTGTCAACTTTGCTGCCGGAGATTGTTGCTAAATGGAACGCCTCTGCCACAGATCGCAGTTTTGTTGTGGCAAACACTGAAAACAACGACGAACTAGTAGTTGGAAGCGCAGAACCATCCTTTGAGGTTCGTGGAAATACTGCAGGTTTGGTTCGATGGGCTACAGGTCGTGGATCCCAGGGCGTCACGGCATCCACCGGAACTGTGCCGGAACCACCCCGCTGGTTGTGAGGGGTTAGGTAGTTTTCCTAGGCCACCTCTGTCTCTCATCAGAGGTGGCCTATCATTGATAGCCACACCAAGTGGGGAAAAACAGGTGCGCCGGGGGTGACATCCGTTCAGGAAACCTCACATAAGGCTTGCGTAGCTTGGCTGAGATCACTACCACTTCGAGGGGAAGAAGGTGAGGGCTGTGTCGCGTCTTAGCAAGGCTTCCGCTAAGTTCGACTAGGTTGGGCTACATTCAGCTGATTCAGGTCTAGGTTCAGCACACGGCGTGAAAGGGGCTACTCAGTGGCTACGAAGCGACTAGTCATCGTGGAGTCAACTACTAAAGCGAAGAAAATCCAAAAGTTTTTGGGCAAGGATTACATCGTCGAGGCGTCCATCGGCCATATTCGTGACTTGCCGCGCGGTGCTGCTGACATCCCCGCAAAATACAAGAAAGAGCCCTGGGCCAGGCTGGGGGTGAACATTGATCACGAGTTTGAACCCATCTATGTGGTCAGTGCAGAAAAGAAGAAAAAAGTTGCAGACCTCAAAAAGAAGCTCAAAGAAGTAGATGAGCTGTACCTGGCCACAGACCCCGATCGCGAGGGTGAAGCTATCGCCTGGCACCTCTTGGAAGTGCTCAAACCCACAATTCCAGTTCGCCGGATGGTGTTCCACGAGATTACTGAATCCGCCATCAAAGAAGCCGCTCACAACACCCGTGAACTGGATATTAACCTTGTAGACGCTCAGGAGACGCGCCGTATCCTAGACCGCCTCTACGGTTACGAAATCTCACCCGTGTTGTGGAAGAAAGTAAAACCACGTCTTTCCGCTGGTCGCGTGCAGTCGGTGGCCACTCGCGTAATTGTGGAGCGCGAGCGAGAGCGTATGGCTTTTACGGCCGCAAGCTACTGGGATCTCACAGCCACGGTAAGTAAAGGAACCCCTTTCGACGCCAAGCTATTCACCGTCGCCGGACGCCGCATTGCGCAGGGCAAGGACTTCAATGACCAAGGCGTGCTGCGCGGTGATGCGGTGGTCGTCGATAAGGAAAAGGCAGAGGAACTGCGAGACGGTTTGGTGAACACCACCATGCAGGTATCCGAGGTCACCGAAAAGCCCTACACGCGCAAGCCGTATCCGCCGTTCATGACCTCCACCCTGCAGCAAGAGGCAGGTAGAAAGCTGCACTACACCTCCGAGCGCACCATGCGCATTGCGCAGCGACTCTACGAAAACGGTCACATTACCTATATGCGTACAGATTCCACCTCTCTGTCGGCTGATGGGATAGCGGCGGCGCGTCGCCAAGCCGCCGAGTTGTACGGGGCGCAGTTTGTGGCACCATCTCCGCGCATTTATGACCGCAAGGTGAAGAACTCCCAGGAAGCTCACGAGGCCATTCGCCCGGCAGGAGATTCCTTTGCGACGCCGCGCGACTTGCGCTCAGTGCTGGACGCTGAGGAGTTCAGGCTCTACGAGCTGATTTGGCAGCGCACCGTGGCCTCCCAGATGGCTGACGCCAAGGGAACCTCCATGAAGGTGATCTTGAAAGGCCGCACCCATAGTGGGGAAAATGTGGAGTTTTCCGCCACTGGGCGCACCCTCACCTTCCCCGGATTCCTCTCTGCGTACTCTGACGGAGATTCCGGGGACCGTCACCTTCCTCAGCTGGCGCAGGGGGATGACGTGGAGGTGGTGAAGATTACCGCCGATGGGCACACCACTACCCCGCCAGCACGCTACACGGAAGCCAGCCTGGTGAAGAAAATGGAGGAATTAGGTATTGGGCGCCCGTCCACCTATGCCTCTATTATCCGCACCATTCAAGACCGCGGATATGTGGTGGTGCGTGGAAATGCGCTGGTGCCTAGTTGGGTGGCCTTTGCTGTAGTGGGGCTTTTGGAGCAAAACTTCGGTTCCCTGGTGGACTATGACTTCACCTCCTCTATGGAGGAGAAACTGGACGACATCGCACGAGGTGAGGAGGACCGAACCCATTGGCTGACGTCCTTCTACTTCGGAAACTCTGATGCCCCCGAGACCATTGCCGAGACCGTTGCCAGGCAAGGCGGGCTCAAAGAGCTGGTGAGCACAAATCTGGAGGGAATTGATGCTCGGCAGGTCAACTCCCTCACCATTTTTGACGACGCCGAAGGGCATCCGGTTTCTGTCCGGGTGGGGCTTTATGGGCCGTATATTGAGCGGGTCGTCGATAAGGATGACGCAGGGGAACCCATCTTCCAGCGGGCAAACCTTCCTGAATCTACCACTCCAGATGAGCTCACCGTGGAGGTGGCAGAAAAGCTTTTCGCTACTCCGCAATCCGGCCGTGAGCTGGGGATTAATCCTGCCACCGGGCGGATGATTGTGGTGAAGGAGGGGCGTTTTGGCCCCTATGTGATGGAGCTGGTGGCCGAGGAGGAGCGCGACAAGGCGGCGGCTGAGGCGCAGAAAGTTGTGGCGCGGGAGCGAGAGGACGAAGACAAGCAGCGCGCGGAGCAAGGCAAGCGTCCTAAGAATTGGGAGACAAAGACTGCTCAGCAGCAGAAAGAAAAGCGGATTAACCAGTACATTGAGGAGACTCTGAAACCGGGGACGGCCTCACTGTTCTCCAGTATGGAACCTGCCACGGTGACTCTGGACGATGCGCTGAAACTCCTGTCACTGCCCCGCACAGTGGGGGTTGATCCCTCCGACGGAGAGGTGATTACAGCGCAAAATGGCCGCTACGGCCCCTATTTGAAGAAAGGGTCTGACTCGCGATCCTTGGCTAACGAGGAGCAGATTTTCACCATTACCCTGGACGACGCCCGCGCGATGTACGCGGAGCCCAAGCGCAGAGGTAGGGCGGCAGCAAAAGCCCCACTGAGAACTCTGGGCGCCAATGACGTCTCTGGGAAACCAATGGTGATTAAAGATGGGCGATTTGGTCCCTACGTTACCGATGGGGAAACGAATGCCTCGCTGCGACGAGGAGATACCCCAGAGACCATGACAGACGCGCGGGCGTGCGAATTGCTCTCTGAGCGCCGTGCGAAGGATGCTGAAAAATCCCCCACCCGGGGAAAGGCTGCCAAGCGTGGTGGTACGAAGAGCAGCCGCAAGTCTGTGGGGAAAACGGCGAGGAAGAAGTAGGGGAGAGTAGGGGGCAGAAGCTAAAGAGTGGCTCCCGGGTGGGGAAAAGAAACCACCCGAGAGAAACGCCACGAAGAACACGAAGAGGTAGAGGTAGCTTTCGGTAACTCTCGTGACCTTGCGGGAGCTCCCTATAACTCTCGTGACCTTGCGGGAGCTTCCTTGGGGCCATCCGAAGGAGAAAACAGACAAGAAGAAGCAGAGGCGGTGGAAGTGGCAGAAGAAGCCCGGGTGGGGAATTATGAGCAGAAAAGGCGCCGAGGCGTCGGAGTCGGGAGCGGCCTGAGGACATTCCTCACTATGACCTCTCAAGGCACTCAAGCACTCCTTATCGACGTCCGTGCTGCACGTCGAGAGCCTGAACGCGCGATTTATCTGGCTCTCCTGTGGACACGCTGGTTCCGCAGACCGTTTCTGCTGGGCCCCTTACTACGAAGCAAAAACAGCACACGCCTTCAAGGTGCCACCGCTCTGGGAGCACTTGGGAGAGTGTGGGCGCCTGCCTTGTGGCTTGAAGGAGCTCGCCCCACACGGGTGGGACTTGCAGTGGGTCTTCTAGGAGCCACTGCAAGTATTGTTCGAGATCACTCTTGGAAAGGCGTACTGGCGGGGATCAATGCTGGTGCCACTGTAGCCCTTGGGAATAATCCTGTTTTGGCGGGTGGAGGAGGCCCCGGGTGGGGAATTAGTCACGGGGCAAACTTGGGGCTTGCGGCAAGAGTTCTCAGTGGGGGAACTCCACGAGAGGGAACGGTATCTACATTGGCCAGAGGGGTGGCTCGACTCATGGTGGGGGTTGGTGACCTGCTCATCAACGATGGATTGCTGCGGCGCCACCTATGAACTAGGGCAGGGGGAGGCTCCGTGAGGAGCTAGTGCCAGAAAGCCTCGGAAGGGGAGGAGCTTCAGAAGAGAAGAGCGGCGTCGGCAAGGGGAAAACACAAGAAAAACCCGAAGAAACACAAGGATTCTTCGGGTTGCGGTTCTTATCCGCGATGTTCTAGGCGGTTATGCCTAGCAATCTGCCTCAGCTTCGGCAGTTGCGGAAGCATTGAAGCCCAGGAGATCGCTGATCTTGCCCAAGCCGTCCAGGATGCCATTAGCGGTCTCCACGCCCTTCTTGGCGTTGTCCAGTTGCTGAGAGGTCAGTTCAGCCTGAGCCTTCTGCTTATCAACAGCGGTCTGGGTGGTGGTGGGTTCGGTGGTAACGTCTTCGGCGTTAGCAGGGGCAACGACAACGAAAGCGGCCGAAGCAGCAACCGCAGCGGCAACCATCTTCTGAGAAAGCTTCATGATTATGTCTCCTTTGAGCACAGGGGATAGACAAGCCTTCTTAATGTTTTCTAAGAAAGCTGTGAATGTCATTATAGGACCGTGGGATAATTATTCAATCGCTAGTGGGGAAACTGGGCAAAATTCCCCACTAATCGGCTTGCTCCGCCAGAGTTGAGCGGGTTGGTCGCGCCAATTGTGTCATCTCCTGGCGCCCACGCAGTTCCACAGACGTCATCAAGGTCCAGTTGCTTTGCTCTTGGAGTGTGGCGTCGTTAAGGGTACTGACATTAGTGAGCACTCCCGATGGAGTTTTCTTGGCCAGCTCCGTCAAACGCGCCGCAGAATTAACAGCGTCCCCAATGATGGTGTACTCGAAGCGATCAGAACTTCCGATATTCCCCGCAACCACCGGGCCGGTACACACCCCAATACCCGCCTGGAGAGGGAAAGAATCTATCTCTTCGTGAAGTTCACGAGCCGCCGCGAGAGCGTGGGTGGTGGCGTCTTCCAGTGGCGACGGCGCTCCGAACACGGCTAGAACGGCGTCGCCCTGGAACTTGTTAATGATGCCGTGATGTCTGTGAATGACCTCTACGACAGCGGCAAAGAACCTGTTGAGCTCGGCCACCGCCTCGGTGGGGGAATGCTGTTTCACGAAAGTAGTGGAACTAATAACGTCCACGAAGAGCGCTGCAACCTTTAGCTCCTCCCCACCCAAAGTGGGGTCATCCTTGCGCAGAGCGTGCTCAGCTACCTGAGTGCCAACATATTTGTTGAAAATATCGCGAAAACGCAGACGTTCACGCAGCTGACTGAGCAGAGCGTTATACCCAACCTGGAGGACACCGATTTCCGTGCCGTCGTACACATTGACAGGATCCCCCAAATTACCCTGGCGGACGCGTTCAATCCCCTTCCGCAGCTCGGAAATAGGCTCCACCATGCTCTGCGTCAGCCGGGAAATGGTAAGAAAACCCGTCAGGATCGCAAGGACAGCCAGCGCAGTGATAGCCGGTAACACAGTGGGGATAATGCCAAAGGCGTGGCTCAGAAGTAACAGAATGATCCCCGCGAGAGGTATTGCACTGGTGACAGTCCAAAAGATGCGGAGTCTAGATTTGATGGACCCCTGGAGCTTTCCAGGGGTAAAGCTTCGTTCCAGAGCAAGAGCCGCCAGCGGACGAACCGCACGTTCCGCAAGAAGATAGGTCAGGAGAATAGCCTCTAGGGCGGTGAGCGCCATAGTGGAGAAAATGATGAGAGTGAGGGTGGCAGAAATTGTGGTGGCCAGGAGCGTAGTCAAACACATGATGATGATCCACACCACTGCGCAGATAGCAGTCTGATAAACAGGTATGCGAACCACGAGACGCTGGACGTGGTATTGATCCTGCCCATCTGGATTTCCCCACCAGAGGCGAACGGGGCGCATCAAGACAAACATGATTGAGGCGCCGACGGCGATACCGAGAATAGTTATGAGACCCGAGTACAAAACGATGTGAGGATAGTGGTGGAAAAACTCCGCAGTTTCTGGCATGGGAGTTAGAAAGCGCAGGAAAAACGGGATTGCTATAGCCGCAGTGATGTTGATTCCCAACACGCCGAGGATATACACAAGCCGGTAAGTATTTCCGGTCACTTCTCGAGTCATGCTCTTTACTCTAATGACACGGCTAGGCTGTTCAGCGTGATGATGTCTGTTGAGGAGCGTCTCCGGGGTGTACCGCAGGTGCTGTCTTCCATTATGGAGGCTGCGTTTGCTGCGGGTGGGGAAATTGCTGAGGGTGTTTCCGGTATTGGTGGAGAGGCGTATGAGGGGGTTGCCACGACAGGTAGTGGCGGTGACGGTGGGGAAAATTTCCCCACCGAGGCGGGCGTCGCCAAGGAAAAAACGCACAATTCTACGGCGATGACACACGCATGGCTGTTCACAGGCCCTCCGGGGTCAGGGCGATCTATCGCGGCACTGAGTTTGGCGGCAGCGCTGGAGTGCACAAATTCTCAGCACCCCGGGTGCGGGAAATGTGACGCGTGCCGGGCAGTGTTCAATGATTCGCACACCGATGTGATTCACATCGTTCCGGAGGAACTCATTATTTCCGTAGGGCAGGTGCGGGAAATTGTGGATACGGCGGCCACCATGCCCACAGTGGGGCATTGGCGCGTGATTATTGTGGAGGATGCTGACAGGCTCAACGAGCAGGCGTCAAATGCTCTGCTCAAGACTGTGGAGGAGCCGCCGGAGCACACTGTCATTATTCTTTGCGCCCCCAGTACAGATCCAGCAGATTTTTCTGTAACTCTGCGATCCAGGTGCCGTCATGTTTACGTGCCGACGCCCTCGGCCGCAGAAGTCACGCGCCTCCTTGTAGCCGAAGGGGCTTCCCAGAACGACGCCGCTCTTGCCGCGACAACCTCCTGGATGCACGTTGGGCGTGCTCGCCGACTGATTAACTCCCAGCAGGCACAGCAACGACGGGCACAAATCCTAGGATTGGGTGAGTCTATTTTTCAAGGTCACGAGGCATTTCGGGCTGTTGGAGGGCTAGTTGCTGCAGCTAAGGCGGAGGCGGAGGAATCATACGCTGAAGCTGACGCCGAGGAACGCAGAAAGCTAGAGATTGCGCTGGGAGTGGGGTCAAAAGGGCGAGGAACTGCAAAAGCCTTGCGAGGAACAGCTACGCAGCTCAACGATTTGGAAAAACGTCAAAAGCGCCAGGCGACACGCCGGATGAGAGACATTTTTGATCTCGAATTGATGGATTTGGCGGGATTGTATCGAGATGCGTTGATGATTTCCGTCGGAGCTCAGGTCCAGTTGGTACACCCTGATTTTGAACCTCTCTCAGGGCACCTGGCGCAGAGAGTGTCAGTGCAAGGGCTGCTGGACTGCCTAGATGCTATTGCTGTGTGCCGGGAGGCATTTGCGCAGAACGTGGCGCCGGTGATTGCGTTTGATGCCCTAGTGGGGAAATTGCGCATAGCGTGTGGGGCAGAGTAGCCCCGGGTGGGGAAATACGTGATTTTCTCACCATTGTTACCTCATGTACTATGGGACGAGTTCATCACAGCGATGTCCTAGGACATTGTTTGCGAGCATCTTGAGATGGTCACCTGTACTGGTTGATGTCAGTGTTGAGACGCTTGTGGAAGCAAGTGAATAGTTAGCAAAAGTGATGGGCATGCCGCTTTAGCTCAGTCGGTAGAGCGATTCACTCGTAATGAATAGGTCGAGAGTTCGATTCTCTCAAGCGGCTCCAAAAATCGTCGGAGTTCTTCCGGGTGGGGATTTTCTCGCCTATGTCTTCTGGCGTTCTCTTCAGAACTTTCGATGTGACACCGTTAGTTTCAGTGATGGTCGCGTGAACCCAGTAACTGCATGGGCTGATGAGTATATTAGGTGCCTTTTCACTTGGCCTTGTGCGACACGATGAGACAACCACCTCGGCAATGGCTGTGAGACTACCGTCCGGGCATAGTGCAGATATATCCCTTTTTGTTAGAGCCATCTCAAGGGACTCTATTCCCCGCCGGTTGTCGAGGTTTTTATCAGAAAAATTCTCCCACCCTTGACAAATATAGTTAGGTTAGGGTTACCTATAGATACTTGTTTGTGGAGAAATGTGAGCTTTCAGAGTCCACACTCAACCAATACACACCTGCTGGTTCTACGAAGGCTTGTGTAGAAAGGTTAGCTGCCTCAACAGTTCTGTTTACAGCGCTTGGAACAGGACTGTAGAGAAGTAGAGCTCAGAATTTCTTGGCAATCAGGCTTGCGGAGCGGAGCCACAACCGGGATCTTTGACAGTTAGGGATACTGGCGGCACAGTTTGACTTGAGAATCGCGAATGTGTGGATCTTGTGGTTTCCGTTCCGCTCACAATACTGCGTGTAGGGCAAGTCCAATTTTCCCCACTCGGAGAAACTGTGAATTGCAGGTAGCTATCCACAGTTCGCCGCTTGTTCTGCTAGACAGGATTTTCCCCACTGAGTAGCGTTCGAGGCTATGAATATAGGGGATATTCTTCACACACTCGGTACGAGGGGAATTGATATTGCCGAGTACTTCTTCCGCAACTCTAACGGGCCTCGAGCTGACGAAGAGCTGGCAGATATGTTCGGGATCACCAAAACTCAGGCAGGTAGAAATCGCCGTCTAGGAAGGGCACTCTTCGGCGCCAGCGACGACGTCGATAAGCGGGATCAAGCTGTGGAGGTTTCCCGGGTGGGGAAACTATCCCTGGACGCTCTGCACGTTATCAACGGTGCTGTAAATAAGCTGCACAAATTTGCAAAGGTAGGGAAGGAAGATCTGCGTTTGCAACTGAGTCAGATAGCTCCAAAGCTCACCGTTGATGAGTTGAAGCGTCAGGCGGACGCGACTGTGCGCAAGGCCAACGAGGATGTTCAGAAAGTGGATAGGGGTCGCCGGTATTTTCGCACCAGTCGAGCCACTGACGCTGCTGGAATGCGGTATGCGACATTGAGTTTGCCCGAACAGGAGATGTCAGAACTCACTCGTAGGATGGAGAAAATTGTTAAGCGTTTACGGAAAGTGAACAAAACGCTGACCCATCAGCAGGCGATGGCAGACGCCCTGGTGGGGAATTTTGGATGGGAGGAGTCTAACCCTTGGCTTCAACCGGCGGTACTTATTGCAATGGATGATCTCAAAACAGTGACTCGCGAAAACACAGGAGAAGACACGGTTTTTTGCACCACTGAGGGGGCTCTCATCAGCGCGCGGGAGTATGTTGAGCAAAAAATTGCGCCATACGGCTTAGTTTTGCTGTACGACGACCATGCCCAGCCGGTTGATTTATATCGGACAGCGCGCCATGCCAATGACAAACAACGGGCCATGATTTCTCTGGATCAGATATTGTGCGCGGACCCAGAGTGTCAACGTTTAGTTTCCCGTGGGGAAATTCACCATGTAGAGGCCTGGAAGCATGGCGGGGAAACGAACGTTGAGAATTTGGTAGGGACATGTAGGCCTCACAACGCTCAAAATGATGATGATAGACAGTGTAAAAATGGGTATTACCTGCACGATCCGAAGACTGGTCGAGCAGCATATCAACCTGCGGATCCCAGAAAACCAATTAGGTTTAATGACTCTCCAGTGGGGCGGAGATCCGGTCGGGTTTGGGCGCTAGAAAAGTTAGGAATAAGTGGATAATCATTCCCGTGAGTGAGGCGACGAGGAGCGCTTGGGGAATGTCGAGGAATGACTCTTTTAGTGAGTAAAAAGCCATTATCGCGGCAGTAAGCCACCCAAGTGAATAGGCAGCGTGGTTTCCGTGTGCGAGTGAATATGCTCCTGTAACTGTGAGGAGTCCTATTCCCGTGGATGCCAGGACGAGGAAGAGTAGGTCTTCCCGGGTGGGGGAAAAATCTGTACCGAAGATTGCGGGAATAATCCAAGGGCCAATTCCCCACACCATCACGGCTTCTAGACTCCCGAGGATGAGAACAGCTGTGGCGACAACGAGAAGCCGAGCTTTTCGCCTAAAGAAAGCCACAATCATGGCTGTATGAAAGCGTTGAAGTGGAATGAGGATTGGTGCTCTGATTACTGTGAGTCCCAGAATCATGACTGGTAGTTGAGGAGCGTCACCGAGAGCAAGTCTGCTAAGTGCAGGAAAACCAACAATGAGAAGTGAGTTCGCACCGGCGCCGGACATAGCGGAAATGGTTTTTCTCAGGAAGCTTCCAAGTCTCAGGCGAGAGGGGTTTCCCCATCCAGGGAAGTAGAACAGCCATGTCAGAGCTCCCGATACTGTGATGATGAAAAAGGCAAGAAGTCCCCAACCGGCTACCCATGCGATCAAAGCGAGGATGAGGCGTATGAGGGAATCGAAAGCTATAAGGCCGGCATATTTTCCCCACTGTAAGGAGTTAGCGAGAAATCCGAGAGTAGCTGCTTGGAATACGTAGGAAAGAATGCCGCAGATAAGGAGGACTCCAGCAAATTTAGCGTCTTCCTTTCCTACTAGCGCAGGCATCCATGGTGTCACTATTACCCAGGTGATTCCCCCACCAATCAGACCAATGAGACCACTGGCAATCCAAACTGTCCCCGTATTATCCCCACCTGAGCGGGCGACCTCTTGCTGTAGACCATCAATCGTTCCGGTCAGGGCAAAAAACAATCCCCAAAATGCCGCAAATTCTGTGTAGTTTTCCGCACTTAGAGCTCGTGCCGCAATCCAGGTGACTCCGAAGCCGGCTATGGTAGCGACGATTGTCGCAATGGCTAGTGGGCGCACCGGCATTTCCTTCACTAGGCGGGTGGGGAATTTTCCCCCATTTTAGGCTGGACGTGTACTTCCTTACGTATTCTGTAAGGCATGGCTGATCATTTTGACGTAGTTGTACTTGGCGCTGGTCCCGGTGGATATGTGGCTGCTATTCGTGCTGCTCAGCTCGGGAAGTCTGTCGCGGTTGTTGAGAAGCAGTATTGGGGTGGGGTGTGCCTTAACGTTGGTTGCATACCCTCGAAGTCCCTTTTAAAGAATGCTGAAGTAGCCCACATCTTCAACCACGAGGCTGATACTTTTGGCATCTCCGGCGAGGTGAGCTTCGACTTCGGCAAGGCTCACGAGCGTTCGCGTCAGGTGTCAAAGAAAATCGTGCAGGGTGTCCACTACCTCATGAAGAAAAACAACATCACAGAGGTTAATGGATGTGGTTCCTTTGTAGATGCGCACTCCCTTGAAATTACGGACGGCGAGGACGCCGGTAAGACGCTCACTTTCGATAATTGCATTATCGCCACGGGTTCAGTGGTGAAATCCCTGCCAGGTGTGGACATTGGTGGAAATATCGTTTCCTTCGAGGAGCAGATCCTCAATGATCGTCTCCCGGACTCTATGGTCATTGTTGGTGCCGGCGCCATCGGCATGGAATTTGCTTATGTCCTTGCTAACTATGGCGTGAAACTGACTGTGGTGGAATTCATGGATCGTGTGCTGCCAGCAGAGGATCCTGAGGTGTCTAAGGTCATTGCTAAGGAATACAAGAAGCTGGGTATCAAACTCCTCACTGGCTATAAGACCACCGGAGTTCGCGATCAAGGCGACGTCGTGGAGGTGGACCTCGAAAGTAAGGATGGAAAGAAGCAAGACACTCTGCGTGTAGATCGTGTGATGGTGTCCATCGGTTTTGCTCCACGCACAGAGGGATATGGTCTTGAAAATACCGGGGTGAAACTCACAGATCGAGGTGCCATTGATGTTGACGACTATATGCGCACCAGTGTGGATCATATTTTTGCCATTGGCGACGTCACTGCAAAGCTACAGTTAGCTCATGTTGCGGAGGCTCAGGGTGTTGTGGCTGCTGAGGTGATTGCGGGTGGGGAAACTCAAAAGCTGGGGGATTATCGAATGATGCCTCGGGCAACATTCTGCAATCCGCAGGTTGGGTCCTTTGGATATACGGAGGCTCAGGCGAAGGAGAAGTGGCCGGACCGGGAGATTGTTTCCGCTTCCTTCCCGTTCTCTGCAAACGGTAAGGCGGCTGGTTTGGCGGAGACTCAGGGCTTCGTCAAGGTTGTTGTCGATAAGGAATACGGTGAGCTGTTGGGCGGGCACATGGTAGGTGCCCAGGTTTCGGAGCTTCTGCCGGAACTTACTTTGGCTCAGCGTTTTGATCTCACGGCTGAGGAGATTGGCCGGAATGTTCACACTCACCCAACGCTTTCCGAGGCGATTAAAGAAGCAGCCGAGGGGACGATGGGACACATGATTAATCTCTAGGTGGGGAATTTTTCTCCACTGGAACACAGCAGCCAGGCGACGCCACGTGCGCCCCTGGCTGCTCTTTTTGTATCGGGTGGCGGATCTTGGAATGCCCGTTTACGTGGTAATAAATTTCCCCACCCGGAGTAATTAACATAAGCCTTACCTAAATATGGATCTTTTGGGGGTAACCGATGTATCTTAATCACCTATCCAAAGTGGAACGCGGGGGGTGAGCCGTCATAAAGTACTAGGTGAACTTGGAGGTGTCATGACTGTTAAAGATCCTGACCGTGTTGCGCTAGAACACGGAAAAATTACGGAACAACCTATCCGTGAAAAGAAGCCAGCTGTTCCGTCGTGGGCAATTAAGCTCTGCATGGCTGTAACGGGATTGCTATTTGCCCTATTTGTTTTCGTCCACATGATCGGCAATTTGAAGATGTTCTTGCCGAGGGAGGTCATTGACGGTGTAGCCGTCCGTCCAATGAACGTCTATGCAGAATTCCTGCGGTCTGTCGGTGAACCCCTGTTCCCGCGGGAAGGCGTGCTGTGGATATTGCGCATTGTCCTCCTCGTTGCCATTGTTCTGCATATTTATGGCGGTATTCAGCTGTTCAGGCGAGGGCGGCAATCTCGTGGTCAGTTCAAGCGCACCAACCTGATGGGTGGCTGGAACTCCTTCACCACGAAGACCATGATTGTTAGCGGTGTACTCCTTCTTCTCTTTATCATTTTCCACCTCCTCGATTTGACCTTGGGTACCCCTGGCGCTGCTTCTAGTGCGTTCCAGCCCGAGATGGTGGATGAAGTCACCGGGACACACGTCAGCTTCGCCTACGAAAACTTGGTGAATTCATTTAGTCGCTGGCCTGTGGCTCTTGTGTATATCGTTGCCATGTTTGTTCTATTTGCGCACCTCACTCATGGAATCTGGTTGGCAACCAGTGACTTGGGCATCAGCGGCCGCAAGTGGCGTGCTGTGATGCAGTTTGTTGCGTATGCCCTGCCGGCTCTGGTCATGATTGGCAACATCTTGATCCCGGTGGCGGTTCTTCTCGGCTGGGTCACGGTGTAAGGAGATTCTCAACAATGACTACTTCGATTACCACGGAAAAAAAGGACTTCAAGGCTCCTGAAAGCGTAGTGCCAGGTGTCACCCTCGGATCCGTTCTGGAAAGCCATGAGCCCGAGGGCGTCCGCATGAAAGATATGTGGCAGGCCCATAAGGATCACATGAACTTGGTGTCTCCGTTGAACCGCAGAAAGTTCACAGTCCTGGTGGTGGGCACTGGACTTTCTGGTGGAGCTGCTGCGGCTGCTCTGGGAGAGCTGGGCTATAACGTCAAGGTCTTTACCTACCATGACTCTCCACGTCGTGCTCACTCGATTGCTGCTCAGGGTGGTGTTAACTCCTCTCGTGGGAAGCTTGTGGATAATGACTCCGCGTATCGGCACACTAAGGACACGGTCAAGGGTGGCGATTATCGCTGTCGTGAGTCCGATTGTTGGCGTCTAGCCTATGAATCTGTCCGTGTGATTGACCACATGGCAGCTATTGGAGCTCCCTTCGCTCGTGAGTATGGCGGAACCCTTGCTACCCGTTCCTTTGGTGGTGTGCAGGTTTCTCGAACCTTCTATACCCGCGGCCAGACAGGTCAGCAGCTCCAGCTTTCCACGACGTCGGCACTGCTTCGCCAGATCCACTTGGGCAACGTTGAAATTTTCACTCACTCTGATGTGCAGGAATTCATTGTTGATGAGCGTGACGGCAAGAAGCGCTGCGAAGGTATTATCACCCGTAACCTCATCACGGGCGAGTTGACTGCTCATACTGGTCACGCCACTATTTTGTGTACTGGTGGCTACGGCAATGTGTATCATATGTCCACCCTGGCAAAGAACTCCAATGCTTCGGCGGCCATGCGTGCCTATGGACACGGCGCATATTTCGCCTCTCCCTGTTTCATTCAGTTCCACCCGACGGGTCTTCCGGTTAATGCCACCTGGCAGTCCAAGACCATCTTGATGTCCGAGTCTCTCCGTAACGACGGTCGCATTTGGGCACCGAAGAAGCCCCAAGATGACCGTGATCCGAACACTATCCCCGAGGAAGAGCGTGATTACTTCCTTGAGCGACGCTATCCGGCGTTCGGAAACCTTGTCCCTCGTGACGTCGCTTCGCGAGCCAATTCCCAGGCCATTAACGCCGGCCAGGGCGTAGGACCTCTGCACAACTCCGTGTACTTGGACTTCCGCGATGCCATCCAGCGTCTAGGCAAGGCAACAGTGAAGGAACGCTACGGCAACCTCTTCACCATGTATGAAGAGACCATCGGTGAGGATCCCTATGAGACTCCGATGCGTATTGCCCCGACCGTTCACTTCACGATGGGCGGTTTGTGGACCGACTTCAATGAGATGACCTCCATTGACGGACTGTTCGCAGCTGGCGAGTGCTCCTGGACGTACCACGGCGCTAACCGCCTCGGTGCTAACTCTTTGCTCTCGGCCTCCGTGGACGGCTGGTTCACCCTACCGTTTACAGTTCCGAACTATCTGGCAGATCACCTTGGCGAGCCTGTTCCATCGACAGAGAGTGAAGCTGCTCAAAAGGCGCTCAAGTCTGCACAGGCCCGCATTAATACCATCTTGAATATCGAAGGTCCGGATCCGCATCCGGCTGAGTACTATCACCGTCAGCTTGGTGAGCTGCTCTACCGTTACTGCGGTGTGTCCCGTGATCCTCAGGAGATTCCGGAGGGCCTGGAAAAGATCCGCGCGCTTCGGGAGGACTTCTGGAAGAACGTCCAGGTGCCCCAGGGTAATGATGAAATGAATCAGGCTTTGGAGTACGCCCTGCGCGTTGCCGATTATCTGGATCTCGGTGAGCTCATCGCCGTCGATGCGTTAGACCGCGATGAATCTTGTGGCGCTCACTATCGCAGCGATCACCTCACCGAAGATGAAGAAGCCGAGCGCGATGATGAGAACTGGTGCTTCGTTTCCGCCTGGGAGCCCAATGGTGACGGGAAGTTCATCCGTCACGCCGAGCCCCTGTATTTCGACTCGATCCCGCTGATGACAAGGAACTACAAGTAATGAGACTGACACTCGAAATTTGGCGTCAGGCCGATCACAATAGTGAAGGTCACTTCGAAACCTTTGAGGTTCCGGATGCAGTCCCGGAGATGTCGATTCTGGAGCTGCTTGACCACCTGAACTCTAGCCTGCTCGCTGAGAACAAAGAACCTATCCACTTCGCTTCTGACTGTCGTGAAGGTATCTGTGGCACCTGCGGTCTGATGGTCAATGGGCGGCCTGCTGGTCCGAAGCAGAATACCCCCACCTGTCAGCAGCGCCTGGTTAGCTTTAAAGACGGCGATAAGCTCAAGATTGAGCCCTTCCGTAACGCTGCTTTCCCTGTGATTAAGGATCTGGTGGTGGATCGTTCCGCGATGGATCGTGTCCTCTATCAGGGTGGGTATGTGTCCATCAACGCTGGAACTGCTCCCGATGCGGATACCCTCCACCAGAACCATCAGACTGCTGAGTTGGCTTTGGATTACGCCTCCTGCATCGGTTGTGGTGCTTGCATTGCTGCCTGCCCGAATGGTGCAGCCAACCTCTTCACTGGGGCGAAACTCCTGCACCTCTCCCTCATGCCATTGGGCAAAGAGGAACGTGGCAAGCGAGCCCGGCAGATGATTGATGAGTTGGAAAACAACTTCGGCGCTTGCTCCCTCTACGGTGAGTGCGCAGATGTATGCCCCGCAGGGATACCCCTGACAGCTGTGTCTGCCGTCACAAAAGAACGCGCACGTGCTGCGTTGCGTGGCAAGGACGACTAGACTACGCAAACAACCCCTGATTCTGGAAAGAGGAACATCTACTATGACCACCGCTTCATCTCAAGCAAGTCTTCCGGTTTACGAAAACCTGCACTATGAGCAGGGCTACGTGCCGAATTCTCTGGAAGCCCCTCACTCCTCCCTGCACACCATCTCCATTTGGGTATGCATGGGTCTGTGGCTGGCCTCCCTCGCGTTCATTGGTACCGCCGTGTACTCCGCTGCTGTCTTGTTCTGGGGACCATTCTCCGCCGCTGGAACCTATGTGGGCCCCAATGGTGTGGCTCCCATGCAGGATTCCAACGGAATGCTCTACTTGATCATTGGCGTGGTGGGAACCATCGTCCTCTGGATTGCCGGATATGTGTTTTATGTGAAAGGTCGTGCTAACTACAAGGCCTACGCCAAGCGCACTGGTCGCCATAGCTAAGCGACGTCCTTTTACTCTTTCCCACTCCTTGAAGGTTGCGGTGTAGTGGGCTGACTCGGTGTGAGTGCTCTGGGTTTTCGGAGCCTCACCCGAGTTTTTGTTTACTCTAGAACCTATGAACAAGCTTCTCTGGGTGATTACCGCCCTCATCGCTGCCATCGTTGGAATAGAACTGCTGATCCAGGGGATCAATCTGTTGTGAGTACTTCCCTCTTTACCCTTACCGACGCCGACCGCGAACGTGCTCGCACGCTACGCAGCTATAAGAGGCGTGTGACAGCACTCCTAGTTCTGGCAGCACTCATTTACCTTGCCTGCGTATGGGCGCAGCGAAGTGTAAATTCCCCACCCGCGTGGGTGGGGTATGTTCAGGCCATGTCTGAAGCTGGCCTGGTAGGTGGCCTTGCCGATTGGTTTGCTGTGACAGCACTGTTTCGCTACCCCCTGGGCATCAAAATTCCCCACACGGCCATCATTCCCAACCGCAAAGATGAACTCGGGGAAAGCCTGGCGCAGTTTACAGGTGAGAACTTTTTTAATGCTGAAATCATTACTGAGAAATTGCGCTCCCTCGATCTTCCACTGAAAGCAGGGGTGTGGCTCACTGAGCCGAGGAACGCCGAGAGAGTATCGAGGGGCGTCGGCACGTTAGGTTCCTATGTGGTGGATTCCATTCGTCAAGAGGATGCCGAGGCTGTGATCCGTACCCTTCTGGTGGAGAAGGCTGCAGCACCATTATGGGCACCCCCGGTGGGGAAATTTTTAGAGGAGTTCATTGCTGACGGCAAAGTAGAGCCCATGCTCCAGGAAGCCTTGAACTGGTTGCACCGGAAGGCTGTGGGTTCTGAGGAGCTCATTTTGACGCTCACGGACAAACGAATGCCGGAGTGGGCTCCGGAGACTTTGCGCAGCATCGCAGGAGCCCTCGTAGGGGATAAGGTGTACCGCGAGATTGTGAAGTTCACCGCTGATATGGCCACTGATCCTGAGCACGAGGGGCGCGCCTGGCTGCGTAACGGCGTCGCACAGTTTGCGGAGGATCTTCAGCACGATCCTGAAACTATTGCGCGCATTGAGGGCATAAAACATGATCTTTTGGGGTCTTCTACCATAAACGACGTCGCTACAATGCTCTGGAATGGTACAGAAGCAGCCACTCGGGAGGCGTTGTCAGAGGAAGACTCGCTGGTGCGCAGGAAACTGGTGGAGTACGCGCTGGAGTGGGGGAATCGTCTGGAGCATGATCCGGAGCTGCGAGAAAAGACCGAAAAGTGGATTATTGGGATTGCCGATAATGTGGCGCGGAATTATTCCGGGGAGATTGCCAGTATGATTTCGCAGACTGTGGAAAGTTGGGACGCCAAGGAAGCCTCCCACAAGATTGAGCTCATGGTGGGGAAAGATCTGCAGTTTATTCGTCTTAACGGCACCATAGTGGGTTCGCTGGCGGGCTTGGTGATCTACACAGTCTCTCAGCTGCTGTTTTAGAGGTACATCGTGTTGAAGAAGATTCGTACTGTACTCTCCGATATCAAGAGAGAGTTCATCGCCGGATGGCATCAGGAAGATCCCGTTGTTGTTGAGGGAGAAGTGCTGTCCGTCACTTATGAGGATGAGGAGCCCAGCCGTGGATCTAATTAGTTTCTATATAGGGTGGGTACTCTTTGCTCTTCAACTTGTGATTGGGCTGTTTGGGCTGATAGGTGCAATCCTGGCTACCACCACACGGGAGGACGCCTTCCGGGCAGGGGATCGACAATCCAAAATAGCGTGGGTTGCCATGCTCATTGGTTCAGCAATAGTAGTGTCCATGCAGCTGCCCTTTATTAACTGGATAGGTATGGTAATTATCGGCCTGTACTGGTGGGATGTGCGGCCGCAGCTTAACCGAATTCTGCGTGGGGAATGGTAGGCGAGGAGGCGGGTGGGGAAAATTTTCCCCACCTATGGTTGCCGCCCACCCGCGTTGTGGAGGGGTGTACCTCGACGGCTGGCTATCCTGATGGTCGGCATCACGCTCTTGTGAAGGCTGCCGAAGCGCGGCTCGCGTGCCAGATGGGTGCCGTAGAAATTGCGCTCATGCCCGATCCAGACGCTGCTGACGATAATGCTGTACTGGCCGAAGCGGTGGCCGTCCGCGAAGCACTTCCCCACCCGGCGAGGTTGCTTCTGTGTGTAGACCCGAAGCGCCACAACCTCAAGTATTTAGCGGCGTCGGGAGTGGATGGTTTTGTGATCTCCGGGTGGGGAAAAATTGAAAGCCCCATTCCGGTGGTGCGGATAATTGAGGACGCCCCTGTAGGAAGCGTGAACACTATGTCTGGGGTCGATGGCGCGGGGACAGACCCTGAGGGAGGAGAGGCTGGTGCGCAGAGTGAGGGGGACGGTCTCGGAGGAACGGCGTCGATAAGGCGAGAAGGTACTCAGCCACTTTCTGAGAGAATCGTGTACCTGCGCGAGGAGTGATGGGTGCGTAGCTCACACCTCAGGAATCGCCGCTTCATCCTGCGCCCGCTCTATGCGGCCTGGACAAACTCAGGCTTATGTATGTGGGGCCCATAACGCCAGTTGAGAGGCCCGGTGTAGTCGGTGGCCCACAATGGTTCGGGCATTCAGGGTAGCCAAGCGCTCATATATGTGAGGTACTCAGTACATCGGAGGTCAGGCTTTGGTTGAGATTTATTCCCTGAGCGGTCACTGTCACCGTGGTGATGCCGTCTCCTACCTCAACGAACGTGACAGTAAAATTTTGGAGATTCTCATTGAGAATCGAAGTAATCGCAGAGGCGATGAGATCCTCAATCGTATTTCCTACAGTGAGTCCCCCCACGGTTAGCTCCGTGCTGGCTACATGAAATTCCCCACCCGAGGCCGAAGGCCGAATGTCCAGGCTCCCCGTATTATTGCCAAAACTTACTGTGGAGGTTCCGGTGGCAGCAGAGCTGGAGTACTTGGTCACCCGAGTGAGATCTCCCAAAAGCCCACTGAAGCCGCGGCTTTCCTGCTGCTGCTGGATAGCAGCAAGAAGGTAGGTGTCGGACAGGTGAACTGTTGCCACCAGCTGTCCCGCTATGGGGTTAGCAGAATCGGAAATATCCAAATCCTTGATATCTGCCTCAAGAGGAACCTCGCCCTCGGCGCTGAATGTGACGTGAGAGATAGTCCTATCCGCGGCGTCGATAAGGAGCGAGGGGATGGGAAAACTCAGCCGGGGGTTTTCCACAGAGGCGGGGACGCGCTGCTGGGTTTCTTGGTTGGCGTACCAGCGCGCACCAAATTCCCCACCCGCAGCTAGCAAAACCACCAGCCCTACTCCCACCGCCACAATTCGCGTGGGGGTTTTCATCTACAGGTTTTCTGCAATCCAGGTGGACATGAGTTCACCTTCCTGGTCGAAAAGTTTCGCCAGTTCCTCGGCCACCTTCGGCTCAATGGCCGGCCCCATGAAGGGGATTTTGACGTCCACTTCGTTCTCGTAGGCCATCGTGGTTTGGGTGTCATCACCGCTCAGGGTGATCTCACCACGGAAATCCACCGGGGTGCCTTTGACATCGGAGGTGTACTCCACAAGCGCCTTGCCGTCCTGGAGTGGGCCTACAGTCACCACTCGCTTGACCTTCAAGGACTGGCTCACCATAGCTCGCACGGCCTCCGGAAGCAGCTCCTGGGGCATGACCTCGAAAAGGGTGGCCACGGCTCCACCGTTCTCAGCGGTAAATTCGTGAACCTGCCCAGGTTCGGGGCTTAGAGTGGCTACGTCATAGGCCCAAAAATCGGCGTTGGTCAAAGCCTGATGAACTTTCTCCACCGGCTGTTGAATGGTTACGGTATTGTCACTGCGAGTAGTCATGCCCCTTAGATTACCGTGGACGGTGTGAGTACCCTATTACCTACACGTGAAGATCTCACTATCGACGCCCGTCCGTTCTCTGAGCTCACCACTTTCCATTGTGGAGGCCGCCCGCGAGCCACTGTTCATTGTGCCAGCAGCTCTGCGGCTATCGAGGCTGTAGCACGTCTGGACGACGCCCACGTCCCCCTGGTCATCGTAGGTGGGGGTTCCAATCTGCTGGTTGCTGACGATGACCTGGACGTGGTGGCCGTAGTTCTGGAAGAAGACAGCTTTTCTATTGATGTCTCCACTGGGCTGGTACGAGCCAGTGCCGGGGCTACCTGGGACGATGTGGTGTCTGCCAGTGTGGAAGCAGGATTGGGGGGCATTGAGTGCCTCTCGGGAATCCCAGGCAGTGCTGGCGCTACTCCTGTCCAGAACGTTGGTGCCTACGGTGCGGAGGTGGGTAGCGTTCTCACCCGGGTGCGGGTGTGGGATCGCAAGGAAAGGGTGGAACGCTGGCTCCCAGTGGGGGAATTGGAGTTGGGGTACCGATTTTCCAACCTGAAGTTCACTCAACGAGCCGTGGTACTGGAGATTGAGTTACAGCTGCGCCCGGGTGGGGAATCTTCGCCTCTGCGCTTTGGAGAATTGGCGCGGCGCTTGGGCGCAACGCACCCGGATCAGCGCTTCCCGGTGGCTCAGGTGCGCCAGCAGGTGTTGGAACTGCGTCGTGGCAAAGGGATGGTGGTGGATCCGGAGGATCATGATACGTGGTCAGCCGGTTCGTTTTTCACTAATCCAGTGGTCTCAGACACCCTTGCCGACGCCGTGTTTGCCACTGCGGGTGGGGAAAAAATGCCACGTTTTTCGGCGGGAGATGGCCTTAGCAAACTGTCGGCGGCGTGGTTGATTGAGAGGGCAGGGTTTCCCAAGGGTTTTCCAGGGGAGGGAGCCCCAGCACGGCTGAGCACCAAGCACACCTTGGCGTTGACGAATCGTGGTTCAGCAACCACAAGGGACGTCGTTAAGTTAGCGCAAACTGTCAGAGATGGAGTGCGGGAGAAATTCGGGGTGACTCTGCAGCCGGAGCCGGTGTGGGTGGGGGTTGCGCTGGACTAGGGCACTCCTGGTGGGCGATTTGAGGAACACGCTGGGCCCTGAGTGCTTCGGGTGGCGCTGAGGACAGGGGCCGCAGGCCACCCTGGACACAAGAGGCTTGGATAACGTTGAACCCTACACTCTCCGGCCATGCCGAAGCCTTGGCTCTTCGGGCAACGCTGTTCCCTTTAGTGTTTCACCACCCCGGAGCGTCGCTCAGCAGTGTTACTGGGCTGATAATTTCTCCATAATGAGGTTACGCACTTCCCTCCGCTGAATTTTGCCCATCATGTCTCGAGGCATCTCATCAACGTTGTAGAAAGCCCGCGGCACCTTATACCGAGCCAGCTCCTTGCGGGCGAAGTTTTTGAGTCCTTCCGGATCCAAGACAGCGCCGTCGCGAAGGTTCACAGCTGCCACAACGCGCTCTGAGCCATCCTCGCGGGGCAGCCCCACAACGGTGGCTTCGTCAATATCTGGATGGGTGAGCAGGACTTCTTCAACCTCGCCGGGGTACACATTGAATCCGCCGGTGATAATGAGCTCCTTGATACGTGACACCAGGCGGATGAAGCCATCGGACTCCATAACTCCTACATCGCCCGTTCGGTACCAGCCGTCCACGAAGCTCTGAGCGGTGGCTTCGGGGTTGTTGAGATACCCCTTAAACACCTGTGGGCCTCGAACGAGGATTTCGCCCTCGGTTCCGTCGGGCACAATCTGGCTGGGGTTATCCGGGTCCACCACCTTGATTTCAGTGTCGGGGAAGGGAATTCCTACATAGCCTTCGCGACGATCGTTGCTAAACGGATTGCCGGTAATGATCGGCGAGGCTTCGGTCATGCCGTAGCCTTCGATCAGATGTCCGCCGGTGAGCTGCTCCCATTCATGCACAATGGATGCAGGAAGAGTGGAGGCGCCGCAGAACGCTGCTCGCACCCCTTTAATGCTGGTGTTGTTTTTCTTGGACTCTTCCACAATGCGCTGGTAGAGCAGGGGAACTGCCGCTACCCAGGTGGGATGCTCCTTCTTGAAGGCATCCATGACTAATTCCATCTTGGGGGCGGGTAGCAGGATAATTTCCCCACCTATATAAAAACTCAAGGTGGCATTCATGGTGAGGCCAAAGGCATGGAAAAACGGCAGAGCCCCCAGCATTCGCTCTGGCTGAGCGCCGAGGTCTTTCACCCAGTTCTTCCCCATAATGAGCTGGGATACGAGGCTGCCGTGAGTGAGTTCGGCGCCTTTGGGGGTTCCCGTGGTTCCTGAGGTGTAGAGAATGAAGGCGGTGTCATCGGGCTTTGTGTCTGTGTAGCGTTCGAAATCTCTGCCGTCTCCACCCAGCACATCTGATTCCAGGAGTTTCCAGGGGACGGTTCTTGGGGCCGGGGAGCTCAGCTCATTGCGCAGTGCCCGTAGCTTAGGGATGGGCAGTTTCAGTGCGAACTGCATATAGCGAGGCATGGCCTCAATCATGTTGACGGAGATGATGGTCTCTAGTGGGGAAACTTGGCGCAGTTCTTCCGCCATAGAGGCGGCTTTGTCCCAGACAATAGCCACTTTTGCTTTGTGATCTTGGAAAGGCATTGTGAGTTCATGTGCCGTGTAGAGCGGGTTGTGTTCCACAACGATGGCTCCCAGTGCAAGCACTGCCTGGTAGGCGATGATGTGCTGCGGGCAGTTGGGCAGCATGATGGCCACAGTATCTCCAGGGCCAATTCCGAAGGCGCGTAACCCCGAAGCAACGGAACGGACTTTTTTGTCCAGCTCAGCAAAGGTGAGTTTTGCTCCAAAGAAACTGGTGGAGTTCCACGTGGGATTGCGCTCCAGGTTCTTGAGATAGATACTGCACAGCGTTTCATCCCCGTAATCCAACTGGGCTGGGGTCCACGGGGTGTAATGCTTCAGCCACTCTTTGCTCTCAAAAGCAGACATAGTCTTCCTTTCCGTAAGCGTAGGTTACTGGCTCGTAACTTACTGTGGAGATACTAGCACCTACGATGGAAACCATGCGCATTGCCATGATTTCTATGCACACCTCGCCACTTCAGCAGCCCGGCAGTGGAGATGCTGGGGGATTGAATGTTTACGTCCTGGAAACTGCTCAGCAACTGGCAGAACGCGGAATTGATGTGGATATTTTCACCCGGGCTGTCAGCGCAAGTCAGGGTGAGATCGTGACGGTGGCTCCGCACCTGCGCGTCATAAATATCGTGGCTGGCCCCTACGAAGGTCTTGAAAAAGAATCCCTACCCACGCAAATGGTGGCTTTTGCAGGTGGGATTCTGCTGTTTAGTGAGGGAATTCACTACGACTTCATTCACTCGCACTACTGGTTGTCGGGGCAGGTGGGGTGGCTGCTTCGTGATTTGTGGCATATCCCGTTGATTCATACGGCGCATACTTTGGCCGCCGCAAAAAACTCCCACCTGGCGGAGGATGACACCCCCGAGAGTGAAGCTCGGCGTATTTGTGAGCAACAGGTGGTGGATAACGCTGACCGTTTAGTAGTGAATACGGTTCAGGAGCGGGAGGATTTGCTTGTTCACTATGACGCCCAGGTGGGGAAAATTTCTGTGGTTCAGCCTGGGGCAGATACCGCTTTGTTCAGTCCCGGAAGTGGACGTGCCACTGAGCGCGCGCGTCGTGAGTTAGGCATCCCACTGCACACCAAGGTGATTGCCTTTGTAGGGCGCCTCCAGCAGCACAAGGGGCCACAAGTACTTATCGACGCCGTGGCGGAGCTGCTCAGCCGTAACCCGCAGCGCAAGCTTGTGGTTCTCATCTGTGGTGGAGCCTCAGGGCGGGCGGCCACGCCAGAGTTTTATCAGGACATGGCTGTGCAGCGTGGTTTGGGCCGGAGAGTACGTTTCCTGAAGCCTCGTCCGCCACAGGATTTGGTAGATATATATCGCGCCGCTGATGTGGTGGCAGTGCCTTCGTACAACGAATCCTTTGGTCTGGTGGCTGTGGAGGCACAGGCCTCTGGCACCCCAGTGGTGGCCGCGCGCGTCGGCGGGCTGCCCATTGCTGTGTCTGAGGGAGTCAGCGGACTTCTGGTAGGTACTCATGATCCCTCTGACTGGGCCGACGCCCTGACCACACTGTTGGATCACGATGACCTGCGTCAAGAGATGGGGCGCAACGCGGTGAAGCACGCTGCCAAGTTTTCCTGGGCGGAGACTGCAGACAAGTTGGTGGATATTTATTGTTCTCTTAAAGGTGTTCAGGTTCCGGGAGATACCGTCCGCAAGCCGCTGGGGTAAAACACCAGCAGGGCGGAGGGGGGGGGAACATTCCACACCAGTGGCTATGACGTGGCATATTGGAAGCTATGAGTCAAGGAAAACTGATCTTGCTTCGGCATGGCCAAAGCGAGTGGAATGCCTCCAACCAGTTCACAGGCTGGGTGGATGTCAATCTTACGGAAAAAGGTGAGGCAGAGGCTCGTCGCGGGGGTGAGCTGCTCAAGCAAGAGGATATTTTGCCGGATCGGCTGTTTACCTCCTTGCTGTGCCGTGCTATCCGTACTGCCAATATCGCGTTGACTGCGGCTGATCGCCACTGGATTCCTGTGGAGCGCAACTGGCGGCTCAATGAGCGTCACTATGGGGCTTTGCAGGGATTAAATAAGGCAGAGACGAAAGAAAAGTTTGGGGAAGAGCAGTTTATGGCGTGGCGCCGTTCCTATAGCACTCCGCCACCCGAGCTAGACGATGATTCCGAGTTCTCTCAGGTTCATGATCCCCGATATGAGAACCTGGTGGAAGTCCCTCGTACTGAAGCGTTAATTCACGTGGTCACACGCCTGATTCCGTATTTCACGGAAAGCATTTTGCCCTATGCCAAGCGGGGCGAAAACGTCATGATTGCAGCTCATGGAAACTCTCTGCGGGCATTGGTGAAGTATCTGGACAACATCTCAGACGATGATATTGCCGGATTGAATATCCCCACCGGAATCCCACTGGTGTACGAGATAGCTGAGGACGGTTCTGTTCTCAACCCAGGTGGTACATATCTGGATCCGGAGGCTGCGGCCGCCGGTGCTGCCGCTGTTGCTGCACAGGGTGGCAAGTAGGACGTGTCTGCTGTTGCCATCGGACTTGGTGGTTTTCTGACGGGCATGGTGGTGGTTCTCATCGCCATGCCCGTGTGGTTTCGTGTGCGCAATGTGAAGAGCCGTCGGGGAGGGGAGCTTACACACAACCGCATTACCACCGTGTCTCAGGCGGTTCACCTGGCCATTCAGGGTGCCCCCACGGGAATAGTGATTGTGGACAAATTGGGGGGAATTATTCTCACGAATCAGCGCGCCCATGAGCTATCTATGGTGCATGACCGCGATCTTCACCCCGAGCTTTGGGAAGAAACCCAGCAGGTGTTCTCGGACATGGAGATGCATGAACTCAAGCTCTCTATCACCCCGCGCGGGGGACAGCGAGTCACCTATGTGCGGGCAGTAGTTCAACCCCTTAGCCTTCTCGACGGCCGCTTCGCCGTGGCGTATGGCACCGATGAATCCGAGAATGCGCGTCTTGAGGCTGCGCGCCATGACTTTGTGGCCAATGTATCCCATGAACTGAAAACCCCAGTGGGGGGAATGTCTCTTCTGGCCGAGGCGCTTCTTTCCTCTCTGGATGAACCAGAGCAGGTGAGGGTTTTTGGAGAAAAGCTCCACAAGGAATCCCTCCGACTGGGAAGCCTTATCTCTGAACTCATTTCCCTTTCCAAGCTCCAGGGTGCCGAAGCTTTGCCGGAGATGGAACCTGTGAGCGTCGATGAGGTTATTGCGGAGGCCTTTGCACGCAATCAGGTGGCGGCTGAAGCCGCTCACATTCCTCTGCGGCAGGGTAAAGGCCTGGGAGTGATAGTCAACGGAGATAAGAATTTGTTGGTGACTGCTGTGAGTAACCTCATCACCAATGCCATTAACTACTCCACCCAGGAACTTCCGGTTACGGTGACCCAAAAAATACCTGATTCCCAGACCGTACAGATTCGTGTGACAGACAGAGGAATGGGTATCAGTAGGGAAAACCAGGAGCGAGTATTTGAGCGTTTCTTTCGTGTGGACAAAGCACGTTCCCGCTCTACAGGAGGCACAGGTTTAGGGCTTGCCATTGTTAAACACGTGGTGGCTAATCACGGAGGCAGCATCAAACTGTGGTCACGTCTGGGGACAGGTTCCACGTTTACGATTGAGTTACCTATTCTTAGAGCTGAAGAATCCTCTCAGAAGGCGATTTCTGCGCAGAAATCCCTCTTCGGGAGCGGTGTGCAGAGAGATACAACCAGTCCGCTGACAAAGGCAGTGGAACGGGTGACCCCACGGCGGAAGGAGAAGACGTCATGACAACTATCCTCCTTGTTGAGGATGAAGAGTCTTTAGCTGAACCTCTGGCTTTCCTACTCCGGAAAGAAAACTTTGAGGTAATCCTTGCCGGAGACGGGCCTACTGCCCTGGAAAAGTTCAAGACTCACGACGTCGATATTATTCTGCTGGATCTCATGCTTCCGGGAATGTCAGGAACTGAGGTATGCAGACACATCCGAAAATCCTCCACCGTGCCAGTGATTATGGTGACTGCTCGGGATAGTGAGATTGACAAAGTGGTGGGCCTGGAGTTGGGGGCAGATGACTATGTGACGAAGCCATACTCCTCCCGTGAACTCATAGCCCGAATCCGTGCAGTCCTTCGTCGCGCCGAGGACTCCGAGGAACCCGCCGGAGTGGCAGAGTCCGACAACACGGACATTTTAGATGGTGGGCGAGCCCTGATGGATGTCCAAAGTCACACAGTCACGGTCAATGGTGAGCTTGTTTCCATGCCTCTCAAAGAATTCGATCTGCTGGAGTATCTGCTACGTAATGTGGGCAGGGTCCTGACTCGAAACCAGCTCATTGACCACGTGTGGGGCGTGGACTACGTAGGCGATACGAAAACTCTGGACGTTCATATCAAGAGGTTGCGATCCAAAATTGAGGAAGTGCCCAAGAAACCGCAGCACATTGTGACGGTGAGAGGCCTGGGGTACAAATACGAGCTTTAGCGTGCTCTGTGCGGAAAAGAAGGTACCGTCTGCGGATACGTCCAGCGCAGTTCGGAAGGAACGAGGACAATTCAGCTTGAACCGCACATGAGCTGCAATCTGTTGCTGAAGGCGAACACACCCTAGCGTTGGGTTTCTGCAGGGTGGGAGAACACTGGCGCGGGGCGGTGAGCCAAGTAGTGCGCGAGATACTCGTAGGATTCATCACCCATGAGGGCGCGCAGTTCTGCCTCCTGAGAACGCCACACCGGGAGGGCAGCGGTATGGCAGGCCGGGGCAGCTGAGCAGTACCAGTCAAAATCTTCGCCGCCATTTCCCCACCCGCGGCGGTCATACTCCCCGATGGTAGTGCGCAGAATTTCTACGCCATCTGGTCTCTGCTCATACTGTTCAATTCTGCGCAAAGGCAGCTGCCAGCACACCTCGGGTTTTACCACCGTGAGATTTTCCCCACAGGACACTGCCCACTGATGAAGAGCACACCCTGCCCCTGTAGCCCAGCCGGATCGGTTTGCGAAAATACAGGCGCCATCCACCACCTTCGTTTTGAGGGCGGGCTCTGGGTTACCGTCATCATCGTCCAGCTCGTCCCACTCCAGCCACGGTTCGAGATCAGGGCTGCCGTCGGGCAGTGTTTCGGCGTGACCAGTCTCTGGCACAGAGTCAGGGACCTTGCCTTCCGGGGACGTCGTCAAGGGGAGAACCTCCGCACTGCGCTGCCAGAATTGTGAGGGCATACGTTGCACGGCGTCGGCAAGGGTGCGTCTATCTTCCTCATCGGCCAGAAAGGCGCCGTGAAGGCAGCAACCCACATCTGGGGCGTCGCGCTGAATTCCTGGGCAGTCAGCGGTACCAAAGGTGCAGTTCCAGTGGGACTCCAACCAGGTGATATCAATACTGAAAAGGTGGAGTTCATCGGTGGGGTCTGTAAACTCCAGCCACTCGCGCGGGTGATCCGGTGGAACTTCCCTGCCAGCCCGGATGGAAGCAGCAGCGGCAGTATCCTGCGGAAATCCGAGGTGGACGGGCTGAGAATTCCCTGATCTGTTCATCTCACACAGCCTATCCCGACTAGCATGAAACCGTGAGATTAGGAGTCCTAGACGTAGGTAGTAATACGGTTCACCTGGTTGTGGTGAGCGTTAAACGCGGTGGTCGTCCCACTGCTATGAGTGATTGGAAAGAAACACTCCGCCTGATTGACTATGTGGATAAAGACGACAGGATCTCCACTGTCGGTATTAAGAAGCTGGTGAAGTCTGTATCAGAGGCCAAAGATTTGGCGCACAAGCTCAAATGTGACGAGCTTCAAGCCTTTGCCACCTCGGCCGTGCGTTCCGCCACGAACTCCACGGAGGTCTTGGACAAGGTGGAGAAAGAGACGGGTGTTCGCCTGGAAGTACTTTCTGGAGTGGATGAAGCCAGCCTGACTTTCCTGGCGGTGAGACGCTGGTATGGCTGGCATGTCGGACATCTGACAAACCTGGATATTGGGGGTGGCTCTCTCGAAATATCCACGGGTGGAGACGAGCTTCCAGATTTGGCGGTGTCACTGGATTTAGGCGCAGGACGGCTGACCCATGAATGGTTTGACACTGATCCCCCAGAACGTAAGAAAGTGAACCTGCTTCGGGACTTCATTGACGCCGAGTTAGCAGAACCGGCACGTCAGATTTTGGAGTGCGGAAAACCCGACTTGGCGGTGGGAACCTCCAAGACATTCCGATCTCTGGCACGTCTGACGGGTGCAGCACCGTCCTCCGCTGGGCTGTATGTCACCAGAGAACTCACTGCGCCGGGTGTGCGTCAGCTGGTTGCATTTATTTCACGAATGTCTGCGGCAGACCGCGCAGAGCTGGAGGGTGTCAGTAGCGATAGATCCCACCAGATTGTGGCCGGGGCTTTGGTGGCTGAGGCTGCAATGCGTGCTCTGAAGCTGGAATCAGTGAAAATATGTCCCTGGGCGCTTCGAGAGGGAGTTATTTTGCGGCGAATGGAACAGGGAAGCTGAGCTGTAAGATGTAGCGCGGATCTAACTATGTTGAATTTTGTAAAATCAACTAAGTTATATTCACGCGAAGGACTCCGTTTGGGACAGCTGAGACAGGATTGGGAATGAGCGAACAAAATCGACAGCTCACCGTAGCTGACTTGTTGGCAATCGCTAAAGATGAGGATGCCGATCAGGTCTCTGCTTATACGCAGTCGGGCTATCGTGCCGGTGAAGATTACCAATCCTATGCTGACTCGGACACCTACTACGAGGACTATGACGAGGACGATTCCCTCGATGAGTCCCCTTCGTCATCCTCTCTGAGTGACGAATCCCGTTCGCAGTCTCACCCGGCAACGTCCCTCACCGTGGCGTGGGCTACAGACTATGCGGAAACCCCTTCTCGCCCAGGGAAGTCTCGTCAGCGTGGGCCTGTTAATATTGAATCCCAGCGTCCAGTGCATCAAATCCGTCCGAAACCAAGGTCAGTAAGTTATGACTCGGATTACTCCACCGCTGGGCAGGAGTACCGCAGTGCTCGGGATGAGTACACCCCATCGCGGGAGGAGTACGGACGATCCACAGACTTCTACGGTTCCTCTGGGGTATCTAGTGCCTCTGTGGCTGAGGGCTATCGCAGAGTAAACCGCGCTTCCAGTCCCTTTGAGCGCACTGATACCGGAGGTTTTGGTACCCCCGATGTGGATCAGCAGCAAGCTCAGTTGCGGGCCCGCCAGCGTGAAGAGCAGGAACGCAGAGAAGCTGAGATGATCCTTCAGCGAGAGCTGGAGCGTCAGCAAGAGGATCGTCGCCAGTCTCAGAAAATGGAGCTTGAGCGGCGTCGTCAAGAGCTAGAAGAGCAGAAAGAAGAACTGCGCCGCACGCAAATTGAGTATGAGGCGAAGCGTGCTGAGAGCCAGCGCGAAGCTGAGCGTTTAGCTCAAGAGCTGGAGCGCTCCCGGCAGGAAGCCCTGGAAATTCAGGAGGCTCAGGAAGAGGCTCGCAGAATTCAGGAAGAAAAGCGCCGAGCTGCCGATATAGCCGCTCTGGAGGCCAAGCAGCTTCGGGAAGCCCAAGAGAAGGCTATTCGGGAGGCACAAAACCAGGCTCGGGCGGCACAACTTGAAGCAGATGCCCGTAGAAAAGCCAAGGAAGAGGCTAAAAGGCGCGCACTGCAGGAAGAAGCAGAGCGGCGTGCCCGTGAGGAAGAATTCCTCAGGCAGATGCAAGAGCAGCTCAGAGCACAAGAGGCTGCTCGGCGTAAAGCTCAAGAGGAAGAAGCCAGGCGGAAGGCTGCTGAAGAAGAAGCCAGGCGTCAGGCAGAAGAGGAAGCCAGGCACCGTGCCCTGGAAGCCAAACGGGAGGCGCTAGAGCTTAAACAGCGTGTGGAAGAAGCTCAGCGCAGAGCTCAGGAGGCCAAGGAACAGGCAGCCTTGGAGCGAGCTCGAGAAGAAGAGCTGGAGCGTAGAAAACAGGCCCAAATTGAGGAGCAGCGTCGCCAGGAAGAGGCGGTGAGACTCCAAGAGGAGCAGGCTGCCAAACTGAAAGCCGACCATGAAGCCAAGGTGCGGGCTGTAACAGGTGCCGTCCCAGCTATTGATCCTGAAACGCTTCGGCCTGTCTCTGAGGAGCGTTCTCAGAGGCGTCCTGACAGGGAAGACGCACGTGACCATGCTGATCGCATGGAGAGGCCCGAGCGAGTGCGCTCATCCTCGCAGACAGGAACTCAACGCCGTGTCGAAGAGGATGATGATTCCCGCGCGCAGAGGGACGCCCAGGAGCTCAGGAGGGATCGTGAGATTCGGGGTGAGCGCCCACGTCCTCGTCCTACGGGGGCGGGAACCTCAGCCAGTGATCGGGACATGGAACTGGTGTGGGAGGAGCAGCACAAGCGTGAGCAAGAAAGGCGTGAAGCCCGTGAAGCACGCGCACGCAGACCACGAACCAGTAGTAGAGAGGCTGCCTCTCGGGTAAGTCGAGAAACTACTCCCACTGGTGCTCGCCATGAGCTTCGGGTGGAGGAACCCCAGCCTCGTCCTAACCGCACTGCCCGTACCGCGCAGGTGGCGGCGGAGGCTGCACGCCAGGAGCAACGCCCCAGTACGGTGGCCCGCTTGGCGGCTGGAACGTCACTCAGCGACGCCGTGCAGTCTCGTCAGCCATCCACTGCCAGCAGAAAGGCGGTGCCTCGTCACCAGCAGGAGAGTCTCAAACTGGAAGGCAACCCCACCTTTATGCTGCCCGATAAGGTGGAGGAGGAGCCAGAGGAGGGTGCCGTCAAGCAGCGTCGGCCGGACAACCGTCCTCGCACAGGTGCTGCAGCTGTCATGACCATGCACAGCCCTCACGCACCGTCCTCCCCGATGCAGGCTTTCAGCGATGCCTATGACTATGCGGACTACGATGACGAAGAGCTGTCGTGGGGCACCATCATCGGAAACGCTGCCGTCTGCGTGGTAGTGGGCATTGTGGTGTTCTTTGGATTCAGTTTCCTGTGGAACGTAGGTATTTCCCGTCTGGTGGTAGCGCTCCTGGCGTTCATCGTCACTGGCGGGCTTGTGCTTGGCGTCAATATCTTCCGCAAGGCTGAGAATGACTACCTCATGATGATTCTTACTGCTGTGGTGGGCATCATTATGACTTTTGGGCCGCTTATAGCCCTGGGCTAGGTGGGGAATTTTCCCGAACCACGGCCGCCTGCGCGCTCTCGTGGCATAGTGTGACCCATGACTTCAATTGCGGTAATTGGTGGCGGGAAAATCGGTGAGGCCCTCATAGCGGGGCTTGTGGCTGATGATGTTCCGCCCACGGACATCACCGTCTCGAACCGACGCTCCGAACGGGGAGCGGAACTTCGTGAGCGCTACGGGGTCTCTGAGACGCTCAGTAACGTTGAGGCTGTAACAGGTGCAGATGTTGTTTTTCTCACCGTCAAGCCCGCTCTGGTGCCCTCTATTGCGGCGGATATAGCGGAGACTCTAGAAGAAAACGATGAGTCCCCCATCGTTGTGTCGATGGCCGCCGGGGTGACTATTGACTGCCTAGAAGAATGCTTCAGTGCGGGTACGCCCGTGGTCCGAGTAATGCCCAACACTCCTATGGTGGTGCGCCACGCCGTTTGTGCTCTGGCGCCGAGCAGATTCTGCACCCAGGAGCAGCTGGCATTAGTCACGGAGCTCCTGGAGAGGGTAGGCACAGTTGTCCGTGTGGAGGAATCTCAGATGGACGCCGTGGTAGCCCTTTCTGGCTCCTCTCCGGCCTATTTCTTCCTCATTGCAGAAGCCCTTATCGACGCCGGTGTGTACCTAGGTTTGCCGCGCACCATCGCGGAGGAATTAGTGGCTGGTTCTATGGGCGGATCTGCTGCCTTGCTGCAACAGCCTGAGGCTTCTGCGCCTGAATTACGAGCTCAGGTGTCCTCCCCAGGGGGGACTACGGTGGCTGCGTTGCGTGAACTTGAGGAATCTGGAGTGCGGGGTGCTTTCTATCGCGCTGCGAAGGCCTGTGCTGACCGTAACCATGAATTAGGGGTTCTAGGAATATCGCACAAGCAATAACCTGCAACTTTGCTTGACTAACTAAAAAATTTCTCCCATAAGTCGCAGTTGTAACTCGGTTCACGCTAAGCTAGTCAAAGCACGTGCGTGACCGTTCTGTGGGAGGGGAAGCCTACAGCGCGCCACGAGCTTGAAGGGTTAATGATTATGGCTAATGAAGAAAAGGGAACCTTCCTAACGGTTGCTGAAGTTGCGGAACTCATGCGGGTTTCCAAGATGACGGTGTACCGCTTGGTTCATTCCGGCGAGTTGCCTGCAGTGCGCGTTGGTCGCTCTTTCCGAGTTCACGAGAAGGCTGTCAATGAGTATCTTGACGCTTCCTTCTACGACGTCGGATAGTTATCCTCTCTCGCCGTTAGTCTCACCGTGGCACTAGCCACCGATTCCTCGCTGTCCAGTCGGGTAGCGGGATTCGTGTGGTGGTGCCACGGTTTTTTGTGTTGACTGGAGTACCGTTTTGGCTCACTCCTTAGCGGTGGTTAGTATTGTTTCCATTCGTGTTTTGCCCTGAGTCTGAAGAAGTCCGGATTCATTTGGCTCTCTACCGATGAACAACAAGATACGTACTACGTTCTAGAACAGAAGTGAGGAAACCTAATGGGTTCTGTGATTAAGAAGCGCCGCAAGCGTATGTCCAAGAAGAAGCACCGCAAGATGCTGCGTCGTACCCGAGTGCAGCGTCGTAAGTTGGGCAAGTAAACCTAACAGCGTGCAATCTGTGGACGGACACCGTGTGGTGTCCGTTTTATTTATATGTGCCCGTGGCTCGTGGAGTCGCGGGCCTTTGGCTGGGGCCACCTGCGAGGGGTTGTAGGTTTTCCTTATCCAGTCCCTTGGGCGCTCACCTGTGTTTGGTCATCCAACGCCACCCGAAGATACTGGCCACGGCTCCTGCCATCGGACCATAATCCCGGACAATGAGCCTGAGGTTACGGAAGTCCTCGCTCCTCCAACCTCGCTTGAGGGCTTCCTTCCTCAAGTGTCTATCGGGGTTAATAGCCACAGGATTCCCCACCATAGAGAGCATCGGGACGTCGTTAATGGAATCTGAGTACGCCGTGCAGCGCTCAAGATCTAACCCTTCGATGGACGCCAGCGCCGCCACCGCAGCTTTCTTGCCTGGGCCGTGGAGAATATCTCCCACCATCCTGCCGGTGAAGATGTCATCCTTCACCTCTGGGACAGTGCCAAGTGCTCCCGTGAAGCCGAAGTGTCGCGCCAGCACCTGGGCCACCTGGACGGGGGTGGCGCTGACCAGCCAGACTTGCTGGCCTGCTGCCAAGTGGGCTTCCGCGAGTTCGCGCGTACCTGGCCAGAGCTTGCGGGGCACCTTCTTGTCAAAAATTTCCTCACACAGGGCAATGAGCTCAGATTCTGAGCGTCCGCGCACAATGTTGAGAGCCATTTCCCGGCCCTTGGCAACGTCCTGGCTGTTCTCTGACCCAGACACCCTGAACTTGAGCTGCTTCCACGCCATTGTGATGAGCTGTGAGATGGTGACGTATTTGTGGCGGGTGAGCCCTAACCCCAGCATCACCAGAGAGGAGCCCTGAATGAGAGTGTTATCAATATCAAAGAAGGCTGCCGCCCCTGGGTCTTGAGGAATGGTGGGGTCTGGTTGAGTGACGTGGAATCCCCCTGCGGCGTCCACTGAGCCGGACACACTTTCCACCCCTGAGGTGAAGTCCACAATATCCAGGCCAAATGCTTCTTTTACCGCACTTTCCGCAGCAGCCACACCTGCTTGGAGTTGAGCGGCGTCGTCAAGGGGAGGCACAATCCTTTCCTCAAGGAATCGGCGAGTGGTGCCTCGACTGGCCGCCCAGGCGGCCCAGCGAATTCCTGAGCGTGTATGTGGATCCACAAGTCTCCTCTAGATGTCCGGCAGCCTGCCGCTGAGTTAGTGCTGTTTCCTGTGTTCAGTTGTGCGGTGGACGCCTAATGACTGCCCGCGAGGGGTGGAGGTGGCCTCAGGCCATCACTGCCTCGGAGCGTGCGGCGGTTCCGTCTAACATCGTAAGCCGAAGTGAGACTGCGTGAACACTGGAGGAAGCAGAATGAGGCACACAGTAGAGCTTATGGTTCGTACAACCTGCGGATCTTGTCGGCGTGTGGAACAGCAAATACGTCCTGTGGTGGAGGCGGCGGGGGCAACCCTGCGCGTCCGAGTGATTGATGAGGATGGAGAGCTGAGCGCTGAATTTGGGGATAGGGTTCCGGTGGTGGTGATTGACGGCGAGGAATTTGCCTGCTGGGAAGTGGATAACGAGGAGTTGAGCGCCGCGCTGGGGTAACAGCTGACGGTTGAGCACCTGAAGGACAAAGGCTTTAAGCCTAGCCTCACTTGCAGAAGACGAATCAATCGTTAAAACTAATGATTCACAGTTCTTCCGATAGTCGTTTTTATCTTGGGGGTATCCTGTCAGGGGTATCCTCTCAGAGGGTAGGCGGCAGGGAGTTGTCGCCCGTGGGTGTGCCTGAGGGCGCACCAGTTGTTGTCAAGTGTGAAGCGGAGAGATTTGCGTGAGTGTCCTGGTAGTAGGAATGTCACATCGCTCGGCGCCAGTAACGTTATTAGAGCGCCTCAGCATGGATGCGCAGGCCCAGGATCAAGCACAAGAACAGCTTGTGGAGTGCTCTGCTCTCTCCGAAGCCATGATTGTTTCCACCTGTAACCGTGTGGAGGTGTATGCCAACACGGTTGCTTTCCACAACGGTGTCCACGATGTGATCACTGTCCTGTCCCAGGTCAGCGGTGTTCCTGAGGAGCAACTTCGCCAGTACCTCTATGTGCGATACGCAGATGCCGCCACGGAGCACCTCATGCTGGTGACCTCCGGGCTGGATTCTATGGTGCTGGGGGAACAGCAGATTGTGGGGCAGGTGCGCAACGCCTACCAGCGCTCTTCGGAGTTGGGCACGATAGGTCCCGTGCTTCATGCCCTGGCACAAACCGCCATGCACGTGAGCAAGAGAGTGCATTCAGAAACCAAGGTGGATAACACTGGGGCTTCGATGGTGTCTGTGGCGCTGGACACCGCTCTGCAGGAGGGGGCGTTGCAGGGGGCACAATCCCCCACATATGTGGGGAAAACTGCGCTGGTGTTAGGTGCCGGTTCTATGGCCACCTTGGCTGCAGCGGAACTGGGAAGAAGGGGTATCGGAAAGCTCATCATTGCTAATCGGACTCGGCAGAGGGCAGAGCGAGTAGTGGAGCACTCCCTGGAGGCCGGAGTTCTTGCTGAGGCTGTGGATTTTGAGGATCGCTTCCGCGCCATGTTGCGCTCCGATGTGGTGGTATCTGCCATCGGTACGGATTCGCTGATTGTGCCTGCAGCCGAGGTGCCTCGGGAGCGTCCGCTGATTCTGGTTGATCTCTCCATGCCTCGGGATATTGATGAAGCTTTGGGTTCCTTACCGGGTATGACCTTGGTGAACATTGATCTGCTTCAGCACACCACGGAATCGCCTTCCGCAAAAAACAGTGAGCAGGAGAAGGCTTTGAGCATTGTGCGCGAGGAGCTCAACCAGTTCACGTCTTCTCAGCGGGTCAAAGAGGTAGCTCCTGCTGTTGCGGCGCTGCGTAAACACGCCGCGGTGATTGCCGGGACAGAGTTAAAACGCCTCAAGAAACGTGCCTCTGGTATCTCCGAGGAAGAGTTTTCAGAGGTGGAAAACGCGGTACACCGGGTGGTGGACAAGTTACTGCACCAGCCCACGGTGCGCGCCAAGGAGCTGGCCGCACAGTCTAAGAGTGTCTCCTATGAAACAGTGCTTGTGGATTTGTTCGGACTGGATCTCACAGAGGGCAGACCAGTATCTGTCACTGCCGATCAACTGCCCGTCCTGGATGAGTCTCAAGTAGGAGAGGAAGCATCATGCTCACAGTAGGTACTCGTGGATCACAGCTGGCCACGACCCAGGCCGGAACCATTGCTCAGGCTATCCCAGATGGGCAGCTACACATCGTTACCACCAAGGGAGATGTGAACCTCTCCCCGGTGGAACGCATTGGGGTGGGGGTGTTTACCCAGGAGCTCCGGGAGGTTCTTGCCCGTGGTGAAGTGGATCTTATTGTTCACTCTTTTAAAGACTTACCGACGGCCCCCGATCCTCGGTTTCATCTCATCGTGCCGCGTCGCGCCGATAACCGCGAGGCGCTGGTGGCCAGGGATGGTTTGACCTTGGCTGAGCTTCCAGCTGGTGCAAAGGTGGGAACCTCAGCGCCTCGACGTGTTGCCCAAGTGAAGGCGCTGCGCCCTGACCTGGAGCTATGCCCCCTGCGAGGGAATGTTGACTCTCGTCTGCGCAAAGTGGCCACCGGGGAGCTGGATGCTGTGATTCTGGCGTATGCCGGTTTGTCCCGCCTGGGGTTGGGCGATCGGGTCACCGAGCTTTTTGCCTGCGACAGGTTCCTTCCAGCCCCAGCGCAGGGAGCTCTCGCGGTGGAGTGCAGGAAATCTGACACCGCCACAGTGGAGATTCTCAATGGGCTGTTGGACAAGCAGGCCTACGCAGCGGCGATAGCAGAGCGCAGTCTTTTAGCTTTCCTGGAGGCTGGATGTACGGCCCCTCTTGCCGCCTATGCCGAGGTGGAGGGTACTCACCCTGGCGCCGCAGAGGATGCTCAGCCATCTGAAACCGGCACAGACAGCGGCGTCGTCAAGGAAGAAACACCCACCCTTAGTCTCACGGGCGCTGTGTTTGCCGTGGACGGCAGCCGACAGCTCACACAGACGTGTTCTGGAACGGATCCTGTAGAGCTTGGGCGCCATCTTGGGGCTGAGCTGCTAGCTGCGGGAGCGGCGCAGCTTTTGGAATCTGAGGCTAGTCAATTAGGCTAGGGCATACCATAACGGCTTTCGCGGCCGTACATGAGGTGCGGTCTCTGCTAGACAACGCCGTCACCAGGACTTATACCAGTAATTACCAGCAACGAGTGTAGAAAAGATCCCCATGACCAAAGCCCAGCAGGCTTCTTCGGCTGACTCAGCCCCGTCCTCGGCTCAGCCAACCCCACAGGGAAAGATTCTTTTTGTCGGGGCCGGTCCCGGTAACCCAGATCTCTTGACGGTTCGTGCCAGGGAGGTGCTCTCTCAACACGCCATTGCGCTGGTTGATGCCGATGTTCCAGAAGGTGTCAGAGTGGTGGTGGGGTCTGCCCTCCCCGTTCCCGAGGACAAGCGCCAAGCCTATGAGGCCTCCTACGCCGCACTGGTGGCTGAGGCAAAAGCCAATGGTGCTCGGCGTCGTCCTCCGCGCCCGGCTGAGCCCACCGCCGCTGATATTACGGTGGCTGAGGGGATGACCCCCGAGGAGGTCATCGACTGGTTGCTTGAGGTGACCGCCGAGGGTGAGAATGTGATTCGCCTGGTGGGAGGGAACCCTCTGTCCAGTGACGACGCCCTCGCGGAGATTTCTGTGGCTAGCCGCAGAGATGTGGATTTCCACATCGTTCCAGGAATGTCTCTGCCAGCAACGGTGCCCACCTTTGCCGGAATTGCTGTGGGGTCCACCTGCACGGAAGTGGATCTCACTCACGGTGAGGTGGATTGGGATCAGCTTGCCACAGCCCCCCAGCCCCTGATTGTTCAGTCCGAAGCGTCCCATCTGCCCGCTATCTCTGAGCAGTTATTAGAGCGGGGCCTGAGTTCTTCTACTCCGGTGTCCGTGACGGTCCACGGAACCACCGCTTTGCAGCGCACCCATGACGTCACTCTCGGAACCTTGGGGAAGCTGGACGCGGATCTGGACGGGAAACTTGTGGTGACCGTGGGGCGCGGTGTGGATAGCCGCTCCAAGTACTCCTGGTGGGAGAATCGGCCCCTCTACGGGTGGCGTGTGCTGGTGCCACGTGCGAAGTCCCAGGCTGGCCCCATGACCACCTGCCTGGCTGGTTACGGCGCTATTCCCCAGGAGGTGCCCACTATTTCCGTGGAGCCGCCGCGCAATCCCGCCCAGATGGAACGTGCCATTAAGGGGATCGTGGAAGGCCGTTACCGCTGGATTGTGTTTGCCTCCGCCAATGCGGTGAAAGTGGTGTGGGATAAAATCCGGGAGTTTGGTCTGGATGCCCGCGCCTTTGCTGGAGTGCATCTGGCTGCGGTGGGCCGCAAGACTGCCCAAGCTATTACAGAGCTTGGCATGACACCGGAGCTTCTGCCGGATAAACGTCACCAAAACGCTGAAGGTCTCCTTGAGGTTTTCCCCGAATACGATGAAGAGCTTGATCCTGTGGGCCGTGTGCTTGTGCCACGTGCAGACATTGGTGGGGAAATCCTGGTATCTGGCTTAGAGGCGGCAGGCTGGGGTGTTGATGAGGTGGTGGCATACCGCACTGTTCGGGCTGCTCCTCCCTCCGCCGAGGTGCGCACCATGATTAAATCGGGTGGCTTTGATGCGGTGTGTTTCACCTCCCCCTCCACGGTGAAGAACCTGGTGGGCATTGCCGGTAAACCTCACCAGCGCACCATCATTAGCTGCATTGGACCCTCTACAGCTGCAGCTGCCCGCGAGTTGGGTGTGCGGGTGGACGTGGTGCCGGAGGTGTCAGACATACCTTCCCTTGTCGACGCCCTTGCTGCTCATGTGGCTGCTTTGCGTGCGGCTGGACAGTTGCCGCCACCGAAGAAGAAGCGCCGTGCGCGTCGGAAGAACGGCGAGAAGGGTGCAGCAGGTACGGGGGCCTCGAAGTAGAAGCTCCCAGCGTGGTGAGGTGCGCCTCCGCCTATGATGGGACGCATGAATCAACCCGAGCAACCCTTCGCCCACACTCTGCAGCAGCCTGGACAGCGCTTTCCTCAGCGACGCCCCCGTCGTTTGCGCTCTACTCCACTCTTGCGGAAGTTTGTGGCCGAGACGCAGTTGAACCCACAAGATTTCATACTGCCTGCATTTGTGGCGGACGGGATTCGTGAGCCCCGCGAGATTTCTGCAATGCCAGGTCAATATCAGCACACGGTGGATTCTCTCCTCGCACTGGGCGAGGAACTCCTTGAAGCAGGTGTTCCCTGTATAGATCTTTTCGGGGTCCCCCTGGAAGAGCAGAAAGATGCTCAAGGCTCCCAGGCCTGGAACCCGGAGGGAATCCTCAACCGAGGGGTACGAGCTCTGCGAGAAGAGTTCGGAGATGAGCTGATAGTGATGGCGGACACCTGCCTGGATGAATTCACCGACCACGGGCACTGCGGAGTAGTGACAACGGATCGCTGGGGACGGACGGTCGTCGATAATGATGCAACCCTTCCTCTCTACTGTCAGATGGCTGTGGCACAAGCTGAGGCTGGTGCCCACATTGTGAGCCCCTCGGGAATGATGGACGGCCAGGTGGGGGAAATCCGCCGAGCTTTAGATAACGCTGGCTTTAACGACGTCGCTATTATGGCGTATTCCGCAAAGTACGCTTCCGCGTTTTTTGGGCCTTTCCGTGAGGCTGTGGGCTCTTCTCTCCAAGGCGATCGGCGCGCCTACCAGCAAGATCCCGCCAATGTGAAGGAATCCTTGCTGGAAGTTGAGCTGGATATTGAAGAGGGCGCCGATTTTGTGATGGTCAAGCCTGCACTGCCATACCTGGACGTTCTGACAAAGGTTTCTGAGATGTCTCTGGTTCCGGTTGCTGCCTATCAGGTGTCCGGGGAGTATTCCATGATTGAGGCGGCGGCGCGCAATGGGTGGATTGATCGCGACAAGGTTGTTATGGAAACCTTGACCTCCATTAAACGGGCTGGGGCTCAGCAGATTTTGACGTACTTTGCCCTCGATGTCGCCCGTGCTTTGAGAGCTGTTGGGGTGACGGGGTCGGCTGGCAGTGCGGAAGCCGCCAGCGGTTCCGCAGATGGTACGGTCTCAGCAGACGCAGTCACAACAGATGTTGCCTCTGGAAAAGGATTGTAATTGTGCCTCAGGTTCCCCCTCGGATGAATGTCCATCAGCCGATGCAGGATGCCCCTAGCAGCTCAGCAGCTCACACACCGCCTGAATCTGTGGTGTTAGCTGCTCGCCTCATTCTGCTCTCCGTGGGGCTAGAAATCCTGTACCAGCTTCTCAACATGAGCATTAATCTGACTAACTCTGTGACGCGCTCCTCCTTGTCCACGCAGATTCGCTCCATGCTGAAAGGCACCCCCGAGGTACAGGTCACAGACTCCCTGGTGAATTCCATTGTGATGAGTTCCGTGGTGTTTGCCTTCCTGTTTGGGGTTGCAGTGCAGCTTATTCTTCTGTTCCTACGTCGAAATCTGCGCACTGCCACCAAGAAAACTGTGTGGACGCGCACCCTTTTCATTATCTTCGGCTGCTTTTACGCCGTTCGGGGAGTGATGGCTCTTGGTGCTCGCCTGAGCGGAGACGTGCCGCTGCCCCTGGAAATGGCCTTCGGTATCACCATGATTCTCAGCGGAGTGGTGGGTGCCCTCATCGTCATTGTGCTCATGCGTAAGGAAACCGTGGAATGGATACGTCGGGGGTTGGACTTGTGAACAGTATCGGCAACCTGGACAGTGCAGATCAGCGTGCCTCCAGTGCCATTAACGCGGCGAAAGAATCCGCCCGCCAGCTCGGTATAGATTTCAGCCGTGGACGCAGGAACCTTTCCGCGGATCCTCACAGCGAAACCAAAATCTCCTACAGCTATGAGATTCACGGACTTAAAGAGCCCGCCGAGGTGGAAGAGCTCGAAAACGCTTTCCACGAGATTCCCGGTGTTCGCGCCAAAATCATTTATTCGGAACACCGTGGCTGGGTATCTGCCCCCATGAGTTTACCTATCACGGTAATCAACAAGGTGTTTGCTGACGCTGGGGTGGAGGCAGGTCTCACTGACGACGCCCTGCGACGTCGCCTGGTGAAACGCTCCGAGTCCGCGGCTAAGCGTTTACACCACCACGATGAGGAGTTCCGCTCCCAGCAGGGGTGGTATTTGCGTCGCTCCCAAAGGCAGGCGGATAGTGAGTTGAAGCGTGCTCAAGCTGCAGGGTGGGTGGCACATCACACCACACTGGAGGACACCGCGCCTGATTTTGAAGATGACCCGGAGGTGTTGTTTACAGCTCGCGCGCTCACCACGCGGCGTCGTCTCGTGGTCTCACTACTCCTCACTCTTCCGGTACTCATTCTCAGTAGGGTGCAGGATCTCCAATTTCCCTACTGGCAGTGGGTGGTGGCTGCCCTGGCCCTTCCAGTGGTGGCATGGGGGGCGTGGCCATTCCATCGTGCAGCCTTGGGTGGGCTGCGCCGAGGTCTTTCCGCACTGGATGCTGCCAGTGCTGTGGCAATTCTGTTGGCGTACTTCTGGTCTGTTCTTGTGCTCCTGGTGGGGAAAGCAGGTGACCCGCACTGGCACTCCAGTACCGCATGGATTACCCCTGCACTTATTTCCGATGGGCATCAGGAGATTTTCTTCGATGTTGCCTGTGGGATGACGGTTCTTTTGCTTCTGGGGCGCCTGCTCACCCAATCCACACAGTCCAGTCTGCTCGATGAGGTGACCCGGCGTCTGGAAGATATGCACGGGGACTTCGAGGTGGTTCACCGTAACCGCAAGACCGGGAAGCGCGAGCAGGCCATCATTCACTCTTCAGAGTTCAATGTGGGCGATGATGTGACAGTCTCAGCCGGGCATTATCTGCCCGCCGATGGCACAATCATTGGCGGCTCGGGTGTGATTGCCGATGGTCACCTAAGTGGAATTATTCCCGAAGGCTCCATCAAGGTGTCCTCCAAAGTATATGCCGGTTCCTGGTTGGAATCTGGTCAGGTGAAGCTGCGTGTGACTCGCACAGGGCATCGCACTCGGCTGGCAGGAATTCGCCGCTGGGTGGTGATGGCCACCCAAGCCCAGACACGCTTTGCCTGGTTAGCCACGCGCTCTGCCTCCATGCTTGTGCCTATAGTGCTGGTGGCAGCCCTGTTCAATGCTGCGCTGTGGGTGATTATCACCAGGAATTTCACTCAGTCTATCAGCACAACCCTGGCGCTCTTGAGCTGCGTGGCACCTGTGGCTCTAGCTCTGTCCAGCGCTATGGCCACCCGGCACGGTATTGAAGCCGCCGCCCGCCGAGGGCTCCTCCTGCGAGACGGCGAATCTATCCGTGCCCTGGAAACAGTGGATAGGGTGATTTTCAACCGCGTGGGTACTCTCACCACAAACTCCATGAATGTGGAGACCATAGTGGCCGAACATGGGGAGAACCCGGAGCTCATTTTGAGGGTGGCAGGTGCCCTGGTGGTGGAATCCCGCCACCCGGTGTCCCTTGCTATCATTCACGCCGCCCGTGAATCACGGGACGCCGGTGGCGGGGGCGAGTCCATTCCCCGCTGGCTAGAAGCCACCAATACCCATGTGAATGCGGATGGTTCCTTCACCGGGATTATCACCCTCCCTGGGGATGATGACACGCCCGAACGTCAGGTGGAAGCGCGTCTATGGCGCCCGCGCACCCTGGAAAATCTCCACAGTAGGCTGGCAACGGCCGTCGCCAATGGGGGTTCACCTGTGATTGTGGGATGGAAAGGGAAAGACCGCGGAGTAATTTCCATCACTATCGACGAGCGTTCCGAAGCCGCAGAAGCTATCCAAAAACTGGAAAGCATGGGGCTGCACACGATGATGCTGAGCCGTGACACCTATCCGGTAGCCCGAAGGATTGCAGACCGTCTGGGAATTGATGAAGTTTTGGCGGGAATTGAGACATCCAGAAAACCGCAGGCCATTCGAGAGGTGCGAGCCCGTGGCGCTCGCGTGGCTATTGTGGGGGATGATTCCATCATGGGTTGCCTCAAGGTGGCCGATGCAGGCATTCTCATGGGCGCGGATGCACCCTTGGACAGACTGGCCGGAAAGGATACCGGCGCAGAGGTGGTGGTGCTGCGCAAGGACCTCAGCGCCATACCGGAACTGTTCAGCCACTGCCGAAAAGTGTCCTCCATTATTGACTCCAACATCTGGCTGGCCTGGACATACAACGGCGCCGCAGCGGTGCTAGCAGTTTTGGGGCTTCTGCCCCCAATGATGGCAACGGTGCTCATGCTGGGGGCCTCCTTGCTGATTGAGTGGAGGTCTCGGCGCGCGCGCAAGCTCTAGTGGGGAAAATCTTAGGGGGCTTGCCCGTAGAATGAAGCGCTATGCGTAGAAACCTTCCCGATGCTCCGCTGCTGCAGGCCGCCCGTGGGGAAACCCCCAACCGTACCCCTGTCTGGTTTATGCGTCAGGCTGGGCGTTCTCTTCCGGAATACCGAGCTCTTCGCGCCAACATCGGTATGTTGGAGGCTTGTTTTACCCCTGATGTGCTTGCTGAAATCACACTTCAGCCGGTGCGCAGGCATGACATGGACGCCGCCATTCTCTTTTCGGACATTGTGGTGCCTCTGAAAGCAGCTGGTGTGGATATTGATATTGTGCCGGGGCGCGGGCCCGTGGTGGATCGTCCCATCCGCAGTCTGGAGGATGTGCAGCTTCTGCCTTTCCTTGACGACGTCCCGGAGGTCACCGAGGGAATCCAAGCTATCATCTCCGAGCTGAGCGATACGCAGGCTCTCATTGGGTTTGCAGGAGCACCTTTTACTCTGGCGAGTTACCTGGTGGAGGGAGGGCCTAGCCGCAACCATGAGCTGACAAAAACCATGATGCACGCTGAGGAGAAGCTGTGGCACGCCCTCATGGAGCGTTTGGTACCCATCATTAACACCTTCCTGGAGGTGCAAATTGAGGCTGGGGTGGACGCGGTACAGCTTTTTGATTCCTGGGCCGGTTTCCTCAATGAACGGGATTATCGTCGCTATGTTTTGCCGTACTCCACACAGATTATGGAACACGTTGCCACGGTGTCGGAGAAGGACGGTGCTGGTGTGTCAGTGAGGGACGAGGCCACCATGTCAGTGAGGGACGGTGCCACGGTGTCGGGGAGGGGCGACGTCGCACGTGCGCAGGAAGTGGAGTGTCCCGCTACAGGGGCGGCTGGAATCCCACGTATCCACTTTGGTGTGACCACAGGGGAGCTTCTGAGTGCCATGTCTGAGGCAGGCTCAGAGGTGATGGGCGTGGATTGGCGCGTTCCCCTGGATAGTGCCGCCAGACGCATTGCTGCTTCTCGCAGGAGCCTTGACCGCACTGTCAGTGGCAGTCCGCAAGATAGCGCTCCACACCACACTGCTGGCATACATCACAGTGGCGACACGTCACCCGTCGTGTTGCAGGGCAACCTGGATCCTGCTCTTCTCTTCGCTGGGGCGGAAGTACTCACCGAAGAGATTGCGGAGATCAAAGCTCAGGCTGAGCGTGCAATACAGGCTGGCGATGCCTCTGGCCACATCTTCAACCTAGGGCACGGTGTACTTCCCTCCACTGATCCTGACGCTATTACAGAAGCCGTGAGAATTATCCACGGGTAAGTTGGAACCTATGCGTATAGCGATAATAGGTGCTGGTCTTTCAGGTCTTGTTGCCGCCTACCACCTGCGTTCCCATGAGGTTCGGGTGTTTGAGGCAGATGGCCGCATCGGAGGAAAGCTTTATTCGGTTCCCTTCCAATCAGGTCCAGTGGATCTTGGCGCCGAGGCGTATATTGCCCGCAGTCCCGAGGTTCAAGGGCTTCTCGCAGAGCTGGGGTTGGACACCCACCAGGTGTATCCCTCCACGAGTGCTCATTCCAAGCTTTTCGTGGGAGGCCGTCAGGTAGATTTCCCCACCGGGACCATCATGGGTATTCCCGCACGGTCAACGGCCGTCGCAGGGTTAGTCTCTGAGGAGACTGCATACCGCATAGACCATGAGGAGCCTTTCAACTGGCCTGTTGGTGGGGATATGTCTGCCGGTGAGCTGGTGGCTCAGCAGATGGGTGAGGACCTGGTCACCAATCTGGTAGATGCCATGCTGGGTGGGATTCACACTGCTTTAGCCAAGGACATTGGGCTTCGTGCAACGGTTCCTTATCTGGCTGCCGTACTGGATACCATGCCTGAGCCACGGTTGTCTGTGGCCGTTCAACAAGTTCTTGATGCCCGTTCTCAGGCTCAGCCTGCACGCGCCTCTGCGGCAGCCAAGGCTGATAAACCTGTTGCCGTCTTTGGTGCTTTGCGCGGGGGATATGCAGAGCTTTATGAGGCCTTGGCAGAAAAGTCTGGAGCTGCTATTTACCTGGATAGTTTCATTACAGGCATATCGCGCCGGGGGGATGTGCTGACGCTGAAAGGTGCCGAGGGTGAGTTTGATCGCGTTCTGGTGGCCACTCCGGCTCCTACCTCCGCCATGCTTCTCACGGATGTAGCTCCTGAAGCGGCGTCGTTGTGTAAGCAGATCAAGCTTGCCAGTAGCGCCGTGGTGGCCATGCATTTTGATTCAGCTGAGGGTTTGCCGGATCAATCTGGAGTGCTAGTGGGTACTGATGAGCCGGGGCTTCACGCTAAAGCGTTTACCTTCCTCTCGAAGAAGTGGCCTCACCTGGAAGAACGCGGCGGCGCTTTGGTTCGCGCCAGTTTTGGGCGTTTTGGGGATGACGCCAGTGTGCGGGCAGAAGAAGATGACCTGGTGGATTGGGCTTTGGATGACCTCCAGACCATCACGGGTTTCGACGGCCGCGCAGCGGGACTGTCGGAGATTTTCGTCCACCGTTGGTTTGGTGGCGTGCCTGTTCACACCCAGGATCACCTGGGAACTGTGAGGAAAATCCGTGCCGCTCTGGCCGAGGTTCCTGGGGTGGATGCCACAGGTGCTTGGGGTGAAGGCTCCGGGGTACCGGCGGTGATTGCAGGTGCTCAGGCTGCTGCTCAGCGTGTGGTGGAAGCTTAACTGCGCGGTGGTGTGGCCTGCAGTTTTGGATTTTCTCCAGGTGCTGTTTAGCACCCCTCAGCTCCGTCTCTCGCCCATTCCGGCGGCTCGGCCAGCTTTTTACCTGCTTGGCGGTTCGCCACGGAGATCTGCCAGGATTCTGTGTAGACTGGGCGCACTCTCAACGTATGAAGGACAACTGATGCGGACATTACAGAAAGCCGGTGCCTTACGGAAGACGGCAGTGCTTGTTGCGGCACTCACGGTGCCTCTCATCACTCTTACTGCCTGCGGTTCGGAGGAGTCTTCTAGTTCGGACACTCCCACAACCACCGTGACTCGTACCCACTCACGGTCTGTGAAACCAAGTAATACTGCGGAGTCGCAAAGCCAGGAGACGCAGGACGTCGACCAGGAAAGTTCGTACTCTGAGGTACCTACGGTCACTATCGGTTCTCAGGCGGACTCCCAGTCTAGTGTCACCACTATCACGATGGGCCACACTCCCGTGACGTCCACAGCGAAATCTCGCGGACCTGCAGAGCCTTCTGCCTCTTCCTTATCGACGCCCACTTCTCGTTCTACGTCCCAGGAGGATCGCCCCGGAGAAAGCGTCCGCCCCTCGCAGGGCGCTCAGGCGGCGGGGGAACCAATGATGGCCTCTACCTTTGAGGCAACCACTGTGGTCAACTCCAATCAGGAGTCTTATACCTTTACGAACCCCACCTGCGATGGTCACTACATTGTGGTGGTGGGCAATTATGTGCCCAGCGGTTCCTTTGATGGGGCAGAGTTGGATGAAATTCGCGCCCAGTATCCGGGCGCAATGGTGGCTCAGAGTGGCGCCTGTGGTTCTCTAGCAGGGGAGAGCTACCCCATTTACTTTGACTATGGCTGGGATGGGGCGGCAGCCTGTGCCCAGACCATTCCGGGCGCGCGCCCCAAAGTGGCAGGCCCCGAGGGGAGCCCTAACCCCTGTAGTGGCTAGCGCTCCTTGCGGTGAACCAGGATGTTAGAGAAGTCCTGGTTTCCGCGCCCTGCGCCGCGTTGCTCCTCAAAAGAGTTCAGCGCGGCGCGAAGTGCCGGTAGCTCCAGGTGGGGATTTTCACAGCAGTGAGCGGTGTCTGTCTTGCCAGCATTGTCCTCACCGTCTGTCGCACCTGCGTTCTCGGCAATAGCCAACATGAATCGCACATCTTTGGCGATGGCATCAGCGGTGAAATCTCCAGGGTCGGTGGTCCGTTCTCCTGTGACAAAGGGCGCCTTCATGTTCTTGATAAATCCCAGGCCTGTGAAATCCAACATACTGAGGGCTTCCTCCTGGGTCAGCCCCGCGGCGTCGGCAAAAAGAAGTGCCTCTTTGAAGCCCTGGGCACTAATAGCCAATGCCAGATTTGCCATGAGTTTCCCTAAGGCTGCCTTGGGGGCCGAGTTCACGTGACGCAGACGCTGCGGATCTGCCCAGGGCTTCACAATGCTTTCAGCCACATCTCGCAGTGTGGGATCAGGATTCCCCACATAGACGCCTAGGGTGCCGTTGCGAGCAGGCCCTAAGGTTCCCACCACTGGGGTGGCCACGTAGGTGGGAACGCTCTCAGCAAAACTCGCGGCGTCGTCAGGGGAAACTGTGGTGGCGTCAAGCCAGGGCACCCCGTCCGGGATGAGATGGGGGCCGATAATAACCTCCCGGATGGTATCCGGTCCGAAGAGACAACTGACAATAATCTCTGCCCCGTCTATGGCAGCCTCGGGAGAATCTGCTACTGTGGCGCCCAGCTCAGCCAGGGTACGGGTGCGGGAAGTAGTTCGGTTCCACACCGTGAGGGTGTGGTCTGTCAGAAGGTGGCGGGCAAGTTCGGTGCCCATGCGTCCTGTTCCAAGAAAGGCAATCTTCATAGCGTCCAGTGTGCCAGAACTCTATGATGAACCACATGACTTCTTTCCCCCAGACATCCGGTGACTCTTCATTCTCTGTGGCCCCAGCCGCCACACCCACCACGGGCAATGAATCCAGAAAGGATGCGTCTACCCAGTGGTTCTCGCGGGCTAAGGGTGTGATTCCTGGTGGTGTGAATTCCCCGGTGCGGGCGTGGGGTTCCGTGGGCGGGGTACCACCGTTTATTGTGTCCGGCCAGGGTTCCCGCCTGACGGATGTGGACGGCAATGTGTATGTGGATTTGGTGTCTTCCTGGGGGCCAATGCTTTACGGAAATGCCCACCCAGAGATTGTGGCTGCGGTTCGGGAAGCCAGCTTGGCTGGTCTGTCTTATGGTGCTCCTACCACCCGTGAGGTGGAGTTGGCTGAGGAGATTATCGCGCGAACCTCAGTGGAGGAGGTGCGCATGGTGAACTCTGGTACGGAGGCCACCATGTCTGCAGCTCGCCTGGCACGCGGTTTCACGGGTCGCTCCAAGATGATTAAGTTTGACGGCTGTTACCACGGCCACTCGGATCAGTTCCTTGCCGCTGCAGGCTCTGGTGTGGCCACCTTTGGACTGCCGGATTCCCCTGGTGTGACGGGTGCCAGCGCTGCGGACACCATTGTGGTGCCCTACAACAACATTGATGCCGTCAAGCAGGCTTTTGAGGATCACCCCGGTGAGATTGCCTGCATTATTGCGGAGGCCGCTGCAGGCAATATGGGCACTGTGGCACCGCTTCCAGGTTTCAACCAGAGCCTGTACGACGTCGCTCATGCCAACGGTGCCCTTCTCATTCTGGATGAGGTGATGACAGGTTTTCGCGCCTCAGAGCACGGTTGGTACGGGATTGATCATGTTGCCGCGGATCTCACCACCTTTGGCAAGGTGGTGTCGGGTGGTCTTCCGGCGGCAGCTTTTGGTGGGCGTCAGGACATTATGACGTATCTGGCGCCGCAGGGTCCTGTGTACCAGGCAGGAACGCTCTCTGGGAATCCAGTGGCTATGGCAGCAGGGCTCACCTCCTTGAAGCTGGCTACTCCAGAGGTGTACGCCCGCCTGCAAGAGAATGCGGACCGCCTCCAGGAGCTGATGAGTTCTGCGTTGAGTGCAGCGGGGGTTGCTCACCATATCCAGCGTGCGGGCACCTTGCTGTCGGTTCGCTTCGCGGAAGGGGAAGGTCACAACTTCGACGATATGAAGAAGGCTGACACCTTCCGCTTCCCGCCGTTCTTCCATGCACTTGTGGATAACGGTGTCTACGCCCCGCCCAGCGTCTTTGAAACATGGTTTGTATCAGCAGCCCTAGGAGATGATGATTTTGAGATTATCGAGAAGGCGCTGGCAGTTGCTGCTCCTGCCGCCGCAGCCGCCACTCCGGAGACCACACGGCCATGAGTGTGACCATTGTTCACCTGGTGCGTCACGGTGAGGTGTTTAATCCTGCCAAGGTTTTGTACGGCCGCCTGCCTGGATACCACTTATCCTCACGTGGCCGCAGCCAGGCGGCACGCACTGCGGAATCTTTCGCTGGGCATGATGTCACCTACCTGGTGGCCTCCCCCTTGGAGCGCGCCCAGGAAACGGCACGTCCGTGCGCCCAGGTGACGGGGCTCGACATTCAGACTGATCCAGAACTCATTGAGTCTGGGAACCGTTTTGAGGGTCTGCGAGTCAAGGGGCTACGCAGCCAGCTGTGGAATCCTGTCCGCTGGCCGCTCATGCTGAACCCTCTGACACCTAGTTGGGGTGAGTCTTATCAGTCCCAGGCAGATCGAATGATGGCCGCGGTAGAGCGGGCTCGTTGTCAAGCAGAGGGGCATGAGGCTGTGGTGGTGTCCCATCAACTGCCCATTGTGTGTGTGCAGCGTACAGTGCGCGGACAGTCTCTGGCGCACAATCCTGCATACCGGCAGTGTTCCCTGGCCAGCGTCACTTCCCTGGTGTTTACAGGGAGCCGTATTGTGGATCTCATCTACACTGAACCGGCTCAGGAAATCTAACCCACAGAATCAACCCCTGGACGTTCAACCGCAGGAGATGTTATGCGCTTACCCCACCGCCTACTAGCCTCGGCTTCTCGCACTGGCCGCAGCACCTGCGCTGCCCTTGTTCTTCTGGCTGCTCTTCCTTCTCTGAGCGCGTGCAGTGGGAGTAATACCCCAGGAGACGCCGTGGCCATTGGTGGGAGTTTCCAGTTCCACTCTCCCGGTGGGCAAACGGTGATTACCTACCCTGAGGCAGAGCGCCAGCCTCTCAGTAACTTTTCCGGCCAGTCTCTCCTTCACCCCGATGAGACCATTAATCTCACGGATTTTGATGGCAAAGTGGTGGTGCTCAACGCCTGGGGGCAGTGGTGTGGGCCGTGTCGCTCAGAGGTGGATGATCTCACTCGCGTCCATGAGCAGATCAGCTCCCAGGGAGGCACTGTCCTAGGCATTAATATCCGGGATAACAGTATGGAGGCCGCCCAGGACTTTGTACGAGACAACGCCGTCACCTACCCCTCCATCTATGATCCACCGTTTAAAACTGCGGCCTTCTTGGGTGGGGTACCAGCAAGCGTTGTACCCACCACCATTGTTCTGGATAGGCAGCACCGTCCTGCTGCGGTGATCCTCAAGGAAATCACAGATAAGGAGCTTCTCGCGGTGGTCACTCCGCTTCTTGAGGAGCAGCCCCAATGAGTTCTTCCCTTGCCGACGTCGTGGCTTCCGGACCTGTGATTCTTGGAATCCTGGCAGCTGCACTGGCTGGCCTTGTCTCTTTCGCTAGCCCCTGTGTGGTGCCCTTGGTGCCCGGATACATGAGTTACCTGGCGGGAGTTGTGGGTGGCGATATGGACTACTCCGGGCAGTACGGGCCCCAGGTGGCGAAGAAGAAAACCCTTGCGGTGGTCGGGGCCTCGCTCCTTTTCATCACAGGGTTTACCGTGGTGTTCGTTCTGGCCACTGTAACTGTGTTCGGGGCCATTAGTGCCCTGACCCTTAACGCCTCCACTCTCATGCGGTTCGGAGGAGTGGTCACTATTTTCATGGGCCTGGTGTTCCTGGGGCTGGTTCCAGCCTTGCAAAGAGATACCCGTCTCCAGCCTCGGCGCTGGGCTACCTGGATTGGTGCTCTCCTCCTCGGTGGTGTTTTTGCTCTGGGCTGGACCCCCTGCCTGGGGCCTACTCTGGCAGCGATTATTTCAGTGGCAGTGGGCACCGAGGGAACTACCGCGGCCCGTGGCGTAGTCCTCATCATCGCCTACTGCCTGGGTTTGGGACTTCCCTTTGTAGCTTTAGCTTTCGGCTCTAGCCGGGCGGTGCTGGGCGTGGAATGGCTACGCAAGCACTCCCGCACTATTCAACGCATTGGTGGAATCCTCATGATTTTGGTGGGAGTCCTGCTTCTCACTGGAGCTTGGGGTGTTTTCATTGATTGGATTCGCCAGTGGACATTGGACTACGGAGCCACCTTAATCTAGTGGGCTAGAGTAGCTTCCATGAAGCGTTACCTGCGACGCGCCTGGAATTGGCTCACCTCTATGCGCACAGCGCTAATCCTCCTTTTCATTCTTGCGTTTGCCGCCATCCCTGGTGCTCTCCTGCCGCAGCGCAGTCTCAACGAGTCCAAGGTGGCTGATTACATGGCCGCCAATGGGACTGTGGCGCAGGTGATGGACAAACTTCAGCTTTTCAATGTCTTTTCCTCCACCTGGTTTCTTGCCATCTTCACCCTCTTGCTGATTTCACTGGTGGGTTGCATCATTCCGCGCAGTTGGGATCACTACAAGGTCATGCGCAAACCCCCAGTGCGCACACCTCAGAATCTGAATCGTTTTGATCTCCACGGGGAAGGGGTGGTTGCCAAGCCCCTGTCACAGGTACAAGCTGAGGCACAACAACTGCTGGGCAGATGGCACACGGCTGTGTATGAGCCTGAAGAAGATCGCGCTGGCGGGTGGAGTATCTCTGCAGAGCGCGGGTATCTGCGGGAGGTAGCAAACCTGGTGTTCCATATTGCCATCGTGGCGTTGATGGTGGTGCTATTCATAGGGCGGCTGTTCTACTACGAAGGCCAGGTTATTGTGGTGGCCAAGAACAACGGGCAGTTCTGTAACACTGCTACCGCCAACTATGATTCGTTTCGAGCAGGCCCCCTCTTTGATGGCACAGGGTTACACCCCTTCTGCTTTGAGGCGCGGAGCTTTGACGCGGTGTATCTCAACAATGGGCAGGCAGATGACTTCACGGCACGGATTGCCTATGCCGAAAAGGACGCCATTGCCAGTGATGCCTCCACCTGGACGACGTATGATCTGAAAGTTAATCACCCCTTGCGTATTGCGGGGGACAGAATCTACTTACAGGGGCACGGATACGCACCTACCATCACGGTGACCTGGCCCAATGGAGAGTCCCGTACACAGACTGTGCAGTTTAAGCCGGAAGATCTCACCTATTTCCTCTCCTCCGGTGTGCTGCGTTTTGATCCCCCGGCGGGAATGTACCCTGATCTTCAGGAGCGCCGGAAGAATCAAATTACCATTGAGGGGTTGTTTGCCCCCACTGCTGAGTGGAGTACCTCTAACACTCTGAGTTCTGCCTTCCCCGCACTCACCAATCCGGCAATGGCCGTGGACGTTTACCGTGGTGATAATGGTCTTGATGCGGGAGTTGGACAGAACCTTTTTGAACTGGATCAGTCCTTGGTGGCCACTGGACAGCTCACCAAGGTAGACAGAGTGAACTTGGAGCTCAATGAGCCGGTGACCTTGGACGATGGCACCACTATCACCCTGAAAGGGGCTGAGCCCTTCGCTAACTTCCAGATCAGCTATGACCCCTCCGGGTTGTGGTCACTGATCATTGCTGTGGTGGGCTTGGTGGGGATTTCAGGCTCTCTCCTGGTGAAACGTCGGCGGGTGTGGGTGCGCCTGTACCCCGTCGATGATTCTCACACTCGGGTGCTTACAGCTGGCCTGGCTCGGACAGATCGCGCGGGCTGGGGTGAGGAATATGAGCGCATTCACCGTCAGCTGCTTGAACTTCCGGACCCTGACGGGGAAGATGATGGGGACTAAGCATATGTGCTACCACTGAGCACATATGCTCTCCGAGAGCGGTGGGTTGCTGTGCTGTCAGTCACGGTGAGCCGGCGCTTCGGGATGGTGTGGTAGGGCGGTAGCTCTGAGATGGGAACGCAGAGGATTTTATGAACGTAGATATTACAATCGGCTCCTACGCTGATTTGTCCTATAAAACAGTCTTTGTTGTCTACCTTGTGGCGCTGATCTGCTCTCTGATCCACTATATGAAGTCTCAGAGCGTTCACGACGCCGAGGAGGACGCGGTGGCTGCCGCCGAATTGGAGGCTCAGCGTCTCAAGGCTGAGAAGTGGGGCGGTATGGCCAACGCCTTGGTCTGGCTAGGCCTTATTCTCCACGTGCTCACCTTTGTTCTGCGGGGTATCGCTGTTCGCCGTTTCCCCTTGGGTAACCTCTACGAGTACATCTTGGGCATTACCTTGGTGACCATGCTTGCTGCAGCTGTGGTTGTGGCACGGAACCGCTCCTGGAGAGCATTCTGGCCCTGGGTTCTAACCCCCATTCTGGCACTACTCTTCCTGGCCGTGGTGAAGCTATACGCCGCTCCGGCTCCTTTGGTGCCGGTGTTGCAGTCCTACTGGTTGCCTATTCACGTGTCCACGGTGTCCATCGGGGCGTCGGTGGCTATGTTCTCCGGTATTGTTTCTCTCCTCTACCTGCTACGTATGGCTCACCCTAAGCCTAAGAAAGGGGAGAAGCCTGAAACTCCCACCGGATTTTGGAGCCGTTGTGGTGCTGCTCTGGCACGGCCACTTCCCAGTGCGAAAACTCTGGACACCATCGCGTATCGAGCTGCCATTCTGAGTTTCCCCATCTTCGGTCTGGGGATTGTTCTGGGGGCTATTTGGGCAGAATCTTCCTGGGGGCGCCCCTGGGGCTGGGATCCCAAGGAAACCTTCTCCTTTGTCACCTGGATTCTCTTGGCTGCCTATCTTCACGCGCGCGCCACAGCGGGCTGGAAAGCTTACTGGGCTAGCTGGATTAATATCTTGGCCCTGGCTGCCATGATCTTCAACCTCTTCTTTGTGAACCTGGTGTCCTCCGGATTGCACTCCTACGCAGGTCTGAACTAGCAGCTGTCCCGTAGCGCCAGGGGAGTTGGATTATTGGACTGTCACCGAAAATCGCCACCGGCTTCCTCGTGGCGCCATGGGAGTTGGAGTTTAGCCCCGCGCGGTGTGTATCCCCGCGCGCTCCACATCTCCGCGCCGTGTGTATCCCGCACTAGAAATGTTAAAAACCGGGGCGAGGGCTGTGGAATCTGTATATTCTCGTGGTCATGGCTGCACCTCGGAAAAAAGTAGGGAAACCAGCCGGAAATGTTCCGGAGCTGTTGGCTTTGGGAGAGCTGATTGCTGAACGACGTCGCCAGTTAGGACGTCTTCAACAAGAGGTTGCTGACGCAGCGGACATTTCCCGGTCCACCCTGCACACCATTGAGCACGGTGGGGCTGGGGTGCGTTGGGAGAAGGTGGCGGCTGTGGCAGATGAGTTGGGCCTCAAACTTCAGCTTGTGGAGAAGTAGAACACTCTGAGCAGAAAGCAGACACCTCATGCGGATGCTGGTTACCGGCGGTGCCGGATTTATTGGTTCTAATTTTGTGCGTCGATCTCTTCTCACCCATCCAGAGGTGGAGATTGTTGTCCTCGATGCCATGACCTACGCTGCTCACCCTGCCAATGTGCCCCAGGAGGTTCGGCTTGTTGAGGGAGACATTTGTGATGCTCAGCTGGTGGATTCTCTCCTGCGACACACAGATGTAGTGGTGAATTTTGCTGCCGAGAGCCACAACGATAATTCTCTGCGAGATCCTCTGCGGTTTGTGCGCAGCAATGTTGAGGGCACAGCCACCCTGCTGGAGGCCGCCGCCCGGCATGATGTGCGGTTTCATCAGATTTCCACGGACGAGGTGTACGGGGATTTAGCTCTCGATGATCCTGCGCGTTTTACTCCGCAAACCCCGTACCGTCCCTCCAGTCCCTATAGTGCGTCGAAAGCTGCGGCGGATCACTTCGTGCGGGCCTTTGTCCGGTCTCATGGGGTGGCGGCCACCATCTCTAACTGCTCCAATAATTACGGTCCGCGTCAGCACCCGGAGAAATTTATTCCTCGGCAGATTATCAATTTGATATGCCAGGAGCCGCCACGCATCTATGGCAGTGGGGACAACGTTCGGGATTGGATTCATGTGGATGACCATAACGACGCCGTGTGGGCCATTCTTCAGCACGGAACCCTGGGGGAGACGTACCTGATTGGCGCCCACGGAGAACGCAACAACCAGCAGATTGTGGCCACGCTTAACCAGATTTTTAACAATCCTCCCGAGAATGTTATTCATGTTACAGACCGGCCGGGGCATGACCGTCGCTACGCCATTGACCCCAGCTCCACGGAGGCTTTGGGGTGGAGGCCGCGTCACACGGACCTTTATGAAGGCCTCGAGCAGACTGTGGAATGGTACCGTTCCCACCCGCAGTGGTGGGAGCACACTCACAGTGCCGCAGAGGCTCGCTACGCCCTCCATGAACGCCCACTTTCATAATTTTCCCCACCCGGGGCCGCTAAAGTGTGAAGGGTGATGCGCGAACTGAAGTCCCTTCCCGGTGTTTTCCTCATGGAACCTCGGGTATTCCCGGACAACCGTGGAACCTTTAACGAGTGGTTCAAAGCCAGTGACTTCGAGGAAGCTCTCGGCTACCCCTTCGATCTTCAGCAGGCGAACATATCTTTCAGCCATGCACGAGTGGTGAGGGGTGTTCACTTTGCCGACGTCCCTCCTGGGCAGGCGAAGTTTGTTATCTGCCCGGTGGGGAAAATACGTGACGTGGTTATTGACTTGCGGGTGGGATCTCCCACCTTTGGCCAGAAGGAATCCGTGCAGCTATCTGCTAATAACCGCGCGGGCATTTATATTCCCGTGGGGTATGGTCACGCCTTTCAAGCTCTGGAGGAATCCACAGTGGTGTATTTGACCACCGCAGAGTACAACCCTGAGGCTGAGCACGCCGTGTCTGTGGAGGATCTGGGAATTGATTGGGACTTAGACCCTATTCTTTCCAACAAAGACCGAAAAGCTCCCCGCATGGCGGAGGTAAAGCTGCCGGAGTATGAGACGTGCCAGGCGTGGGAGCAGACCCTCAAGAATGCCTGGGTTGAAGCTTTCCAGGACACGGCAGAATGAAAGGCATTATTCTCGCCGGTGGCACTGGCTCCAGATTGTTTCCCATCACCTTTGGGGTGAGCAAGCAGCTGGTGCCGGTCTATGACAAGCCGATGATCTACTACCCGCTGAGCACCCTGATGCTTGCTGGTATCCGGGATATCCTGCTTATCACCACGCCGCAGGATGTGACACAGTTCCAGCGTCTTTTAGGAGATGGCTCCCAGTTTGGAATTCAGCTCTCTTACTGTGTTCAGGATGAGCCGCGCGGCTTGGCAGAGGCGTTTATTCTAGGTGCGGATCACATTGGCCAAGACTCCGTGGCGCTCATCTTGGGAGACAACATTTTCTACGGTGCAGGTTTGGGCACCCAGCTTCGTCGTTTCTCAACTGTGGAGGGCGGTGCCATTTTTGCCTACTGGGTGTCCCAGCCAGAGTCCTACGGTGTGGTGAGTTTTGACAGGGAGGGCAACGCCGTCGCTCTGGAAGAAAAGCCGAAGCAATCACAGTCCCATTACGCTGTGCCGGGTTTGTACTTCTACAGCAACGATGTGGTGGAGATTGCGCGGGGGCTAGCGCCCAGCGCCCGTGGTGAGCTAGAGATTACGGATATCAACCGAGAGTACTTACGCCGAGGTGCGCTTCGGGTGGAGATTTTGCCACGGGGTACGGCATGGCTGGACACCGGAACTGTGGATTTGCTCATGGCCGCTGGGGATTTTGTGCGCACTATTGAGGAGCGCCAGGGACTGAAAATTGGTGCCCCCGAGGAGGTGGCGTGGCGCATGGGATATATCACCGACGAGCAGCTTCTGGCTCGCGCCGAAGAGTTGCAGAGCTCCGGCTATGGGCAATACCTGCGCCAAACCTGGCAGCGGGAGCGTAGCGCAGTGCCCCCGGTGTCGTAATTACTCTTCGGAATCTTCGGGTTTCTCAGGGTGGCTGTTCCGGCCGGTGTTGTCATCCTGACGCGAGGTGCCTTCGGGATTATTGCTACCTTCCTCGTGGCGTTTTCGCTGTTGCTCTTTAAAACGTTTCTTATCCAGTTCCCACAGGAAGTCGGGATCATCGTCTGGACCTTTGATCCGAGGTTCGGCGGGGCGTTTCCAGCTCTGCGGTCCAAAAGCCTTCCACACCAGAACTACGGCCACCACCACTAGCGCAAAAAGTATGATTCTTCCCATAACTGCAAGGATAGTAAGGCATAGTATGGTGGCTCACGTGAGTGATTCGCAAGATAATACTGAGTTTGACACCACAGGGGAGAAGCAGCCCAGCACCCAGCCTGAGGCTTCCACACCCACCTCCCTTGGCGACGCCGTGCCTGAGGTTGACGCTGCCCCTGTAGCTGACACCCCTGTCGACGTCCCAGTTGAGACCTCTCGTGCTAGCTCTGACGCCGTGCCTACGGAAGACCCCGAGCTTAAGAAGAAGACGCGCCGAGCGTTGCTGAAATATGGTGCCTTGCGTCTGGTTTTGTTCGTGGTGCTTACTGTGATTATTCAAGTAATTGCGATGCTGGTGAAAGCACCTGTGCCTTTGGTGATGTCCGCACTTCTAGCGCTCATTATTGCGTTCCCGCTGTCTATGTTGATTTTCACCAACTTGCGCGAAGAAGCTACAGCGGGTGTGGCCCAGTTAGCTCAGCAGCGCAAAGAGCACAAGGAATGGATTAAAAACGAGTTGGCGCGCCGTTAGCAGGAGTTTCGCGTCTGTTCCGCTAGCCGTTACCCGGGTGCGCTAACTTCTCACCAGGCTCAACTTCACGACGCTAAGCCGCAAGCACCAGTGCCACTGTCAGCAGAACTGCCCACGCCAGCATTGCTTTTCCTGTTTTCCCCAGTACCGGGATGAGTGCTTTTCCTGAGGCTCCCTTCAACACCGGCTGGACAGCACGTAGCGCTAGTGGTGTTGCCGCAAGGGTGAGGAACGCCCAGGGGGTTACCGCAGCCCCCACAAAAATCCCCACTAGGAAGGGCACGCACACCAACGCCATGTAGAGTCGCCTGCTACCTGTATCGCCCAGCCGTACCGCGAGGGTGATTTTCCCACTGGCCGCGTCGGTGGGGATGTCGCGAAGGTTGTTCGCCAGATTCACCGAGGCAGAAATGGAACCGATACTTAGCGACGTCGCTAAGCCAAGCCAGCTGACCTCGCCTCGCTGCACAAACTCTGTGCCCAGTACTGCTACCAGCCCAAAGAACACAAACACTGCTGCTTCCCCGAGGCCTTGGTAGCCGTAGGGGTGAGATCCGCCGGTGTAGAACCAGGCACCGAGGATGCAGAAAATCCCCACCAGGATGAGCCACCACGCACTGCTCAGGCTCAGAGCCACACCTGCCACTGCGGCTACGCCGAAGCAGATGAATGCGGCTTTCTTAACCGTATTGGGAGGAACTAAGCCGGAACCTGTCAGGCGGAGAGGGCCGGAACGGTGTTCATCGGTACCGCGGATACCATCGGAGTAGTCATTAGCAAAGTTCACACCGATGATGAGCGCCCACGCCACCAGGAGTGCTAGGAGAGCTTTCCACCACACAAAGCCCGAGTAGTAGGCGGCCACTGCGCTTCCGGCTATTACCGGCGCAAAGGAGTTGGGCCAGGTGTGTGGGCGTGCCCCCTCCATCCAGTCTGAGAACTGTGCGCTGTGTGTCTGTGTTGGGCGTTGAGTCATGTGTCCATTGTGGCGTACCGGGTGGGGAAATTCCCAGTAGGCTATTGCCTATGTGGGTGGCTTATGCACTAAACCAGGCCTTCGGCTATCTTTTCACGCTGATGCGCATGGTGCCCTTGGTGTGGCGTAACCACTTCTGCACCCAGCATATCCCCGTGGGGGACGCCACCTCGGATTTTCTCATTTCCTTGACCACCCACGGCAAACGTGTGCAGCGTGTGTTTTATGCTATCGAATCCCTTACCCGCAGCAATGTCCCCATTGTGTTGTGGCTGGATGAGGAGGACTTTCATTCCACGTGGCCGCGTTCGGTGCAGCGCCTTGTGGCGCGCGGCCTCCAGGTGCGCTGTTCGGACGGGCAGTATGGTCCGCACACGAAGTACTGGAATCAGTTTCGTCAGGCCTCGGGCTGGGTGGTCACCGCCGACGATGACGTCATCTACCCAGAGTGGTTTATTGAGCGGCTGAGGTTTATCGCCAGCCTGCGCAACGATTGCGTTATCGCCTATCGTGCGCACAGAATCGAGCTACACGGTGGCCGTATTGCTCCCTACCTGCGCTGGACCCCGGTGGACACCTGCCGTGCTAGCGTTTTGCATTTTGCTACGGGTGTGTCCGGGGTTGCTTATCCGCCCAGTTTTATTTCTTATGTGGTCAAGCAGGGGGAGGTTTTCCAACAGGTTTCTCCCCGTGCCGACGACGTGTGGCTCCATCTTTGTGCCCTCCGTAGCGGGCATCCTATTCGTCAGGTGTTTTCGAGGCCCCGAAGCTTTGCGGTGGTTCCTCGGACTCAAAGTGGGGGATTAGCCTTGGGTAACACCTTCATGGGGGGCAATGATGAGCAGATTCGCAAGGCCTATACGGAGTCTGATATTCATCTTCTTCTCCAGGCCAGCCATGACGAGGACTGACTCACTGTCATCAGCACGTATAGAGCCCATGCCACTGTGGTGCTGGCATGGGCGCGCGCTTAGCTGGTATGGGTCAGGTCGTGTTCTCTCGGGTTTCTAGTGGGGCGAGACTCTCCTGGGCCAAGAATTCCTCCACAGCAACCTTCGTTGCCGCGTTCACCACAGCGACGACGGGGATGGTGAGCATCATTGGTATCAGCTGTTGCTTGAGCTCCGAAGAGGACACCCTTATCTGTGAGTTAGCTGTGAAAGAATAGTGTGGCGGGGAGTCTAACAGGGGTTTCCTTGTAAACGCCTTGAAAAATTGTTAAAAAAGTTTAAAATGAGCACTTAAGCTGAGTAAATCTGGATCAGAGTGTCTTCTTCGTGCTGTGACTGGAAGGCGTCCTGTAGAGGTAAAGGACTGGAACGATGCTAGGAGCTGCGCTTTCCCGAGGAGTGAGGGTATCCATTGCGCTACTTTCCGCCCTTGCGGTGGCTTGCGGTGCTATGAATGTGGGCGCACCTCAAGCCCTAGCTGAGGACAGTTTCCCCACGATGACGGCGGAAGCCGTGGCTCCGGTACCTGGACGTCCAAAAATTAAAGATAATCGTGAGGTTTCCAAGGAGAACCTCAAAGACGCAGTGGTGAAGGTTCAGCTGAAAGGGCTTGAACCGGGAAAGCGTTATTCCTTAGAGGCCGTTACCTACGACGCGCATGATCCGGAGGATTCTCACGTCTGGGATGAAGAAGACAATCCCATGCACTTCACCCCTCCTCGCTCATGGCAGAGCAGTAACGCCGTGCCTAGCTATCCATTTCAGCTCATCATTGAACAGCCATTAGATTTCACAGCAAAGAGCACTAACGAGTCTAAAGAAGTCAAAATTGGTGATTCTCTGAAGATGTTTACCAGTTTTGATGAGACTCTTAACTTGCTGGTTAACCACGGAAAATTTGTAGTGGTCACTCGTCTGCGGGAATTTCAGACGCATGATCCGAGTAAACCGATCAATCAGACGCGCCGAGAGCTTCAAATGTCTCCGGTGGTTGCGGTGACTCCTGAGCGAAATGATTCCAAAGACGTTATTGAAGGCATGACTCTCAATGCTGTGCATGAACTTGCTCTACCTGAGGAAACAACTCCTTCCTCAACAGAGGAGACAACCTCTGCACCTGCTGAGGAGACAACCTCTTCAGTAGCTGAGGAAACAACTCCTTCATCAACCACCTCTTCCTCTACGCCGTCAACCTCGTCTTCCTCGACGACCTCTGAGAAGGAAATCTCAAAGGCCGACACAGAATCCACTGAAAAGGAACCTGTTGCTCCAGTTTCTCCGACCTCGAGCACAACACCTAACACGAGCGACGATGAGAATCCCTCGGATGAACCGGGCGGGTCTGACGTCTCTGCTGAGGATGCGAATAAGGGCTCTGGAAATGAGAATCCCAAAGATGAGGCCACTGGAAATGAAGGCTCTGAGTCTGATACCTCAGCTGGTGATTCCGTCAAGAACGACGTCACCTCAGCGGAGGTATATGCCAAGGATGAAAACGGCAACATCACTCATGAACTGACCCCGGAAAATGCTTCCACGGCAGTTCAGCACTTGGAAGTGAATGGTCTGGAGCCCGGTGAGGACTACAGCCTTCAGACCGTCATGCGGGTTGATGATGTGGATGGTGACTACATCACCGACGAGTCAGGTAAACAGCCTATGATGTTTTCCACCGACTCTATTACCGCTGATGACTCCGGAAAAGTTGCTGTAGATGTACCACTGAGCAATCTTGCTGACGAGGACTTCGAGGTTCCTTTCGCAGAGGGACAAGATACGCTGAAAGCCGTTGTCCAAAATAAGCTGGTGTCTGAGGAGACGGATGACGATACGACGTCTCCAACAGAGATTCTTACCTATCCCAATGCCTCCACTCCAGCCGCTGAGGTGGAGAAGCAGACGCTCTCCTTCTCGCGTGACGCCTGGGAGGAGACTTCACGGGATATGAACCTGAATAGCCTTGACACTGATGCCACTAGTGAGACAAGCAGCGCAACCAAGGCTGCTAATCCTGCTGGAGGGGCGTCGTCAAGTGAGTTGCCGGGCAAGCAGGATACTGCAAGCTCTAGCACTCAGAGTGAGAAGGATAGCCTGGCAAAGAAGCTGAGTAATGGAACTAAGGTAATGCCTGGTGGCGATGTTGCTCCCGGCTCTCCGGCACAGAATGTTGGGAAGTCACAGAACAGCACTGTGACGGCGGATTCTAAGAATGTGTCTCTCAATCCACCGCCAAAGGATAACGGTGTGACAATTCAATCTGATGCTGGGATTGTGGGCGGAAAGCTGACCAAGGGTGCTGTAGTGGTGGACAATGTATCCTTCACTGGGCTGCGACCGGATTCAGACTATGCCCTGAAGGGGGAGCTGATTTGCTCTACTACGGGTGAGTCCACCGGAGCTGCTAACTCCATCACTTTCCGCACTCCGAAGTCAGACAAACCCACAGTGGACGGTTCTACCGTGCTGTCCATACCTGTGCTCAGCGATGATTGCGCCGAGCAGATTGTTGTGGAAACCCTATACGACGCCGTTTCTGTGGACAAGGACACGCTGGAAGCCGGCAGTATGGTTGCCACTACGGCGGGAAGTGCCCCTACAACTGGCTCGACGGTGAAAGATGGGAAGTCCACCACTCCGGCAGTGGTGACCCAGCAAGTGCAACCAGCCAAGGGTGCGACAACGCAGGCCACCAGCTCCGTTCGGGTGATTAGGTCAGTGAATTCCCCCTCCACTGTGACCTCCACCGGGTCTGTCAGGCAAGAAGTGGGTGCGGCATTATCCCCGCAGGCTCAGCGAGTGGTTGTGTCCAATTTGCCCTCTGGTCCCGTGGGGCTCCCCGCACAGTCAGCGCCCTATATTGAGTAAGTGATTGCTGAAAACGGCGGGTATCCCTTGTAAGTTGAGGGGTGTTCCCTCTAGGCGGTGCATTGTGAGCGGGACTGCGTGATCGGAAGTCCCGCTCTTTCTCGTAAGTAAGGCCGTAGGCGCGATACTGCTAACGCGGTGGGTGCCAGCGCGCTGGTAGGGCTGTAGGTTGCCTGCGCGCTGGTGGCGCCATAGGGCGCTAGCGCGCCACTGTTGGCCAAGTTTCTTCCCGAAGAACTAGGAAAGCTTCTTCCCGAAGAGAGCGCGCCAACCGAGGAGGATAATTGCCGAGGTACTGGAAGCCACCAGGATGAAGGACCAGTGGGGGAATTCGCTGTGGCGGATACCCCAAATTGCAAGCCCTAGAACAACCGTAATCAGCCAGATATACCAACCTCCAGAGCGCACTTGAGTGCCGTCTTGTTTGCGAAGCTCAGCAACCAGCCATCCTATGACCGCGCCAAACCAGAATGGCCAGGCGGTGTCTAAAACACCAGTAAAGCTGAGTTCAAGACCATCCTTCTGATGTGCAATCCGAGCCAAAAGGCTGAAGATTCCGAGACCAACAACGTCAGTCAACAGACCTTTCCAGTTAAGTGTTTTCATAGCTGTTTTCCTCTTGGTTGTATATCGAGTTGATAGTTAGTCAGTTCTCGCGGAAATTCCGCGCCGTGCGAAATATAGCAAATACACCGCCCAGCCTAGCGCAGTCATAAGGAAAAGGGTGATGAGGCGATAGATCAGCACTGATCCAGTAGCCGAAGCGGCGTCGTATCCCGTAGCGATGAGCGTTCCGATCAGGACTGCTTCCACCGGGCCGAGACCACCAGGGGTCACCTGGGCGGTTCCCACAAATTTGGAGGTAACAAAGGCGAGAAGAACCGGAGACAGAGGTTGAAGTTGATCGGTCACTGCCCATAGTGACATCCAGAGCACTCCCGCTTCCAAGAGCCAGTTAGCCAGAGAGAAGATGGCTACCAGCACAAAGGTTTTCATGGGGAGCTGAACATCGCTGAGCTGTTCAATATGCCGAGTCAGCTTAGGCCACCGCGAGAACAGTTTAAGGAGGATATCAGGGTGTCGAGAAAGCCACCATAGCAAGGACGTTATGCCCATCATGAGAATGAAGGTGCCCAAGACAGACCACATATTGAAATCTGCTCCCAAAAACACCACGCTCAGGATTCCCAGGGAGAGGAGCCAGGTACTAGAAATGGCCGAGGAGAGGACAATGAACCAACTTGCCAGAGCGACGCTCGCGCCCCAGCCGCGTTGAATCTTAAAGGTGAGGAAGGCTGAAAAAGCAGGACCACCTGGCAGGGTGGTGGACCAGGCATTGGAAGCAAAAATGAGGGCAGTTGCTGAGCCAAGAGTGATGTGTGCCCCTGCGCGAGACAACATGAGATACATCACCTGTGACATGGCCAGAAACGCCGTGACTGCCAAGAGTATAGCTACAAGAACAGGTCCAGGGCGGGCGTCGAGAAGGTGATTCCAGCCTTCCCCAATGAACGCCAGGTGGTCGCGGAAGAAGATTAGGGCAGCGACCATAAGCGCCAGGAGCCCTAGCCCGAACAACCACTTTTTGACGTCACGATTCATAGGTACAACCAGGTATTACCAGTCAGCTCTGGGGAACTCGCCGGATTCGGTGATGAGGCGTTGAGCGATGTCCTGAACCCTTATAGAACCCGTGTCGGTGTCGTGTTTGGCGCCACGGCGAGGTTGAGGCTCACTGGACGGTTGACGGGAAGAGAGTTCTCTGCGGCGTCTTCGCGTGGTGGAGGTTGCGCGTTTGAAGGGCTGGAATCGGTTATTGACCGTGGTGCCCCGATTCAGCTGTTGGCGGCCAGGATACTCGGGCAGAGGATAATATTCGACGTCATCTATGTCTTCCTGGTAGTCCTGTTGGTCGCCGTAGGAGTAAGAACCCTGCTGAGAGAAGTCAGCGGATGAATTCACACCCACACTGGGCATATTCTGGGAGTTGCCTTGGACAGTCTCTGATGTATTGCCATCTGATGTGTTGCCCAGCTCCCACAGAGGGATTGCGTAATCGGCGGATTCGTCCCAGTAGTCTTCTTCCGGGGTGTCATCCTGGTAACCGCTCGCTTGGTCGGAGAGGTAGTCGGGAGTAATTTCAGCCTCCCAAATCTCTTCTTCAGAAAGCTGGAGCGGAGCTCCTACGTCTATGGGTAGCTCCAACTGATAGTCATCTGGCTCATCGGAGTACTGGTATTCGTGGTAGTACTCCAAATCCTCTTCGTAGGGGTCTGTATAGGGCTGGTCATAAGCATCTTCAGGCTCTGTGTAAATGTCTTGCCGGGAGTCTGGGTAAGGCTCTTCCTGCCGAGAGTCGGGGTAAGGCTCTTGCCGAGAGTCTGCATAGATGTCCTGCTGAGAGTCTGTGTAAACGTCCCGCCGAGAGTCGGGGTAAGCATCTTCCTGGGAGTTCGCGTAGATGTTCTGCTGGGAGTCCGGGTACAGATTTTCCGGCAGTTCGGCGCTGGGAAGGTTGTATGACTCAGAGGGAGTGTTGTAGGCCTCATGGGGAAGGTCGTAGGCTTCAGGGGAGAGCTCGGTGTAGGAACCCTGCTGGGAGTCGAGGTGAACGTGATCTCCGAGGCGTCGTGAAGCAGAAACAATGAAACCAGGAGCCCACCAGCAGTCTTCAGCTAACAGATGCATGACGGCGGGCACTAAAAGCATTCGGATGACAGTGGCGTCGAGAAGGAGAGCCGCTATCATGCCGAAGGCAATGTACTTCATCATCACGATCTCAGAGAAGCCGAAGGCGGCGCACACCACAATCATGATGGCGGCGGCGGCTGTGATGATGGAGCCGGTGTGGGCGGTGCCCAGACGGATGGCGTTGTCTGTGGAACTGCCACGGTCACGGGCCTCCACCATGCGGGAGAGGAGAAAGACCTCATAGTCCGTGGAGAGACCGTACACAATGGCAATAATCAGCACGAGAACGGGGCTCATGAGAGGGCCAGGGGTAAAGCCCAAGAGTCCAGACAGGAAGCCGCTGACAAAAATGGTGGTCACAATGCCAAGGGTGGCGGCCAGCCCCAACAGCGTCATGAGAACAGCTTTCAGTGGGAGCACCACTGAGCCAAAGGCCACCGCCATGAGAATGAAGGTAATCAGGACAATGTAGCCAATCATCCAAGGTAGGCGATGGAAGAGTGCCTCCAGGGATTCCACCTCAAGGGCTGGAGTTCCGCCGATATACACCTTGACGCCCTCGGGCACTGAGATGTTGCGCAGACCCTCGATGACGTCGGCTGCGGAGTCACGGTCTGCAATCCCGGCGGACAATACCGTCACACCATCCTTGGTGCCGTGGTCAGGGGAGAAGCGATCAGTCAGTCCGGGAACTGCATTGGCTTGTTGGTAAATAGTGGCCAGCTGTTGCGGATTAGCGTTGCTTACCAACAGCTTTACCGGATCTGTGCGGAAACGCGGGAACTCTTGATTGAAATCGTCCTGCGCTTGACGCACAGCGTTATCCGGAGGCAGATAGGTCTCATTAATACCGCCAAACTTAGTGCCTAACATAGGGATGGCCAGTAGCATGAGCACTGCTATAAGACCCGTTGCCACCAGTTTGGAGTGCTCCATAGCCCAGGCGGGTAGTCGATACCAGACGGTCTCTGTAAGGCTTGGGAAGGTGGCGCTGGGGGTTTGAGGGGCTGAGGCATCTGCTTGTGTTCGCATCCGGCGCACTGGAAGGGCGTCAATCTTGGTGCCAAGGAGTGCAAACAGAGCAGGTAGCAGAGTGACAGAGAGGAATGCTGCCAACAGAACAGCACTGATAGCCCCGTAGGCAATAGATTTCAGGAAGGCCTGGGGAAACAGGAATAACCCAGAGAGTGCCACCGCAACCATTCCGGCGGAGACGGTGACGGTTTTTCCAGCAGTCACGGTGGTGGCCAGCACTGCTCTGCGCACGCTGGTGGCTGGGTTTTGCGGAGCGGTAGCTGAACCGAATCCGCTGGCGCTGGCTGTACCGCCGGAGAGTTCTTCGCGGAAGCGCGACACCATGAACAAGCCGTAATCAATGGCAAGTCCCAGCCCCAGGAGCGTGATGATGGATTGTGCAAACACATTGACCTGGGTCACGCTGGCTATGCCGGCGAGAATGGATTGCGCCCCCATGATGGAGAAAATCCCCACTATGAGAGGCATGAGAGCAGCCACCACGGAACCAAACACAAAGAGCAACAGGATGGCCACCAGCGGAAGGCCGATTAGTTCAGCACGCCGAATGTCGTCACTCATGCCGCTATCCAGGGCGTCGGCTACGGGAGTGGCCCCGGCCACGCGCACCGTGATGTTATCTGCCACAGTGGTGGGGATGTCATCTTTGATAGCGCGGAAGTCCTTGAGCGTTTGCTCACCATCTCCCTTGAGGGAGACCGCAGCAAACGCCGTGTGGTGGTCTTGGCTGATGAGGTCTTGAGAGCGGGTGTCAAAGTACCCGGTGATGTCCTCAATGTGCTCCGGATGGTCAGCACCGAACTTCTCTAAAGCCTGCGCGACATTTGTATAGACTGGCTCCACATCCAATGTGGTTCCCACGGGAGCCTGAATAAGCAAAATGACATCCCCAGAACTATCCCGCCCAAAGGTAGCGTTTTCTATGTCCTGGGCAATGGTTGATTCCGCGCCCGGATCTTCCCAGCCCTCTTGGCTCAGATTATGCCCCAAATCCTTCCCAATGAGCAGGTAGAGCACCAGAATGAAGAGGATGCATGCCACCGGCACCAGCTTGCGTTTACGGTAGGTAAGAACACCCCACTTCTCAAACATCGCTTACTCCTCTGCTCCGTTATGCACTGGCTCCCCTGAGTGTGCGGACTCCCCTGTGTGTGCAGGTTGCGCTGTGTGTGCCGACTCCGCGGGGCTAGGTTTTTCTTCAGGAACCGTCCTGGTGCCTGCGGTGTGTATGTCTCCTGGGGTTGGCCTCTGTGCGCCTTGCTTTTCCACTGCCGACGGCCGTTCGTGGCGCTCGCGGTGGTAAAGGAGCGCACTCAAGGAGCGTAGTGGCGGCAACCAGGCGCCACCCTCCGGCAAGTTATCCAAGCTCACCCGTGGCAGAGGTGCTCGGAAAACCCCCGGGATGTCCTCCACATCCACAAACCGCAGAGAGGGATTATCAATGGCCCACGTGGCGTGTTCGTGAAATCCCAGAACGGTGACGGCTACACCGTGGACAGCCATGTCTTCCAAGGTGTCTTTGAAGTTTCGCCCATCCGCACTTGCCACTATGACGCCGTCCAACGTGCCCTCGGAGAAACGTTTAACCAGGTGCTCAATCATGTCTGGATCTACGTCGGTGTCCTCTTTGAGCTTGGGTTTAGCAAACACCGCGAAACCGATATTGCGGAGAGCCTCCACCCAGGGGCGGACAGCATCCGCACCACCAGGAACAATGTTGGCAAACACCGTAGGTTCTGCCACCACGCGGTGACCGCGCTTGTGGGACAGATGTCCGGCCTCAGCAAGCAGCCACTTTCCGAGGGCGTCGAAACGGGGACGGTGAGAACCGTCTGGGCGGCCACCCAGAATGGAACCCAAACCCATGTCCATGTTGGGGGAATCCCAGATGAGCAGGAGACGGCCGTCTTCAGCCGCGGGCGTCGCTAAGGAAGAAGGGGTTGATGAGGGAACATGAGATGTGTTCGGTGAGGGCACGTGGTCTGTGCCTGTGGAATGTGGTTGAGGCGCGTCCGCTGAGGGTGTCTGGGGGCTGTAGGACATGGGCGCTGCGTTAGTCATGACTGTCCTTCCTGCGCTGCCACAAGAACTCAGAAATAGTGTTGTCTAAATCTAGACCTCTTTTTTCAAACTTGGTGATGACGTGCCGATCCGTCATGATGGGGCATTCCTCCCACGGCCAGCCCTTGTACTCCAGGAGAGGTTCTACGTGGGTGAGTTGCCTGATCCACTCCGCGTAATCGGCATGATCTGTAGCCACGTGAAGCACACCCCCAGGCTTAAGCCGCGTGGCAATAAGATGAAGCGTTCCGGACTGAATAATCCGCCGCTTGTGGTGCCGAGCCTTGGGCCAGGGGTCCGGAAAGAAAATCCGCACACCGTCCAAAGACTCCGGGGCAATCATCCGGTTTAACACTTCGACGCCGTCCCCACGGACCATGCGGATATTGGTGATTTTCTGGGTGTCAATGGCCATGAGCATTTTCGCCAGCCCGGCTTTATACATTTCCACGGCAATAACATCCGTATCTGGTTCCAGTTTGGCCATAGCCACAGTGGACGTTCCAGTACCCGAACCAATCTCCAGAATTGTTTTCCTGGGTGTGGTGGGTGCTGAGGGGCGTCCGAACCATGCTTCGACGTCGATGAGTTCGTCCGAGAGTATTCTTCCCAGCTCAGGCCACCGAGAATCCCACAATTCCTTTTGACGGGGAGTAAGGCTACCCCGTCGGAAGCTCATGCTCCCTAGGCGTGGGTAGTCGAGACCATCGTCAAAGGTGGATTGCAATGGGCGGCCGTGGGGAAGGTCCCCGGGCTGGGCTGGAATCTGGGGGGCGAGGTGCTGTTCTTCGGAGGTGTGGGCTTCTAGTGCGTCGGAAGGAGGGATGTGTCCTGCGGGGGTCTGCTGAGAAAAGCCGAGCTCAGCGTGCAGTGGATCAGAATGAGGGAAATCAGGGGAATTCATAGTGGCTCAATTGTGCAGTTTCACATGGTGAGCAGTCAATTTAAACTGTTTGTGGCGGTGGGTGTGATTGAGGTATTAGCAGTGGGCAGGATTCGGACTACACATCAGACGTCTGACCACTAGTCCGAACGGACATTTCCGGGTTCTGCAACGCAGAAAAACGTCAGTGCGGTGAGGTATCTACGTCTCATTGAGCCCTATAGAAGTGTGGTGTAGGTCATGTTTTTCTCCCTAGGTGTCCCCCTTTCCTGGGACTTTGCCGCACCACTTTGGTTATATCTTTTGGATTTTTGTCGTGTGCGCCCGAACGGAAGAAAATGTGGTTAGGCTAGAGGAGGAAATCATCATCCGAGTTGTCACAGGAGACAAAATGGCAGTCGAGATTAAGGGTCTCAAGGGGGAAGTCACCACAGAAAACGAGGAGATGCTCGCATGGATTGCTGAATCCGTAGAGCTCTTCCAACCGGACGCGGTTGAGTTCTGTGTGGGAACTAGGGAGGAATGGGATCGTCTCTCCAGTGAGCTGGTGGAAGCCGGAACACTCATCAAGCTCAATGAAGAAAAGCGCCCCAACAGCTTCCTTGCTCGCTCTAACCCTTCCGACGTCGCTCGTGTGGAATCCCGTACCTTCATTTGCTCTCCCACGGAAGACGGCGCTGGCCCCACCAATAACTGGGTGGAGCCCGAGGAGATGAAGGCTGAGATGCGCGAGCATTTCAAAGGCTCCATGAGGGGACGCACCATGTATGTGGTGCCTTTCTGCATGGGACCGATCTCCGACCCTGATCCGAAGCTGGGCGTACAGCTGACAGACTCTGCTTATGTGGTGCTATCTATGAGCATTATGACCCGCATGGGGCAGCAGGCTATGGACAAGATTGGCAAGGACGGGGAGTTTGTCCATGCCCTTCACTCTGTGGGCGCACCTCTGGAACCTGGTCAGGAAGATGTGCCGTGGCCGTGCAATGACACCAAGTACATCACCCAGTTCCCGGAGACCAAGGAGATTTGGTCCTATGGTTCCGGTTATGGCGGAAACGCCATCCTGGCCAAGAAGTGCTACGCCCTGCGTATTGCTTCCGTGATGGCCAAGGAAGAGGGCTGGATGGCAGAGCATATGCTCATCTTGCAGCTCACCAGCCCCGAAGGGAAGAAGTACCACATCACCGGCGCCTTCCCCTCTGCGTGCGGTAAGACCAACCTTGCCATGATTACCCCCACCGTTCCCGGCTGGACTGCACACGTGGTGGGCGATGACATCGCCTGGCTACGCCTGCGCGAGGACGGCCTCTATGCTGTCAACCCCGAAAACGGATTCTTCGGTGTGGCGCCCGGTACTTCTTATGACTCCAACCCCATTGCTATGAAGACGATGGAGGCCGGAAATACCCTGTTCACCAACGTGGCTCTCACTGACGACGGCGATGTGTGGTGGGAAGGAATCGGAGGTGAAACCCCCGAGCACCTCATTGACTGGAAAGGTCGTGACTGGACTCCGGATTCTGATGAAAAGGCTGCACATCCGAACTCCCGCTACTGCGTGCCGATTGCCCAGTGCCCGGTAGCTTCCCCGGACTATGACGACCCGAAGGGTGTCAAAGTGTCTGCCATTCTGTTCGGCGGACGCCGTGCAGACACCGTTCCGCTGGTAACCCAGGCTATGAGCTGGAACCACGGCACCCTGATTGGTGCTCTGCTCTCCTCCGGGCAGACTGCCGCCTCCGCTGAGGCCAAGGTGGGAACCCTGCGCCATGACCCAATGGCCATGCTCCCATTCATGGGTTACAACGCCGGTGATTATCTGCAGCACTGGATTGACATGGGTAAGAAGGGCGGCGACCTCATGCCGTCTATCTTCCTGGTCAACTGGTTCCGTCGCGGGGAAGACGGCCGCTACCTGTGGCCTGGCTTCGGTGATAACTCCCGTGTGCTCAAGTGGATTACCGAGCGTATTGAAGGCAAGGTCGACGCCCGCGAGACTGTGGTGGGCTACACCGCTGCTGCAGAAGATATAGACCTTGAAGGTCTGGACATCCCGTTTGAGGACGTCAAGGAAACCCTCAAGGCACCTGCCGCAAAGTGGCAGCATGACCTTGCAGACAATGAGAAGTACCTCAAGTTCCTTGGGGACAAAGTTCCTGCTGAGGTGTGGGACGAGTTTGAGGGTCTCAAGCAGCGTGTGCATGAGGCATTGCACAACTAAGAGGGTCTGATACGCCCCACCAAGCTAAGGCATGAGGCTTGGTGGGGCGTATTTATTGTGCGGGGGTTTAATGTCTACACTCGGCACCTGTTCATCCCCCACCTGATAGCTGTTGGCATCATGCCCTCATGGAATCGGCGTGGTTAAGTACTGATTCTTTTCCCGCCGATGACTCACCGTCCGCGCGCAGAGAGCATTCGCCTCGGATTCAAGATGTTGAGTGGATCCGGAGCGTCCTTGAGTTTCTCCACGTCAGCCACATATCCGGGAGCTCCGAACATGGAATACAGACGTCTTCAAGGACATTGCTCATGCCGTATTTCTTGCAGTAGTGAACGTAGGAGGGGCACACCATGCGCCGATCCTCAACGAGTTTTTCCCCTTCTTCTGGGGCTTCAGTGCGAGCCACAGAGGTTGTATTGTGCTTGAGCGCTATGCTTTCATAGTCCTCCAGATCAGTCGCTGCTTGAGCTGTATCTGACTGAATAATGAGCATGGATCCCTCCACGCTATCGAGTCCAGGCACATCCATCTGCGTGCTTTCCGCACATAGTCACTGGTGACACCGTACTTTACGCAGCACATTCCTCCGGCGTTGGTAGCGATGTTTCCACCGATGGTAGAGGTTGCCACTGAGCCTGGGTCCGGGGGATAGCTCATGTGCAATCAGCATCGTGGTTTGAACCTCGTCGATGCTCCGAGCTTTCACCAAGGCAAGGGCTTCTCTAATGCTGGCGGTGTCTCTTCATCTGAATCCCAGAACAAGGAGACCGCAGAAGGGAATGGCTTCCAGGACGGCGGCGGGCGTCGCAAAGGAATCTCCTACAAGCGCGAGAGCATCACCACCCGCAGCAGCAATGATTCCTGCGTTAAGGACGCCGAAGAGGCTTTCGCCCACGATGAGCCTCCTGACCACATTGCCCGTGAGTTTGATTTCCTGGCTTCTTGCGCAGATCGGGAACTGAGCGGAGACTCTGAAGCTGAGCGGTGGATGGGTTTTCGGCACCGCATTGGTACAGAGCATCTCAGTGCTTGGGTGACTCCGTGGAGTATAAGAGTTGAAGGCTCAGCGACGACGTCCTTTTACCGAAGTCTTGCTTCACTGACCAGGTCTATTGTGGAGTCGAAAATCTTGTGGTCGCACACAAGGGCGTCTCTTTTAGGCAGACATCTACCGCTGTTTTCGCGGTAAAAGGGCATCCCGAGGAAGAAAGCGTCCTCGGGATTTCTTGTAGAATTTGGGGAGAGAAAACACCGTCGCACGTGGGGATAACTATGAATCATTCCTCTTACGAGTCCAGTGAGTTGCTTCGGAGGCTTCAGGAAGAGCAGTCCTGTGCAACCTCCGGCGGAATCTACCATGAGATTCAGGTCCGCATGGCTTATAACTCTAACCGGATTGAGGGCAGCAGGCTTTCCGAAGATCAGACGCGCATGATTTATGAGACGAGGACAATTGCGGCGGAAGATGGGGTTTCACTTGATGATGTTCTGGAAACAGTGCATCATTTTAAGGCCTTCGATTACTGCATCACCCATGCGAATAGTCAGGTCTCTGAAGAACTGATAAAACATCTTCACTATATCCTCAAACATGATACAAAAGATGAGGATAAGGAGTGGTTTGCTGTTGGTGACTACAAAAGAGTACCTAATATGGTGGGAGGTAGAGAGACTAGCAGCCCCGATGAAGTTCCTCGAAAAATAAAAAAACTTATTGAGGGATATAATAGGAAATCCCAGAATTCAATGGAAGATATTATTGGTTTTCACGCTGAGTTCGAGCTTATTCATCCTTTTCAGGACGGGAATGGGCGAGTGGGGAGACTTCTAGCATTTCAGCAATGTTTAGCTGCTGGAATTGTTCCTTTTATTATTGAGGATTCCAAGAAGTACTTTTACTATCGTGGCCTATCTCGGTGGACACAGGAAAAGGGCTGGCTTATAGATACCTGCCTAGATGGTCAAGACACTATGGTGAAGCTCTTAGAGTACTTCCGGATAGAGGTGTCCTAAGCACATGAGGTGTGGCTGAAAGTCCTAGTATTTACGGATAACTGCAACGAGGTTGCTGGTTAAAAACTCGCGGAGACCAGGCACCTTAACTACCCACCAAGCCCAGTGCGGGTGGTATCGAGGGAAAAGAAGTTCAACTTTTCCTAGTCCTCGTTCCTCTACTGAGTGTGCCCACCGGATTCCTTGGGCTGCTGAAACATTGAACAAGGACTTCCCAAACACATTCTTCGGTGGGTGCCCATGTGTTTTTTTGTAGTGGTCTCGGGCAAACTCTCCACCGAGGTAGTGCTCCCACAGTCCCGTTTCATGCCCACCAAATGGTCCGAGCCAGACGGTGTAGCTGAGAATGCATAGCCCCGCGGGTTGAGTGACCCGAATCATCTCATCTCCCATGATCCATGGCTGGGAAATATGTTCGGCAACATTTGAGGAGTACACCACGTCAAAGCAGTTGTCTTTAAACGGCAACGCAGTTCCAGATCCACGAAGCGCAGTTGAAAGGTCGATACCGGCAGCAGACATTTCGCCCGCATCGGGTTCTAGCCCCACGTACCAGGCTCCGCGCGAAGCAAAGGAATTCGCAAAGTAGCCTGGTCCGCCTCCTACGTCCAGCACTGAAAGGCCCTGGAGAGGATTGTTTTTTAGAGGTGTGGTCTCATACGGGGAGTATGGGGTCTTATGGTGGCGGACTGAAGAAGTGTCCTGTTGTTTGCCGACATAACCCTGTTGTTTGCCGCCGTAATCATGAAGAAGTCTCTGGACTAATTGTGCTGTATCTTCTGCAAGCCCTCTATAAAAAATCTGTGGGTTCTTCTGTTCTTGCGGGAAAGAACGAAGCAGCTTGATTGATCGGGAAAGTGTTGCAGCAGTGGCTGTAGCAGATTTGGAGTGTGAGAGGGGGGTGCCGAGAAAACGGTGAGCACCTCGGACGAGTGTCCTAGGAGAGATAGAGAAAGCTTCAGGTGTGGAGTGGAGTTTCACCCTGGTGAGTTTATCCTGAGGGGCAGGGAATTGGCTAGATAGCAAAATCCAGTGCTGATGCTGGTACTCAGGAATAAGCGAACAAAATCCAAGTGGCACCTGAGATGATAAAACTCAAGGAATGGCTACCTAACAGTAAGAGTGAGCTCTTTTTTGTAGAGGAATCGTAGTTAGTTCGAAAGAGAAATAATATTAGTATGCAGACTATGAAAAAATAAATGGTGTGTTTAGGGTGGTGTAACGGCCGTCATGTTGGTTTAGATTCAAGGAGTCAGAAAGTGCATTATAGTGCAAGAAAAAAGTCTACTCCTTCGGGTTTCAGCTCTCTGCAGGTTCTGCTAGATGAGCGTTGCTACCAAACAGCAAGGTGGTAGTGACAGTCAAGGAAAGCTGTCAGCAGCGTCTGGCCTTATTAGATTAGCGTTGGTGCTTTCCGTGCTCTGCGGTGCTTGCTTACTGGGCAAGTGTGATTTATGGACAGTCTGAGCTACTTGGAATAAACACAGCCATTCACGTAGATAGTTGGGCTCAAAGAGACGTTGAGCCAGACGCAGTGCTTGCTGGTTTAGCTGAACTTGCCAGAGAAAATGATGAAACAGTAGTGGTAGAAATACCTTCCCCTTCTGGCCGTAACGCTTACGGTGCCGGTGGCAGATTCGATACGTGGTTATCGAGCGGGTATAGAGGTTTACCGGGGGGGGCAACGTCGGTAACTGTCCGGCAGTTTGTTGATCTTCCGCATAAGGATTATCAACAAATGATCGAACTAACGGGTGATAAGTCCTTTTCACAAGATGTCACCAGCTATCTAAGTAGCATTGGTTTTTCCTATGAATCAATGTAGGCTCAGGGCTGGGTTTTCTCTTTGAAGGTACAACCTTAGGGCGTCTCGCGGCACTTCTTGCAGCTTTTTGTCTCATTCTTTGCATTATTGGAGTAATCCTCGGAGCACACGCAGATTCCGTACGTCGTCTCCATGGTTATGGACTATGGAGAAGCGTGCTCTCTGCGTTGTAGCTTTAGCTGTAGGCATCGCAGGGCTGCGGCGCGCGCCGGTGGTTTCTTTGCTTTCAGGGAAACTTCCGGGAGATCCGGTTCTCTTTAGCGTTGGAGCTGCACGAGTTATAGCGTGTTTAGCGTTGGCCTCATTAACGATCGGTGCAGTTAATTACACTGAGGAATGGCTTAAGCAAGATAACTAACGCGAGCTGTGGAACTCCGCCGAAGAGAGTTACGCCATGACTCTTAGTGGTGCACGAGGTCTCGAAGGTCTCACACAGTCCGGCGATCAGCTTGCAACCCGTTTACGTGATCTTTCCGCCCAAGGAAAGCTGCTCTATCCCGAATATCTAGATCAAGGCATTATTCCGGGTGCACAGCTTGATCAGATGCCATGGTCTATAACCAGCAAGCCGCTGAAAGCTCTCTTGAAGGTGCTGTTAAATATGCCTACGAGGGTCATAAGAACTCGGAAATGGGGTCTTTTGCCTTGGTGCCAAATGATCTCTCGCCATCATCTGACCTCAAGGCAATGATGAGACAAGCAGGAGGAAGAGACGGTATTCCTGAAATTCCTTATCCTGCAGGAGATTCTCGGGCTCGAACATGGGAAGTTGGAATTGATGAATGGATCAATCGGGCTGAAATCGCAGACCCCATAGTTTTTGTTATGCCGGACGACGATTTGTCTATCCTTAACAGAAACTTGGTTGCTGTTGTGGCTCAAAACGACGGGATTACTACGATTTTCAAGATCTTCAATCAGATTCCTCTGTAGGGAGCTTTATTCGTTCCGTCTCGCTCATGGGATCTGTGTGGGCTCAACACCATCAGGCAATGGGTCGCACTGTGTGGGTTTATCTAGGAGGAGTGCTCGCAGCGCTTCTGCTTAACCTGGTAACAGTGCTAGCTGTGTGGTATGCGGTCTTTAAGATCTTCCACCAGCGTCTGAGAGCCAACTATGTCTACGGTCAGAATGGAACTACGGAACGCGAGTAAGAGCGTTGGTACTCGTGCGCAACGTCGCAGACTGTGGAGCAACGTGAATTTCAGTATGAGCGCTGGAGAATGTGTAGGAGTGGCGGGGCACTCGGGTTGCGGGAAAAGCACACTCCTTAACTGTGTGGGTCTCCTAGAACACTTTGATTCTGGGAAGCTTTTTATTGATGGAGTTGATGTCAGCAACACTTCTGCTCGAACCCGAATGCGGTATCGGCGTCAGTCTATTGGCTACCTATTTTAGGACTATGCGCTGATTGATAATGACACCGTGGAGCGCAATATTCTTCAGCACCTCTCCGCTCTCGCCCGAAATGGTGCTGCTGTGATGGTTGTAAGCCATGATCCTTGGGTTATTCAGCAGTGTGATTGAGTAATTAGATTGGAAAACAATAACAAAGAATAAAGCCATTATCTTGGCTTGCACAGCAGTCATCGTCGCTGGAGGCGTGGTTGCCACAACCGCAGGTGGAGACGTTGAACCTACAAACGTTCACCCTTTAGAAGGCGGTGAGTGGGATTACGGAGCTAACGCTGGAAGAACGTGGTCTAACTTTAAGCACGAGCAGCTCCACAGTGCTTCTGTGCATGGTCACGAGTTTGTGGATTCAGGCTGCGTGGCAGGGGGAACCTGGGCGCGCGCCCAGGCCTCTCAGCGGTGGATTTCCATCTTGGGGAATCAGCAAGATAGAGCTCTGTGCCAGGAAGCACAGAAAACCGTTCGGGCTGAAGAGGAAGACTCCTAGTTCACGTCGGCTTCATAAACAGCACATGGGGTTCGCATAGGTGTAATGCATGGAGCTTATTAGGCGCAACTGCTGGGATTCGCCTCGGGGCCGTGCGTGAGGTTCGCCTCGGGGCCGTGCGTGAGGTTCGCCTCGGCGCAGCAGCTAAGCAGCACTAGGAAGTCTGTGGGATAGCTGCACGGCGGTGAGTGAAGTGCACAGCTACAATGGCGGAGCTATGAAGATTCTGCTGCTGTGCTGGCGTGACACCACGCATCCCCAAGGTGGTGGCAGTGAGCGCTACCTCGAGCGCGTAGCAGAGTACTTGGCCAGCTGTGGGTATGAGGTGATTGTGCAATCCGCGCGCCATACCGACGCTCCTCGCATAACGCGGCGTCGTCAAGTGACTTTTGTGAAAGCTGGCGGTAAATACACGGTGTACCCGGCAGCACTCCTTCATCTGGCCCTAGGCCGTTTGGGGTTGGGGCGGCTTCGAGGGGTGGATGTTGTGGTAGACACCCAAAATGGGATTCCCTTTGGGGCTCGGCTTGTGGCGCCAGGCAGAACAATTCTGCTGACTCACCATTGCCACCGTGAACAGTGGCCGGTGGCGGGGAAATTCTTGGGGGCACTTGGCTGGTTCATAGAATCCAAGGTTTCACCGCGCCTGAACCGTGGTGCGCCCTATGTCACCGTGTCTGAACACTCCCGAGCGGAGCTGGTCCAGCTAGGAGTACCGGAAGACACCATCACCGTCATTAGGAACGGTGTAGATCCAGTACCCGAGGACCTTCCTGTGCTGCGTCAGGATGGAACCATTCACCTCGTAACTCTTTCGCGCCTGGTTCCCCACAAGCGAATTGAACACGCGATAGAAGCCTCGGCAGCTTTGGCGCAGAGTCGAAAGATTAGCTTGGATATTATTGGCTCCGGCTGGTGGGAGGATGAGCTGCGAGCCTATGCGCAGCGCTATGAGGCTGTGGAGAATCTTCGGATTTGTTTTCACGGGCAGGTATCTGAACCCTATAAGCACGCTTTGCTGAGTAGGGCTGCAGTTCACCTTATGCCCAGCCAGACGGAGGGTTGGGGTTTAGCGGTGATTGAGGCTGGGCAACATGGGGTTCCTACAGTGGGGTATCGCAGTGCTGGTGGGCTCAATGATTCGGTGATTGACGGAGAGACAGGACTCCTGGCCGAGGACGGTGTGGCGGCGCTGACCGCGTGCGTAAAAAGGCTTCTGGATCACCCGCAGTTACGAAGCGAGCTAGGCGACAACGCATCCTCGCGTGCCGAGCAATTCACGTGGACTCAGACTGGCGAGCAGTTTGCCGAGTTGATTTGTGCCTTCGAGAAAGGCACAGGCAAGCGCCCAGCAACGCCATCGGAATCATAAGCCACGAGCCCAGGAGAACAAGCCCAGCTGTGAGACTTCGCGCCGGAGCGCCAGTATCTGCCAAAACTTTCTCGCCGTCCACCACAAGCCCAATGTTGAGGTCCCGCAGTGTTTCCAAATCCCCCTCCGCCCACGCCGCCTGAGCCTGAGTAAACCGAGCAGAGGGAAGATCTACGGTTTGACCGTCTACTGTGAGTTCGCCGGACTCCACCATCGAATAAGCCTTGGTCATGGGATTGACCACCACGCGATCTTGGGCAGAAATGAGGGTGGTGAGGTGAGGGTCAAACACGTCACGGCCAGAGCTTTCCAGGTGCGCAACCTGCACGGTAACGGGAGTGAGCTGGCGCAGAGCAAGAGGGGCGTCGGGAAGTTGAAGGACAGTGAGAACAAGCGCCGCCCACGGCCATTTCTGCGGCAGACGTGACGCAGCAGCCACATACGCGGGCAGCGCCAGTCCCAGGAACTTCTGAGAGTCACGAAGAAGCCCCGCTCCCGTCCAGTGAGTCAACGCCTCTCCCACAAGCTCCGGAAGAAGCCAGCACAGCACCGGAATGCCCAGGCCAAGTACCCCCAATACAACAAGCGGCCTCTCAATTTTTCCCCACAGGGGAACCAGGAGCGCAAAAAGCGCAACCCCAGCCAATGCAAAACCAGCCTGTCGAGAGGCCGGCACGGCATCACTGTTCCAGATTCCCCCCAGCCCCAAAAG
>JAEYUQ010000006.1 GCA_023432405.1 Actinomycetes bacterium | reverse complement strand
GCACCCTTATCACGCAACTCAGCATGAAGCACATACTCAACACCAGGCGTCAACCCCTCATACGACACCGTATCCGTCACCGTATCCCCAGCCTTCAACACAGCAGACTTCGGAGACACATCCGTACCAATCGACGACTTCGGAGCCTCCTCAGGGGTTTCAGGCTCAGGCTTTGAACTGCCATTTTCCTCGACGATAATCATTGACTGGCCACCGGACGTCAAAGCTAAACGGCCAGTTAGGCCCGAAATATCCTCCTCCGGCATATTCTGGGCACTTTCGATAAGCTGATTAAAAAGCACCTCAAATTCAGGATTGGACATTGCAAGATTGTTATATCCCGTTCCTGACGGAGTCTGAAAATCCGGTTTTTCGTTCGTTACGTAGTACCAAATCGCGGCTTGGGTTGCAGCTACAGCTTCAACTTCACTGAGATTCGGCATCTTTTCTTGGAGCGTTTCCAATGGCAGATAGGGATAACTATTATGTATTATCCAGTTGATTTTCTCTTGATTCCCATTCGCACTAAATCCAAAACCCTCGCTGTTACTTCCGGGGTTAGATGTCATACCGTAGTAGTAGCGCTGTTTAGCGTTCGCAGAATACTGATCCCATGTAGACACTTGACGGGCTACAGTATCGTTTTTCTCCACTTCAGTAAATGGCTCAATACAGTATGCAACAAACTTTTCAGATAAATCTTGGCCGTCACCAAATATCTTCTCGAAAAAGTCACCTATACCATTGGCAACTTCTACGATTTTTAATATACCCTCTTGCCCCATATCACAATATTGAGCAATTTGATTTGCGTAGCCAGCAATACTCCCTAGACCTGGAATGAGGCTGCCAATAGTACCACCGATTTTTATTCCGGTACAGATTTTATCAATAGTATTTACAGTCTTTTGATAATCTGTATAAGCCGTTATATTGAAAAGTGCAGCACCTTCCGGTAGGATTGACGGACCTCCAGGTACAGTGAGTATCTGTCCATTTTTGTAGAATATAACTTCTTTATTACTGCCAGTAGCTGAACTTTCCCGCCAGTTATCAAGGGCAACGAAATCCCCCACTGAGATTTGAGTGTCATCCTCTGTGGTTTCCTGCGCAGAGGCCTTGGTAGGACCTACTACCGTTAGCATGGCGAAAACCAGCGATATTACGACTAGGAGGACAATAGGAAGGCGACCGCTCGACCTCCACTTTGCAAATGTCTCAGATTTCACGTGCGTGTCTTTCTACGAGGAATCAGTACTGCAACTATCAGACAGAATCACGGTGAAGGCTTATGCAGTGGCCATGACCACCCCCCCCCCGTAGGTTCTGAGACCTAGGACGGAATGGACGGGCGCGGTGACGGGTCAGCAACACAACACCTGTGGCGAACCTGTATGTCCGTCCAGGGTAGTACGCTCAGTACTCTACTTCAACCCCATTCGTTTCACTATGTGAGAAATTGATGTGAGAAGTCTCACTGCTACCTGGGAAAGAAATGGAAACTCCAAGCTACACTCGACACTCCACCCCCGAGTGGGGTGGAGTTTGCGATATTTTACAGGGGGTTGATGGCGTGTTTCTTGGGTAAATCCGACGCCTGCTTATCAGCCAGTTGGCGCAAGGCGCGTCGTAAAGCAAGACGGCTCTCATGTGGCTGAATCATCGCGTCAATGTAGCCACGCTCCGCAGCCATATAGGGAGACGTCATGGTCTGGTCATAAAAATCCATAAAGAGCTTCTTTTGCGTCTCCCGCTGCTCAGGGGGAAGCTTTGCTAACTGCTTACCCTGGAGCATCACCACGGCAGCAGCAGAACCCATCACAGCAATCTGCGCAGTGGGCCAGGCCAGGTTAATATCACCGGACAGATTTTTAGACCCCATGACGGCATAGGCGCCACCATAAGCCTTACGCACAATGAGAGACACCTTCGGCACTGTGGCCTCCACCAGAGAAAAGGCCAGTTTGGCACCGCGGTGAATGAGCCCCACGCGCTCCTGCTGAATACCCGGCAAGTAACCAGGGGTATCCACCACAAACACCAGGGGGATGTTGTAGGCGTCACAAATACGGATAAAACGGGCACCTTTATCGGCTGCGTCCGCATCAATGCAGCCCGCATACATCATGGGTTGGGAGGCCACAAAACCTACTGCACGCCCGTCAATACGCCCGAAAGCACAAATCAGGTTAGGACCATAATTAGCCTGAATTTCCAGAAGATCAGGGGTATCACCCAATTGCCGGAGAAGATCCATCATGTCATAGCCAGCGTTGGAATCATCCGGCATGAAGGAATCCAGGTCAGTATCTTGAGACACCTCCTCGTCCGAGGGGGCGTCGAAAAGGGGAGGCTGGTCAAAACAGGTAAGAGGAAGGTGGGCAAGAAGATCCCGAACATACTCAAAGGCTTCCTCTTCACTGCCCACCACAGCTGAAATGTTGCCGGACTCCTCCTGAACACGGGCGTTGCCAAGGTCAGCAGAACTGATGTCCTCCCCCGTGACCTCCTTAATCACAGCAGGGCCGGTCACATACATCTCCGTTTCATCCTCCACGCCCACCACAAAATCAGTGGTAACGGGAGCATAAACAGCACCACCGGCAGACTTCCCCAACATAATAGAGATTTGGGGGCAACGCCCAGACAAAGGAAGCTGACGCCGAGAAATCTCCGAATACATGGCCAAAGAGGTAACAGCATCCTGGATACGTGCGCCGCCGGAATCCTGAATACCAATCACGGGGCAGCCAATTTTAATGGCCATATCCATGACCTCACACACCTTACGGCCGAAGGTGACCCCCACGGAACCGCCATACACCGTTTTGTCATGGGCATACACCACCACGGGACGCCCATCCACACGGCCATAGCCTGTGACCACACCGTCCGAATAGCGCGCCTCTGGATCTCCCGGGGTGCGTGCCAACGCGCCTACCTCCATGAACGAACCTGGGTCCAAAAGGCGCTCAATGCGTTGCCGAGGAGTGGTACGCCCAGCGGCGTCACGTTTGGCACGGGAACGCTCCGAACCAGGGTCCTGAGCCTGGGTCAGGCGTTCCTTGAGATCAGCGATTTTCTGCGCAGTGGTGGAAGGAGTACCTGGATTGTGCGTGGATTGAAGGACATCCGAGTTATCCGTGGTCACCGATAATCACTCTCCAAGAGCAGAAGTCTACGTTCTAGATTCACTGCTACCGTAGCAATCTCCGGTTCATCAACCACAGCCAGGTGATCCCCATGTAGCTGAACAATCTCTAGATCCTTCACCACATCTCCCCAACCGCCGTCTGGTTTCACCGTGGCGTACCGAGGCTCCAACTCAATGGCGCCATCATGCATACGCTCAGCACGGAACAGGAGAACGGGAATGTCAAGGTCAGCGTAGCGATCCAGAGCTAGATTCCCGAGAATCTGGTTATCGACAAAACTGGCACGCTGGTGCTCCAACACCCCTGCCGCAACACCGTGAGCAGCAGCCTCAGGGCTGGACAAGTAGGCAGCCATCATCTGAATAAGAGCATCTTCCCCAGCAGTTTCCAAAAGCTCATAGGGAACCTCAAAATCCAGGTTGTAGGTTTTATTCGCAAAGGCTGCGTAGCGATCCCACCGGGCCTTGGTTTCCTCCACAGTATCGGGAATATCCTCCGCAGGGCGCACTGTATCCAGAAGGGCAATAAGATCCACACGCTGACCGCGCTCCTTAAGAATCTTTGCCACTTCCATAGCAAGAGCACCACCAAAACTCCAGCCCCCCAACACGAGGGGATACCCCGAGGAGAGCTTGAGAATGTCCTCCACATACTGCTGAGCACGATCCTCCAAGGACCCCTCTAAGCGCTCCACGCCATAGACAGGGACAGAGGGGTTCAAACGACGGGTAAGCGGTTCATACACCACCGAAGAGCCCCCAGCCGGATGGAACATGAACACGGAGGCGGCAGTAGAGCCTTCCGAGCGCTCGCGCAGAATACGAATGTTCCCCTCCACAGCCACCTCCAGGCCGTCACGAACGGCGTCTGCAAGGGGCTCTAGAGTGCCAGCAGCCAGAATATCCTCAGCAGTCAGAGTGCTATGAGCACGCTCATTGAGGCGATCTGCCACCTTCTGCGCAGTGGGCTGGTCAATGCTGGGCAGAGGGCTGGTGACACCAGCAGCAGCCTGACCCGTGATTCCTGCCCATGTGGCAAACACCAGACGCTCCGAGGCGTCCCGAGGGGCAACACCGGCGCCTTGCGCCGGTTGGGGTTGCTTACCTTGAGCCGGTTGGGGTTGCTTGCCCTGCGCAGTGGCTGTGGCCTGTGCAGCCTGAGCTTCCTCAGCCTCCTGTGCTTCCTGGGCTTGGGCTGCCACAATCACCTCAGGATCATTACGCTTGCGCACAGCATCTTCCACGATGCTAATAACATCCGCCACCGAGGCATCTCGAAGAGTCTGCACATCTAGTGGGGGAATTTGAAAGTCATTCTCCACCCGGTTCTTAATCCGCATACCCATGAGGGAATCCAAGCCAAGATCAATAAGCGGAAGCTCATCAGGAAGATCCTCCACCTCATAGCCCATTGACTCCGACACAATGAACCGCAGGTGATCTGCCACTGTCTCCCCAGAATCCGCGTGCCAGCGAGAATCGGCGGAGGAAGCAGTTGCGGCGCCAGGCGCAGTGGGGCTACCCGCACCTGCAGAATCTGCGGAACCAGCCACACCCACACCAGAGGTACTGAGGCTGGAGGAGGTAGCACCCAGGGCTGCACTCACCCCAGAGGCAGCAGCAGACCCCACCGCAAAGGCTTCAGCCAGGAGGGTGGTGTCCCCGGACTCCGTCACGGAGTACACGCGAATCACCACCCCGGCCACATTGTGCTCTACCTGGGTGGTCAGCTCCGCAGAAGACGGTAATGCTGCATATTCCTCAAGCGCAACGCGGGTGAAGCCTTCTGGAACCGCGGCGTCGATAAGGGACGCCAAAGAGGGCACAGAAGCAGCATTTATGGTGTACGCCACCTGGGTGGGCAAAGTGACGCGCGTACCGGGAAGAGTGGAACTGCCGGAGGATGGGCGAGCGTCCGTCCAATAGCGGTTCTTCTCAAAAGCAGTGCCGGGAACAGGAAGCCGCGCCCCAGTACCCACCAGGGCGGTAAAGTCCACAGGCTCCCCAGATACATAGAGAGCGGCAAGAAGATCGTGAAGGCTCTGGTCAGCGGGAATTTTGCGCTTGAGCGTGAAGAGCAGTTGAGCATCTGCACGCCCCAGAGATAGCGCCGTGCTCATCATGCCCATCAGTGCCACAGGGTGAGGAGAAATCTCCACCAACATCGTGTGCCCAGCAGCCAGAGCCTGTTTAGTGGCGTCCTGGAAATGAACAGAATGGCGCGTACAGCGCAACCAATAATCAGGGTTGTGGACAGTTTGTCCCGGCTGGTACACCACAGCTTGATCCACGGAACTAAACAGCGGAATACGGATGGGGAGAGGCTCAATATCGCTAATCTCTGCCTCCAGCTCACCCAAAATGGGATCCACATAACTGGTATGCCCCGCGCCCTTCACCTTGAGCAAGCGAGCAAACTTACCCTCAGCGTCCAGCTTCTGAGCCAAAGCCTGTACCTGTGCCTCAGGCCCGCCCACAGTAAGCATTCCAGGCCCGGCATACACAGCAGGCTCAATCTGGCTGAACTGCTCGGACTGATTCAGCTGCTCCAACTCCTCGGCAGACAGCTCCGCCACCAGCATGGCACCCAGACGATCCTCCGGCAGAAGCTGCTCTCCCTCCCCCATCAGGCGAGAACGGTGGCAGGCAATCCGCATGGCATCTTCCGCCGAGAGGCCACCGCAGGCATAGGCCGCAGCAATCTCCCCCATAGACATACCCATCACGGCTGCAGGGGTAACTCCCAAGGAGGCCAAATAATCCGTCAGGGCAATCTGAATGGCCGTAATACTGGCCTGACCCGTTTCCGTGTCATAGGTTTGAGAATCATCGGCAATCTTTTCTAAGAGAGACCACCCGGACTCAAACACAATCACCTCATCCAGCTCACGCAGGCGTGCCTCAAAAGAGGGAGCCGAGGCCACCAAATCCTTCACCATCTTGCGATGCTGAGAACCAAAACCGGAATACACAAACACCGGCCCCACAGACGACGGCGCGTCCGCCGATGCCACACCGGACAGCTTCTTCCCCTCAGCCACTTTGCGTAGCCGAGTGACAGCATCATCCACCGTGGACGCCGACACCACAGCGCGGGAGCGCGCATGGTTACGGCCAGCTAAGGTGCGGGAAAGAGCAGGCAGATCGGAGTCCTGGAGGCCAGCTGACTCCAGGTAGTCTGCCATGTGAGCCGCCACTGAGCGACGTCGTGAAGGAAGAAGCCCAGAGACAGGTAACAGCACCGCGTCAGATTCCAAAGCAGGTGGGCACACAGGCTCACTGTGGTTGCGGTAATCCTCCGGCTGAAAATCAGAAACCACCACATGAGCATTGGTGCCACCAAAACCGAAACCAGACACCCCGGATATCCTGCGGCCGGAGTACATTGGCCACTCGCGGACATCCTCCACCACTTCCAGGCGATCCGCTTCAAAATCAATGTAAGGGTTCGGCTCCGTGAAATTCAGGCTGGGCGGCACAGTGTCATGCTGCAAGGAGAGAACCACCTTAATGAGGGCGGCAGCACCCGCAGCAGACTCCGTGTGCCCAAAGTTTGTTTTTGAAGAGCCCAGCAACAGCGGATCATATGCATCACGAGCAGCCCCCAACACCTGGCCCAACGCCTGAGCCTCAATAGGATCCCCCAAGATTGTGCCCGTGCCGTGAGCCTCCACATAATCCACAGTGGACGGATTTACCCCAGCGTCCCGATATGCACGCTCCAGAACATCTACCTGGGCATCAGGATTAGGTGCGGTAAGGCCATTGGAATGGCCATCCGAATTCACGGCAGAACCCTTAATAACGGCATGGATAGTGTCACCATCAGCCAGGGCATCCGCCACACGCTTGAGCACCACCACACCTGCGCCCTCACCTCGGATAAAACCATCCGCATCAGCAGAAAAGGCGTGGATAGCCCCCGAAGGGCTCAACACCCCCAACTCACCGAAAGCTGTGGACACAAAGGGGCTGGCCAGGATATTTACACCACCAGCCAAGGCGGTGTCTGCCTCACCCGAGCGCAGAGCACGGACAGCCTGGTGAATGGCCACCAGAGAGGAAGAACAAGCCGTATCCACAGACACCGAAGGGCCGCGCAAGTCCAAGGCATACGAAAGACGGTTAGGGATAATTGAACTGGCCGTACCTGTGAGGGCGTAGGGGTGAGCCTCTGCCGGATCAGAGGCAATCAACATTCCATAGTCATTGTTAGAGGAACCAATGAACACCCCAGTAGAGGTGCCGCGCAAGGTGTTAGCAGGAATACCGGCGTGTTCCAGAGCGTGCCAGGCTACTTCCAAGATGATGCGCTGCTGGGGATCCATATTGGCGGCCTCCAGCGGGGAAAGCCCAAAGAACTCCGCGTCAAAAGTCTCAATATCAGAGAGGTAACCCCCAACGGTGTTCACACTCTTAATCTTGTGCATGGTGACTGGATCATTGCTGTACTCAGACCACCGGCCAGCCGGTAAATCACCGACACCACTGCGCCCAGAAGCCAGCAAATCCCACATCTGCTCCAGATTCTCTGCGCCGGGGAAACGCGCAGCCATGCCCACGATGGCAATGTCATGATAGGCAACGTCCTGCGCGTTGAAGGAGGACGTGAGAGTGGAGGTGGCAGCTGTGGAATCCCTATCTGGGGCAGGGGCTGCACCTCTAGCTGCAATGCCGGTGGTGGGATTCACAAGGTACTGGGCAAGGGCGTCGATAGTGGGATACTGATACGCCACAATCGGTTCCAGGGTCACCCCCAGCAGACGCTCCAACTCCCCAGACAGCACAACCACATCACGAGAGGAAAGATTGAGGCGCTCCATCGGCTGAAACTCATCAATCTCTTCTTCCGGAAGATTCGTCGTCCTTGCTATCCAGTCTTTCAGCCACGTCTTTAGCTGTTCGACAGTCATAGGCATACGACTTCCTCAACCTTTCCTGCTAACACTCAGCACCGGCTACGGCACTGGACAGCCACAGCCACTCTTCACTCATTGTTCTGAACCTCTGATTCGGAACACTTTTCCGGGGTAAACCCTAAACGATACTATGCCCGCAGAGTATTACTCTAAGAATTTTATCCTTGCTCAGTATGAATCTGGGACAAATATGCTGAGCGGGCCACCCTGCGCGCAATTTTGCCAGCCGAGCTACGCGCAATGAAATTCTCAGGGCCCACCACAATATCTGCCGGGGCAATCCCGTACTGCTCAGAGATGGACTGAGAAATGGCACTCCGAGCGACGTCGTCATGGGAAGGGTCAGCCTCAGACTTCCGCTCCGCCATGATGATGAGCTGCTCCACATCATCACCAGGAATGGAGAAAGCAGCCACAGCTGCTTCCTGAATATGATCGGGAGCCGCAGCATACACCGTGGCCTCCAAATCCTGCGGATAGTGATTGACACCGGCAATCACCACCACATCTTTGATACGGCCAATCACATAGAGCTCGCCATCCACAATCACGCCCAAATCACCTGTGGCCAGCCAGGGGTCATCCTCCGCCAGAGGTACACGGCTGTTCTCTAAGCGGGTGGCCAGAGTGTTATGGAAAGTCTCCTCCGTCTCCTCTGGACGATTGAGATACCCAGCGGCAACATTGGGGCCTTGAACCCATATCTCACCCACCTGAGTATCAGGAAGTTCCGCGCGGGTGCGCGGATCAACGATGGTGAGATACTGGCCCAGATACTTCTTGCCAACAGAGACAAAAACAGCCTCTTTGGACTTATCCTCTGTGAACACCGCCGTACCCTGGGCCAACTGAGTACGGTCAAAATGGGCAATCATTGGGGGTGTGGTGCTGTCCCCATCCACCGCGGCACCCAGGGTGGCCTCTGCCAAGCCGTAGGCGGACAAAATCATAGTGGGTGTGAAACCACGCGGGGCGAAAGTGGCATAAAACGCCTGGAGAGAAGCCTCCGTGATGGGCTCACCACCAATCACCACGCCTTTCACACCAGACAAATCCACATCCAAATCCCCAGCAAAACGAGCAGCCATACCCAAGGCAAAGTTGGGAATGGCCGAGTACAGCGCCACACCATCATCTTTCATACCCAGCTGAGAAATCCAGCGCTGAGGCTGCTGGAGGAAATCCCGAGGCCCCATCAAATCCAGCTGAAAACCGAAAGCGGCAATCAGGGTGGAGAAAATCACGCCCATGTCATGATGCATGGGCAACCACGTCACCAAACGCAGAGGAAACACCAGCTGCACCGCATACACCATCTGAACAATGCTGGCCATCACGGAACGGTGGGTGAGTATAACGGCTGCTGGATTGCGAGTGGACCCGGAGGTGTACTGCAAAAATGCCGGCTGATCCTGAGGAAGTGTGCCGTCAGTAGGAGAAGCGGCGGTGGTGAGCGGATCAACCCACTCAGCAGCCAAGGTGTCAGGGAGGGCGTCGATAGTAAGAGCCCGAGGACGCTCAGCTGCTGGAAAATCTTTAAGATAGCGGCGCACAGCCCCTGCCGTCTGGCGGTTGGTCAGAATCACCGTGGGAGCGGCGTCTTTGAGAACAATCTTGAGATGACGCTGGTAGGAGGGGATGGAGGGGTCATAGAGAGGAACAGGAACCAGGCCCGCATAGATAGCCCCCAAGAAACCAAAAAGGTATTCCGGGGAATTATTTGCAAGAATGGCAGCGTGCTCACCGGGAGCACATACCTGCTGGAGACGGGCAGCTACAGCCTTAATCCGAGTGTTGACCTGGGCGTAGGTGTACTCCACCACTGTGCCGTCCAGATCATAGCCAGCGCGCTCCCCCGTGGACACCGAATAATCATGGAAGCGAAGCATGAGGTCATTGTGCTTTTCTGGCTGCTTCTGGAAGAAGTACTCACAGAAGCCCGGAAGCGTAAAGTTATCGGGAAGCTCAAGCTTGCCTTCCGGGCTGAACAAGGTTCCAATTGCCCTGTAGATGTCCATAGGTAGTAAGTCCTTTCACCTGCCGTTAAAGGTTTCTCGCGGAGTATTCCCCTATGTAATCCTCCACAGTGCTCCGATTGTTACGAATTTCTATCTTTTCAGACACATTCAGTGATGAGAAAACCACCTGACCAGCAGTCAGGTGGTTTGATGAATACAGCTGAGAGTAAGCAGCCCTACACGACGGGTGCAAGACGTGCGGCCATGAACTCGCTACCCTTATCTGTCGGATGGAAACTCATGTTGTGCGCCGAGGTGGTGTCAATGACACCCGCCACATACCTCTCATTATCAGGAGCGCAGGAGGAATGCTGAGCGCTGGCTTCACGCATAGGAACAAAGATAGCACCCACAGCAGCAGCCCCTGCACTTTGATTGCCCTCATTTTCAACTTCAACACGTTGCAACAGAGGCAGGGATACACCCTGAGGAGCATTCGGGACCACGTTCACCACGCACCACATATTCGGCGGAGTCGGATCAGACACAGCCAACATTCCCGACAGCACGATCTTTGCCTTCGGCGCAATCGCGCGAACCTTATCTGCGGCAATCCTGATGTTCTGGACGTAATCAGCACGCATCTTTTGTGAATTCCACGGCTGGAAACCCTGGCTAATACCAAAGGGGCCGTAGTCATTCATTCCCACAGCAATCACCACAGCGCGGGTTCCGGGGTGGAGATCACCCCGCGCAATAGCGGCATCCAGACGAAGCAACATGGTCTGGGAGGTTCCTGCTGTGCAAGACCAGTCAGCAATGGCAGCGCCAACCTTGGCTCCAAGCAGGCGTGGCCAGTTGTTCGGAGCTTGCATACATCCATCCGTCTGAGGATAGTTAGCAACCTCAGGAATAGGAGCACCCCTCAAGCTATTGATAATCTCATTGGGATTAGCTGTATATGAATCACCCAAGGTAACAATGTTGCCTGCAGGTGCGGCAGAGGCGGCAGGAGTCATGACAGCACCAGCCAATGCCGTAGCCACAGCTAGTACTACCCCCCCATTACTCTATGCGACAGTTTCACGGTAAATCCTTCGTACGTACCACGGAGTTCTACACTCGATAGACTTGCTACTGAGTAGTTATACACTATCCTGCAGGTGCTCGCCACTGACAGCGTCTCAGCTTTCCTGCTGGGCAATGTAGGCAGTACGAGCTACACGGCGAGCAATCTTGCCAGTGGGGTTACGGGCTATGGAATTGGCATCTCCAATCACCACATCACTGGGGGCTACTCCGTGGTGTTGAGAAACCGCCTGGGTAATACTGCTGCGTGCTGTGTCATCCCCGGCAGGGTCAGCATCTGCTTTGCGCTCCGCCAGAATCACCAGCTTTTCCACATCGTCACCAGGAATGGAGAAGGCTGCAACCGCTCCAGGCTGAATATGATCCGGCGCCGCAGCAGACACTGTGGCCTCCAGGTCCTGCGGGTAGTGATTCACACCAGCAATAACCACCAGATCCTTGATACGCCCTACCACGTAGAACTGGCCGTCCACCACAGCACCAAGATCGCCTGTGGCCAGCCAGCCGTCGTCGGTAGCCCCCTCTACACGGCTGTTATCCAAACGCTCAGCCAAAACATTGTGGAAGGTATCCTCTGTCTCTTGCGGACGGTGGTAATAACCTGCGGCAATGTTATCTCCCTGTGCCCAAATTTCGCCCACCTGGCCGTCTGGAAGCTCACAGCGCTCCTGCGGATCCACAATGGTTACGTACTGGGTGAGGTAGTCTCCGGTTTGGGTTTGTCCCACGGACACAAAGGTCATGGCCTGCGTGGGATCATCTGTAAATTCCGCTTTGCCCTCGGTTAGTTTCTTCCGATCAAAGTGCCCAATCACGGAGGGAGCATGAGGATTTCGGTCAGAAGTAACAGAGAGCGTTGCTTCTGCCAATCCATAGCCAGACAACAGGGGATTCGGACTCAAACCCTGCTTGGCAAAGGTATTCACAAAGGTATTCAGAGATTTCTGTGTAATGGGTTCCCCGCCCAAAGCAAGGTTACGAATACTAGAAAGGTCAGCATCCGTGTCAGCCGCAAAGCGCGACACCAGCTCAAGGGCAAAGTTAGGGGCAGCGGAGTGCATGAACACCCCATCACCTTTGTTACCCATCTGCCATATCCAACGCTTGGGCTGCTGCAAGAAATCCTGCGGCCCCATCAATTCAATCTGGTATCCAAGGGAGACAACCAGCGTGGCAAAAATAATGCCCATGTCAAAGTGCAGTGGTAACCAGTTCACATAGCGGAATTGGTAATCCAGCTTGTAGGTGGAAATCATCTGAAGAACACTGGTCAGCACTGCGCGGTGCGTCAGAATCACACCCTTGGGAGTACCCGTTGAGCCGGAGGTGTATTGCAGACAGACGGGAAGATCCACAGGAGCAACCCTCTTCTCTGTTTCTGCGCCACCGCTTCCCTGAGCGCCACCCTCATTGACATCCTCACCATCACGTGACGACGCCCCTCCGTCCCCCTGCGTGGAGGGTACCCATTCGGCAGCCAAGCTGTCAGGAAGGGCGTCGATAGTAATAGCGCGGGGACGCTTAGCGGCAGGGACGTCGCTAAAGTAACGACGAATGGCCGGGGCACTCACGCGGTTTGTAAGCACAACATTTGGGGTGGCGTCCTCAAAAATTGCTTTGAGGTGCCCTTGAGAGGAAGGAATAGCTGGGTCATACAGGGGAAGCGGAATCAAGCCAGCGTAGATAGCCCCCAGGAAAGCAAAGATGTACTCCGGGGAGTTGTTGAGCAGAATGGCTGCCCGATCCCCCGGCGAACACACCTGCTGAAGACGAGCTGCCACCGCCTTAATACGGGTATTGACCTGGGCGCGGGTGTAATCCACCACGGTGCCATCCAGATCATCAGGGGTGGACTGCCTGCCTCCTACCGAGTAATCGTGGTAGCGGATGGTCAGGTCATCATGCTCGTTTTCTTGAAGTCGAAAGAAGGTTTCACACAACTCAGGCACCGTGAGGGTGTCTGGAAAATGAAACACACCATCACGCTTATAGAGAGAGTCCAGGATATCAATGGTGTTCTTATACACGCTGAGCCAGTTCCTTTCTGGGCCCTCAGCAATCTGCTGCCAAGCAAGCAGGCACACTTATGGGGGCCACATCATAGTACGTGTCTGTACTTTACTGGGGAATGCCCACTCATGTCCCCACAAATCTTTTAAAGTGAACTCTCCACAACCTGCACCATCTTCTCAACTGCCCATTCAGAGGCCGTTGTCCCTTCAATCACGTCCGGGTTGGTGGCATATTGCGTGTGAACAATGTTCCCCAGGAGGTAATTCTGCGCATTTGCAGGGATGGCGTCTAGACGGCTGGGCGCGTCACACACGGCGTCGCCAGGGGCACATAGCTGATAGGTGCGATCTGCCAAGGTACCAAAACCACCTGGACGCGGACCTCGCATGGTAGCACCCGGAGTAACCGGCTGAATCAAAGCGCTTACTGGCTGGAGGCGAATCTCTGCCCCGACTCCCTCAAGAGGAACCCCAGGATTGATACCCACCGAGTTTTCTCGACGCGGGTCCGCCACCAATACCACCTGGGCCACACTCTCTGCTGGCACAGCCCCCTGACCGACGCCGATCTGGTTGGCGATGTCCCCCTGAAGCGCGGCCCCCTGAGAAAACCCAGTAAGAATGAAGCGGGTGCGAGGGCAAGCACTGTGAACAGCGGAAAGCTCCCCCACCACTCGCTGTGTGCCCTGAGCCAGGGACTCGTCATAGGTTGCTTCCTTCATGGCATTGACATTGCGCAGTTGGGCCACATAAGGAACCGTCCACACTCGCAGCTGAGAGTCCGAGAAGCGTTCTTTCAGGGGATCGGTAATGCTGCGAATGTAGGACGGCGAGGTCTGGGGGTTGAGCGGATCATCATCCGCCCGAGATTCCCATGTGCCCGCCGCCGCAATAAGCTCCATCACCGGGCACTGCTCCAAGCCCAGGGCAGCAGGATTATCAGGAGCTGTGGGTGCAGACTGCACAGAGGAAGACGAGCTTGACCCCTGACCGTGTTGATCCAACCACCACTGCCCCACCTGGAAGCCGAGAAACAGCACAAGGGCCGCCGTTACAAGAAGCAGGAAAAGTTTACGCACACTGAGAGATTGTAGAGGCACACGGTAAAGCGCGACTTCCCCCAGACTGCGCACGGTGAGGCAGATACGCGCCTAGCACTGCGCAGTTAAGGGTTCTAAGTGCAGAGATGATACTGAGGAACGGGCTGGTTTAGCAGTACGCCTAACCAGTGGGCCGGATTAGCAGTACGCCTGCCGAGCGACGTCGCTCAGGATAAGCGCCGTATCCGCCGTAGATTTCTCGCTCTTCCCCTGCTCAACCAGCTGTCCTGCCACAGCCGTCACAATGGCGTCTACACCATCAGAGGCTGTCTTGTCCTGGCACACCCGTGAGCCCAGCCCAGCCAGCTGAACCTCATACCCGCTGACATCAATGCCTTCCTCTTTCAAGTTCTCAAGCATTTGTTCATCCACAGCGCTAAGCTGTGGTTTCCGCTCAGGAAGAGAGCTGATTTCGTGGGCGGGATCATCAACAGCACGCCTCTTGGTTTCCGCTGAATTAACAGCGCGGTCTGTAGTTTTCTCCTGAACTGTGGACGTCTGAGACGCGAGTGCGTTTGAACTATCCACCGTAGTTCCCCCACACGCTGAAAGAAGCGGTAGCGCCACCCAAGCACAGGTGAAAACCAGCGCCTGACGCATACGACCTTTGCCCGTACTGCGCGAAGGAATGGAGCCAGCTGAGGTGCCCGAAACAACCACAGCAGATGAGGCAGGTGAGCCAGCCGAGGTATCCAACGGCGATGTCACGCCACAACCACGGCCACTGCGGAGAGTCCTGATAAAACTGGGCATTCTTCCACCTCACTCTTACTTCGGCTGCCGCTCAGACTCGGGCGCTGCTTCCCCAGGTGCGGGATTATCAGCAGGTTTCTCCCCGGCCTGAGTTTTTTCGGTCACTTCACCATTAATCTGCTGGATGGTACCCCGCTGGAAGGTGATAAATTCCCCACCCGCAGGGATGTGTTGCAACCCGGAGGTTGGCCACCCGAACTTCCCACGTTCATATCCGTTTTTACCCCAATAGTCGAAGATGTCACCAAAGGGGATGTAGTACGCCCCATTGCCCGGATGGTTGTAAATCATGCCATGCGTAAAGGCGGTGACCTGCCCACCCTCAATGTTCTGGGTATCTCCCGTGGGAAGGCCCGTCTCGGAAGCCAGCCCACCCAGCTGCTCCCACAGCGTTGCAGTTTTCCCTGTGATAACAGAGGCCTTGCCGTCCTTGACAATCACCCAACCGTCCTGGAACTTCTGAGCAGACACGGTATCGGCACCCTCCGCGCCAGCAGTGCCAGCGGCAGTACCTTCTGCACCAGCACCTTCGGCTTCGGCCACAGGCAAACCGAGCTCGCCGTTTTCCCAACCGTGAGCACCCCAAGCGTCAAAAATCACTTGAGGAATAGCATGGGTTCCCGTCTCGGGGGACCAATACAAAGACCCATTTTGGAAGTGGACCCGGCGAGAATTCTTGCCCGCGCTGAGCTCGGAGGTCGTCGGAAAGCCAAGCCAGGAGTTTGTGGCTCCCATGTCAATGTACGTTCTGCGAATGTCTCCCACCAGCACATGAGCCCCAGTGTCCGGGGACCAGTACGCCGTTCCATTGGTAAAGTCCTCTGCACGCCCGCCCGGAACGTCATACTCATTATTGATGCAATGACCAGCGGAGCCATCCTTGGTGGCCTCCGCAATATCCCCGATGGGTGTGCAGTTTGTCCCCCGGCCAGCCTTGTCAATGTTTAGAGCGTCAGCCATAAGGCCCCACCCCTGAGTCAACTCGAACTGCCAAAACTCCCAAGAGTGAACTCCCGCATCTCGCAGCCTGGTGACAAGCTCTATACCTTCGTCTTTTGCTCTATTAATAAAGGTCTGCGTGGTCATCCGAGAGACAATTTCCAGACCTTCACCACTCAGGTTGCTGGGGTTGGCTGCAATAGCGTCCTTCTCCCCGTAGTCCGACACACCGTTTCCTGCGGACACATAGACTGTTTTGCCCTTCAGGTTTTTAATGGCCAACTTCGGATCGTTCTCTTTCCAGCGTGGGCCTCCTAGCTCACCCCACATATTCTTGGCTTCATAATTACCTATGTCTTGCTGAGCTGTTGCAATAGCCTCTGGCATTCCTTCGGTGGTGGTGTCCAGGTAACCAGAATAAGAACCCACAAAGTTGAACATCTCTGGATGGTGCTCCGCGAGATTTACCGCAGCCGTCCCTCCCATCGACGGCCCTACAATGGCGCGAACACCGTTACTGCGAAAACCATTCTTGACAATGGGAGCCACCTCGTTAATAAGGAAACTCTCCCACTTGTAGTTCTTGCCATCGGCTGAGCCTTCCCAATCTGTGTAGAAGGACGCTGCACCACCGATAGGCAGTATGACGTTGATGTTCTTATCAGCGAAGAAATCTTCGATATTCGTGCTGAGAGTCCACCCGTTTTCCGTGTCGCTGCTCCTCATTCCATCCAACGCCCACAATTCCGGGAAGGTAGCTTCAGGGGTGAGGTACCAATCCCGAGCAAGGAGCATCTGTACCTGAATGAGCTGTTCAGGCATAGCTGCTGAACGAATGAACAAGGCAATACGATGTTCAGAGAGCCAATCTACGTGGTCCACAGAAACGCCCTGTGGCAGATTGGGAATGTTCGGCTTCACATCACTGCGCAACACCGTGGGCGCCGGTTTTGTACCGGGAGCAAGGTAGTTTGTAAGGCCGTCTGACTCAGAATTCTCTGCCAGCGCCTGCGGGAGAATCCCCGGATTGGGAAGGAGGACACCTCCTACTAGGACGGCAACGCCAAGGCTGCTACAAGCGATGGCGTGACGCTTCCGAACAAGGAAGGAAGAATCTCGTAGATGTGCTGGAATCATCGTACCCCAATTCCACTGGAACCATTGATAACAGAAATCCTAAAACACCACTGAAGCAACACCATTAACATTAGTGGTATGTCGCAGTGAAATTCCGACTGCGATACTCTGCAAAATTCCAGCTCCGGTGATTCCCCTCCCGGTTCCCTTCTGCTCTCAGAGGTCCATCACCCTCAAAAGCTCCACCTATACAAAAGTGGGTGCACACCCAGCACACTGACCATTCTCAGAGCACTCAGCTTGCACCCACGGAAGCAGACTTCTTGGGGAGCCTACAGGGATCTCACCATCCGTTGAGGTGGTTCAAAATAACGGGCTTAGTTTTGACAGTCTGGGAAATCCACAGCGGGAAGTTGTGAACGCCTTGTGCAGGATAGTCAGTCTGGACGGCAACTCCTACAGAGCGGGCTACAGCTTCAAAAGCTCGAGTCTCGATGTTTGAACCTAGTTCCAAAGGACCGCCTACAACAACCACTTCAGGCCCCATTGCAATCTCTTCGGGAGAAGCCACTCCAGAACCTGCAGAAATGTAGACGCTCTTACCACGCAAACGAGCAACATTCAGCGCGGGGTCTTCAGCGAAACGACGAGGGTCAATCAAGGAGCTATACATGGCGTTGAAGTTGTATCCATCGCGACCAACCCACGCAAGACTGAAAGCAAGGTTGTTACCTGGGATGGTCTCAAATGGTACAGCAGACAAAGCTACTACTTGCTGGAACTGATTACCGTGAGTCTCTACCAGAGTGAGAGCCGCGTTGGCCCCCATAGAGAACCCCATCACAGTATTTCTAGACGGGTCCACACCAAAGTTGGCTTGCAAATAAGGAGGCAGTTCCTGGGTGAGGAAGGTCTCCCACTTGTACTTGAGAGGCTGATCCACACCCAACTGGAGCTTGGGATTGCCTTCCCAGTCTTTGTAGAAAGAGTTTTTAGCGCCAGTGGGGATAACCAGCGTGATATTGCTGTCCTCATAAATCTCTTGAGCTTTAATATTTTGAACCCACGCGCTAGGAGTCGGAGCATCCGCACCGTCCAGGAGGTAGAGGCCGGCTGTTCCGCCTCTCTTGGCTGGCTGAATCTGGACTCGCACATTAGTGCCCATAGACGGGGAGAACACATCGCAGGCCTGTACCCAGAAGTTAGCTGGGTCCCAGTCGCACATTCCAGTTGCATCCGGCCGCAACGCAGACCGATTATCAGCAGCCGAAGCTGCACCGGCACCACCCACCAGCAAAGCGGCAGCTACAGCAGCGCTGGTTATCACGGACGTCACCTGGCGGCTTACTGAGCCCACCTGCTTCACAATCGACCTTAAAGACATGAATCTCCCTCAATCTGTGACTAATCACCGGAAAGCTTAGCAGACTCAACCTGCTCAGTTTTCCTCTACTTTAATTCATATCGTTTCCCTGGATTTTTGCGTTACACCACAACTCTCCTGGTCAAAGACCCCTCCCTTGAACGCCCTTCCTCATCTCACCAGATTTCACAGATTCATATCATTCCTCCTCCTCGCTCCCTGCCCATCTCCCTGACAATCTCGAAACGCTGAGTGAGCTTCCCGCACACGAGGAATCCCGCGATATAATTTCGCCCTTGCCAAGGTTGTTTCATCGCTAATCCGGGTAGCCGGATTTACGCTGACTCCACACATAGATAGCTACTCAACAGACAAGGCGGTGAGTTGTGGAAGAGCTTTCTGCACCCGAAGTTCAGGCAGGCTCTCTACCTCAGCTCAGAGAATCCGTCCGCAACCTTGACGCTGCTTATTCGCAACACCGCGAAGAAGTCCTTATTAAACGCAAGCAGCTTGAAAGCAGACGTCGTGGCGGAATCCGTATGCGCCATGCTCCAGCTCTTGACGGACTACGCGGACTGGCGGTTCTTGCCGTCATCATGTACCACTTCTGGAAACCAGCACTCCCAGGCGGCTACCTGGGAGTTGATATGTTCTTTGTGCTTTCCGGGTTCCTCATTAGCTCCCAGCTCATTAGGGAATTCTCGGTGCGTAAGTCTGTCAGCCTGCGTGAGTTCTGGCGGCGTCGTCTCCGGAGAATCCTGCCCGCTGCTGTCACAGTGCTGGTAATTATCACTGCGGTTGCCGGTGTTGTGGGCGGGGACGTTGCAGTTCGTCTCAAATCCCAGTTCTTCGGCTGTCTTTTCTTCCTTAGTAACTGGGTTCAGATTGCAGATTCCCAGTCCTATTTCGCCGGAAGCTCAGTTCAGATTTTCGCGCACTACTGGTCCTTGGCGGTAGAGGAACAGTTTTACATCGTGTGGCCTCTCCTCTTCTCCGCCGCTCTCTTGGCAGGTGCTTGGGTTTGGCGCGAAATACCGTGGATTTTCACAGGACTCCTAGCACTTCTGTCTGTGGGCATGATGGCTGCGGCCTATATTCCTGGTGAAGATCCCACCCGTGTGTACTACGGCACCGATACTCACGCTTTCGGCCTTCTCCTTGGCGCCATCATCGCATTGGCGTTTACTTCTAACTCAGTGAACCCCACGGCAGATTCTTGGCCAGATCGCAACGGTAGCGCCCTCGTAGGGTTTTCCGGTTTCCTTGCACTCCTGGGCCTCATTGCCTGCTTCTTCTTCCTTCGCGACGACCTCTCCTTCACCTATCGAGGCGGCATCTTCCTGGCTAATCTGCTGGTCGCTTTGCTTCTCAGCGTGGTAATCCTGGAGTACTCTCCGCTGGTGGCATTCTTCACGGTGCCACCCCTGCGCTGGCTGGGTTTGCGCTCCTTCTCTCTCTATCTGTGGCACTGGCCAATCTATATTCTGCTTACCCAGGTGTTCACTCAAGCACCCTCCCAGGACGCCCGCCAGGTGCTTGGCCTCGAACTCACTGCCTGGCATCTCAGCGCTTGGCAGGTGGGGATTATTTCTGTGGTGCTCACGGCTGCGGCAAGCGAGTTGACATACCGTTTCATCGAGAATCCTTTTCGACGCCGCGGTTACCGAGCTACCCTCGGAAATATCCTCCAGCCAGTGATTATTCTGGTGGGTAGCCTGCACAAAAAAGCTCTGCGCGCTTTTGTTGTCTGCCTTCTGGCGATAGTGACTGTGGTTATAACGGCGTTATCCCTCATTACCTCTCCCAGCCAGACGCCCATTGAGGCACAGTTTCAGGCTCTCCAAGAAGCTCAGGCCCAGGCACAAGCAGCAGCAGCCAAGGCTGAACAAGCTAAGCGCGACAGAATTGGGAAACGTGCTCTTCCTAGTGGGGGGCAGATTACCGCTGTGGGGGATTCGGTTCTTTTAGCGTCCTTTGAAGCTCTCAACAAACGCTACCCAGGAATTTATGTTGATGGCGCCGTATCTCGTCATTGGAATATGTTGCCGCCTATTATCGCTGATTTGAAAGACCAAGGTCTCCTGGATCAGTTTGTTGTGTTGGGCTTTGGCACCAATGGTCACACGGTGGATTACGGTCCGTCTTTAGACGATATTGTGGCTCAGTTAGGCCCAGATCGAATCATTGTGATGGTGAGCCCCTACGGTGCTCGTGAAGTGATGCCTCAGGCACGCGAGGAGATTAACCAGGCAGCACAGAAGTACCCCAATGTGTTTGTGGCGGATTGGTGCCACGCCATTTCCGGGCACCGTGAACTTCTGGCTGATGGGGATGTTCACCCGAATGCTGAAGGCGCTGAGCTGTACGTCAACGCTATTGCAGACGCCTTCCAGCAGTGGAAGAACGAGGACAAGAAAATACCTGACACCTGTGCTGATATTTAGGCCCACTCAGCTCCGAGGAGCCTGTAGTGGGCTGTCCACCACCTGATTATGGCCCCTCACCGGCTAAGGCCTGAGCGGCAAAACCCACACCACCTGATTGTGCGCCCTCATCGGCTGAGGCCACACCGGCAAAGCCCTCATTTACAGCGCAGGTATCACGTACACAGCCATCACAATGCACACAACCCACAGGGCTGCCAGAATCTGTAGCGAACGGTCCCTAAGGGCAATTTCTTCAGGAGCACCGCCGTTTCCTCGATCCACGTCCGCAGCGTAGCGCAGGATAGCAATGGTGAAAGGAACCATAGAAATCTGGTACCACACCCCACCTGCAGCAGCATTGCGAGAAAGCTCAAAGCCCCACAGGGAGTAGCACATAACCACTGCTGTGGCAGCCAGAGTCCACACAAACCGCAGATATGTGGCGGTGTAGCCTTCCAGGGCTTTGCGTATTTTGAGGTTCTGCTGCTGAGCTAAAATCAGCTCCGAATAGCGCTTTCCACTGGCCATAAACAGGGAGCCAAAGGCGGCTACCAGCAAGAACCACTGGGATAGCTCAATCCCGGCTGCCACACCTCCGGCCATAGCGCGCAACATGAACCCGGAGGACACCAGTGCAATGTCAATAACTGGCTGGTGTTTCCAGCCGTAGCAGTACCCAATCTGCAACAGAATGTAGGCCACCATGACCACGCAAAGACCATGCCCCTCTGTGGCCAGGTAGGACATCCCCACCGAGAGAATGATGAGCACCACAGCCAGAACATAAGCCAGCCAGAGTGGCAACACATTGGCAGCAATGGGACGGAAACGTTTTGTGGGGTGAACGCGGTCAGCCTCTACGTCTTTGGCGTCGTTAATGAGATAAATAGAGGACGCCGCCAGGCAAAACACCACAAACGCCAGCAACACGTTATAGAGGGTTTTCGGATCAAAGAGGACGTCCTGCCCAGCCGCGGCCGGAGCCGCCATCACCAGAACATTCTTCACCCACTGCTTAGGGCGCAATGCTTTTACTATTCCGTCAAACAGGTTCTTCGGCGGATGGGGCTTTCGGTATGTGTCTACACCCTCGGTGTGAGGTTCAGAGGGGATAATCTCCTGGTTAGTCACGATTTTCCTTCTCTCTTGTCACAGCAACCACCCCAGTGGCAGCTCCCAGCACAGCCCCTGCAGTCACGTCCGTGGGATAGTGGACCCCCAGTACCATCCGTGACATCATCATCGCGGGCACTCCCACCAGAGGCCAGCCAGACTTGAGAATGGTTGAGAGCACAACCAGAGCGGCCGTCGTCGAGGTGGCATGGGATGAGGGAAAGGAGAGCTCTGAGGGAGTGCCTACCCCAATGCGAATCTCCTCATGGTGGGGACGGTGACGTCGCACTATGCGCTTGAGAATCACAGAAGCTGCATGGCTAGAGAAAGCTGCAGCTCCAAGGGTAATCCACTGTCTCCGACGTTCCTTATCGACGCCCGCTCCAACAGCGGCCAGACCCAACCATCCGAGGGAGTGTTCTCCGAAGAAGCTCATGGCTCGCGCTGTGGGGAGAATCCCAGGAACCTCATAGAGGCGGTTTTGGATCTCGATGAGGAGACGTTCCTCTGCCGTCGTGGGCTTACTGGGCATCAAAAACCTTTCTCCAGGATTCTCGACTGGTGAGCGTGGTGTGGGCAGATCGGTAGGCAGAGCGTAGCTCCTCGAAGCGCTCCTTTGCCTCTTTCTGCAGCTTGAGAGCTTCGCGGGTCAACTGAAAAGCGAGGTCGCGGTTACGCTTGCGGAAGTACACTGCTGAACCATCAGCCGCAGACACGGTAGCACCATCCAGCCTCGTCAGAGAGTACCAACGTGCCTCATCTGGAGTGAGATTCAACTGTGGCACCGTGTGGAACTGAGGATCCTCCTTGCTCACAAGGTTCTTGAAACCTAGGGCAGCGTACTTTAATTTCCGCAGATGACGTAGCTTTCCGCGCGGCCCTAACTTCGGCACCCCAGGAGCACCCGTAGCTGGAGGAAGCTCAGCAGCAGAAGGAATTTTCACAGCGTCCGGATAGTCTTTCCGAATGGCGTTGATCTTGGGCAAGGCGGTGTCCAAAATGTCGAAGAGGTGATCAGGACCGGCCATGAAATCCTTGAGCGCCTCGTTCTGGATAGCAATGGTGGAGTACTCCATGCACATAGCGTGCTTAAACGTGGCTTTGCGCATTGTTGCGAACATTCCATCTGGGGAGCCGTCCAGATTCAGAGCTGCCACAATGAGACGATTGCGGAGATGGAAATAGGCCTGCCAATCAATAGCATCATCCTTATCTGTCCACGCCATGTGCCAGATAGCCACACCCGGCCAGGTGACGGTGGGGAACCCATGCTGAGTAGCCCTCAAGGAGTACTCGGTGTCATCCCACTTGATAAAGAGGGGCAAAGGTTGACCGCAACGCTCCACCACAACGCGGGGGAACAGGCACATCCACCAGCCATTGAACTCAGCATCAATACGGCGGTGCATATCCGCGTTATCCTGCACATATTGCCCACCATCAAACACCTTCTCCGTATCGGACAGAGGGTAAAGCGAGAAGTTGTGAGAATAATGGACATGATCTGCCGGAGTCCACATAAAGGTTGCAGGGTCTACCCGCTCCCCCATCGTGTGCAGGCTGGCACGATCCAAGAGATTCAGCATTTGCCCGCCCAAAATAAAGGGCTTTTTGGCATACCGGGCAATCTGCACGCTGCGCAAAATTGAATCCGGCTCAATGGCAATGTCATCATCCATAAACAGGATGAAGGAACTATCAGCCCCATCCTCTCCTAAGGCCTCATACATAATGCGGGAGTACCCACCAGAACCCCCCAGATTTCCCTGCCGATACTCATGGAACCGCTCCCCGAAGTGAGCCACTACCTCTGCATAACCGGGCTCATCAGCGGGATGCTGGGTACCCTGATCCGGCATGAGCACGGAACTGATAACCGTATCCACCTCTGGGTCAGAGGCTAACGCCTGAAGCGCAGCCACAGCATCCTTGGGACGGTTAAAGGTGGGAACCCCCACGGTGACCGTGGCGTCTAAAGGCCCTATCTGGGTACCATCCTCTAGCACCTGAGGCTGAGGAGGTTGCGGTGCATACCATCCGCCCTCAGTGATGGTGGCTTCTTCCTCGGCAATTACGTCAAACCACATCCAGCCACCGTCTTCAAAAGGTGCTAGGGACAGGTCAAACTCAACGACGTCGTTAGTGACAAGTTGCCCACCTAACTGAATGCGACGCCCCTGATAGGTAGAGCGGTACACCTCTATGCGAGCTGTGCCCTCCACGGCCAGGCGCAAAATAACAGAGGAGAGCTGAGACCAACGCCTCCAGTAGGACGCAGGGAAAGCGTTGAAATAGGTTTCAAAGCTGGCTTCGGCGCCACTGGGGATAGTGAAGCTGTGCCGATTGTTCCACCTCAAACGAACATGATTCTGTTCATCTTCCATGAGGTACAGCATCCGAACATCTTGCGGCTCACCCTCCTGAGGCAGGAGCAGACGCTGCAACTGTTCAACGGCCTTAGACTGATTTCCCACGGCTTTCCATGACCTTTCTTACGCAGAGTGCATTGAGTACTCAGAATACTATTCCACTACTACGAAGAGCTGTTCGGAGTTTTCTGCGAGGAGCGCCTCTAAGAGAAGGCCTACAGCAAGCCTGATTTGCGGCAGAGATAGATTCCGTAGCTCAACGCTGATACGCACACCGCAAGAATAAGGAGAATCACCACAGTCAGACCCCCTGGAGACCACGCAGATAGATCTGAGTCGAGCACCTCAATCATCACGAAACCGATGATTAACCCCATAATGCCAAACAGGCTCCAGCCCACTCCCGCAATAACAGCAGTGGTGCAATCAGACTTGACCCCCTGAGGTTCTCGATCATCCTCCATCCGAGGACAGCTCCTTCATCTGCATCTCATGTCAGTGAGTAACCCAGTACGTTCTGGAATCACTCCATGCCAGGCGCCTCAGCTGCTGTAGTCCAATCACACACAACTCACTCGAATCTCACGATGAGGAGTTACACCCGACCGAAACAGCAACGCCGGTCACACTGTATATATAGGAACCCTACTACTGGGCGATAGGCAATCATAGGTAAAACTCGCATGATAAAGGCATACGGGGTAGTCCATAAGAAGGACTGTGCCCTAGATTCACACTGCGGTGCCCTTGGAATGCTTTGTGTAACTCATGCGGTTTGTACGAAGCAACCATGAGTACCAGACCACCACTACACATATCCCAAGGGCGTAGCCAGCGAGGACGTCGCTCAGCCAATGCACTCCCAGATAAAGACGAGTAACTCCCACCGCTAGGGCATTCACAGCTCCAAGAGCAGCAAGTGTTCGGGACTTGAGAAAAAGGCACACGGCGGTGGCAAACGCTGCGGCAGCTACTGCGTGCCCCGAAGGGAAGGCAGGGTTGGTTTCCACAACAAGGCGAGTAGATTCTGGCGGACGATCTCGGCCGATGAGTCTTTTGAGAAACGCCGAGCAAGCGCTAGCGCTCAGCACACTGATGAGCGGGACGCAACGCAGTGCAACACTCAGGAGAACGTGGCCCGACGAGACAGACCCAGACTCAGCGGCGTCGCCAGTGCTCTGCCCTGGGCGAGGTATTCTCAGTGGTGAAGGTAGGAACACGCCTAGGGCAGCTGCGTAAGCCCACACCCAGGCCGGTGCCCACAGAGCGCTCCACACAACAGAAACAGTGGTGAGAGAGTCACTGCGGATGCTGAGAAACCAGTGGTACACCGCCTGATCCATAGAATTGCGTCACCCTTCTTCATAAAGCGCATACTGCGACGTTCTCCCGCTGGAGGGTCTGAGGTTCACAATTCCCGCTGTGGCTAGCAGACGCTCAGGGTTGGTTTTATGGGCGCAGGGCTGGGGCAATTTTGTTATCGAAAATGCTCAGGGCATTTCCAATGGCCATGTGCATATCAAAGTACTTGTAGAGGCCTTGGCGCCCGCCAAAGAAGATTTTGTCCTGGGCTAGTTTCTCCACCTGCTCCCGGTATTTGACAAGCTTCTCACGATCCTCGGGGGAGTCAATGGGATAGTAAGGATCATCGTTTTCCCCTGCGAAGCGCGAATACTCACGCATAATCACGGTCTTATCCTTCGGGTAAACATCCGCACGCTCAGGGTGGAAGTGCTTGAACTCGTGAATACGAGTCCAGGGAACATCGGCGTCGTTATAGTTCATTACCGCCGTGCCCTGGAAATCTGGAACGGAGAGCACTTCAGTTTCCAGGTCCACTGTGCGCCAACCCAAGCGACCTTCAGAATAATTGAAGTACTTATCCACCGGGCCGGTGTAAAAAATCACCGCATTCGGGTTCTGAGCCTTAAGGTCTTCCGCAACGTCAAACCAATCAGTATTGAGGCGGACGTCGATAAGGTCAGAGGCTGCCATGTTTTCCAGCCAAGCAGCATAACCGTCTACCGGAAGTCCCTGATACTTGTCATTGAAGTAACCATTGTCAAAGGTGTATCGGACAGGAAGGCGACTAATGATAGATGCCGGAAGTTCCGTGGGATCTGTCTGCCACTGCTTAGCGGTGTAGTGCTTAACGAAGGCCTCGTACAGAGGGCGGCCGATGAGAGCGATACCGCGCTCCTCAAGGTTGCGCGCCTTGTGCGGATCGAGCCCCTCGGTTTGTTCCTGGATGAGTTTCTTGGCTTCCTCTGGGCTGTAATAACGGCCGAAGAACTGGCAGATTAGCCCCAGCCCCATAGGGAATTGGTACGCCACACCGTCGTGGAGAGCAAACACGCGATGCCGGTAATCCGTGAACTTTGTGAATTGGTTTACATACTCCCAGACCCTCTCATTGGAGGTGTGGAAGATATGTGCCCCGTAGCGATGAACCTCTATGCCGGTGTCAGGTTCTTTCTCTGAGTAACAGTTACCGCCGATGTGCTCCCGCTGATCCAGGACCAGAACTCGCTTCCCCAGCTGGCTTGCCGTGCGCTCCGCCACCGTCAAACCAGTGATGCCTGCGCCAATCACAATGAGGTCATACGTCATGGTCTCACCCTAACCGATGATTACGCTTTTCCCGAGGGGGCACATCCGCACGCTACCGAACAGCGCATTGGGAAGCGCCATTGAAGCAACGTCCCCAGGAGAGAAAGACACTCTAGTCACACTATTAACAATTTTCACAGAGATGTACTATTATTTACTTCTATAACGGTTCGTGCAGCATAAAACATCAGGGAGTTTGTCATGCAGCAAAGACACCATGAGTTTCGATCACCCCGGATACCTAAGACGGGTGCCATTCTGGCGATGTCTGTGTTTGCCAGTGCAGCATTAGGCTTCGGCACACATGGCATAGTTCAAACCCAAACCACGGGATCAGAACCTGTTGATGTCTCAGAGGCCACTGTTGCTTTTGAAGAAGGCAACGATGTTCTGGTGACCGACCCAGCCATTGCCTCCCAGGGTGATGCCTCTGGGCCACGCACCGTCAAGGAGTTCACCCAGGACAATCCCTTCTCCATGTTTGCTTTGACATGGCAGGGCAAGCGTGACATTGCTGCCTTTGTGCGCGCACAGCGTCAGGACGGCACCTGGGGACCGTGGTACGAGGCTGAACCCGAATCTGAAGAGCAATCCCCCAGCGGTATCAATGGCACTGAACTCATTTATGTGGAACCCACACGGAAAGTTCAGGTGTCCACCTCCGGGATTAACCTCATGAACTCCCCTGAGGACACTGCCGATAAGGGCACTGCCGATGAGAGCACTGGCGATGAGGGTGCCAAGAATGGTGCCGTAGAGGCTACTACCTCCACCGCACCTGCCCAGGCTCCCGCGTTTCAGCCTGCCCAGGCTTCTCCAGAGAAAGAGCAGCCTGAGGGCTCACAGACCACAGACCAGAGCACCGCTGAGACGAAGAATGCACAACCCAGCGCCGCTCAGCAGGAGAAACCACAGCAAGAGAAATCACAGCAGAGCACTGCGAAACAGGAGAAACCGCAGCAGGAGAAACCACAGCAGAGCGCCGCGAAACAGAACAGCGCAGAGCAAGAAGCAGGGGCGTCGTCAGGTAAGAAAGCGCCTGTGGCTGTGGATTACGATGACATCAAGCCCGTCGCGGAGGTCACTAGCGCCTCGGACATCAACGCTGTGATGATTGACGGCAATGCGCAGGAGGAGATTATTCCGCAGGCAGAGACTATCACCAGTGGAATGCCGCCGGTGGTGTCTCGGGCAAGCTGGGGCGCTAATGAGTCTTGGAGATGCTCCTCCCCCACTATCAATGACCACAACTCCGCTGTTGTGATTCACCACACGGCAGGGTCCAACAACTACTCCCCGGCCGAAGCCGCAGCTCAGGTGCGCGGTATTTACCTGTACCACGCCAAGACCTTGGGCTGGTGCGACATTGGATACAACGCCTTGGTGGATAAATGGGGCACCATTTACGAAGGGCGCGCGGGCGGCCTGGATAAGAACGTTCAGGGCGCACACGCCGGTGGTTTCAATGAAAACACCTGGGGTATCTCCATGATGGGGAATTACGTGAGTGAATCTCCCTCTCCCGAGACCATCAAAGCTATGGGAGATATGGCAGGCTGGCGCGCAGCCATTGACGGATTTGATCCCCTGGGCTCAGCTGACCACATCTCCGAGGGCACGTCCTACACCAAGTACTCCAGTGGAACTGTGGTACACCTGCCTAATATCTTTGCGCACCGTGATGTTGGTTTGACCACCTGCCCTGGCGACGCCGGTTATGCCACGATGGATGACATTCGTGCGGAAGCCAAGAAGAAGTACGACGAACTCTTGTCCTCCGAGAGCTTCCCGAAGAAGGGGAATACAAGCTTAGCGTCTCGTGGAACCTCCAGCTCGGCTGCTACTACCACTGTTCTTCCTTCGGGAGGAGTAGGCACTTTGGCCAAGAAGGCTGCCGCCGAGGGCAGTGCGGCTCAGAGCGTAGAGAGCGCGTCTGCCCAGAAGCAGAAGGCCACCTCCGGCGCAAAGGCTACGGCGACCGGCACACCAAAAGCGACCGGCACGCCAAAGGCAGCTAGCACTCCAAAGGCCACCGGCACGCCAAAAGCGAAGAGCCAGAAGGAATCTGCGCGTACCTCAAAGCCTACAGATACCACGGTTCACGAGGATAAGACGGCGCCCACTTCGGAGCCGGTCACAACTCCTGCGAAACAGCGTGAGGGCGCAGGTACTTCTGCCCGCAGTGGCGCTCAGGACGTCGCCAAGGACACTGAGGCTGAGCCCACATCAGGCTCAGAGGGTGAATCTACGGAGGCAGAGACCACAGACATCACGTTGACCTTGCCGACGCCCACCGCGGTGCCCACTGCTGAACCCAGCGGACAGCCAACTGCCACAACGACAGTTCGAGCACTCACCTCAGAGGGTGTGGTTCCTGTTGAGATTGAGTCTGGAAGTGTGGTTGACCAGATGATTCAGGCTTTGCAGAATGGCGATGAGGAGTCATTGGGAGATCGCATCAATACCCTTGCAGGAATTGTGTATAAGTACCTGGTGGATAAGGGTGTCATTGAGGAACCTCTCCAAATCACCATCACCGATATTCCGGTGAACCCCAAGCTGAAGGCCCTCACAGAAAATGATGCCAATGAGCTGGCTGCTGTTTGGAAGGAAAACGGTGGTGCCGCAGGCGAGCTGGGACAATCCCGTTCGGGAGTACAAAGTGCCATGACCTATGACGGCAAGGTGATTAACTACGCCGTGTTTGAGAACGGGTTGATTGTGAACACCGAGGATACCGGCACCCAGATTCTGCCTCAGAAGATTGCTGAGGCTTGGGCCAACCAGGGCTTTGACCTGGGCGAGCTGGGACTTCCAACCTCCAACCCGACATACAAAGGCTCAACGGTGACGGTTCACTTCCAAAACGGAAAGGTGTCTTACAACACCAAGACCAAGAAGGTGTCAGTGACCCATCACTAGGTGACTAGGGCTGGACTTTTGAGCCTGCCCAGACATATCAGACTTGTAGACCCGCATCATTCCCTGAGGTGCGGGCCTACATTTATGCTGCCTAGGCCTCGTCGAGGGCGGCTTCTATCCGCGCCAGTACATCCGCGATTCCGTTGTCGGAAGCAGGAGCTGTTACCCAGTCAGCCACTTTCAGGGTGGGCCAGGCCGCATCACCTACTGCCACTCCCAGCCCAGCGGCTTCCATAAGTTCGTTATCTCTCATGGAGCTGCCAAAAACAAGGGACGTTTCATTCACGAGTTTCTTGGCTTCGGCGTGGTTTATAACCGTGGCTTTCTTAAGCGGGTGCGGAATTGCAAAATCGCATACAGCGTAAAGCTTGCCGGGATACTGATCCAGACGGTTCAACGTCTCCTCGGGAAGGTCACAATCGAGGACACCGTCCTGAGCCAGGAAGATTGCCGTCGGCATGGTTTTCACGTGGGAGCGCACCCGAACAGGCAGAGCGTCTCCAATTTGCCGAGCCTTCGATACCAGCGCCACCAGGCTATCTTCAACGGTTTGGTACGCGGAGGTCTCTCGAATATCTGGCAGCTCAGCTATCCCCATACGCAGACTGTCCGACGCCGCTTTAATCCTGTCGAGCCCCTCTGTGAGCCCCTCAGAAGCATTCCGCTGCACCTCGCGCACCACTTTCCGCAAGGATTCCTGTAGTTCAGCAATGTTGTTCGCGTTCGACGAACCAGCACTGTTCTCGCTAGAAGAGGCAGGGTTGTTGGTGCTAGAAGAGGCCGCGCCAGAATCTGCAGAGTCACCCGAGGTACCGGGCGCAATCCTCAGAGCAATATCTTTGCCTTGTTGCCCAACCTTCACACAGAAGTCCTTGAGACTTTTTGTGAGCTCGTCCAAATCTTTATTCAGGCGGCGGACTCGATGACGCTCCGCAGCCACAACCTTGTCTTGAGCTTCGGCTTCTTCGTAGGAGGGTGCGGAACCGCCAAATCGCTGAGGAACCCAAAAAGCTCCCTCCGGGAAAGCACCGTGATCTTTTTGGTAGTAATCCCACAGCACACTCACATCATGTTGCATGGTGCTGCGCAGGTTTTCTGTCTCCTGCTCCAGAACCTGCGGAGAGGAAGCAGTGGGATACCAAGGGCGCCCCACGTAGATGTACACAGGAAGGTGTTTACTGGTCAGATTGCTTTTATGCCCTTTCGTCCACACACGTTGGGAACCAAAAATAATTACGTTCATCACTGGAACACCGGCTTCAGCAGCCATACGAATAGCCCCGTTACGGATGGACTTAATCTCGAAGCTTCGGGAGATGGTGGCTTCCGGGAAAATACCTACCAGCTCACCTTCCTTCAGTAACTCAACAGCCATCTGATAGGAATGTTCCCCGTCAATCCTGTCCACCGGAATATGACGGAGTCTCCTCATAAACCATCCCAGCAGAGGTTTGTCAAAAACCTCTTTCTTGGCCATAAACCGCACAAAGCGGTTGAATTTTAAGAAGGGGTACTCAGTAAAAATGAAGTCGAGGTATCCGGTGTGGTTGCTCACCACCACAGCGCCCCCGCTTGTTGGAACATTCTCCTCACCTAAAACGGTGACCTGCACATCCCGAAGCTTGAAAAGCCCGAGCGTCAGGTAAGCCACAGTGCGGTAAATCGGTTCCAGAGCCATAGCCGGTATTTTAAAGCCCCGGGAACCAGCGCTCAAGCACCTTAGCTACGCCGTCCTCACTGTTAGAGCTTGTCACTTCATCAGCGATGTCTTGCACACGCTGTTCGGCATTACCCATAGCAACACCCCACCCAGCCCACGAGAGCATCTCAAGGTCATTAGACATATCACCGAAGGCCACTGCGTCTTCTCTGCTGAGGCCAAGCCATTCTGTGAGCCACTGGAGGGCTGTCGCTTTACTGGTGTGCGGTGCTGAGACCTCCAAAAGCCCCTGCTCCACGGAATAAGTAATGGCGGCCATCTCTGGATCAACCAAAGATTGCACACGTTCAGCCATGAATGCAGCACTCAGCGAAAGATTCACCATGAGCATTTTCACAGCACTGGCAGACATAACCTCTTCAACAGAGACACACTCCGAAAAACCCCAGGACCACAAATCGGCAAACTGTGGGTCAACCAGGAATCTTTCACCACCCTTGACACGTTCAGCAGCAATAGCAACGCCCCCAAAATCCGCCAGTTGCTCCATTGCCACCCGGTACACGGCACGCAGGAGCTCGGGCTTAAGTGTTCGCGACCACAAGATTTCCTGACGCGAAGAATCATAGGCAACAGCTCCATTGGAGCACAGACACATTGGACGAAAAGGTAGCTGGCTGACAACAAGCTCAACGCCCCGGGGAGGTCTACCTGTAGCCAACACAACTTTCACACCAGCTTTATGAGCACGATAGAGCGCATTGTAAGTACGCCGAGTCACCTGATCTGTAGGGTCTACAAGCGTTCCATCTAAGTCTGTGGCGATAAGACGTGGGGTGTACACGACACCAACCTTACTTCTTCATAATCCTCCACCGACCATCAAGCACCAAAGAATTTTGCCACAAAATAACGCCACTATTATTTAGACAACTCAATTATTCGAGAGTGCTGACCAGCAAAGTTGGAATCGTGAGTAACAGAAACAACACTCACACCTTCATCTTTGTTCAGCTGCATCAGCAAGCTCGTAAGTTCATGAGAGTTCACGTCATCTAACGAAGCTGTTACCTCATCACAAAGAATTAACTCAGGCTTCATCACAATGGATCGGGCGAAACATACACGGGCTTTCTCTCCACCAGAACACTCCAACGGCTTCTTTTCTAGAATAGAACCAATCGAAAGCCTATCAACAATTTCATCAAACCACTCTTCTGTATCTTTGGAAACAGGAGACTTTGAATATATGAAAGGCAAAAGAATATTATCTCTCATAGTCATGGTCTCAATTAATGCAGCCTCTTGCAAAGAAAAGCCAATTCTAGAATTACGCCAATCTGCAAGCACACTGTCACTTAAAGAAGATGCATCCTTACCGAATAGATAATAAGAGCCGTTAAAATCTCTATCAAGGACGCCTAGGATGTTAAGGAGAGTACTCTTACCAGACCCCGACTCCCCAACTACCGCCACGGAATCACCAGGCTCAACATGGAGCAGGAAGTTCCTGAGAACCACGGTCTGCTGGGACTTTTTGGAATAGATCTTGTTATCAATGTTTAAGTCAATAATATTGCTCACTTTAGTACTCCTACAGATATAGGCAATCGACGAACCTGCAACATACTAATCTCAGCCATTATGACGGTAAAGACGATTCCAGGTAGTAGAACAAATCCGATAGATAACCAGTCTGAGGCTGGACTAGCTAACACACCAAACGTAACAGTCAAAGAGTTTTTAGTCGCCCACCCTACGAAATGGGAAGCAACATTGAACAGAACCACTGACCCAAGAGAGAAGAGGACTAAGCTACCGTAGTATAAGTAAAAGAAGGATCTCAGAGTCGATTGCCGCAAACCAACAAGTAAATGAATAGTAATGTCTTTAATTGCTAGCGCTAAGCCGGACATCACGGAGCACATTAGAAGCAAAAACACGATCAAGACGATTGCTACTGTGACTCCAACTACAATACGTAGCGTAGACTTGGAAAGATCAATATATTCTTTATTGTTCTGATCTTGGTTATAACTATTAAAATTGAGTCCGGTTTTATCTAAAATAAATTTCTTGATAGTTTCGATCTCCTCTTTGCTAGCGTCAAGGATCATCAAATCCATCAGGCTATTAATTTTAAATGTATAATCAGACTGAGCAATGAAATCGAGATTGACTGGAACCACAACCGTATAGTTTGTATATCTTCTGGAGTCCAAGACATAATTATTTGATCTTGATTCGTTCTTTTTTAGAACTCCAACTACACGATATTTTAAATCTTTCTGGATTAGCGGATCTCTAACCTGAAAAGTCTTACCTACTGGATACTCGTCTCTCAATCCCCAGCCAACCAGAACCGGCACTGTACCTTTGACAATATCATAGTCAAAGGTTAGATCTTCGCCCGAGCTTACCTCAAACGGGCGCATATTCAAGGCTTCCTCGTTAAGATACTCGTAAGGTACATCAATGTTCTTTTTATTTTGAAGATCAGATACAAATCCGCTTGTAGTAAGCCCAATCTTCCACTTGGACATCAAGAATGTGTAGACCTCATCGAGAGAGTCTTCATTTAGCTTCTCGGAGCTCATGTTGGCTTTCGGGTCAAGATTAAGTATGAAAGCGTCCGAACTAGCAACCCGTTCAAATTCTTTCATTCCATCCTGAGCTGAGATATAGGTACGAACCACCGTAAACATCATATAGTTAGCCACGACTAAGAGAACCACTATTGCTATAGTTATAAACGGCTTATTTAAGGCAATTTTTTTAAACAGTTCTCGATTAATTTTCATTTTACATTAACCTTTCGAGATCTCATCCCTACCGTGGACACTATCACCAGCAACATGAAAGCTATTTTACAACAACCCCACCAAACCAGGTTACTATACTCTAAGCAAAATATTGTCACAATAGGAACAGACGCTATCAATAAAGAATCCTTGATATAACTAGTCTTAATACTTCTAACTGTTGCACCACTTAGGATTCTTGGTATTATTCTGTTACTATTTTTGCTCGTTATTTTAACATTAGCTACTACAACCATTGCGATAGATATAAAAATTACCAGTATTTCATATTTTTTTAAGTATTGGAAGCTTTCTACTATCGCTTGATTTTCCCAGAAATGCCCTAGAGTTATTTCACTGAAGCTATTCAATATAGTTGCGAGAAAATACATCAAGAGAAGGTTAATTTTTTCTTTACTCGTAAGGTAGCTTTTTTTGACGTATGATCTCACAACGCCACCCCCTAAATTTAAAAACTAGCTAGCTTCAAGCTGGGGATCCGTACCAGTGCTTCTTTTCTCTATCCTATTTACTCCCCCAATAGAAGTATGTCCTCCCCTTGTCGCCCCACTTTGGCGAATCCCAGATCTTGTCTTCTACTCGGCCTTGTGTAACCTCCTTATACGTCAGCTGTTTTCCATTCCGAACGTACTTGAACCATGCTCCCGCATGACCTGATCCTGCATAGTTCCATGCTGCTCCGGTGTACCTCAGTTCCAAGGTTTCGTTAGTTGATGCACCGTGTAATGAGTTTCCGTAAGTAGCCGAATCAGCGTGTGCGGGAACGCTGAGACTGAAAGTAAGCAGACCAGCAAGCACAGTGGCGCCAGCACGTGTACCCTTGCCAAGATTCATGGCATTCTCTCCTTCTTTGGGGCTAATGAACGACGTGCTCAGTATATTTTATTCACAGCTTTCTAGCACTTTTAGCAACTGTGATATATACCATATTGAAGTTGTTGCCGAGTAGCCGATTCTTCCGCTTGACCTTCTCTGAGTTTTACTACCGATGCCTACTTCACCGGCTCTAAAACCTCTTTCCCCACAAACGGCTGCAATGCCTCAGGTACCAGTACAGAACCATCTGCCTGCTGGTTGTTTTCCAGGATTGCCACAAGCCAGCGGGTCGTCGCCAAGGTTCCGTTGAGTGTTGCTGCCGTCTGAGCCTTCCCAGTCTCGTCCCGGTATCGAATATGCAGGCGACGCCCTTGGAAAGTGGTGCAGTTAGACGTGGAGGTGAGTTCCCGATAGGTGTTCTGGGTGGGCACCCAAGCTTCTGTATCGAACTTCCGTGCCGCCGAGGAACCCAGATCTCCCCCAGCGACGTCGATAATGCGATACGGCACGTTGACTGCCGCCAGCATTTCACGCTCCATAGCAAGAAGCTCCTGGTGCTGCTGAGCTGCCTCCTCTGGCTTGCAGTAAACAAACATTTCTAGCTTGTCAAACTGGTGTACTCGCAAAATGCCCTTGGTGTCTTTGCCGTAGGAACCTGCCTCACGCCTAAAACAAGTAGACCACCCAGCGTATTTCTTGGGCCCCTCGGACAAGTCAATAATCTCATCCTTATGGTAGCCAGCCAGAGCCACCTCGGAGGTACCCACCAGGTACTGGTTGTCACGCTCTAAGAAGTAGATCTCTTCGGCATGGGCATCCAAGAATCCTGTGCCGTCCATAATGTCCGGGTTCACAATCACTGGGGGAATCATCAGTTCAAAGCCGTGCTGTCGGGCTTTCTGCGCCGCCAAGGTAAGCATGGCCAGCTGAAGAAACGCCCCATCCCCCGTGAGGTAATAGAAACGGGACCCGGAAATCTTGGTTCCCCTCTTCATATCAATAATCCCCAAAGCCTCTCCCAGATCCAGGTGATCCTTCGGCTCGAAATCAAAGCTGGGAATCTCCCCTACTGTCTCCAGAACCACGAAGTCCTCTTCGCCACCTGCGGGTGCCCCCTCCACCACGTTCGGAATCTGCTTGTGCAGCTGAGTGAGCTTCTGCTCTGCCTCTTCCTGCGCAACCTCGGCCTCCTTGACCTTCACCTTTAACTCATTGGCATAAGCCAACAAGGCCGGACGGTCCTCAGGTGTGGCCTGACCAATCTTCTTTCCCTGGGCTTTGTGTTCCGCACGCAGTTCATCTGCCGTCTTAATAGCTTGACGACGCCCCTTATCCGCATCGAGAATCTCATCCACCAGGGAGGGGTCTTCTCCACGGGTTATCTGGGACTGCTTTACTAGCTCTGGGTTCTCACGAAGAATCTTGAGGTCAATCATGGTTTGGATACTACCGCGCTCAGGGAAATAGATTCTCTTCACTCAGGCACAATCTCTCCCGCAGGAAGAAGCGGGACAGCTTTCTCGTGCGGCGTTACACTCTGAGCTATGAGTGGAGTGAGGAGTGAAGGTGCTCGTAATCCCGAGCAAACTGGTTCTGGGAGACCTGCTTCTAAGCGCGACAGTTCTAAGCAGGCCGCTTCGCAATCTGCTTCAGGGCAGGGCACTGGGCGTACTAGTTCTGCCCAACGCGGCGCTCATGCGGTGGTGGAACTACCGGCCCACACGCTGAGTCCAGGCCCCGTTCCCAAACATATCCAGCTTCGAGAACTCCTTGAAGATCTCTGCCAAAATAAGTTTTCACCAGGAGATATGCTCCCCGGAGAACGAGTGATAGAGCAAACCTACGGCGTGAGCAGAATCACTGTACGTAGAGCTATTGGAGATCTAGTAGCCAGCGGCTGGCTAACTCGTACCCGTGGTAAAGGCACATTCGTTTCTGCACATCCTCTGATGTCTCGAATGCACCTAGCCTCTTTCAGTTCTGAAATGAGAGCCCAAAATGTAGAAGCCTCCAGCAAAATTCTGCAGTCCGGCCGAGGCTCTGCCCCCGAGGAAGTCACACACTTCTTCGGCGTCAGTCCCGATACCTCAGAGATTCACCTCAAACGACTGCGCCTTGGAGATCAGCGGCCCTACGCTATTGACGATTCCTGGTACAACGCCGAATATGTGCCGGGCCTGCTGGAAAACGACGTTTACAACTCCGTCTATTCGATACTGGACGAAGTGTATAAAGTGCCTATCACGAATGCGGAGCAGCGCGTGACGGCAGTGGCTGCCAACCCCACCACCGCAGCTCTTTTGGATGTGGAGGTAGGTATTCCCCTGCTTAACGTGGTACGTTTCTCTCTTTCTCATGGAACTCCTATCGAGGTGTGTAATTCCCTCTACAGGACTGACCGATACCATCTAACTGCACAGGTAGTACGAGCCATTGAAGACTAGGCTTGCTACACAGATTTCCAGGTATGCGAGATGACGGGGTGATGACGAGGAATGGCTATGGACTCTCAACCTCAACGACGAGATCCGTCCAGAAGAGCACGCAGCTCTAGCAACTCAGCGACGCCGCGCACAACTGCCACCTCCCACTCCCGCGAACTCCCAACGACGCCGCGCACAACTGCTAGGACAGGTGAAACATCTTCTACACAGCGGGACCATGACAAACGCAGAACTGAACCCCGCAGACAATATACGGAGCAGAACAGGCAAGCACACAGGTCTTCCCAATCTAGAACCTCAGCACGAACATCGGGACGAACAACCTCCGATAGATCGCGTACAGAGCGCAGCTATGATGCCTCTCGGCGCCAAGCCAGCACAGCACGGACATCAACTTCGCGGATCTCTGCCAGGTCCCGGCACGAAACACCCTCAAACCGCCAAGCCAGCACCCCACGCCAAAACACCACAGCACGGACATCAGCTTCGCGGAACTCTGCCAGGTCCCGGCACGAAACACCCTCAAAGCGCCAAGCCAGCACCCCACGCCAAAACAGCACCCCACGCCAAAACAGCACGCAGAGAACTTCCTCCTCTGCAAGGCCAGCAACGAAGCATAGAAAAGCGGTCACCGGGAATCTAAAAATTAGCTCACGCTCAAAATCGGTCAAAGCGCAGGCCACACGCACGCGAAAGACTCCAGGAGAGTGGCTGAAAGCGGCGTCGCTAAGTATAAAGAGCAAGGTGGAAAGTGCTGCACGACACAGCGCTGAGCCTTCTACCAGGCAGGATTCCGCGTCCGCCAACTCCAGGAGCGCTAATTCCACAAGCGTTAAGAAGAAGGTCAGCTCTGCGGCTTCTTCCAAGAGACTATCGAGTGCCCAGTTAGGTGCGATTCTTGGAGCCACCATCGTGGTGGCAATCATTGTTGCTGTTCTTGCCTATAGCTTCACCTATCGAACGATGAGTGACAACGGGGACAAAGGGAAAAACGCTGGGGTTCGCGTTGCGAACGACGCAGCGCCGTTTACCACGGCTGACGTAGGTTCCTGCCTGAACTGGACGGTTTCTTCCACTGGGGCAATCAGCGACTTTGAGCCTGCTCAGTGCTCAGATACCCACAGGTTTGAGATTTCTCTTCGCACTAATCTGGGTTTGTATCCCAACAAAGAATTCGGAGAACACGCGGCGCTTCCCACAGTGGAACGCCAAGGAGAATTGCGCGCTGAGCTGTGCGAAATCCCAACACTGCACTATCTTCAGGGTAAGTACGATCCGGAGGGCAAGTTCTCTATTGCGCCTATTTTCCCCTCCCCAAGCGCTTGGGAACGAGGGGATCGCACCATGCTGTGCGGGCTCCAGGTCACCGACAAAAATGGAGCCCCTGTGGTAACGAAAGGCACTGCGCGGGAAGTGGATCAGGCCGTGGTGTACCAACCAGGGCAGTGCGTGTCCTACGACAGTCCAGGCCGTCCTGCGGTGGTTGATTGCAAAGAGCCTCACTCGATGGAGGCCACCCAGGTAGTTGACCTCACCAAGCACTTCCCGAAAGGGAGTCCGTCCATAGAACAACAAGATGATGCGTTGAAGAAAATCTGCACCCAAGCAGCTTTTGATTACTTGGGCTCTGAAGAGCAGCTGTATCAATCAACGCTGACTCCATTTTGGACAACCCTTGACCCTCAGCGATGGAACCTGGGATCCCACTCGGTGAACTGCGGGCTCATTGCCCCCACAGATTCCGATAAATTCTCCGCTCTGGCGGGTTCTGCAAAAGAGAAGTTCACCATTAATGGGGAACCGCCAGTGGCACCGCCAAGCCGTACTCCGCTTGTATCCGAAACCCAGAATGGCGAGAAAAACCCACAAGATGCAGGAAAAGAGCCCGGGGAATAATCAGGAGATCAGAGGCGACGGCAGGAGCACCTGGCGCGTAGCCACATGCTGAGGCTGGAGCCATTGACGCCGGTGGTGCAGCTCAATAATTGGCAGCCCCACAAGACGAGGAGGTAGAAGCAGATGTATGTGGTCACTCGAGAAGAATTTGAACAGCTCGTCAGTAATGCATTAGATGAACTGCCAGATGCTTTTGCCGATCGTCTCAAGAACGTGGCTATTTTGGTAGATGACATTAACCCTGATGATTCACATTTACTGGGGCTCTATCACGGGGTTGCGCTACCAAAGCGAACTTTTGACCACAGCGGCTATCCACCGGACACTATTTCTATCTATCAGCTTCCTATCCAGTGGATTGTGAATTCTGCGGAGGAACTAGCTCACCAAGTCAAGGTGACCGTATTTCACGAGGTTGGGCACTACTTCGGTATGTCGGAAGCCGAGCTTCACGCTCTTGGTTGGGGCTAAGTCTGTTCAGTGCCACGAGAGCAATGCTCACCGCGCTATATAACTTACGTGACCGAAGAAATCACCAGCCAAAACTCAGTTAGTGACTATCTCTCTTTGTTCAGCAGAGGGATAGCTCCTTGGGCAATGGACCAGCGAGTAATCGGCCACTGGCCAAATGGGCGAGACTGCGGTTCAAAAACAATGGTTGTGCAATTCTCCACCCGGTGATCCCAGGACCACGCTGGATCTACACCACCTGCCAGG
>JAEYUQ010000004.1 GCA_023432405.1 Actinomycetes bacterium | reverse complement strand
CCAATGAGGAACACGAATTCGCCCTGCTGAATATCAAGCGAAACGTTGTGGAGCGCTAGACGGTTCAGGCCAGGGTATTTCTTAGATACCGACTGAAACGAAATCACGTTCCTAACAATAACCCATCACTTAGGTAACAGTGGAAACCAATCGCACTTTTTTCACCAGAAATCACATTACTTATCTGAAGTATCGCGATTCTGTTGGGCTCTCCACCGAATTCCGGCCTCCAAGAAGGAGTCCAAATCTCCATCAAGAACCCTCGACGGATCACCGATCTCCACACCAGTGCGCAAGTCTTTCACCATCTTGTAGGGATGTAAAACATAATTGCGCATTTGGTTACCCCAGGAGGCATTTCCACCGGCACCTAGAGCATCCATCTCTTCACGCTCCTGCTGGCGCTTCAACTCAAGCAATTTGGCCTGCAAAACAGCCAATGCTGAGGCCTTGTTCTGATGCTGAGACTTCTCATTCTGGCAGGTGACCACAATTCCAGTTGGGATATGCACCACACGAACGGCAGAGTCCGTGGTATTCACAGACTGCCCCCCTGGCCCTGAGGAGCGAAACACATCCACTCTCAGATCTGAATCAGGAATATCAATATGGTCCGCTTTCTCCACAACGGGAAGAACCTCAACTTCAGCAAAGGAAGTCTGGCGGCGAGCCTGGTTGTCAAAAGGACTGATACGAACTAAGCGATGCGCTCCTTGCTCCACCGAAAGTTGCCCGTAGGTATATTCCCCATGAACCACAAAGGTAGCGGACTTGATACCCGCCTCCTCCGCATAGGAAATGTCATAGATATCTGTTTTGTAGCCATGTTGATCTGCCCAGCGCAAATACATTCGCAGGAGCATCTCAGCCCAGTCTGCAGCATCTACTCCCCCGGCGCCTGAGCGAATAGTGATAAGAGCTTCACGAATGTCATACTCCCCCGAGAGCATGGTCTGAACCTCAAGGGCTTCCACATCTGAGCGCAGTGCTGCTAACTCTTGTTCAACAGCCTCGCTGCCTTCCCCTTCCTCCTCCATCAGTTCAAGCATCACCGGAATATCCTCTAAGCGCTGCCTGAGGCCCTGGAGTTTCTTTAAGGTCCCCTGCACTTGAGACAACTGCGAGGTCACCCTCTGAGCATCCTCGGGATCATTCCACAAACTCGGATCAGCAGCCTTGATTTCCAGTTCGCGCACACGGTCTGCAAGCTCATCAGGGCGCATTATTTTTTCAATAGAGCTCAGCGTTGCGGAGACAGCATCAAGGTCTGAAGATATTTCCGGTTGCATGTCGGTTCATCTTACTCATGGTGAATAGCGCAAGGTGGGCTGAGGATTGAAGCCCTCGTGCGCAACTGGGACAATGGATTCCATGAAAGACGTAGCTGAGATGATAGGCCCCATCACAAAAACCTTTGTGATTGCGCATGAAGGCGACGATGACCAGCGTCTTGCGCAGGCTCTCGTTTTCAATGCCGCCCGGCTCGCATGGAGAATGCGAGAAATCGGAGTGACCACTGAGTACAAGACTTCCCTGAGCGACGTCGTAACGGAAGCGGATAAATACACCGAACAGTTTGTGGTGGATGCTCTAGCAACTCTTCGCCCTCAGGATGGAATTCTTGCTGAGGAAGGCAGTTCCCAAACATCTTCATCCGGACGCACCTGGGTCATTGATCCTGTCGATGGTACCTATAACTTCACTTTGGGCTCTGACTACTGGTGCTCTGCACTAGCTCTCGTGGAAGATACTCCTGGAGAGGCGAAGGGCGCCCAGGGTTTTCAATACTCTGGGACTGTGCGGTTCGGCGCGGTGCATCGTCCGGCTATGGGGTACACCTGGTGTGGAGGGCCGGATTCTCCTACCAGCAGAGATGGACATGAACTGCTCAGACTTAAGGAGACTACATCTGAAAAGTTATGCTTAGGCACCTATCTTCATCCCACTTTTCTTGAGGATTCGCAAGTGCGAGACCTGTGGGAAAAAGCAGCCTCACGGTTCGCCTCTTGGCGAATGTTTGGTGCTGGCTCTGTGGATTTGGCCTCTGTGGCAGATGGAACGCTAGGAGCATGGCTACAGCACTCCGTGCCACCGTGGGACTGGTTCCCCGGTAAAGCGCTGGTGGAAGGAGCCGGCGGAGAAACTCTCCAGATTGAGGCTGGTGGAGTGACGTGGAGTGTGGCCGGAAATCGACGGGCAGTTCACGAGATTGCCGAGTGCCTAGGATAGAGGCTATGTATTCGGAAGATCTTGCCTTAGGACTAACCCTTGCCGACGCCGCCGATACCATCACGATGGATCGTTTTGAGGCAGCCGACCTTCGAGTAACTGCGAAACCGGATATGACTCCGGTCAGTGACGCTGACCTGGAAGTGGAAAAGACCTTAAGGGCTGCTTTATCTGAACAGCGCCCCGCTGATGAAATACTGGGCGAGGAATTTGGAGGCGAAGTTCAATTCGCAGAGCGTCAGTGGGTAATTGATCCCATTGATGCCACAAAAAACTATGTGCGCGGGGTTCCGGTGTGGGCTACCCTCATAGCACTCCTGGAGGATGGGGAGCCGGTGGTGGGAGTGATTTCAGCTCCTGCGCTCAGCCGAAGGTGGTATGCCTCGAAAGGAGCTGGAGCCTGGAGAACCTTCAACTCTGGGACACCACGGAGAATCTCTGTGTCGGAAGTGTCTTCTGTCAGTAATGCATCTCTTTCTTTCTCATCTCTCGCGGGATGGAAAGAACGAGGTCTTCTTGATAGTTTCCTTTCACTCACCGACAGTATGTGGCGCTTGAGGGCTTTCGGCGATTTCTTGTCTTACTGCCTGGTTGCTGAAGGGGCTGTGGATGTTGCAGGAGAACCTGAAGTCTCCCTCTGGGATTTAGCTGCCCCGTCTATTCTGGTCACTGAAGCAGGCGGCTGCTTCACCGCACTCGACGGCACACCAGGACCGCACGGCGGGGATGCGCTGGCCAGCAACGGAATCCTTCACCAGGAGGTTCTCGATCACTTAGGAGCCACAGCCTCCTCGGTTGGATCTACCAACGCCGGTTAAGGAGGCACATTCTCAGTCGGATTTACCAACATCGGCTCAGGAAACCGTTTAGAAAACAGTCAGGACAATAAGAACAGCGTTTAGCACAACCACAACCAGTGCAATCGCGGTGGACACGAGCCGCAGGACGAGGTTGTCTCTGTATTTTCCCATCAATGCTGCACTACCTGTAAAACGATGCAGTGGAATGATTGCAAAGGGAATAGTGACAGATAACACTGCCTGAGACAGCACCAAAGCCCAGGTGGGTTCGCAGGTAAAAAAGAGAATAATGAGAGCAGGAAGCAAGGTAGTTAGCCTGCTTACCCACAGGGGAATATTCGCATGAAAGAGCCCTTTAAGAATTTCCGCACCCGCATAGGACCCCACTGAGGTGGAGGCCAAACCGGAGGCTAAAAGACCAACCGCAAATATAACAGCAACACCTGGTCCAAGCCCCTGACTGATGGCGTCATGAGCGCCTTGCAGAGTATCTGTATTCGGGAGAGAAGGATCCTGTAAAGAATTAGCCGCCAGTAACAGCAACGCAATGTTCACACTACCGGCCAAAATAAGAGAGCTGACCACATCCACCTTTGTCACCTGGAGGAGTGTGGGCACCTCCTGTTCTGTCTTTCCAAAACGATCCCCTACCAAGCTGGAGTGAAGATAGATGGCGTGAGGCATCACGGTGGCACCCAGCATAGAGGCGGCCACCAGAACAGAATCAGGTCCGTCAAAGGAAGGCACTAGCCCCTGAGCGACGTCGCTCAGGGAAGGCGGATTAACAAAGAGGCCTGTAATAAAGCCAAAAGTAATGATGAGGAGGAGCCCCAGGATAACTCTTTCAAAAATGTGTTGATGCCGTGTGGATTGGACAGACAACAGCAGCATGGAGACTGCGCCAACGATTACTCCCCCAAGAAGGAGAGGAAGCTGGAAGAGAAGATTGAGAGCTACTGCCCCACCGATAATCTCAGCAAGATCGGTGGCAATAGCCGTTACCTGTGCCTGAAACCAGTATGCGATGCGAGCTTTGGGGCTGAGATGATCGTGAAGAATCTGCGGCAGAGATTTCCCCGTGACAATACCCAGTTTGGCGGATTGGTACTGGACAATCACGGACATTGCGTTAGCCAGAACCAGAACCCATACCAAAGTAAAGCCGTAGCGTGCCCCGGCAGTGATATTGGCAGCAACATTCCCTGGATCCACATAGGCCACGGCAGCCACAAAGGCCGGCCCCAACAGCGCAACGGTTCTAGGGTTGTTTTTCACCTCACTCCACACAGTTAATAAAACTAGATTCCACTAGTACCCACTGCAACCATCGCTGTTACAGGGATGCCGAGGACTGGGATTGCCACCATAAGCTGCCTGCATTATTTCCCCTTCGTTACATTTTATGCACGCAGAATCTGATAAACCCAGCTCTCATTGATATAACCTATAACATAGGCTAAAACTTATTGGATTTCCGTTTGACTTGTCTGTACTTTCTAGTCCACAATGTTCCCAGGGCTTCTCGGCTACATCACCGTGAAGCTGCCTTAAAACATCATCGATGGCTTATCCAAGGAGAAGACATGGCTCTTGCAACTATTGGCGATAAACTCCCAGAATTCACCCTTACCGCTCTGCGTGGCGGAGACCTGCGTGAGGTCAACGCGAACCAGCCAGAAGATTACTTCGAGACCATCTCCCATGACTCTTTCCCTGGAAAGTGGCTGGTTCTGTTCTTCTACCCCAAGGACTTCACTTTCGTCTGCCCCACCGAAATCGCAGCCTTCGGTGAGCTCAATGAGGAATTCGAGGACCGCGACGCCCAGATTATTGGCGGCTCCATTGACAATGAGTTTGCTCACTTCAACTGGCGTGCCACCCATAAAGACCTCAAGACCATCCCCTTCCCGATGATTTCCGACATCAAGCACGAGCTCATCCGCGCTTTGGGTGTTGAGAATGCTGATGGTGTTGCTGACCGCGCCACCTTCATCATTGATCCCGATGGTGTTATTCAGTTTGTCTCCGCCACTCCGGATGCCGTGGGCCGCAACGTGGATGAGGTTCTGCGTGTTCTTGACGCCCTTCAGTCCGAAGAGGTCTGCGCCTGCAACTGGGAAGCTAATGATCCCACCAAGAACATCAACAAGATGGATGTTCTTGCGGAGGAGCTGAACTAAATGTCACTTGAGAACCTCAAGAACGCCCTACCTGACTTCGCTAAGGATCTGAAACTCAATCTTGGATCACTGTCGCGGTCCAAGGAGCTCACAGAGACTCAGCTTTGGGGGGCTATGGTGGCTGCTGCCGCAGCAACCCAGAATGCTTTTGTACTTCAGGAGGTCCTCGAAGAGGCCAAGAATCATCTCAGTGACGAGGAACTGCGTGGCACTAAGCTGGCAGCATCCATTATGGGAATGAACAACGTAGCATACCGTGCTAAAGAATTCCTTGGCGAGGATTACGCTCAGATCCGTATGGGACTGCGTCAAAATCAGATGCTCAACCCTGGTGTGGATAAGACGAACTTTGAGCTGTGGAACATCGCCGTCTCCGTGATTAACGGCTGCGGAAAATGCACCGCCGCCCATGAACACACTGTGCGTGAAGAAGGGGTTAAGGAAGCGGCCGTCTGGGAAACTGTGAAAGTAGCCGCCGTACTTAGCGGTGTTGCTCAAGCTCTCTTTATTGAGGGCACCACCGAGTAGATATGCAGCCAAGGTGCTGATCCCATAGAAAGCTCATAGAAATCACGAACCTCCCGCTCCTTTGACAACGCCCGTTTTGTAGCGGCGTCGCAAAGGGGTGGGAGGTTCGTGTGTAGTGGGCTTACTCTACACAGCCATAGTTGCCTTAGAGCAGGGATTCATAGATAGCACGAACATCCTCAGCAGTAGGCGTACGAGGATTACCGGGAGTGCATACATCCGCCATGGCGTCTGCAGTGAGTCCCTCAATATCGGCCGCGGTGGCACCTACCTCCGAGATGGTGGAAGGACTCTCGAGGTCTGTGGCCAGTTGACGCACTGCTGCGATGGTGGCATCTCGCACCGAGTCAAGATCATCCTTGTACGCATTCTTGAGTCCAAAAGCATGGGCAATGTCCCGATACTTCTCACCGGTGTACTCCTTGTTGTACTCCATCACGGGCGCCAGCAAAATAGCGTTGGCAACACCATGAGGAACGCCCAAGCGCCCACCCAGCGGATGGGCCATGCCGTGAACAAGACCCAACCCCACGTTGGAATACGCCATACCTGTGATGTAGGAGGCATAAGCCATCTGCTCTCCTGCAAAGGGGTCTCCGTCCACACTGGCACGCAAATACTGGGCTACCATCCGAATAGTCTGGAGGGACAGAGCATCCGACAAAACCCACGCACCAGGAGTGATGTAGCTTTCGATGGCATGGGTAAGAGCGTCCAAACCCGTTGCTACTTTCAAACTGCGGGGCTGGGAATCCGTCAAATCTGGATCCACAAATGCCACCACAGGGATGTCGTGAGGATCCACAGCCACGAACTTGCGCTGGTGTTCCACATCCGTGACCACATAGTTGATGGTTGTTTCTGAGGCGGTGCCAGCGGTAGTAGGAACACCAAAAATTGGAACGGAGGGATTCTTGGTTGACACCTGACCTTCAAGGGAGAGGACATCTGAATACTCGGGGTTGGCAATGATGATGCCAATGCCCTTGCAGGTATCCTGAGGGCTTCCTCCGCCGAGCCCGATGAGGAAATCTGCACCAGATTCCTTGAATTTCGCTACCCCGTCCTTGATGCATTCAACAGGCGGATTGGGCTTGACATTGTCGAAAACGGAAAAGCCTATTCCGGCCTGTTCCAGAATATCCGTGATGCGCTGAACCACGCCCACCGTGATTAAAACTGGATCAGTGACTATGAATGCCTTGCTGAAACCTCGCGACGCCGCTTCAACGGGAATGGACTGAATTGCACCTCGTCCGAAATATCCCGTTTGATTAAAAATCATGCGATAGATCATGACGATATCTCCATTCACAGATATGGTTCTCAGCTGCACGCGACTCCACACCTGCAGCTCGAGCCAAAAAGAATCTGACAGGCTTCGATGCTACTCAGGAGCGCGCTGAGCTGCAGTTAAGTGTGAAAGACGGTGGTGTCATTTCCTTGTGTCGAGGAGTAATGGTGTATGAGATGGAGAGGGCTTATGTTTTATCTAAATACGTCACCCCGTATACACCCTTATACGGGGGCAAAATAGCATCTTTGCTTCCCATCATTCACGAATACTATTCAGCACCATAAATATGCAGAGAGCTGTCATGTGACGGACAAAAATCACTCTCGGAGGTGGCTGGGGCAGCTCAGCCACGCACTGACCATCCCGAAGAACACTCACGGAATCAGCGATGCGAGCGATCTCGTCGAGATGATGAGAGATAAAAATCATGCCCACGCCCCTGCGACGTAGTTGGTCCATGACGTTGAAGAGCTGAGAGACCTCCGTGCCGGATAGTGCCGCAGTAGGCTCGTCCAGAATGAGAACGCGGGCCTCCACGGACATACTGGGAACTAGATTGAGTTCTTGATGAATGGTGGCAATGCCAAAGGATTCAGCGTCCTTCACTGAGTACAGTTGAACAGGCTTTCCGTCAATGAGGATTCGACCTGAGTCTGACTAATACACGCCAGCGATCATTGTGATCACGGTGGATTTGCCTGCTCCGTTTTCACCGAGAAGAGCTTGTACTTTTCCTGGGTAAATGGAGAGACTGACATCCTCGATCACACGCACTGAGCCAAAGCTTTTGCTCACGTGCTCTACCTGTACAAGGGGTAGTTCAGCCTGAGGTTCAGTCACAACTACCCTCTGCCGAGGGGATTCTTCTCCTGGAGATTTCGAGGACGCACTACCGGGAGACGGAGAAATCACCGTCTCTCTCCTAACTTAAGGTCCACTCCTGGTTTCGTTTCTAAAGTTGGAAGCCTCTCTAGGGGTTGTGACGGCTCTCCCGATGCACAGCTATGATCTGCGTGATGATAATCACCAGTACCAAACCGAAAGCCAAACCCAGACACAGGAAGAGAAGACCAGCTCCCCACAATCCCGTGGAATCTGAAGGACCAGAAATTACACTCCAGCCCAGGCTGTAGCCGAATACCACTGCCCACCAGACGATGATGCTGACAGGATTCCGAGGGTGTCCGCGGTACACCAGCACTGCAGTGAGAGCCACCATCAGAGCTCCACTAATTACTACTTGCAGAACTGAATAGTTTCTTCCCTGAGTTGACCAGGACAAGGTGGCGAAACAGATCAGGAAAGAAGCGATGACTCCGATGAAGGCCCTAGCGAACGGAATTGGCTGTGAACTGCGGCGACACATCACAATGCACCAGACCCAGGCTATGACGGTCGGTACCGCTAAGAAGACCAAGAAGAAACTGAGAACACTCAGGACTTCGTCAACCCCGACACCACTCAGAAAGAATCTCATGGTTTGAGGGTAACAAAAAGGAGGAGGCCGGAACCTAGGCTTCGCGGCGATTCAGCACGAATACTGTGACTGAAAAAATATGCACTACCGGCAAGATAGAGCAGAATTCGTGACTTCGCCTACGCGGCCTGCGCGATGAGTGCCCGGCCGCCTATCTACCACCCGCGTTCCGCTAGGCGCTGAGCTGAGGAGAGATCAGAAATAGTAATCCCCACCATAGCCTCCCCCAGATCACGGGAAAGCTCCGCCAATTCCTCCGGGTCGTCGTACAGTTCAGTTGCCTTCACAATGGCCTTCGCACGCTTTTCAGGATTCTCTGACTTGAAAATAGCCGATCCCACAAAAACTCCTTCTGCGCCCATCTGCCTAAGCAGTGCGGCATCGGCCGGGGTGGAGACGCCGCCGGCCACGAGCATTGGCACCGGGAGTTTCCCGGTGGACGCTACCTCGGCTACAAGATCATAGGGAGCCTCCAGTTTCTTTGCTGCGCTGAAAAGCTCATCTGGAGTCAAAGCCTTGAGCTGACCGATCTCCGTGTTTATTGCGCGCAGGTGACGCACTGCCTCAGAGACATCACCCGTGCCTGCCTCACCCTTGGAGCGAATCATTGCGGCCCCCTCAGCAATGCGCCTGAGAGCCTCTCCCAAGTTGGTTGCTCCGCACACAAAGGGAACAGTGAAGTCCCACTTGTTGATGTGATTGTTGTAGTCAGCCGGTGTGAGCACCTCAGACTCATCAATGAAGTCCACGCCCACAGCTTCCAGGATTTGTGCTTCAGCAAAATGCCCAATCCGAGCTTTTGCCATCACAGGAATATCCACGGCTTCGATGATTCCCTTAATCATTCCCGGATCAGACATCCGAGCCACTCCACCCTCGGCGCGAATGTCTGCAGGAACACGTTCCAACGCCATGACGGCGCTTGCCCCTGCGTCCTCGGCAATGCGGGCTTGTTCCGGAGTGACAACGTCCATGATGACCCCGCCCAGGAACTGTTCTGCCAGGCCCCGCTTCACTCGAGGAGCTGCGTGGCTTTCTTCTGAAGTACTTGTGTAACTCATGGGAGATATTTCACCCCCGAGAGTGGTTCATCACAAGAGCCACTTTCAACTATTTTTACTAGACCACTTGGGGCTTAAGGTGCTAGCTTCAATTCCTGTGCGCCGTGAATTCGTAGTTCCTCTTCCCATCACCGTTGATCCCTCATCTGAGACTTCGCTTCCCACCCAGATCTCCGAGTCCATCCGGAACATGACCATGTCAGGTGCCCTTTCCCCTGGGGACCATCTCCCCTCCACGCGCTCCTTGGCTCAGCGTCTCTCTGTTTCTCGTGGCACAGTAGTCGCGGCATACGAACAGCTCATCGCGGAGGGATACGTGGTCACTCTCCGGGGCTCCGGCACTGTAGTGAATCCTCAACTGATCCACAATTCCCCTTTACGACGTCGCTCCCCTGCAGCGCCAACTCCACGCCACCATTCGATTTCTCTGCGGCCTGGACGCCCCTATACCGCTGATCTTGCGGATGCTCCGTGGCGTTCTGCGTGGAGAACCTCATGTACTAAGCACCTCTCGGGGGACCACGACCCCCTGGGGTTGTGGTCTTTACGTGTTCAGGTTGCTGAGCACATTCGGAGAATGCGATCTATGTCTGTGGAACCTGAGAGAATCGCTATCACAGCAGGAGCTCGTGAGGGGCTTTCCTTGGTGCTTCTTGCTCTGGCACAGAACCGCACTGAACCATCTGCCGAGCAAGATCTCCCCAGCTCACCTATCTTTTCTGACCTCTCAAATAATCCGACTCATTCAGCCCTAACTCTTGGGGTTGAATCCCCTGGCTATCCCAGTCTTCGTCGAGTTCCCGGCTATCTCGGGCACCGAACCGTGGACCTGCCCACGGATCGTCAGGGTGTAGACCCTTCCCGCTTCCCTACCGAAGGCGTAGACGCTGTCCTCATCACCCCTAATCACCAGTACCCCTTTGGGACGGTGCTCCCCGCTCCCCGCAGAGCCCAACTTGCACGATGGGCACGTGATACTGGCACAACCATCATTGAGGATGATTTTGATTCCGAGCTGAGATACGTAGGAATGCCCTCTCCCCCAGTGACCGCCGATACAAGTATTGACGGTGTTCTTCTCGGCACATTTTCCACCGTCATCAGCCCCGATCTCTCCTGCGGATACGCTGTTTTACCTGCTCACCTCACCGAAACCGTGCGTACTATTCGGTCCGAACTGGGTTTTCCGGTTGCTGCTATTACTCAAGGAGCCCTGGCGTCTTTCATGGCTTCTGGAGCTTTACGACGCCGCACTCAAAGGCTTCGACGAGTGTATCGGCGTCGTCAAGAAATGGTCACAGCACACCTGGGAACGCTCACAAATGCGCGTCTACACCCCATTACAGGAGGTCTTCATGCAGTCATAGAAACTGAGAGAGATGAAGACGCAGTAATTGCAGATTTAGAGCGTGCAGGAATTGGGGTGAGCAGACTGAGCAAGTACTGGGGAGGGGCGGGAACTGCACGAGGAATAGTGTTTGGTTTTGGCGAAGTATCCGATGAGGTCCTTGGCACAGTCCTCCCCCTGATTGATCGAGCAACCGCCCCTTAAAGCATTCCCACGTGGTTCTGTTTCCCAAGCGCTAGCCGGTTTACAGGTGTCTCCGTGTCCAACTGGGCGCTGCTGCCACGAGACGCTGTTGCAACTGGGGACTGCTGTTCATACACTAGCTGGCTTCAGGAAGCGGAAGAAACACCTTAAAAGCTGCACCTTTCCCCGGAGCGGTATCAACTTCTATTCGCCCACCGTGAGCATGAACAATTCCGTTCACAATGCTTAAACCAAGACCGGCACCTCCCCCGGACTTCCGTGACCGCGAAGAATCAAGACGAGTGAATCGTTCAAAGGCTTTCTCCGCGTCTGAGCGTGTCATTCCTGTACCATCATCCTGAACTATGAGCACACCCCAGGACCCAGAATTATCTGAATCCACAATCACAGTGACATGGGTTCCCTGCGGAGTGTGTTTAACGGCGTTGGTCAGAAGATTGGTGGCAACCTGCTTGAGACGATCAGCATCTCCAAGAACAAGCACCGGATCTTTAACGTCAAGGGCAATCGTGTGCCCGGAAGCTTGAAGCGACACAGCCTGGACGCATTCAAGCGCCACCGTTGCAAGATCCACAGGTTTTTTCTCCAGAGGCCTCTCCGCGTCAAGCTTGGCGAGTGTCAGGAGATCTTCTACCAGGTTGGACATTCGCTGGGCTTCGCTCTTGATTCGCTCGAGCGCCATAGTTGCTGGCATCCCACCTCCCGACTGAGTGGCGCTTTGGGAGGAAGTGGAACCTGAATCTGAAGACTGAATCCCTAGTGAGTCCAGAGCAATTCTTCCGCTTACCAATCCCGTTCCCACTCTCCACAGACCACGAAGATCCTCAAGCGCCGTCGGCACAATATCAACGGTGGTACCAGGATCATCAGTCCAATCCACAGGTACCTCATGAATCCGAAGACCAGCTTTTTCCGCAAGAAGCAGCGTCTCTGTGTCAAAGAACCACGCATTGTCCTCCACAAGTGGAAGGAGCTTGACAGCAACCTCAGTGCGCATAGCTTTAAATCCGCATTGGGCGTCACTGAAATGTGCCCCCATGAGACTCCGAATGAGGAAGTTATAACAGCGAGAAATAAACTCTCGGCGAGGTCCTCGAATGACCCGTGAGGATCTGCTGAGCCGCGTGCCAATTGCAATATCAGAATGCCCGCTGATGAGAGGTGACATCAGGGGCAGCAGAGCACGAAGATCCGTTGATAAATCAACGTCCATATACGCCACAACATCGGCCTGAGAACCCATCCAGCACTGTTTCAGAGCACGCCCACGCCCCTTCTCTTCTAGCCGCACATAGGACACGTTCTCCTGTTGGTCAGCCAAAGCTGCGCCGATGAGCGGCGTGGAATCTGTACTTGCGTTATCTGCGATAATGATCGAACACGTCCAGGGAACAGCCTCCTCAAGGTACTTAGCCAAGGAGCGAACACTGGCTTCCAGATCTGCTTCTTCATTGAAGACTGGAATCACAATGTCTACTGACGCGACTCTCGGAAGATGAGCTCCAGTAGCTGCAGCGTCTGAGCTGAACCCATCATTGAAGGGCACGGAGTCAGCGTCCTGGCCGACCTCAAAAAACTGCGAACTACCATTGCCGACGCCCCTGTTAGCCAAAGGGTTTGAGTCGATCTCTACACAGAGCGCAGGACTACTCACCGAAGGATACGTTGTTCTCATGCTGTGTATCTTCAAACTCAGCCCTGGAGAGGAACCGAACCTTAGCTGGGAAATACCTGAAAGGATTTCGTGGTGAAGTCAGTGAGCCCAAGAAGCTAGTGGGTCACGCGGCGCTGGTAGCCGAAGCGGCACTGGTAGTCGAAGCGGCGTGCGAGTTGCGTGAGTACAATCACCGTTCCCAGGCCAGCAGTTAGCCTCATCGTGAGGAAAAGAAGTCCCGCTCCCCACAGTCCAGTAGAATCTCTGGGACCAGAGATGAGGCTCCAACCCGGACCGTAACCTATTACTTGACCCCAGAGAATAAGAATGCTCGCGGGAACCCTGGAATGGGAACGATATGCCAAAGCGACTGCGAGTATCACCATCCTCAAAAGCATCCCTCACAATCCGAAGGCATAAGGCAGAATCTGGGAGAAGTCTATGGTCTCTGGAGCCCCCAGAGCACTGTCTTTGCCTCGTTCCCCTTCCACAATGACACGCTGACACCCAAACTCGTGGAGCACCTGACGACAGGAACCGCAGGGATAACAAGGCGCGGCTTCTCTGCCCACGATGGCAATGGCGCGAATGCGGTGATTAGGACCATGTTCTGCAACCATGCGGCATATTGCGCTGCGTTCGGCGCAGATGGTCAGCCCATAGGAAGCGTTTTCTACGTTACAGCCGGTGACAACAGAGGCGTCGTCAAGTAAAAGAGCAGCTCCCACTGGAAAGTGTGAGTACGGGGCATAGGAATTCTGCGTTGCCTCATAAGCAGCTCTGAGCAATTCCTCATCAGTTACCTCGGCGCGACCAGGAATCATGGTTTCTCCTTGTACCTCAGCGTTGTGCTCAATGTTTTCCTACTCCCGCAAGCACCAGCTATGTGTAAGACTGAAGGGAAGAGTTAGCTGGTGCATTTTCGTAACACCAGTGTAATGAAGGGCAGGAGTCAAAATGGCTGAAAAAGTTTGATGTTGTAGACATTATTCGCACCAAACGCGATGGCGGTGAACTTGATTCCGCAGCTATTGGATGGGTAATAGACGCCTACACGCGCGGCGTTGTTGGTGAAGAACAGATGGCAGCACTGAGCATGGCGATCTTCATTCGTGGTATGAATAGGCGCGAGATAGTGGAGTGGACTAATGCCATGATCAACTCAGGGGAACGCATGAGCTTTGCGTCCCTCAGTAAAGCCACTGTTGATAAACACTCCACCGGCGGTGTCGGCGACAAAATCACCCTACCCTTGGGGCCTCTCGTCTCTTCCTACGGTGTGGCAGTTCCCCAGCTCTCGGGACGAGGACTCGGACACACCGGCGGCACCCTGGACAAGCTGGAATCCATACCCGGCTGGAACCCCTCGATGTCCAACGAACGCATGATGGAGATCTTGGAGGACTCAGGAGCGGTGGTGGCAGCGGCTGGGTCTGGTTTAGCACCAGCAGACAAGAAGCTCTACGCGCTGCGAGATATCACTTCCACAGTGGACTGCATACCACTCATTGCCTCCTCAATCATGTCCAAGAAAATTGCTGAAGGCACGGCGAACCTGGTTCTCGATGTCAAAGTGGGAAGCGGTGCTTTTATGAAGGATCTGGAGAAGGCACAGGAGCTCGCCCAAACAATGGTGGAATTAGGCAGCGACGCCGGGGTGAATACTCGTGCTGTCCTGACCGATATGTCCACCCCACTGGGGCTGACGATTGGTAACGCTTTGGAAGTTCGCGAATCCGTGGAGGTTCTAGCTGGCGGAGGACCTGAGGACGTTGTGGAACTCACCTGTGAACTTGCGCGCACCATGCTGGAACTGGCTGGCATTCACGACGCCGATGTTGAAGAGGCGCTCAAGGACGGTCGCGCGATGGACTCTTGGAAGAAGATGATTCGCGCACAAGGCGGAGACCCTGATGCACAACTGCCTGTGGCACCGCACACCCAAGACGTTCTCGCCGAGGCCGACGGCTACCTGAGCAAACTCGACGCTCTGGCTCTGGGCGTAGGCTCCTGGCGCTTGGGTGCCGGACGCACCAGGAAAGAAGATCCAGTGCAGGCCACAGCCGGTATTGAGATTTTTGCCAAGCCAGGAGACAAAGTGGTCAAGGGGCAAAAGCTACTGACCCTGCACACCGAAACCCCTGATAGGTTCGAGCGTGCCCTGGAATCGGTGACGGCGGGAATTGAAATCTCGCCTGAAGCTCCCACGCTGGGGCACTCGCTTATTCTCGGGAAAATCGGCTGAGAATTGAAACCTCTAGAAAGCCCAGGAGCTGCACAGCTGAGGTGGTGCGGCGCCTGGTCCAGACCCCAGGGTTAGAGCTTTGAGCTGGGACCTGCTCTGCCCCTAGGGGTTGAGTCCTGCCCTAAGACCAGGTGCTTTAAGAAGAGATCCCTAGCTAGTCTTTGACGCCCTTGCTTGCGATGAGAGCAAAGTGGTCTACTTCCCTGAGAACCTCATCGACAACCCCAGGATTCATATCCGGCGCTTCCCTGACCTTCAAAAGAGCCTCCTGGGCTGCGGCAACCGCCTCCGCACGCACCTGGTAAATCTCTTTGCGGCCTTCTGCTAGACGAGCTCGAGTTTTCTTGACCACCTCAGGATCCGTCATTCCTACAGGATCCAGCCGTGAGGTAATCCATCGACGAAGTCCATGCTCAGTCTCAGCATCGAGTTCTTCTACATGGTTCTTCACCACTCCCAAGGCAGCGTCTAGTGCAACACGAGAAACCTCTTTACGCATTTCATCGGAATACGCCATTGCACTTGTGCGAAGCCCAAGCCACCGAATGAGTGCCGGAAGCAGAAGACCAGGTATAACCATCGTGCAGATCAGAACAGTCAGGGCGATAGCCGTAAGCTCGCTTTTATAAGGAAATGACCAAGGAACAGAAAGCACCAACGCCAAGGTCACAAGACCACGCATTCCTGACCAGGACATAACGAGCACTTCTTTCCTGGACATAGGGGCGCGCGACTGCTGCCCGCTTCTGCGGTTAAGGAGGTAGAAGCAGTACATCCAGACCAGGCGCACCACAATGGCCACGATGCTCAGAACCACACCCACCAACACCGAATGCCACAGCTCAGCACCCACTTCTCTTACCGCTTGGTTTGCGGAAAGGCCAATAAGACCAAAGGCAATGCCGGTGAAGAGCATATCGATGGTAGACCAGAAAGCCTGACCAGAAAGCCTGGTCTCTGCCTCAATAGTTTGCCGAGAATTGAGTTCTATAGCTGCAACCACCACAGCAATCACTCCCGACGCCCCCACTTCCTCTGCAACGAGATAAGTGGCGAAAGGAACAACCCAGAGCAACACATTGCGAGCCGTAAGATCACTGATGCGATCAACAGAAAAGGACGTCGCCACGGCAATGACAAAACCAATGACACCGGCGACCACTGCTGAATAGAGAAAACCACTGATAGCGTCGCTTGTGGTGAATCCTTGACCCTGAACCAGACCCGCGAGAGCTAAGTGGAAAGCAACGATGGACGCGGCGTCGTTAAAGAGACCCTCCGTTTGAAGTGCCGAGAGAATGCGAGGGGGAATTCCGGCAGGCTCAGCCACAGCTTCCACCGCAACCGGATCTGGCGGGGCTACTGCTGCACCGATGAGCATGGCACCAAAGAAACCAATTCCAGACATCATGAAGGCGGCTGTCATTCCCACTGTGGCAATGGTCACGACCACGAGCAACACAGAAAGGCTGAGAACAACAACCCACTGGGCGCGAATGACACCCCAGGAGGTCTTTCGAGCTAGAGCCCAGAGAAGAGGAGGCAAGAAGATGGGGAGAATAAACTCCGAGGGGATTTCCAGCGAAAATTCCGTGGGGAAAAAGGTGATCACCATAGTGAGAACGGTGAGCAGCGCAGGCCACGGAAGACCAGTCTTTTCTCCTAACACCACCATCGCAACGGTAAAGATGATGAGACCAATCAAAGTCAGCATCACGGTCACGGCTGAAACCCCACCCTCTGCCCAAATCCTAGGAACTGCTAATGCCAATATTCTTTCTAAAGGTCTCAGCAGATTCAAGAATGCTCACCATATAGGCTGCGAGATCCCCACGAGAAATAGAGCCTTTGAGGGTATCGCCCTCCCCTACCTCCAGGGTCTTCCACGTTCCCTGAGGCTCATTGTCTTTCAGACCTGCAGGCCTCACCACAGTCCAATCCAAGCCGGAGTTGTGGACGATCTCCTCCTGAGCATTGTGATCCTCAAGGGGCTTAGCCAGTATCAAAGGAGTAATAAGTCTGAGGAGCGGCGGAAGCAGCTGAGCAGAATCTCCAGCACCCAAGGAGGACTGAACCACAAGACGACGCACCCCGGCGCTCTGCATAGCTTCAACCACAGTTTTGGTCACCTCAGCGCGTTGGTGCTTCACACCTTTAGCTCCACCGACCGTTATGGCAACGGCATCTGCGCCCTGAACTGCCTGAGAGACAACATCAAGGTCCGTTGCGCTCCCCTTCACTACCTGGGCTGATTCAGGTGCAGACCCACTGCGGGACACCACCGTCACCGTGTGCCCTTTAGCAAGAGCAGATTGCGCAAGAAGAGCACCTGTACCGTGAGAACCACCAATAATTGTTAGTTTCATAGGTTCCAGAGTACTGAAGAGGAACGTGGATGCTCACGGTTTTCTGTTACCGCCAGGCTTTCCACCTGAGGTGTGAAGACGAGTGAAACTATGTCAGTTCCAGGTGGCCTCCACCATATGCCACACTTCGGTGCCATCACTAAGGTGCAGTTCCGGTTCAATCCACTCTCTGTTGGATTCGAACCAACAACCTCTGAGCCTGTAGCCGGAATCAACGACTCCCAAGAATCACTCTGACGCTTCATTAACAGACGATGGCAGCATCGCCATATCCTTTTACCCCCACTGACCGCACTACCGAGCGCCCGCATGAGACCATCCCGCATGAACGCACACGGTCATACCCGCAGGCGGCCATATCCGCGTATCAAACAGCAAACTAGCGCTAATACAACTGGTTCATGCTTATTTCAAACCGACCAGCACTACACCCAATGCCCACTGGATGAGATTCACCACTGCGGGATTGGGAAGTCCACTTACGCGCCCAAGGAAAACGCGAGCCCACTATCGACACTCGCGTGCGTCATCTTCGAACACTCGCCAAGGCAATTAAAGCTCCCACACCGAGCACTATTACTGACCGTGGCCTGGCCGCGTGCAGCAGGAGCCAAAGTTGGAGTCCACAAACTCGACATTCGTATCACGCAAACGTGCGCCTTTTCCTGCAGTGGTAGTCGACGTACACAGACTGTGACGCTAAGCCCAGCTTGCCGAGCGTTCGACGTACCGTTCCACCGCCCCAGCCTATTCCCGACAACCTTCTCATTGAGAGGGTTACACGGAAAGCCGCTGTGTACCCGCATCATCCTCTTGCTGGCCACAGAAACAGGATTACGCGCAACCGAGATCGCAATCGGACGTCACATACACCGACGATGGATGGATACTGCGCGTCCACGGTAAAAGCGAGAAAGAGATTACTGCTGTTGCCAGCCTATCTTTCCGCCGCCATGCATCGACTCATCAAGTCCCACGACCCCGAGTCATCATGGCTTCTACCAGGCAGAATCTACGGTCATTTATCAGCCCGGTACGTCAGCAACATTGCCTCCCACGCTTTGCCGGCCAAGTGGACACTACACACGCTACGCCACCGCTTTGCCTCCACTGCCTACTCAACCTGCAAAGACATTCTCGCCACCCGCAAGCCCCTCGGACACAGCAGCATCCAGACCACCAGTAAGGAATGCTGTTGCGTCGGCAGCCGCCGGGGGATTTGTTCTCAATGACGGCGTTGAGTACAGGTATCGAATTGTGCAAGGAAAACTCGACGTAGATGACTGCATCTACCGTATCTGCTCTGCTGTACTGACCAATGAGCGGTGACGCAATGAGTGAGCGTGACCGATGGGACGCGTTGACTTACCCCGGGACATCAACTTCACGTTCGTTTGGGATGAGCCTATCTAATATATGTTAATTTTTTATCTATAAATCCTTGGTAAGCCTTGGAGGGGTAATTTATGCGAAAGGTGCGAGGGCAAGCCGTTAGCTTAGTGGCCGGGATTGGAATAGCGTTTCTTTCGTTCGTTCAACTAGCCACACCAGCGCACGCTACAGGAAATATCGAAGAGCTAACGAGGCTTAGGCTTCTAGAGTGGCGAGTCAATCCCGATATACCCAATGAGTCACCGTTAGGTGCTAAGTTCTTGTCGTGGAATCCGGATTCGGGGATACCGCCTTTTGCAGCGTGTGCCCCTGCAACAGATAAATTTAAGACTGCAGCAAGCTGGCAGCACGTTGACCTGGGAACACCTCAGGATTTTATGCATGCGAACGAGGTGACGTTGCGCTGTGGGGACAGTTCACATGGGTTAAAACATATCCGTCAGAACCACCCCGAATGGTCGACGCTTGCAGCCATCGAAGGGAAGGATGGCGATGCTCTAATCCGCACCGCAATTGATGCCGCCCTGGAGAACACAACGTGGTCCAAAAGGGATCAGCCGTCCTCGCCAGGTCGTGACGGAAGCTTCTGCGCCTCGGCACAAATCTACTTGGTCGATAGAGTCCGCGGGATAATTGTTCAGACACTTGAACCTTCAATATTTGTGGCTGAACACGGGCATCATGTCATTACTGCTTACCCTACTAATACGTCGAAGTGTAAATAGCATGAGTTTCGCGCAAAAGTTTATTGACGCTCTAAATGCAGACGACTCAGTGGATGCCGACCATGCTGCTTTTATCGGGGCTGACGGTGATGCTCGTCTGGTGCGATACCAAGGAAAAGACCTACCGTGGCAGATTCCTGTACGCATCAAGGAGCTTGGCTGGAAGCGGATGGAATATATCACCAGCAACCCCGAGGGCGTGTATTTCAGCCTTTTCCTGGACGAGGAACTGTACAAACTCGATGAAAGGGAATGGATACAACCGGAGCTGCATCTTAGTGATGAAACCGGGTTTTGGCATTTGGTGGAAACCGCCTAACTCGCGCATCAAAACCCCACACGCATAGTAGATAGGGAGATGCACAAGGTCATGGCTAGAAAACTGAAGCAGCATCCTCCCATGACAGACCAAGAATATGGAGGAATTATCAAACGGGTGGATCGTCGGACGCGACGCGCACTCGGTACCGGATTGGCAAAAGACCCGCTCGTACTGTCACTGGAGCGGACATTCATATAACCATGTTGTTCCAAGAAAGTACTGGCAAACAGGTGGCTGCCTCTACTCGATTAGACGGCTTTTCCAAAACGAGAATGCTGGTAACAGTAGGCGTGGCTACCGCTACCGACACCCTCAATTGGGATGTTCCTATAAAGATGACGAACCGATTAAAAGAATCCATCAATGACACGCGAAACGTAGAGTGTAGTCCTATCGGGCTGGTTCTCTGGCGAAGGCTGTATTCGCTGCCACTGGGCACCATTGCCCAGTAAATGCGCGCGACCTTCACCGCAAAAAATCGATGGGAGTTTTTCCAATACCCACCCTTGCCTGCTTGGCCGCATTACAGAATCATCGAAACGGGAAGACGCACCGTGGACAGCATCGAGCGCAAAGTACGCAAAGCAATCGCGTCAACGGAAGCAGAAAAGGTTACGTTCTCGGACGAACATATCCAAACAATGCACAAGATCGCCCGGGGGAAAATTCAACGTTGCCGATCACATAAAGCGTATGCGCCTAATTCCCCGGGAGGACATACGCCCGTGACACAGAAGAACGACTAGGAAAACCCAGCACCCCTCCGGTGATGAATCTTTTACAACTTTTACCCAGAACGCTTCAACGACGCAATCAGGAATCGTCGGCGGCAAAGTCGCCATCGACCTCATCCTACTTGCCTACAAAAGACTCATTGTTGCCCGTCCCCTGTCTTTCCCACTGCTACGTCTGCCCCACCATTTTCAGACTCTTTGCCCGAACCAGTCCTTCGAGCATATGCGAAGCCAACAAGATCCAACACCTCATCAATCTGCCACGTCAAAATAGAAAAATCTGTTGCCAGCTTCTTCCTTCCACAGTTCACACGCACGCCAACGAGCTTCAACCTTCCCGTCTTTTGCAACCATGCATCGCAGGAAACCAGGCGCAATCAAAAAAGTTAACACCTACCTCCCAAGGCACTAACAGTCGCTAATTTTCATCTGGACTGTGTATATCAACGGAGGCTGTGGTCAGTCCTATGCTGTTTCTGAACTGCTCAGGTTCAGCATAAACCGGTAGAAGACAAGCGTCGAAAAACTTCGCTCCATCAAGTACCGCACCCCGAAAATCAACCTCGTTAAGGAATGCACCTTCAAAGTCTGCATCAGTTAGGTCAGCGTTTCTCATGTTAGACCATGCCAGCATTGCTCCTCGAAATGAGCATCCATGGCACTGGGAGCCTTCAAAATCAGCGCCGGATAAATCATAGTTTGAGAAATCTTTACCCCTCAGGTCTTTTCCTCGTAATTCTCGACGAGAAGATTCAGTCATTTCTCTATACATCGAGCACCTACTTCAGCTGAGAAGAATTGACTACCCAGTCAGGACAGCGTCCCTGTACCCATGGGCAGTATGTTGTTACAACACCATATGGTCGCCCATCGGTGACCTTGTTGAATCCGACTACTGCCAGGACATCCCGAGTCTCCAGTTTCCGGCATTTCCTGGCCGGCCCCCATCCCTCACATCGAATATGATCCATCGGCAATCGGTATTCGACTCTATCTCCGCCGTTAAAGGTTTCAATCTTGGGAGCATACTGGGTAACTACTCGCGGTGCATTAGCACTAAGCCCGTGTTTTGACTGAATCTTTGATTGAGCACGCTCACGCATCACTACTCGTCGGTCATTCTTGTCGTCCCACTCTCCGACAATCCGATAGCCGTCTCCCCCGCCTGACATAAAGGCTGTTCTAGTACCACGTAGAAGTAATTCCGAACTTAACGAATCTTCTGAGACCGGCAGTCCTTCAATGCTTCCAAAAATCCGTTACCTCCGAAGATGCCTCAGCGATCGGAGCATGAACCATCATTGCGCCGAATGCAGCCAAAGCAATGATTCCTAGTTTTTTCCTCATTTGAGGACTTTCTCTCGTGCACTAATTCCAAAGACCTGGGCTTAAGCATATCCTCCAAGTCACTATCAGTACATGCCTTACCGTCTTTGTGGTGTTTTTCACATTGCTCCTAAAGGTCGACACACGTCTGGCAGATCTGCATCTGCGACTTCTGTGGGCTGACCTGCGCGGGCGCGCTTCAGCCAAAAGAGATCGATTCCCGCTGCTGAAAACAGCCACATTCACTCACCTTAAAAGCTCGCCGCCCTCCTGCTTACGGTGCGCACGTGATATCGACACGAGTAGTCAACACAGGAGATAGGTACGCCTATCTCCTGCGCACCGTGACCACCGCCGACCAAAACACCGGGGCTAAAACCAAACTCAGTGACTACTACACCGCCACCGGCACACCCCTGAGCGGATGGGACGGCAAAGGGCTTTCGATACACCAATGAGTACCGACCAACCAAGGAAGAACGAAACACCATAGCGCTGCGTATCGCCCGTCCTACACACGAGGAGGAGTTCGGATACCGAGCCACGCCGAAGGAGATTCTGGCGTGGGTCAAATGAGAAGAAGAACTCTATTCGGCAGGCAACCCTCACACCGTTAATCCGGCGAATTAACACTACTGCCAGCGAACTCGGGCTCGTTCAACCACAGCAACCCACCAGCCAGTACCAAGCTGCCAGGGCCTTACTCGATCCCATCACCCCAGCCCCGAACACTAAAACCACACCCACAACCACACCAAACCCAGCATCTTCACAAACACCACCAGGGCCACCGGCTGCCAGGCCGGGCGCAGGCATAGGACTGTAGTTTCTCTGTAGAATCACCCTCGGTTCCATCTTGTACGAGATGGCTTCTTTCGTCGCTGCGCGGGGTACCCGCGCGCCAACGTGGGATCCTCGCGCCAGCATCTGGCGAGAGGGAACTAACGATGAAAGGAGTTGCAGATGGCCAAACCGCCTGAACGCAA
>JAEYUQ010000003.1 GCA_023432405.1 Actinomycetes bacterium | reverse complement strand
AGTAGCAGTCTCAGATGTCGTAACCTCAGAATCAGTCTTCTCAGGCAACACAACCTCAGACTCACTTACCTCCGGCTCAGACACAACAGGCTCCGAAGACACTGACGCAGAACTCTCCGACGTCGTCGATTCCGGCTCCGCAGTTTCAGCGGTCGTCGATTCCGAAGACGTTGCTTCCGATGTCGTCGTCTCAGGAGCAGCAGGCTCAGATTCCTCAGCTTCAGTGGATTCAGTAGGCGTTGTCTCCGTGGGGGTAGGCGTCACTGTAACTCCCCGCAATGCAAGAGAAGCTACAACAGCTGCACCATCTGTTTTCGTGGGAACCAAAGACGGGTTCTTCCCGGTACCACCAGCCAACATGATATCCCCGGCACACGTATGACCAATCCCCATCGCATGACCTATCTCGTGAGCAATGATATATTGCCTGTTGGTACTAGGCGTAGACTCCAACTGGGGGTGAAGCAGAATCTCGCGTTTAGGCTGCCAAACGTTAAGTCCAGCACCTCCGAAGTCATAATCCGCTTCCTTCACCGTCACAGATCGCTCGGTCGGCTCGTCTACGATGCGAAACTCCACCTTCCCATCCGTGACGGCCTTCCACATCTCTACGGCAGCAAGAACGTCATCTTTCAGCTTTGTTGTGATGTAAAGCTCCAGCACATTGCCGTCCATGGAATTATGATCCATCACAAACAAGGAAGGATCAGGAAGCGGCTGTCCTGCCTCAATAGCAGCATGAGCTTCATCGCACTGCTTCTGATTAATCTTGGTCCACTGATCAGCATTCGCGGCGGGCACACTACCTAAAGCCACACTCACAGAGGCCAACATCACCAGCATTGATTTCCAAGAGCCCACTGCCACCACTTCCTTATGCACGGAAACTAACGCAGATCAAGAAAACTGCCTGTCTAGGGGAATGAAGATGTCATTCTGACCCAAAAAACAGATCACTCGACCAAATTATTCATCTGCATAGTATCAGAATATTTTAAGGTTATCCTATGGCAGAGATCACATCTGTGTGCCAGATGGTGCATAACACGCCTTTTGTTCCGTAATTCACAGCATACTTTACGGGTTCTTCAAGTTTTACTTAAGGTTTTCCCTTGGTCTGAACACAGTTGAGCCATCCCTCAGAAATCAAAGGGCGCTAGACTCACGCAGGTGCGGAAGTCTAGAGCTATCCCCTCGGGCTTAAGCTTTCTGCACTAAAAGCTCAGCTATCTGAATGGCGTTCAAGGCAGCACCCTTGCGCAGGTTATCTGCCGTGACCACAAATACCAGCCCCTTGTTGTCCGGGACGGTCTGATCCTGACGGATACGCCCTACCAAGGAATCGTCAATTCCAGCGGCATCCAAGGGTGTCGGATAGTCCCGAAGCTGCACACCAGGGGCGTCGCTAAGGAGTTCTTCAGCGCGCTCCACAGTAATGGGCTTCTCAAACTCTGCATGAACGGTGAGCAGGTGCCCGGTGAACACAGGAATGCGCACGCAGGTGCCAGACACCAACAGATCCGGAATGTGAAGAATCTTGCGGGACTCATTGCGCAGCTTCTGTTCTTCATCTGTCTCTAGAGAGCCATCATCCACAAGATTTCCAGCGAAGGGCACCGCATTGTACGCAATAGGCTTGACATAGGGGCCGAGGTCTGCGGGATCCTCGATACTGCCATCGTGAGTGAGCTCTACATTGCGATCCCCTACCTCGAGGACCTGCTTGGCCAAGGTCTCCACACCAGCTAAGCCGGAGCCGGAGACAGCCTGATAAGAGGACACGTGCAGCTTCACCAAACCTGCCTCATCATGCAGAGGCTTAATCACCGGCATGGCAGCCATAGTGGTGCAGTTAGGGTTGGCGATAATCCCCTTCACGGTGTTGTTCTTGTCCTCGGGGTTCACCTCAGAAACGATAAGGGGCACCTCAGGATCTTTGCGCCAGCCAGAGGAGTTGTCCACCACAGTGGCTCCAGCGGCGGCAAAAATAGGAGCGTACTTCTTAGACGTTGAACCACCAGCAGAAAACAGGGCAATGTCCACATCTGCAAGAGATTCCTCGGTAACCAGAGCAAGGTCTTCTACCTCAACCTCTCGGCCTGCAAAGTCTAGCTTTTTGCCAGCAGAGCGAGAAGAGGCGAAGAAACGAATTCCGTCCAGAGGGAAGTCTCGTTCCTCTAGAAGCGTGCGCATGACGCGCCCCACTTGCCCAGTGGCACCTACAACGGCAACGTTTGTCATAATTTACTGCCTTCTTCCGAGTACGTATCTGAATTAGCGTCCTGTACCAGCGTAAACAACCGCATCGTGATCCCCGCCCAACGCAAACTTTTCGTGGATTGCACGGGCGGCATCTTGAACCTCGGACTCGCGGATCAACACAGAGATTCGGATTTCCGAGGTGGTAATCATCTCAATGTTGATACCGGCATCCCTCAAAGCCTCAGTGAACTCAGCGGTGACACCGGGGTGGGATTTCATACCTGCACCCACCAGGGAAACCTTGCCCACCTGGTCGTCGTAAAGGACATTCTTCCAGTTGCCCTCTTCCTGAAGTTTCTTCATCAACTCCATTGTGCGTGGCCCCTCGGCGCGAGGACAGGTAAAGGTGATGTCGGTGGTGTTGTCGTTAAGGGAGGAGATGTTCTGAAGCACGGTATCAATGTTGATTTCTGCGTCAGCCAGAGCGCGGAATGCTTTGGCGGCTTCACCCGGAACATCTGGAATACCTAGAAGCGTGATCTTTGCTTCAGAGGTATCAGTGGCAACGCCGGTTAGTATTGCTTCTTCCATGGGAATATCCTTTATTGATCCAGCAACTAATGTGCCGATGTCATTGCTATAGGACGAGCGAACTCGTAACGGAACGTTGAAAGCGCGAGCATATTCCACGCTGCGCAAGACCAGAATCTTGGATCCAACGCTGGCCAATTCCAGCATCTCCTCAAAGGAGAGCTGATCCAACTTTTGCGCATTACTCACAATGCGGGGGTCAGCGGTGTAAACACCATCTACGTCTGAGTAGATTTCACAAACATCTGCGTGCAAGGCTGCAGCCAGCGCAACCGCCGTGGTATCCGAACCACCACGGCCCAGAGTGGTCACATCCCGCGTCTCCTTATTGACGCCCTGAAAACCAGCTACCAAGCAGATATAGCCCTCATCCAGAGCTTCTTGAACACGCCCCGGAGTCACATCCACAATTCGCGCATTTCCGTGACGCTCAGTGGTCAAAACCCCGGCCTGTGATCCAGTGAAGGACTTGGCTTTAGCTCCAAAAGATTCAATGGCCATAGCCACCAATGCATTGGAAATGCGCTCACCTGCGGTGAGAAGCATATCTAGCTCTCGCTGAGGGGGCACGGGATTGACGGCATTAGCCAGATCCAGAAGGTCATCGGTAGTGTCTCCCATTGCGGAGCACACTACAACCACGTCATTGCCCTGCTTCTTCGTATTGACAATTCGCTCAGCCACGGCACGAATTCGCTCCGCGCTCTCCAGCGAAGAACCACCATATTTCTGTACCACTAACGCCATGATGAGTCTGCCTTTCTTGCCCAGGCATTAATAAAGGGACAACACGAGCGTGACTTATGTTACTCAAAAGTCCGCGAGATGAGCCATTCACGATCACCTAGTGAAATTCCGCAGCTTAGCTTGCACCTGGGCGCACCTTTCTCCCCTCGGCTCGCCTGCCCTTCTCCCTTCGCCTCGCCCGCCTTCCTCCCCTCGGGGTGTGCATCCTTGCGCAACCCCTCAGTAAAGTGTTTTTTATGCAAAGTCATGTCCTGGCGATATTCTTCGCGCTTCTCTCAGCGCTGACTATCGCCTGGGGTACGGTCATTCGTCACCGCATTGCGGAGGTTGCCCCAGAGGGGAAATCGCCGGTCATGGTGGCTGTTAAACGCCCTGTCTGGTGGTTGGGCATGGGGTCCGCCATCGTGGCCTATATGTTTCAAATAGTGGCCCTGAGTTTCGGGCCTCTCCTTGTGGTTCAGCCGTGCCTGGTGATGTCTCTGACACTCACACTTATTGTTTCTGCCATTGTGGAGCATCGCCGTTTTACCTTTGCTGAGGGTTTCTGGTCCACAGTAACCACTCTGGCTGTTCTGATTGTGGTGCTTCTCGGACGCCCTCAACACGGCAACCCCCAACCTGATTTCAGCAGTTGGGTTCTCCCCATTGCGGTGGGAGCCGTCCTCATGCTTCTGGCAGCGCGCTGGTCCTCAAACCAGATTCGCAGGGAACGCGCCTTCACCCTGGGGCTTATTACAGGAGCTGTTTTTGGATACGTGGCTCTCTTTTCTAAGGCTGTGGCAGACATTCTTCCGCGCCAAGGAGTCCTGGCCCTCGTCGCCTCCTGGGAGCTGTACGCTCTCATTGCTGCATCTATCATCGGCACCCTGGTGCAGCAATATGCTTTCAACGCCGGGGCACTGCGCACAAGCCTTCCCGCCATGAAAATTGGGGAACCAATGGTGGCTTTCTCCCTGGGTTACCTTGTGCTCGGGGAGCGCTTCCATGTGGACGGCCCCCAAATCATTGTCATCATTCTGGCCATTGCGGCAATGATCTGGGCTACGCTCCAACTCTCCCGAGTCAATATCAGCTAATCCATGTAGCGTCTGCTCAACTCCACGTAGTTGGCAGAGTTCACAGACATATCCTCCTCTGGACGCAATTCCCGTCGCACTTTCGCAGGAACTCCCGCCGCAAGAGAGCGCGGCGGTATCTGGGTGTTCTCCAACACCACGGCCCCAGCACTCACCAACGCACCGGCGCCAACAACAGCCCCGTTGAGCACCGTGGCGTGCATTCCCACCAGGGCCCCATCTTCCACAGTGCTGCCATGAATCATGGCCAGGTGCCCAAGAGACACTCCCTTGCCGACGATCGCTGGATGCCCTGCATCCACATGAATCACCACGTTGTCTTGAACATTGGAGCCTTCACCAATCCGAATGGGAGCGACGTCGCCACGGAGGACAGCGCCAAAGAATACCGAAGCATTCTCCCCGATCTCCACATCTCCAATGAGAGTGGCATTCTCCGCCACAAATGCCGAATCCGCTATCTTCGGGGTTTTCCCGTTAAAAGGAACAATGAGAGCCATAACCGCGCAACCTCCCTGAATGTCTGTACGAAATGATGGTTATTGTGAGGTTCCTCAATTCTAGAGGAAAAGGTGCGCTCATCCGTTCCTCTACACTTCGGAAAGTTCCGTTTCCCCAGCACCGCGTGTATGGTAAGCGATATGACTTTCCGCGCGGATCTCCTCCTTAGTAGCCGCGGCGAGACCTCACTATAAGCGGTCGGCATCTCGTCGCGGGGTTTGTTACGCCGGTCGCGCGAGAAGAAAAGTACTCAGACAGGATACGTCCATGACCTCTCCACAATCTTTTATTACTCCGCCTGCTGAAATTCGGAAGCCCTCCGGGAACCCTCCAGCAGATCAGCCCGCCTGGAATAAGCAACGTGCCTCTTCCATGCCGGTTCACCGCTACCGTTCTTTCGCTGAAGAGATTGAACCGGTGACCCTGCCGGATCGAACCTGGCCAGATAACCACATCACCCGAGCTCCTCAGTGGTGTGCTGTGGACTTGAGAGACGGCAATCAGGCACTCATTAACCCCATGACCCCGGAGCGCAAACTGCGTATGTTTGAGCTGCTGATAACGATGGGCTACAAGGAAATTGAGGTAGGCTTCCCCTCCGCCTCCGATACGGAGTACACCTTCCTGCGCCAGATTATTGAGGAAAACCGTATCCCGGATGATGTCACGGTTCAGGTGTTGGTTCAGGCTCGTGAACATCTTATTCGGCGTACTTTTGACGCCTGCAAGGGTGCCAAAAATGTCATTGTTCACTTCTACAATTCCACCTCTGAGCTGCAGCGCCGAGTGGTGTTCCGCAAAGATAAACCTGCTATCAAGAAAATTGCCACGGATGCTGCAGAATTAATTAAGTCTATTGCTGCGGAATACCCGGACACCACGTGGCGCTGGGAATACTCCCCGGAGTCTTTCACCGGAACGGAACTGGAGTTCGCCTGTGAGGTGTGCAATGCGGTGACGGAGATCATGGAACCCACTCCGGAGAACCCCATGATTATCAATCTGCCTGCCACGGTAGAGATGGCCACCCCCAATGTGTATGCAGACCAGATTGAATGGATGCACCGCCATCTCAAGCGGCGTGACTCCGTGCTCATTTCGCTGCATCCTCACAATGACAGGGGCACAGGAATTGCTGCAGCAGAGCTAGCTTTTAAGGCTGGAGCAGACCGTATTGAGGGCTGCCTTTTCGGTAATGGTGAGCGCACTGGAAATGTAGATTTGGTGGCGCTGGGCTTGAATTTGCTGACGCAGGGTATTGATCCGCAAATTGACTTCTCTAACATCAACCAGATCCGCGAGACGGTGGAATACTGCAACCAGCTGCGAGTTCCAGAACGTCAGCCCTACGGTGGGGATTTAGTGTTCACCGCATTCTCTGGGTCTCATCAGGACGCTATCAACAAAGGTATGGACGCAATGGCCGCGAAGGTTCACCCCGGCGCCATTAACACCGAAGTGGCCTGGGAAGAGCTCCGCGACTCTCTCTGGGAGGTTCCTTACCTGCCTATTGACCCCAAGGATATTGGCCGCGATTACGAAGCCGTTATCCGAGTGAACTCTCAATCCGGCAAGGGCGGTGTGGCCTACATTCTCAAGACCGATCACGGCGTAGTCCTTCCGAAGGCCATGCAGGGCGAATTCTCTGCGGTGATCCAGCACATTACGGATCAAGAGGGCGGCGAAGTGAACTCCAAGAATATGTGGGACATTTTTGCCTCCACCTATCTGAACCTGACGACGCCCCTCCAGATCCTCACCCTGCGCACAACCGTGGTTGATGATGAGACGGATGAAAACCAGGTTTCCGCAGAGGTCCTCTACCAAGGTGCTTCGCACTCCATCACCGGCCGTGGAAACGGCCCCTTGGATGCCTGGACCAATGCTCTGGAAACCATCGGCATTGACGTAGAAATTCAGCACTATGAGCAGCACGCGCGTTCTGCTGGTGACGATGCCGAAGCAGCAGCCTTCATCTACGCGGAGGTCAATGGGCAACATGTCTGGGGCTGTGGAATCAACACCTCAATTTCTCGGGCATCCTTGGCAGCTGTCACCTCGGCTGTTAATCGTGGTTTGACGTCATAACGAAAAGATTACTTTTTGTTGAAGCCACATCTCTTCATTTTTTATTCCAGGTGTGGCTCCCGCGAACTGCTATGGTTTCACTATCCCCACTCCGAACCTCAAGGATGTTGATTGACGATGAGCAGTTACGGTTCAGATCATGTCGAGCATTCTTCTTCATATCCGTGGGAATCTGAGGAGGTCCCACCAGACAGTGAGGCGCTGTCCGTTGGCGCTTATGCCTCCGAGGGGGGTTCTTCCGCCAAACTCTCTATTCTTATTGGAGCTTTGGCAGCTATCCTTGTGATTTCCGCCGTAGCGCTGTTCTTCTTCCTCAGGGGAAACTCTGAGGATTCCACCTCCGCTGAGGACGCCATGAACACCGTCACCGTGGAAGCCACCACCGTCATTGATGATCCAGCCCTCAATGACTTAGATTCCGGCCTTCTTGATTCTGAAGATCCAGAAGCCGCAGAAGATTCCGCCGCCGGCGAGGATTCTCGTGAAAGCGATACCCCACCAACACATTCCCGGGGGCGTGGAATCACTACAGCCACTCCAGAGGAAGATCTCCCGGGCGGAGACCTTTCTGTTGTGGCTAGGGGTACCAGTGTTACCTCTGAGCCTTTCGCCCTCAGTGTGGCAGAGGAATATCGAGAGTTTCGTGAGCGTACAGGGGAATTAGCCGGCACCATTCGTGCGTATAGTGAGGTAACCTCCATGACGTACACCATGTCCTGCGCTCCAGATGGGGACGAGGTTGTCTGCCGTGGCGGGGATAACGCCGTTGTCATCATTTCCGGAAAGTAAAGAGCTATGGCTAAGAAATCCGTTATTGCGTCTGCTGTTGTGTCCATTTTCACGTGTGCCAGCTTGGTTGTTCCCGTAGCCATCGCTACTCCTGAGACAACCCGTACTAACGCCTCTTCTCACAGGGTTACGGAGCTCCCTGCCATTTTCACAGCGCCATCGCAATTCCAACCTCTCCTCGGGTGGAACGCCGATTATGCCCCAAACACTCCCGCAGACACCACCATTACGGAATTTACCCAGCAGTTTCCCATCCTGGAGGGTATCGCTCAGCCCGCTGTTGATGTCACCGCAGACCTCAAGAACATCGTTGCAACCATTCGCAAAGAGTACGGCGGAACAGTAGCTGTCTCTATTTCCAACGGCACACATATCTACACTGCCGGGGATGATGCCATGTTGCGTACCTGGTCCACCATCAAAGTACCTCTGGCTATCGCTGCTCTGCGAAAGAATCCTCAACTTCAGGCTCTAGCCCGCTCATCTATTACTGTTTCGGATAACCAGGCCACCACTGCGTTGTGGAACTCCCTGGGGGGAGGTTCCCGAGCAGCCAAGGCTGTCACTGGGGTGCTCCAGGAGGCGGGAACCACGGCTCATGTGAGCACCTCTGCCTGGGGAGCCTCTTCCATGAAGCCCAGTCAGCAAGCCAAGTTTGGGGCTCGCCTGAGGTGCCTGTCCCGTGCTAGCACTGTGCGCTCCTTGATGGGGCAGATTGTTCCTGAGCAGTCCTATGGTCTTGGCAGAATGAAGAACACCATCTTCAAAGGTGGTTGGGGCCCCTCGGAGGATAGCTACGTGATTCGACAGTTCGGTTCCGTCAGTCTTCCAGGCGGAAGTGTGGGTGTGGCTTTCTACGTGGAACCCGCCTCCGGAACCTATGCCACCGCCCAAGAAGCAGCTGACACCATTGCCAAACGATTAGAGTCCCTCACCACCAAGGTCGGTTATTCCGTCTGCTAAGGCTGCCACGGCTCCTTCTTCACTGACGAGCCATGTTCTATGATGTCTCCGATGAACAGCACAGCAGACCAGGGGAATACTTCCCATAAACGACGCCGCTCTCAGCACCAGCGGCGTCGCTCTGCGTCGAAGCCCCAGGAGCGCCAGGCACCTTCCCAGAAGAAGCGCCCCCAACCAGTGTCTGCAGATCCCTTTGTGGTTCTCACTGTTCTCGCTAACGGAATCCACCCCACCACTTCCCGGATTATTGCCTTAGACGCGGTAACCCTGGATTCCAATCATCAGGTGGTTCAGGAGTTTTACCGCGTTATCAACCCGGGGGTCAATCCAGGGCCACAACATCTTCATGGCCTCACCCACGCCGATGTGGCTGCCGGAGAGAAGATGTCCCGCGCCCTGCGACACCTGGACAAACTCATTGACGGGCGCACTCTCATCCTTCATAATGCCCCTACTGCCTGGGGTTTCCTTTATGCAGAGGCGCGTCGCACCATGCTGGCGGCTGCACGCGCCAACCGGAAACGTAGCCGAGAAGGTGGCCCCCAGCGACGTCGTCAAAAGGTAGGCCATGTCCCTCAGCCCCTCGGAATTGTTGACACCTTAGCGTCGGCACGCCGTCAGGGGTATCAACCACGGGATGCCCGGCTGAGAACTCTCTCCACAGAGTTGGGATTAAGCCCCAGCCCTGAAGCAACACTTGAGCGTGCTGCTCTTCCCGCCCCTCAGGTAGCCCGAGAGCTTACCCTGCTGACCTGTTCGGTGTGGGAAGCCTTACAAGAAACCTCTGGGAGCAATGCCGCCACTGCCCCTATGGTCACTCTGGACCCTGACAACCTCAAGGCGGACAGGTTTGGGCTGCAACATTCCCAGATTCGCGTCAGAGCTATGAAAACCACCCCCACTGTGGATAATCCCGGCATTTTCACGGGAAAAATCCAGCCCGGAATGGTGTTTGCTATCGGTCCTGACGTCACCGCAGACCCAGACCAGCTCATTGAGGCAGGAATGCAAGCAGGAATGTTTTACGTGGAGAAACTCACCAGAGAAACATCACTGGTGGTGTCTAATGCCAGGGGAGATAACCTGCGAGGCAAGGCCATGCACGCTCACCGCAAAGGAATCCCTCTCCTCACAGATACCGAGTTTCTGGACGTGACGGCCGTCGCTATGGAGTGACATATGGCACGCCCGCTAGGGTATTACGCATGACTATTGAACTTCCCTCCTGGGCGTCCAGGTGGCGTGCGAATGCTGCCCTAGGGATAGCACAAGCTGCAACAGCGGCCTCACGAAAAACGGGGCTGGGCGCCGGTGGCATGATTGGGGGGCTTATCGCCGAAGCTCTTGATTCCACCATCATGTCCACCCTGGGAAAAGATCGCTCTGTGGTTCTGGTGACGGGCACCAATGGTAAATCCACCACAACACGAATGCTTACCGCTGCCTTGCGCACCCACCACAACGTTGTCTCCAACGAGGGCGGGGACAATATGGACGCCGGAATTATTTCAGCGCTCATGTCCGATCGCACAGCCTCCCATGCGGTGTTGGAATGTGATGAGCTGCACGTACCTCATGTGGCAGACGCGCTCTCCCCGAAAGCCCTGGTGCTTCTCAACCTTTCTAGGGATCAGCTGGATCGGGTGGGGGAAATTAACAAAATTGAGCAGGCACTGCGGACTTGTGTGAACAAACACCCTGAAATGTTGGTGATTGCCAACTGCGATGATGTACTTATCACATCGGTGGCCTTTGATTCACCCAATGTGGTGTGGGTATCTGCCGGCGCAGGATGGTTTGGGGAGGGGACGTCCAGCCCGCGCACAGAAGACGCCATCATTCACCGTGATGGAGACTGGTATTCCACCACTCCCCTTGCCGACGGCCGTGTATTCCGGCGCCCCACCCCCAGCTGGACTATCACTCCGGAAGGCATTGTTCGCGCCGATGGCAGCACCTTAGCTCTCAATCTTTCTGTCCCCGGAAATGCCAATCGGGGTAATGCCACTCAGGCTATTGCCGCTGCTGTCGAGGGCTTCGAGATTCCGCTTGAGGACGCAGTACGCGCTGCGGAGGGCGTCGATAATGTGGCTGGGCGCTACTCCACTGTCACCCTGGGAGATCATCAGCTCCATTTACTTCTGGCAAAGAACCCCGCTGGCTGGCAAGAATCCCTCTCAATGGTAGATCTCACCGCTGACGGGTTAGTGATTGCTGTCAATGGTCAGGTGGCAGATGGAGAAGATCTCTCCTGGCTATGGGATGTGCGTTTTGAGGACTTTGGAACCTTGTCTGTGAAGGCCTCGGGGGAGCGCGGCGCGGACCTTGATGTTCGGTTGCTCTATGCCGGAATTGACCATGAGCTCATCAAAGACCCACTGAAGGCTATTCAAGCTTGCCCTCCTGGGCGTATTGAGGTGCTGGCTAATTACACTGCTTTCAGGGATCTCAAGCGCCAACTTGATGCCCTCACTTCAGGAGCCCCAGCACAACCCGAACGCACAGGCCTTCTGGGCACAGCAAAATCCCTTGTTAAATCTTTTATAAGGACCAAGATTGATGCCTAACACACTCCATATTGGCCTTATCCTGCCTGACGTGTTGGGCACCTATGGTGACGATGGCAATGCCCTCGTTCTACGCCAGAGGGCTCGGATGCGCGGCTGGAGTGCCGAGATTCACCGTATTACCCTTGACGACGCCGTTCCCGAAACCTACGACATCTACTGTCTGGGAGGTGGTGAGGACACTGCGCAGATTCTGGCTGCTGAACACCTCAAGAAGCACCGAGGGCTGAGCCATGCTGTGCAGGCAGGAAAACCGCTGCTGGCTATTTGTGCCGGTTTCCAGGTACTTGGTGAGAGCTTCCGCGCAGGAGATCGCATGATTGACGGTGTGGGTTTACTGGATGTGCGCACGGTGTCCCTCACTCAGCGTGCCATTGATGAGGTGGCTTCAACACCCACCGGGGCGGGAGTAACAGCAGCGCTTACCGACAAGCTCACTGGCTTTGAAAACCACATGGGTGCCACCATTTTGGGTCCCGATGCTCAACCTCTGGGAAGGGTTTTCCGAGGTGTCGGAAACTGTGATTCTTACACGTCTGAGCCTGAGCAGACCACGTACGAAGGAGCCGTGCAAGGCAGCGTGATTGCTACATATATGCATGGCCCTGCTCTAGCGCGAAATCCCCAGTTGGCCGATCTTCTCTTGGCGATGGCAACACAACAGAGCTTGGAGGAACTGCCCCCGTTGGACCTTCCGGAGGTGGAACGGCTACGCGAGGAGCGCCTCGCAGCCCAATAGTAGGATGCCCCGCGTGGCCGTCGGCCTGGCGTCCTCGTGTGGCACCGAACAAGACACCCAGGTATTTCTAAGAATTTCTTAAGAACGATTCTTAGGGTTTTTCGGGTGCCTTTGATGCTATCTTTGCAACTTTCTCACATCCCAGGTATCAAAGAATACCCCCCCCCATGCATTCTGACCTGCACGAATACTAGCTTCCTTGCCGTCACGTGCAAATTGTCCTCCCCTCTTAAAATGTCTAGACGTTAATGTCCTCTGTCATTTTTTTCAAGAAGTGTTACAGTTTCCTTAGAAAGAGAAGGGAGAACCCTGTGGAGAGCAGCAACTTGCGTGAACGAAAGATGCTAGCAACTCGAAATTCTTTGGCCTTAGCTGCCGCCGATGAGGTTTTAAAGCACGGTATCCCCTCGTTACACGCAGAAGAGATTGCCGCCAAGGTAGGTGTCTCAACCCGAACGTTTCACAACTATTTCCCCACCCGGGGAGACGCTGTGGCGTACCACCTTGGACAGATTGTTTCCGAGTGGGGGAATTACCTCTCAGAGATTCCACCAACTATCTCCACAACAGACGCTGTTTTCGACAATCTTCGCACCCAATTCATAGTCTCTGAAACACCTCGTACTCTCGGTGACGCGGTGGAGCTATCCTCTTCGCTAGGACTTCTGGGGTTGGGGGCTCGCCACAAGTTCATCACTCATCTTCTCAACGGTGTGGCCAACAAGCTTATTCAGCGCCTACCGGACAAAGATCCCTCAGACGAATTCACCCAGAAGTATTACATGTATATCGCCACCGCAGCCTGGGAAACTGTGGAGTTTTCTCTGCTCAATGCATACACCAATGAGCACGTGGGTGATAGATACATCGTTCTACTGGAAGCTACCTCGCAAATTGTGAAGAAGTCTGTGGAAGAGGTTATGCAGGAAATCTCGTCCCGGGAGTTTAACAAAGCTCGAGAGATTAAAGACCGCTCTCCCCACGCGCTCTACTCACGGTATGTATAATCCGCGCACCTCACAGGGGTGTGCCCCCTTGCCAAGCACACAGTGTGTGCCCGCCCGAGATTTTAGTTCACTGTCAGCCGTCCACTCAGTGCCCTGGATAACGTGAGCTCATCAATAAACTCCAAGTCGCCGCCCAGGGGAACGCCTGAGGCTAGGCGAGAAATCACCAAGTCTGGGAAATCTCTCAACATCCGAATGAGATAGGCAGACGTAGCCTCACCTTCCGTGTTCGGATTAGTGGCCAGTATCACTTCCTTGACGCGGGGAGGGGCGTCGTAAAGGCGCTGTGAGGAAGTGGAATTCGGGGTTTCTCTATCTGGAAGAACGCCTCCAACTCGCTGCACTAGTTCCTTGACATGGAGGTCTTTAGGCCCCACATTGGCCAGCGGATTGAGTGCCCCGCCAAGAACGTGATAGCGGCCGTGATACTCCCCAGTGCGCTCAATGAGCTGAATGTCCTGGGGTTCTTCCACCACACAAATAGTGGTGGAATCTCGTGTGGAATCAGCGCAGAGGGCGCAAATATCTCCACTGGACACGTTAAAACAGATCCGGCAAAAGCTGATTCCGTCACGCACAGCGTCAAGAGCCTCAATGAGCCGGTCAAGATCTGCGGTTTCCACTGTGAGTAGGTGGAGAGCCATGCGCTGAGCACTCTTGGGCCCTATCCCTGGGAGACGGGACAGCTCATCAATGAGATCTTGAAGCGGCCCTTCAAACACAAAAACTCCTTTAGCTGGGAAACCTTAACCTAGATTAAACCGCCAAGGCCTTGGGAGAGAGGCTGCATTTTCTGCTCAGCAAGATCACCCAACTTTTTGTGGGCTGAGTTGTAGGCACCCAGCACCAAATCTTCAAGAGTTTCTACATCTTCAGGGTCCACGACCTCAGGATTGATGGTGACTTCTTTGACCACACCACTGCCATCCATGACAACGCTGACCAATCCGTTTCCTGCGTCACCCGTTACTGTAGATTCCAAAATCTCTTTTTGCGCAGCCTGGAGCTGGGCCTGCATCTGCTGGGCCTGGGCAAGAATCTGAGACATATCTGGCTGAGTCATAGCGAACCTCTCTGCTGGTGAGTTGTGTAGTACACAGTCTTGGATGCGAGTTTACAGTTCAACTTAGACAAGCCTTGCGCCAAGCTCCTTTTGCACCAAGTTCACGGCACTTTCCAGGGATTCCTGCGGTGTGAGAGACTCCTCGGGCACAGAGTCCTCTTGCCCCGCGGTCTGGTTCTGAACCGCGGAGGCATCTAGGGGCGTGGCCGCGCTTGTTGGCGCGCCCGTTTCCTGCTCTGGCGGTTCAGTCTGTGGAGATTCAGCCACAACGGTGGAATCTGTGCTACGGGCTGAAACCTCCTGCGGATGCTCCAGCCCCTCACCAAAATCCGGATCAGGCTCCGGCGGTATAGGAACACCATCGGAAAACTCCGGGGCATTCGCACGCTCAGCAAGGTGACGCTTTCCCTCATCAGCCCTTCGCTGCCATCCCGGCTGGCTAAGCTGCTCCCCTGCACCCCTTGACGACGCCGCTGCAGCTCTAGAGAAGCTCCCCTCACTCACCTCAGGAGAATCAGCTGAACCTTGTCCCTCGGGTGCATACTTCCCCACCACAAATCGCACGTCTAATTCTTTACCGATTACCTCGGCAATAGCAGCGCGCACCACCTTCAGCTTGGTTTCTTCATTAAGGCGTCGTGCTAGAGCTCCAGTCGCGTGAGAAATGATCATGGTATTGCCCTCTAGGGCTACAACCTGTGCTTGACCTACCATCACGCTGACCAGATTGTCCATCTCACTAATTCGCCCACGAATAGCTCCCCACTCCCGCTGAAGCTGAGCAAGCTGATCCTGGTTCTCAGGTAACGACGCCGACTGCGTCTCGGGCTTCCCGTCCTGCTCAGCCCTTTGGCTTTCCTGCTGAGGTGACGAAGGCTGAGGGCTTGCCTGAGGAATTGGTGAAGCCTGCCGCCCCGGCAAGGACTGCGGAATGGGCGCGGTGGGTGAGCTCTGTTCGCGCTCTGCGGCTTCATGGCCAGAACCCAACGTTTGAGACGAAGGCTGTGTGGCTTGCGCGGAAGGCTCAACACTCGGCGTCGATGCCGCTTCTACTCTCTCCTGGGGAACCACTGCTTGCGCGGCCATCTGCACCCTCGCGGAAGGCCCCACTCCCACAGCGCTGGGCACCACAATCAGATGTGCCATGAGTATCTCAAGCAGGAGCCGAGGTGCCGTAGCTCCACGCAAGTCCGTAATCCGTTCATTCACGCGATCTGCCAGCTCAGCTAAACGCCCTTGAGGGAATAGAGTTGCTTCCTTGCGTAAAACCTCCTGACGCGCCGGAGGTGCATCTACTAACCCCTGTTCAAAGGCGTCTGGAACTACCTGCAGAATCATGAGATCACGCAGACGGTCAAGTAAGTCTTGAACATAGCGACGCGGGTCATGCCCCGCTTCAATCACACGGTCAATTAGCTGAAATGCTGCTGCCGCATCATTGGCAGCCAAAGCGGATATAGAGTCGTCGATAAGGCTGAGATCAGTAACCCCCAATAACGGTAAGGCCATCTCATAGGTCAAACCCTCGGGACCTGCTCCTGCTAAAAGCTGATCCAGGATAGAAAGAGAATCACGCGGAGATCCCCCACCCGCGTTAATAACGAGTGAATAGACGGATTCCTCCACCTGCACCTGCTCCTCCTTCACAATGTGGTGGAGAAGCTGCCGCATAGATTGCGGGGTCAGGAGTCTAAAGGGATAGTGATGAACACGGGAGCGGATAGTGCCAATCACTTTTTCCGGCTCCGTGGTGGCAAATATGAAGATGGTGTGTTCTGGGGGTTCCTCTACAATTTTGAGTAGCGCGTTGGCACCTGCCGAAGAGATCATGTGTGCTTCGTCAATAATAAACACGCGGTAACGAGACTCTGCAGGGGCGTAATAGGCTCTGTCCCTGAGTGCGCGCATATCTTCCACACCGTTGTGGCTTGCGGCATCCAGCTCAGTGACGTCTAGATTTCCAGAGCCTCCCGGCGCCAGGGACACACACGACGGGCACTTCCCACAGGGGGTGGAGGTAGGGCCTTCCACACAGTTCAGGGAGCGCGCCAAGATACGCGCCGAGGATGTTTTCCCACAGCCGCGCGGACCGGAAAAGAGATAGGCGTGATTGATGTGTCCAGTATCAAGCGCCACGGAGAGCGGGCGCGTCACTTGGTCCTGGCCAACAACCTCGGCAAAACTAGCGGGACGATACTTCCGATAAAGAGCCACGCTATGAGCCTACCTGCCTAGGCTCTCTGCACCTTCCACTCCAGAGAACATCTGAGGATCAACCTGTGTTCCCTCGGCAATAATGCTCATGGTTCCGTTAGACTCCAGAACCATTGCATACACCTGCTGAAGGCTGCTCAACCCTTTTCCTCTGAGCGACGCCGCTATATCGGCCTGGGTAATCCCCGCCTTACGCGCACGCTCTTCCTGGACTTTTCCGCGCGCCACAATGAGAACTGGGCGAACCTCCATTTTCCATATCAGACGGGTAAACCAGGTTCGTACTGCGCCGAAGATGCGCTCTAAGAGAATGAGCGTGAAAAGCCCGATGATGCCGGTGGCAACGGTGGGCGGGTGCCCAATCACGACACGTCCTGCCACAGAGCCGAACATGACGGTAACCACTGCGTCAAACGTGGAGGTTGAGGTGAGAATTCGTTGTCCGAAAACCCGAACGAACAAAAGAAACGCCAGGTAAATAAGGACGGCCGACCCCATCACGATGGGGATGCGCCACAAATCTATTCCCATCAGCTCAGCAATAGCATCTGGCCAGCCCTGGGGAGGTGTGATGGCAGCTTTCACAGATGTCATACTTATCGCTGCCAATCCATGAGGTCTGTTGAGGCTGATAGCAGCTCATCAATAAGGCCAGCGGTACCTTTATCCTCAATGAGCTCTAGTTCAGCATCGGTAATCATAAGAATCTGGAGCAACACCGTCATACGCCCGAGTCCTGCGGAGGTCTGCGCACTATCAGCTCTTGAAGCAGGTTCAGTATTTCCACCACGTAGTGCGTGGTCAGCGGATAGTTGATGAGTGTGGACGTCGCCAGGCTGTTCCGTCATGTTCGGGCACTGTCCGCTCCACATGAAGGGAGGCACAAAAACCCCGTGGCGCACGGTGGTACTCCTGCTGAGGTGTGCGCGAGCACCAATCATGGGTACCACTGTGCCCGGTTGAAGAGGATAGGCCTCAGGCTGGGTAGCCACTAGAGAAGCCACGCTGGTTAAGGTGTGGGCCAAGATGTCAGTCCCCGGATTGCCTGCCAGGAGCATTTCACAGCGCAATTCCAAGGGAGCTGCGTCCACCGTGAGCCCCGTAGGTATTTCAGCCAGGCCGTTCGTCAGTGCAGCGTCCTCAGTGGTCAGCAAAGTCAGCCCCCCGCGTAGCACCGCCCAATCCTGGTCGCCAGCTCCCTGCTGAACAACTCCGGCAGTGTCCCCTTCCAGGAAGGCTTCCACCTCAGTCTCTTTCACCTCGCCGGGCAAGAAAGTACCGGCCCAAAAGGAGGTTTCCTCCCTGTTCACGCGCCCAATTTTTCCACAGCAGCCAGAATGGCGCAGGTGCAGAACCCATCGAGAGCTGGCTCCAACTCGCTCAGCGGAGGCAGAGACGGCGCCAGGCGAATGTTTTTATCCTCTGGATCTTTATGCAAAGGATAGGAAGACCCAGAACCTGTGAGAGCAATTCCAGCTTCCTTAGCCAACTCCACCGTCCGTGCCGCAGTTCCTGGTAGCACATCCACAGAGATGAAATATCCGCCCTGGGGGTCAGTCCACTGAGCAAAATCCAAAGCGCTCAGGCGATCCTTCAGAATCTCCTGCGCCCTGCGGAACTTGGGCGCCATAATCTCCTGATGCCGCCTCATCAAATCCCGGACGCCCTCCGCGTTCTTCAGGAACAGCGCATGAGCAAGCTGGTTCAGTTTATTAGGCCCAATCCCGCGCTTTCCAGCAATAGAGGCATACCAGCTGAGGTTACTTTCTGAGGAGTAGAGGAATGAGACCCCAGAACCAGCAAAAGTAATCTTAGACGTTGAGGTAAATCCCCAGAATCGGTCAGGATGCCCAGCCTGCTCAGCAATCTCCAGCAGTGGGTGAATCTCGGGGAACGTGTCGCCCAAAATATGCACGGCATAGGCATTATCTGCCATAACGCGGAAGTCTTGGGCAGCGGTGTCCATAGCCGCCAGCTCTTCCAACACCTCACGGGAAGTAGTGGCCCCTGAGGGATTCGAGTAGATGGGCACAAGCCACATTCCTTTAACCTGCGGGTCCTTAACCGCTTCCTTGACGACGTCCATATCAGGGCCGTCGTCACGTAAAGGAACGGTAATCATCTCCATGCCGAAGAGCTCGGAGATACTGAAGTGACGGTCATAGCCGGGAACCGGGCACAGCCATTTGATAGTCTCTTCCTGGTTCCAGGGGCGTGGGGAGTCAGGGAAACCAAAGTGATATGCCCAGCTGAGCACATCGAATTCTATGTTCAGACTGGAGGAATCTGCGGCATACACCTGGTCCACCGGGACGCCGAGAAGTTCGGCCCAAATGCTACGGAGATCTGTAATTCCCTTGAGATTTCCGTAGTTGCGCACATCGTTGCCCTCGGCGTCCACATACGCCTGCGGACCGGGCAAGCTGAGAAGAGGCTCTGACAAGTCCAACTGTTCTGCGGAGGGCTTACCTCGAGTCAGGTTCAAGGAGAGATTCTTGGCTTTGAGTTGTGCGTACTCGTGACGAATCTGCTCTCCGAGCTGCGCGAGTTGCTCAGTACTGAGATCCTGTAGTGACATCCGGATGTCCCTTCCTTAGATGTGAGGAATGCCGTTTACACACTCTAGACCTTTGTTATGGATAGAGGGGATCTCGACTCCGGAAGTGTGAGGGGATCCCGCGCACCCGCTAGAGCTCGCTGACCCTTGCTGCATTCCTGCCCTGGGGGAGTTCACAAGATATGCGCCGCACGGGATCCGTCCTCCAAGGATAGCCCACATGGGGAAAAGTGCCAATCTCCCCGCTAGGGAAGCGATTTGGGAATACACCATCACTTCGGTAACCTATGCCAGGTACGCTCACGCGTATGCATATTGGAGGATTCGACTAGCGGCCTATGTCGCACGCCTGGAACGCGTGTTGGGAGCAATCCCTCAGGGGTTCAAATCCCCTATCCTCCGCCACTGAGATTCCCTCGGCGCGGATTCGGGCAAGGTGCCACCGCGCCGAGGGAATTTTTTATCTCAACGTCCTTTCCCGCCCGGCGTGTTCATGACACACTTCCGTACCTTTCCGCCCATTCATCCTTTTTGCCACCGTGTCCATCGCGTAGTCTGAACTGCATGAACTCGAAGAACTTCGCCTGGGCGGCTACTCTCTTTGGCACCGCCGTGGGAGCTGGAATCCTCTTCCTGCCACTTCAAGCCGGAGCGTTCGGGTTCTGGCCGCTCCTCATCTCCACTGTGGTGATTGGACCCATCACCTATCTCTCCCACATGGCTTACGTCCGCATTATTGCGCACTCCCCCGCAGCAGAAAGCGGCGTCGCCACGTCAAGCGCAGAGGCACTACCCTCCGACGGTGCCTCATCCTCCAGCACTACAGACTCTCCTGATCTTCTCTCAGCCTTGAGCAGCTACTTTGGCAAGCGCGCCGGATACCTCCTGGCCATCGCCTACCTCATCATGCTGGTGCCCGTCCTGCTGGTGTACGCCGTCTCCCTGACAAACGCGGTGGATAGCTTCCTGATCAATCAGCTCCACATCACCGGGGTTCCTCGGACTCTGGTGGCTGTGCTCAGTCTGGTTATTCTCACCGCCGCTTTGGCTCTGGGGGAGAGAATCATGCTCCTGGCAGCACAAATCACAGTGATCCCCTTGCTGATTGCCTTGGGTGGCTTTTCCCTCTACCTTTTCCCCCGCTGGGACATCTCCTCGTTCCTCGCCGTCCAGCCGGAAACTTCCTTTGCAGGTTCCCTTTTCCTCATTCTTCCGGTTTTGGTGTTTTCTTTTACCTTCATCGGCTCCACCAGCCAATTCGCGGTCAGCACACGTCGCAGCTACGGCTCCCAAAGCGACGTCGTTCAGCGAAAAGTTATTGCTCTGACCACTGTTTTGCTCACCATCTTCACCATGCTTTTTGTGTGGTCCTGCTCTCTGTCCTTGGGCGCTTCTGGCCTTGCCGACGCCGCTGCCGCCAACCTCCCAGTACTCTCCTACTTTGCTAATGTCACCAACACGCCGTGGCTGGCTATCCTCACTCCCATCATCACCATCTGCGCCATTGCCTCCAGCTACATCGGTGTGGCTCTCGGAGCGCGGGAAGGCCTGCAGTTTGTCCTCAAGCCCCTACTCCCGCTGTCTGGTCCGGCTGCCTATGGGGTTTTGTGTGTGATTGGGGTGATTGTGGCTGTTGCAGAGCCCGGCATTATGGATCTCATCACCGTGGCCGGAGGTGTGCTCATCACTCTGTTCCAGTTTGTCCTACCGATGGTCACTATCTACTGCGTCAAACGTCTCACACCGCTGCGCAAAGCCTGGGGAAATGCCGTAGTTATTGGCTTTGGCGCACTCGTATTGATATCCACTGTGGTGGGTTTATTTTCGTAAAAATCCGCTGGTCTTAGTGGATATTCGGCGTTTCCTGTACTTTCTTATTAATTCCATTTAATTAACAGCCTCTTCCTGAGTAGTATGATTGCGTGAGTTTTTATCGTCAGGGCGTTCTAGCGTTGCTGTCTGCGGCAACGCTGTTGGGCGGGCTAGTTGCCTGTTCAACCTCTGACGATTCTTCGTCCTCCGCGAATACGGAATCTTCCTCAGTATCGGCTCTGCACACCACTACGTCACCCGAGAATCTTCCTTCGGCTACCACCACCGTAATCGCCAGAGATAAACGGGACGCTTCGGGAACTCTCGATAGCACGGCGTCCTTCAAAGTGGATTCACCCATTCAGATTGCGCGCCCCCAAACCCAGCCGTGGCTTCCTGGCACCATGTTTGGAATTCAGCCCAACACTATGGAGGGCAGCAGTGTGTCCTGGTGTACTGCAGCTTTCAGTTTCACGGCGCCGGATTTCACTGGGCAGCTGCCCTCCCGCTCCTACGCGGTAACGGCTGGTCACTGTGGGCAGAATGGGGATTACGTCTACTACATGGACAAGGTGAAGATGGAGGTGGACTTTGGCAGACCTGTAGGACAGTTCATTTATTCCTCCATGCTCCCTTACCAGGATCAAACCCAGCGGGATTGGGCGCTCATCGAGATCACTGACACCCAGACCCAACTTTTTCACCCGGAGCCCATCATTCAGGCGAACCTGCCCTCTGTGGCTCCGCTGTCTCCGCTGGAAGTGTGCAAGTGGGGTGCGAATACTAATGAGACCTGTGGCACCTTACCGCTCACAGAAACCCATAGTGAGTCTTACACTATGGACGATGGTCTTAAGCCTGTCATTGAAAACATGGCTGCGCGTCTGTGTACCCGACCTGGGGATTCTGGGGGGCCGGTGTACTCCCAGATTCACGGTCAGGAAATGATTGTGGGGCTCATCTCCACCACCACTAATCCCAGTGGTGCCTGTAATCCTGATACAGAGCAATCGGGTATTACACCCCTGTGGGATATTCTCAACTACCTCCAGCAGATGTGGCCAGCGGCCTACTTTGACCGCGAGGTCTATTAGCTAAGAGGCCTACTAACTAGACACTCAGTTTGAGGGCTCATTGCGTCCAAATATAGGGTTCAGGGTTGAGCCTTCCCAGATCAAAGACCTCAAGTAGCCCAGCCGCACTGTCCACTCCTTGAAACCCCATTGATTCCGTGAGATGGCATATCACTGCAGGCAGACTGCTGTTTTCCAACATCTGCCGCAAGGTCACCGCACCATCGCGCTTTGCTAAACGACGCCCCTCCTTATTCAGTACCAGGGGAACATGAATGTACTGAGGAATCTCATAGCCCAAACAACGCCCCAAGTACTCTTGCCGAGGTGTGGAGGACGTAAGGTCATCACCTCTCACCACCTGGTCAATTCCCTGCTCATGGTCATCCACCACCACCGCCAGGTTATACGCCCAGCCTGTGTCCTGGCCCCCTCGTCTCAACACGAAGTCATCAATGTTGGGGTCAGAAGAAAGCAGCCGCACAGCGGGGTGACGTCCTTGGTTTGCTAGTGCCCTACGGGCGTCCTCACGCTGCTGAGCACTCAGCTCACGACAGGTTCCTGGATACCAACCAGGTGGCACGTGCGGAGCACGGCTAGCTTCTTGAATATCTCGGCGCGAGCAGTAGCACTCATAGACAGGAAGCTGATCCATAGCCTTGAGGTACAGGCTCTCTCTGTCTGACTGGAACACTACCTCTCCGTCCCAGTCAATTCCCAGAGTTGTCAGGTCTTGGATTTGCCTTTCAGCGGATTCCCGTGAGGAGCGTTGCACGTCAATATCCTCTATGCGCAGCACAAAACGACGCCCCGTTGTGCGCGCGCAGGCCCAGGCTATGAGCGCAGTGCGGAGATTTCCAAAATGCATATCTCCACTTGGCGACGGCGCGAAACGTCCTGCTGGTTGATGGTCCATGACCTCAAGCGTAGCTAGTTGTGCCATGATGGCTAGGTGACAGATAGAAAACCTCACTCTGGGCAGCCGGAGAACCTTCGGAACTCCGGCGTTAAAAACCCCAACTCTTCTCAACCTGCCGTGCCAGTCTCAAATTCCGCTGCACCCTCAACCAACGGCGAACATCACCATCCAGCCCCGCGCTTCATTCCGGTACAGAAATCCATGTACCCAATCTTTGTCACGCTTTTTGTTGTGGTGTTTCTCATTTCTAATATCAACGCCACAAAGGGGATTTCTCTCGGGCCTATCGTTGCAGACGCTGCATTTTTCCTTTTCCCCTTGTCCTACGTTATTGGGGATATTCTGTCGGAATGTTACGGCTTCCTCGCAGCACGCAAGGCCATCTTTCTGGGTTTTGGAGCCATGCTGCTTGCAGTAGTCTCCTTCTACATCGCCATCTGGCTACCAGCAGCAGACTTCTACGAATCCCAGGATGCCTTTGCCACCATTCTTGGTCTTGTCCCTCGAATAGTTGTGGCCTCATTAAGTGGCTATCTTGTAGGCCAGCTCCTCAATTCCTGGGTTCTAGTACGCATTAAAAGAAGGACTGGTGAAAAGACTCTCTGGGCGCGTCTCATTGGTTCCACCATCGTAGGAGAATGTGGGGATACGCTGGTGTTTTGTCTCATAGCAGCACCCGTCATCGGCATCGCCACCTTCGCAGATACTGTGAACTACACCTTCTACGGGTTCCTCTGGAAAACTCTCTGCGAAATCCTCATTCTCCCTATCACCTACCCCGTCATCACCTGGGTGAAACGCCGCGAAAATTACGTGTAGGCCAACAGCGACACATCAGAGCGATACCCCTCACGCCCGTCCGCCGTGGGCGTAGTAGCGTCCCAGGAACTCGTCGCGGTACTCGTAGAAGCGCCCTTCTTCTATGGAGCGCCTGATGTTGGCCACCAGTGTGACAATGAACTGCACATTGTGCAGGGTGCACAGGGTTTGCCCCAAGAACTCTTTGGCTTTGAACAGGTGATGGATGTAGGCGCGGGAGTAGTTCTCGGAGACGTAACCGCCGAACTCCTCATCCACTCCGGAAAAGTCTCGCTTATACGGCGCAGCTGTCAGGTTGCGGCGCCCATCCAGGGTATAGACGCCCCCTCGGCGGCCAAGTCGAGTGGGAGCTACACAGTCAAAAGTATCTGCGCCTACCTCAATAGCTGCAAAAATATCGTCTGGTTCGGAAATCCCCAGGAGGTGACGGGGCCGGTTGGCGGGCAATTCCTCACACACCCAGCCCACAATCTGACCCAGTCGGTTCTTCTCAATAGCTCCACCAATACCGAAACCATCAAACCCTTGGCGCCCTTCACTGCGCGCCTGGCTGTCAAGCTCCATCAAACCGCGCACAGCCCGGCGACGCAGATCCTCATAATCTGCACCCTGCACCACGCCCCACAGAGCTTGAAGAGGTTTATCACTGCGCTGCCTGGTCAGCCGGTCATGCTCCAGTAAACAGCGCTGAGCCCAACGGCGAGTACGCTCCAAGGAATTCTCTTGGTACTCGCGGGTGTCGGCTAGGGTAGTCAGCTCATCAAAGGCAAACATGATGTCAGCACCCAGCTGATGCTGAATCTGCATTGAAATCTCGGGGGTAAAACGGTGCTTGGAGCCGTCAATAACAGAGCGGAAATCCACACCATCCTCATCCACTTTTGCCAAAGGCTTCGGGTGACGACGAGGATTCTCCACAATCTGATCCTTGTCCATCGACAGAACCTTCTTGAACCCCGTGCCCAAGCTCATCACCTGGAAGCCACCCGAATCCGTGTAGGTAGGTCCATTCCAGTTCTCAAAGGCTGCCACGCCCCCCGCCTCATCCACCAGATCTGCCCCCGGCTGCAAATACAGATGGTACGCATTAGACAAAATGGCCTGCGCCCCGGTTTCACGAATCTGCTCTGGAGTGAGCGTTTTCACCGTTGCCTTGGTGGCCACGGGAATAAAAGCAGGAGTTTGAATATCCCCGTGGGGAGTGTGAATAGTTCCGCTTCTACCTACCGACGCCGTCGGGGCGTCGATAAGGGAACTAACCTCAAAGTACTCACTCATGAGCGGATTCTTTCTTCCATGTCTCGCTCTAAGTTTTCGCCCTCTACGTCAAAATGCGGAAGAATTTTGTCCAGCCACCTGGGCATCCACCAGGTAGCACGTCCCAGCAAGAACATGGTGGCGGGCACCAAACCCATGCGAATAAAGAAGGCGTCAAAGAACACGCCCACGCCCAGAGCAAAACCGAATATCTGGATAAAGGGCAGAGGCTGGTCAATGAACGCCACAAACACGGCAATCATGATGAGAGCAGCGGCCGTCACCACTCGCCCACCGTTGGAAAAACCAACAATGGTGGATTCTTCCACTCTGTTGTAGGGGATATAGCGATTATTTTTCTCACCCGAGCGAATGTAGTGCTCCCGCATACGAGTGACGAGAAACACCTGGTAATCCATTGCCAAACCGAAAGTTACGCCAATGAGGAAGATAGGCATAAAGGACACCAGCGGAGCAGGAGTGGATACCAAACCCCACAGGCCCTTTTGCCATACCAACACCGTGGCACCAAAAGCAGCTCCCACGCTCAGCAGGAAGCCCAACCCCGCTATGAGCGGCACCATGATGGATCTAAACACCAGGAGAAGCAGCACGATGGCCAACCCCACCACCACGCTCAGATAGATTGGCATGGCCTTCTCCAAGGCTTCCGTAATATCCATCTGCACAGCCGTCATGCCGGTCAAACCCACCACAGCACCAGTGGATTCCTCGATCTCTCTGGCCACTTCACGCAGTGTTGCAGCAGTTTTCACAGTCTCTTGATCTGCCGGTCCGCTATAGGGCGTAATCATGATCTGGGCAGCAGATTGATCTTTATTCACGTTCACAATCTGGGCGTTGCGAATCTCTGCGAGAGCATTCACCTGTTGCACAGAATAGAGATAGGAACTCAGTCGCGCTGCCTGAGCTGGATTGAAAGGTTGCTGGTTCTGCTCGACAGTTGAGCGCTGGGCCTCAATGAGCGGAGTGAGCGCCCGAGCCTGGGGGTTCACAGTGTCTGATTCCACTAAAAACAGGAAAGGCGCATTAATCCCCGGACCGAAGCCCTCTTTCAGAAGCTCGGCAGATTTACGCTGGGTGGTGCTGTAGTTGGAGGTGGAGTCCGAGGGCAAGGCCAGCTCTAGCTGCATCACCGGGGTGGAAAGAGCGCCTAAGCCCAGCACCACCACTGCCACCACAAGCGCTGGCGCACGATGAATGAGCATGGCTACACGCGCACCAAGAGTCTTGCGGCGCCTCCTTCTGCTCTTCTTCCGAGTCCCGCCTATTCCGGGGATCTTGAGACTAAACGCCTTTTCGCCAAACAAACCCATCAGCGCGGGAATCAGCGTCAGAGCAACTAAGAGAGCAATGAACACGGTGAACGCTGCAGAAAGGCCCATTGCTGTGAGGAAGCCAATCTTCGCCACCGCCAAGGCCACCAGTGCAATAATCACCGTGGAAGCGGCAAACACCACGGCAGACCCACCAGTGCCCACAGCCATTCCTGCCGCGTCTGGCAGTGGCATCCTCTTGGACTCTGCCCGATAGCGCGACAGAATAAAAAGCGCATAGTCAATCCCCACAGCCAAGCCAATCATGATGGCCAGCACCGGGGTGATGTTGTTCAAGGACACAAAGTGGGTGGCTCCCACAATGGTGAGTACACCGATTCCCACACCCACAATGGCGGTCACGATGGGCAGGAACGCTGCCACCAGAGAGCCGAAGGTGAAGATGAGCACCAGGAATGCCACAATAATGCCCACGACCTCGCTGGAGCCCTTCACCGCGATAGGATCCCCGAAACCGGCACCACCGGCTTCCACCTGCAAACCGGCATCGCGCCCAAGCTTCATGGCATCATTAACAATGTCGCGCTGCTCCTGGGGCACCTCAAAAGCGGAGGGAGCGTCCAGGGCAAAACTGGTGTACCCGATGGTGCCATCATCGCTGAGCATCTTGAGGTTCTCAGCATCTCGCTCAGCGGTGTTCTGGGGAAGACCTGACTGCAAGCTCATATCCAGAACGGTTTGGCGCAAAACGGGATCCACCTTCACTGGGTTACCGAAGCGCTGCTCATCCTTAGTAGAAGGAATTTCCTGGGCAATGTGCTCAATAACTGTGTCCATTGCCGCCATGTTCTGAGGCTCATCCAGGGTTTGCCCCTGCGGAGCTTTAAACACCAGGTTTACCGTGGGCACTCGAACAGGGCTGGGCTCATCCGGGAACTGGTCGTTAAGGCGCCATACGGCATTAATGGAGGGTGTTCCTTCAATGGTGAACTGCCCGGAAAAGCTTCCGGCAATACTCAAGGAACCCACTGCTGTTCCTGCGAGAAGGATAATCCAGGTAATAATGACTACCCATTTGTGGAGAAATGACCACTTGCCCAGTTTGAACAACAGTTTTGCCACGTGTGAATCCACTCCCCAGGTAGAGAAATTGCAATAGCGTTAGTCTAGTGGCACTGGTGAGAAGATAAGAAAGCTGGCGGTGGCGGCGGGATTTGAACCCGCGGTCGGGTGTTACCCGACACTCGCTTTCGAGGCGAGCACCTTCGGCCGCTCGGACACGCCACCAGAAGCTGAGGGTACTCGACAGTCACCACACAGAACAAATCCGCAGTTCACTGTTCAACGCGGTTGTGAACTGCGGATTTAATCTCTGAAGCTTTTACTTATCGCCCTTGAGAGAACCAATCAGCTTGTTAGCGGTGTCCTTGATTTTCTCGCCAGCATCAGAAAGAGCTTCCTTGGCATCAGCGATAACCTGATCCTTCTTGCCCTCAGCCTTCAAGGACTCGTCACCAGCTACTTCGCCAACGCCTTCCTTGGCCTTACCCAACAGGTCCTCGGCCTTGTTCTCAATATCACCCATGTCAGGCTCCTTTCGTCAACAGTTATCTATACCCTGCCCATGATAGTGAAATCCTTATGGTTTAGCCATGATTCTTTTCCAAGACAGTGGATGGCCGGTTCAAGTACTCGGGTTCAATACAGAGATGGATTAGCGCAACCACAGCGGTGTGCCGAGCAGATTTTCCTTAACGACGCCCCTCGAAGAACTCTCTGAGAACACCAGCACACTCGGCTTCCAACACCCCGCTACGCACCTGCGGGTGATGGAGTTGGGAGCGCTCACGAACGACGTCGTACAGGGAGCCTAAAGCACCTGTTTTAGGCTCGAAAGCCCCGAAAACAAGGCTACCTATCCGTGCCCCAAGGAGAGCTCCGGCGCACATGGTGCAAGGCTCCAAGGTCACCACAAGTTCGCAGTGATCCAGGCGCCAGGTGCCCAGATGCTCTGCAGCGCTACGCAAAGCCATGATTTCGGCGTGCCCCATCGGATCGTGCTGCGCTTCACGGCGATTAATTCCCCACCCGATTTCCACCCCTTGAGGGTCAAACACCACCGCCCCTACGGGCACATCCTGCGGGGGACACAAACGGGCAAGAGCCAGGGCGCGACGCATACGGTCCTCAGCACGCCTCAGCCCCAGCCCTCCGCTGCGTGTACTGTCCACAGGATTAGTCGAGGGCGTCGCTAAGGTCATCCTCAAAGCCCAGCTCTTCAGCAATACGCATCAGCTGTTCGGCAGGCCACAACTCCGGATCATTAGCAATAACATCCATCACTTCCTCTGCCAAGCCCAAATCAGCCAGGATGTCAAAATCCCCTTCAGCCCAGGGATCCACCTCGTCCAACTCATCAGGATCAATGTCGGGAACATCAATGTCCAGCTCGTTGAGAATTTCCTCAGCAAAACTATCATCCACAGCCATAGTGGCATCGGAGAGCAGCAGCTTAGTGCCTCCAGGAACGGGACGAACTATCACAAAATAATCATTCTCCACATTCAGCATGGCGAAGGCCGCACCCTGAATTCCGAGGTTACGCACAGCCTTAATAGACGTATTCAGGTATGTGAAGTCATCCTGAAAACCTCGAATCTGCCAAATGCCGTCTTCAAAAGCTGCCGTGACCGCGTAACCGGTTCCCTCATTCTGGGAGTTCATACTGAGTTACGCTAGTCAAATATGCCACACTTGTCAGGTGACAACTTTGAATTCCTTTGACCGTCCCGTTTGTATCCTCGGTTTGGGACTCATAGGCGGTTCTCTCCTTCGCGACGTCCCCCATGCTTTTGGTTACAACCGATCCGCAGCCTCTGCACACAAAGCCGTTGAGGACGGTTTTGATGCATCAGCGGATTTGCCCGCAACCCTGAAGCGTGCCGAGCGTGACAAAGCCCTCATTGTGCTGGCTGTTCCGTTTCCGGCGATTTCCGGCCTGCTAGACGCCATTCTCGAATACGCACCCAACTGCGGCTTTACCGATGTTGTCTCTATTAAGGGTGAGGTTCTGGCTCAGGTGCGGCAGCGAGGGCTAGAAGATCACTATGTGGGAAGTCACCCTATGGCTGGCACCGCAGACAGCGGCTGGTCAGCTTCGTTTTCTGGGTTGTTTAAGAAAGCCGCCTGGGTGATTACTTTTGACCACGCTCTAGAATCCCCCACCCCGGAATGGGTGTCTTTGTGGCGAGATGTCGCGCTTCTAGGGAAATCCGTAGGTGGGGAAATTGTGCCTGCGCGGGTTCATTCCCATGATTCTGCTGTAGCCAGAATCTCCCACCTTCCCCATATTCTTGCGGAAGCTCTGGCAATTACCGGGGATAACGGCGGCGCGTTAAGCCTGTCTTTGGCTGCTTCCAGTTTCCGAGACGGCACCCGTGTGGCGGGTACAGAGCCAGCTCTTGTACGCGCCATGTGTGAAACAAATGCGCAGGCTCTCCGCGAAGCACTGGATGAAACCCTAGTTCTTCTCAACGATGCCAGGGCACGCTTGGACACGGAGGACCCCAACCTAGAGGGATTTATCACTGATGGTTATCGCGCCCGAATCCGTTATGAAGTGAGATCTGGAAATGGTCACCGCGCCAATTCTGTCAGCCCCCAAAAAGTATCTGCCCGGCCCATCATGCGAGTTCAGCCAGGTGGACGCAACTGGGTGAACACACTCATCCACGCGGAATCCATTGGGGCACAGATTGAGGTGATTTAGTACCGCGCTATGAGGACTGGTTTTACGGTGACCACTGTTAGAAGGAGCTGGTTATTGTCAAGCAATGGCTTCTGGGCACGAAGGGCTGGGGGGTACTGACTGTTAGCCAACGCTGATATTTATCACGCATTTCCCGTTACTGCGCACGGTCAAGGACAAGGCTCAGCAGCTCCTTAAGCTGGGTCTGCTGATCAGAAGTAAGAGGCTCAAAGAGATCCTTGGCAATGGCACTTTGGGCTTCCAGAGTGGTACGGAGACTTTCTTCACCCGAGGGCGTAATAGAGATGATTTTCTCACGCTTGTCCTTCGGATTTGGCGTTACCTCTACGGTATGCAGCTGCGCGAGAGCACGCACCACCTCCGTGACTGCTCGAGGTGTCACCTGAAGTTCGGCTGCAAGTTCAGCCAGGTGAGTATCTCCCTTGCCGATAATGCTCAAAGCACGAGACTGATGCGGTGCCATAGGCAACTGTCTACTGCGATGCTGTAAGAGACGAGCAATCCTTGAGACATATTCACCCAGCTCAGCATAGGTTTCATTCATACCGAAAATAGTACGCCACTGGGTGAGAACAGGACGCTAGACCGACACCACAACACCCGCAATAGCGGCGTTGAGCATATTTGTGAGGAAGCCAGCACACAGAGCCTTCACGCCGAGCTCCGCTACTTCTCCACGACGCTCGGGACAAAGACCACCAATAGAACCAATCTGAATGGCGATGGAGGAAAGGTTGGCAAAACCAGCCAAGGCAAAGGAGCTCAACAGTACAGACTTTGGATCCATATCAGCCACGTGCTCGCTGAAGGAGGTGTAACCCACGAATTCGTTAAGAATGGTCTTTTCCCCAATGAAACTACCCACCAGGCCTACGTTCTCCCAGGGCACACCAATCAGCCATGCCACCGGAGAGAAAATCACTCCAAAGAGGCCCTCCAAAGACCAGTTATCTTGGCCGAACCAACCGCCAATACCAGCCAAAATGGCAGAAATCATAGCAATAATGGCAATAAAGGCAATGAGTAGGCAGGCCACCGTCACAGCAATTTTCCCACCAGCCATAGCTCCGGCGCCGAGGGCGTCGATAATGTTGCGAGACTTTTCATCCCGCACATCGGTGACGTTGGCATCCAGGTTGCTTTCTTCCGTTTCAGGCATGAGCGCCTTAGCGATAATCAAAGAACCTGGCGCGTTCATAATGGAGGCAGCCAGAAGGTACTCTAGCGGCGCCCCTAGCAGGGCATAGCCCAGGAGAGTGGATCCAGCCACTGAGGCAAAACCGCCCGTCATACAGGCAAAAAGTTCGGAACGAGTCAGGCGCGGAAGATAAGGGGCAATGACCAGAGGGGCCTCAGACTGCCCCAGGAAAATCACGGAGGAAGCCCACACACTCTCCACTTTGGAGGTGCCCATGAGCTTGTTAATCCCTGTGCCCACAATGTTCACCACGTGCTGAATAATGCGCAGGTAATACAGGGCAGAAATAATTGCCCCCAGCACAATAATGACGGGCAGTACATTCAGCGCAAACACAAACGCACCATCGGCTTTAAAGAGGGACCCGAACACGAAGGAGGTTCCTTCATTGGTGAAGTCCGTCAGCTTCTCAATGGCTTCTGCTACAGCTTTGAGCGCTGCAAAACCTGGATCCCACTCCAGCACCAGAATGGCAAACACCACTTGAAGAGCAAAACCCACCCCGAGGGTTCGCCACTTAATCTTCTTGCGCGCCGATGACGCCAACACGATAACAAGGAAAATTGCTGCTATTCCTAGCAGACCTTGAAGCCTTTCCATAAGGTTTCCTTCTAGTCCAGATCTTGCGGTCCAAATGCGTGCGGGAGAAGCTCCTGAAAGTCAATCACTGTGGGTTCCCGATGGGTCTCCACTATCACTTCCTCGCAGCCAAATTCATGAAGTACCTGTCTGCACGCCCCACAGGGATAACAGGGCTCACCCTCTGCCCGCGCGCCGACGATCGCCACTGCCCGGATGTGCGGCACGGGCAATTCCTCAGAGGTAGCATCAGCCGACTGAGTCTCCCCACTGGCAGCCTGGCTGCCCTCCCCACGAGACACAACCGCTCTCACCACTGCATTACGCTCTGCGCAGAGAGTTAAACCATAGGATGCGTTTTCCACATTGCAACCGGTGATTACGCGACCGTCGTCAAGTAAAAGTGCGGCACCAACGGGGAAGTGAGAGTATGGCGCATACGCGTTAGTGGCGGCCTGCCGAGCGGCGGATAGGAGTTCCGTGGCGTCCACGAGCAGCTCTCTTTCAGGTAGGGCACAACGGCGGTGAAAACCAAAAAGCTCAGCGCGAGAAGGTACTTGACCTCACAGGAATCACCTGTGATGAATCAAGCGCGCAAAGCAGGATCAGCACGCACACCGCTATTATTTACTATGAGTTCACAGTATAGATCTGCACTTTGAAGGATAAGAGTTCCATGAGCGATAACCAGGCAGTTGAGCCTTTTGACGCCGTTGATGTGATCAGCGCAAAACGCGACGGACGCACCCTGACAGATCAGGAAATTGACTGGGTGATTGACGCCTACACCCGTGGCGTTGTTGCTGATGAACAGATGTCCGCGCTGGCAATGGCCATTTTCCTCAACGGAATGACGCCGCATGAAATTGCGCGCTGGACGTCCGCAATGATCAACACCGGCGAAAGGATGGATTTTTCCAGTATCGGGAAACCCACGGCAGATAAGCACTCCACGGGAGGCGTAGGCGACAAAATCACCCTTCCGCTGGCTCCCTTGGTGGCCTGTTATGGGGTGTCCGTACCGCAGCTTTCTGGCCGAGGGCTGGGGCACACCGGTGGCACCCTGGACAAGCTGGAATCCATACCGGGTTGGCGTGCTGACGTCTCTCCTGAGAAGTTGCGTGACATTCTCACGGATCCCGGCTGTGTGGTCTGCGCGGCAGGCCCCAACCTGGTTCCTGCAGACAAACGCCTCTACGCGCTGCGCGATGTGACAGCCACGGTCAACTGCATTCCACTGATTGCCAGCTCCATCATGTCCAAGAAAATTGCGGAGGGTGCAGACAGCCTGGTGCTGGACGTCAAGGCTGGTTCTGGCGCCTTTATGAAAGAGGTTGACCAAGCGCGCGAGCTGGCTGAGACGATGGTGCGCCTGGGTAAGGATTCCGGACTTCACACCACGGCACTGCTGACTGATATGTCCCGCCCACTGGGTAGAAAGATTGGCAATGCCCTTGAGGTTGAGGAATCTGTGGAAGTTCTGGCTGGCGGAGGCCCTCAGGACGTGGTTGAGCTCACCCTGGCGCTGGCTCACGAAATGCTCGAGGCCGCTGGCATTCACCACGATGACCTTGAACAGCGCCTTAGCTCTGGAGCGGCGATGGATACCTGGAAAGCCATGATTCGTGCACAGGGCGGAGACCCTGATGCACCACTTCCTCGTGCCACCCATACTCACGATGTTGTGGCTGACAAGGACGGCTGGCTGAGCACTACCGACGCCCTTTCCTTCGGTGTGGCCAGTTGGCGGCTAGGTGCCGGACGTGCGCGGAAGGAAGATCCGGTACAGGCAGGAGCCGGAATTGAGTTGCACGCCGTGGTGGGAGACCAGGTGAAGACTGGTCAGACACTGTTCACCCTGCACACTGATACCCCCGATAGGTTCGCGCGAGCATTGGAGGCTCTGGACGGCGGTTACCAGGTAACTGAGGAGAAGCCCGAGGAGCGCGGCTCGGTAATTCTGGACAAGATCAGCTAAGGGATAGCTGAAACCTGGAAACTCGCAATAAAACTGGGAAAGAAACTCGGAAGATTTTTCCAAGTTTCCTCAGTTTGCTATGGATTTTCCAAGTTTTGAGCTCTAAAGTTCCTCCTATGCCCTGGAATCCCGATACTCTGCAGGCAACATTGGACGAGCTTCGCTCCTTCGGTGACGACACCACCTTGATTGAGTGCAAACGTGCTGCTGGAGGTATGCCTGAGTCCATCGGAGAATCTCTCAGTGCCTTTGCCAATATGCCTGATGGCGGGACTATCCTCCTGGGAATTGACCAGCATTCAGGCTTCCAGGTTGTCGGTGTGGATAACCCTGCACAGATGCGCAAGAAAGTTGCAGATTTCTGCCGTCAAACTGTGAATCCTGCTCCTCAGTTGGAATTCACTGATATCAGTACTGAGCACGGGGTAGTTGTAGCAGTTGATGTCAGCCCCCTCCTGCCTACTTTCAAACCAGCGCTTTATCATGGCAAGCCCTATCTTCGTCAGGCTGATGGGGACTATGTGATGAACGGCAATGATTTGCGACTCATTGAGATTTCGGCTCTTCACCAGTCTGAACGCACAGATTTCGATCTGAAAATCTACGAAGGCGCAGGTACTCAACAGTTAGACCAGGCGCTGACAACCAAGCTGTTGGCCAATGTTCGTGCTCTCTCTCACCGACGAGGCGCAATTCATGACGATGATCTACTGCTGCAGATCATGAATGTCACAGATGATCGCGGAAACCTCCGCCTAGCTGGTCTCTATTCACTGGGCTTTTTACCTCAGACAACGGAACCATCACTAGGAGCCACTGCGGCGGTGAGACTAGCTCGGATAGATACCCGCAGTCGAACAAAAAACCTCACCGACCTTGAAGGGCCTCTCCCTGATTTGGTGGATCAAGCGATGGATTGGATTCAACACAACACGGATAAAGTCACTGAGTATGACGACGATGGGCACCTGATCAATCGCTCTGAATTTCCTTTGTCAGCCGTCCGAGAGATCGTGGCTAACGCCTTTGTTCACCGCGATTTAGGCCCTTCACTTGACGCTGGGAAAAGGGTTGAAATCCGACTAACTGACAGCGCTCTCATTATTCAAAATCCAGGTGGCCTCAAGGGACTTTCTGTTGCCCAGTTGGAAAGTCGAGAGATTACAAAAGCAGCAGTCAACCAGCGGCTCTACGATATTGCGAAGTTCTTGGAAACCAGAGACGGCAAGCGCGTTATCGAAGGTGAGGGTGGTGGTATTCGCGAAGCTCTTTTGGCAATCCAGTACGCACGGATGCATCCCCCCAAGTTCATAGACTCAGGAACTCAATTCAAAGTCATTTTCCCGCGTGGAAAGCGCTTTTCTGACCGTGAGCAACAGTGGCTCAATTCACTTGAAATGAAGCTGTCTGCTCCGCAAGAAGATCTCCTTGTGGGACTCTTCCGGGGACAGATCTACTCCTTGTCTCGGCTGCGCACTGAGTACGAGCCCCTCTCTCGGGACGATCTCTTAGACGCTATCGAGCAGCTTATCGACGCCGGTCTTGTTACCCAATCTGGTGAGGAAATTCTCCTCACTGAGAAAGGCAACACCGGCACGGATAAGCCCAGTGCACCAAAACCCCGCACAGACAAACCTAGAACTACAGGCTTCACTACTAGCCCAATCACTGCTGAGAGTGTGAAGAAACTGGGAAAGAACGTAGTCGCCGTTTTCCAAGTTTTAAATGAGGACGATAGTTTGTCCCTCAAAGAACTTCTCACAAAAACAAAGCTTAGCGAGAATCAAGTACGCTATGCTCTAAAACCCCTGTTAGAAGAGCACTTTATTGAGATGGACGGCGGGCAAGGAAGGCGTGGAACTACGTACCGTCTAGCACGAAAGCAATGACGATTCTCTTCCCTGCCATAACCAAAACTGGGAAAGAAACGTGGAATGAAACGTTGAAGATTTTTCCAAGTTTCCACGTATGCGAAGTGTTTTCCTAGTTCAGGAAGGCGCTCTTCCAAGTATGGATTGATCCTCAGCGATCAACCCACTGACGCAGATGTTCCCTTAGTCAACCTGTGAGGGACCTTCATACTGCGCATTCGTGCGATTAACCCCAATGAAGGAAATTCCCGCACCAGTGGTGATCACCCAACCTACAACGCCCTCGTCTTTCTTGCCTTTGAGATAAGCAGGCTTACCAATTTCTTTCATCTTCTTTACTTGAGGAGGAAGAACCTTATCAGCCAGCTCAGAGCCGGGTGTCTTTTCCAGAATGCCACGCACTTCATCGGCACCAGCGCGCACCCAGAATCCGTTCAAAGAGCCACAATTACCTTTGAGCACACCCCATCCGTTAACCCCATACTCGGCATACGGCCCCTTCTTAGAAGCAGACGGGCGATAGAACTGCTTGGTCATGGTGCATTCATTTCCGGAGGAATCCACAATGGTGTCTCCTGGCCGAATTGTGACCAGGTCAGAGTTTTACTCGCCAGCTGCAGAACTGGGCTCCGCCATAGCGGGTGCCGCAAACGTTCCAGTCAAGGAGATGGCAGCGGCTCCAGCAACAACTGTGCGGGCTAGCTTGCGAATTGCGGGGTTCGGGTGCATACAAGGAACCTCTTTCTTCAGTATGCAGACGGGAATATAAACAAGGGTAGCTTAACCTAAGATACTTCTCTCAGCAAGGGTCTCGGCGGGCGTCGACATGTGATGTGAGGCATAATCGCAACCTCCGCGCAGTGGCATTTACCCCGAAGACGAGCTTGCGGAAGTAAGGACCACTGCGTTTTCATCTCGTATCGGTACCTAAGATGCGCTCCAGAAGCAGATCAGCATAAGACGCAGGACCGCTACTGGAGTGCAGACTCTTCTTACAAGTTACGGATACGTAAGCGTAGAGGAACTGTTACTGGGTTTTACCAAATTAGTGCAATAATTAGTGAGTTTTCCCAGTTCAGAGGTATTAATTCTCGCTGGTATAAACCCACGGCTTCGCCCAGCAGCATGGCAATCTGCTGAGTCTGCCGGCTGAGACCCCTGCGCTTAGCGCCGTTCGAGAACTTGAGATGCAGCTAGCTCAAGGCGTCCCGCATGGTTTCGACGGCGCAGTTTTCCACGAACTCGATAAAAGGCCGGAAATTGCCATGCCCAGCAGACTCTAAGGCGTCGTAATAATTGAGCTTTTGATCGTCGAAAATCACCAGCGGAGAACCCGGCTGCCGATAGAGAAATGCAGACGCTAGGGCGCGAGCAACCCTTCCGTTGCCATCTGAGAACGGATGAACGCAGACAAACCCATAGTGAATATAGGAGGCCTGCACTACCGGGTGCGCTGTGTAAAACTGTTCACAGGAACATTCCGTGACAAGGCGATGCATTTCCACCGGAGTTTCCTCAGGAGAGGCATAAAAGTGAATCTCCCCGTCAGGTTTCAAGGGAAAGTTGGGCTGGGTCTTATAAACACCCTTGACTAAACGATGTTTCTGAAAGCCGGCGGCAGTTTTCACCGTGAACTCGTTCTGAGATGACAGCATGACGCCGTGGAGCGTGCGAATGAAAAATTCCGTCAGGGGGACTGTGGCGGTAGCGATGTCAAGCACCATGTTGTAACCTTCCATCGCTGCGTCAAACGCTGAGCGAGCATGGGCACCCTTTTCTTCCATCCGAGATTCCCAACCGGGAGCCATAGTTGCAACTAGATAGCTGAATTCGCGATCCGAGGTAAACACACCCTCGATAGCGTTGGAATCAACCGTGGCACATCGAGTAGCTCTTGGAAGATTTCACGCTGCCTCGCAGAGAGCTCCTTAAATTGAGCTGCTACTTTGTCAAAGGCATACATGCCACTAGCTTGTCCTTGCCAATCAGCGAAAGCAGGAAACGGAATATACCTTTCTGCCATTGCACCCTCCTTTTATTCCTGCCGCTTCAGGTAAACTCTAATCCTATTGCGACAGAAACTAGCAGCGTGGAGCTTCCCAGACGGGACCTTCTCACAGGTCACGGTACCCGCAAACCCGCTTCTCACGTATCGACGCCCCGCTCAACGGACTAGCAGTGCCCGCAAGGATTGCGTCCGTTAGCCTCACGAATCTCAAAACTACGATCGATAAAAATACGCTTACTCTGTTGGCTCCTGCTAACAGCCTTAAGGAGCTTTAGCCGAAGAAGATGGCACTGACGGAGTTCCCAGCCCAATGACGGAACTATCTTACATCCCTTCTCTTCCTTCTAAAACCATGTCCAGGAACTCTCGAGGAGTCACCACAAACCCTCTTTGGGAAAATGCTTTATATTTCCCGTTAGAAGCATGGCTCCTTTAAAATCACCCTCCCTTGCGGTCACTGCTAAATCGAAAAATACGACATCATCAGGATCTGGAAGAACAAAATTCTTATTCTGAACGTCCAGGAAAACAGCACAATTATATATGGCGTCTACAATGTCTTCTACAATTTCTTCTGGCAGGTGAAATTTCGTATGTCTCAAAACTGTTTTATATTCTTCAAGAATATCCTTGCAAAGTATCGAAACAATTGTTTTGTCGAAGACAAGACTGATTATGGCACCAGGGAAAGAGTCTCATTTTAGCGCAGCAGAAACCAATACGTTGGTGGCAATAACAGCGTGGTAAATGAACAGCTCGAACGATCATTTCCTAGCCGAAGATATTTCCTCATTAATCTCTTGAAGACTCATATTTTCTATTCCGTACTCTTGAGCGATAAGACTAGCCCGCTTGAGCGCAAGTATCTCTTTGCTGACATCTCTCTCCTCAAGGCTCATAGGGAAAGGAATCCCTCTCTCAGTGACAAGACGAGACATAGACATTCTCAAATAACTTGGAAGATCCATACCTAGTTCATCCAAAATCTGGATGGCTTGTGAACGCTCGGTCTCATCGGCTCTGAACTGGATCAAAGTATTGGCCATCTTCTCTTGCCTTCCTTCTCCTCAGAAGAGTATCGCAACTAGCTGTAATCAAATGCAATCATATGATGACAACAAGCTGTGAAGCACGACATACCCAAACAGGGCCGAACCAACTACACCACGGATGGACTGGACTGAAGCATTGGTCGGGTAACATTGCGCTGAGAACTCACCCGAGTTTCGCCAGGTCCGGCCACAAAGACAGCCGATTTTCACTTCTCAGTGAAAACTAATACACGTACCAGCGTGTAGGACTACGCGCAATTATGCCACTAAGAACGAGGGCATCTCAGCACTGTGGATGCGAGAGCTGCGCAACATCGAACTCTCATCCCCTACAAGTACAAGGAGCATTGCACTATGTTTATTTCCAGAAAAATATTAGTAGAAGGCTGGCTTGTACCAGTTTGTGGCGGTGCAGTTTGGAGATAACTGGGGAGTATTTACCGCAGGTGCCGTTATTGCTGCCATCCCCGTGGTTGCGCTGTTCATTATCCTGCAGCGCTACATTGTCAACGGTATCTCGGGGGCGGTGAAGGGCTGACCCCGGGTGGGGAAATTTTGGGCTCTGCTCTGAGATTGCCGTGAGACGTCACAGTGACATCTCACAGCGAGCCATCACTGACGAGTCTGAGCTGCAAGCGCAATGGCTGTAACCACAACAAATGCTGTGGCCATGATCACCAACCCTGAGCTCAAGGCCTGACCAACATTCCCATCATTCACCAGCAACATGGTTAAGAAACCCACAATCCAGCCAGCCAATGCCAGCCACAAGCCCTTTCGAGGTTTGTTGCTATTCATGATGATTCTCCTTTAGTGCCTAGTTGAGAATAATTAGCATGCGGCAGCGGCTCCGGTGAGAGCTCCACTTACCCCTCCAATGACTCCACCAATAGTAGTGCCAATGACAGGTACGGTGCTGCCAATAGCGGCACCACCAAGTGTACCGGTACCTGCTCCTCCAGCCGTACCCGCAGCACACTTACCCCAACTGTCCCACCAGCCAAAGGTGGTGTACCCGATAGTCTGCGGGCGGTCAACGTTAAGAGTCTTCGAATCTGCCAGCACATAGTCGAAATGCGCTCCATCGGACAGCTCGATGGACAACGTCTCGCCATTATTCACTGGCAGAAAGGTTGCTGTCGCTTGATCCGCAGTTGAGACTTCTTCTGATGAAGCAATTGCGAGGGCTCCCGAACATGGGGTCATTGCAAGAACTACCCCGAGGGCTACTGCGCTCTTTTTAGGGCGCAAGAGAGAGACACTTGAATTCCTCAAGTCTAGAAAAATGGGACAAAACGATAGGGAGAAGCTCTCGATTAAGAAACTCCCCGTGTCAGCCCTATCACTAGCAGACCAACCTTGAGGTGTATTGCTGATTCTGATTTAAAAATCTTTGCAATCGAGCAACTGACTATCTTTGTCACTGCCTATTGGTAGAAGACGAAAGGCAGTGAAACAAGTATAAAAGCCTCATTGGCCTTCAACCATTTACTTCGAACGAAGGGTGTGCTTAGCTAGCGGTATGACGTCAAGAAGAATCACTACGTTACTTATTTCAATCTTCTATGGACTGATCACCGCTTCGTACGTCGCTGAAAACTGGATTGATGCCCCTGAAGGTTTCAGAGGTGCTCTTCAGGTGGCATTATTGGTTCTCGTCGCAGGCACCTGTGCCCTTGTGACCTATCTCTTCAAGAAGGCTCTTTTAGTCCGCTGTTTTGTTGTTGGTGTTAGCGCCTTCTCGCTAGTGTACGCCGCCTCTGCAGTCGTTTCAGAAGACTATCGAGGTTTAATTCTTCCGAGCCTAGCTATCATCGCATTCCTTTTAGTTCCGGATATGCGTAAGTGGATTGCTGACTCATCCCAACCATCCGGAGATTAGCGCCTAGCGGGTAAGGCGGGTTCGCGACAATCAGTAGCAGCGATATCCAAGGTCGGTTAATTCCGTTCGCTGGTTTTGTGGTCTGACTGATACACCTTGAGAGCACCTTGAGCCAGACCACCAGTTCGGAGTTCTAGAACGATCCGTCAATATCGGTGACCACTACCACCTTCTGATTCACAAACTCCTTGATTCCGAGATCAACAAGTTCGTGACCATAACCGGAGCGTTTCACGCCACCAAAGGGAATATCTGCCTTCGCATTAGTGGGCTGGTTGATGTAAACCATGCCAGTGTCAATGCGTCGTGCAATTTTGCGCGCCCGCTCGATATCCTGGGAGAACACCGATCCGCCCAGCCCGAATGGGGTGTTGTTGGCAACCCGCACGGCGTCGTCAGCGTCTTTGACGCGGTAAAGCTGAGTTACCGGCCCGAAAATCTCAGTCTGGGAAGTCTCCGAATCCTCCGGAATGTCCGTAATTAACATCGGACGAACAAACGCACCGTGCTCAGGAACCTCCGCGCCGATGGTTTCTACCGTTGCCCCCTCAGCGCGTGCTTTCTCCACCTGAGCCAGGACATCATCGGCGGCCTGCTGAGATGAAAGGGGAGCCAGGGTGGTGTTGGGATCCATCGGATCACCGGCCACCAAAGCAGCGACGTGTTTCTTGTACTCCTCAAGGAAACGGTCATACACTGCCTCCACAACAATGAGCCTCTTGGAGGAAACGCAGACTTGTCCGGCGTTCCAGTGACGGCCAAACGCTGCCCACTTCGCAGCCTTCTCCACCTCGGCGTCTTCCAGAACAATAAAGGCGTCGGCACCGCCAAGCTCCAAGGTGGACTTCTTGAGGTACTTCGCAGCTGTGGCTGCTACTGCGGCTCCTGCGCCTTCAGAGCCGGTGAGAGCAACTCCGCGTACCCGTGGGTCTGAGAGAATTTGGTCAGTGGCGTCGTGAGCAGCAAAAACATTAGTAAGAACCCCCTCTGGGGCACCTGCCTGGATAAACAGATCAACCATCTGCAAAGCAGACTGGGGGACAATGGAGGCGTGCTTCAGAATGATGGTGTTGCCGGCCAAGGTCTGCGGTGCCGCAATCCGAATCACCTGGTAGCACGGGAAATTCCACGGTTCCACGGCGAAGATCACACCGAGTGGATCATTAACCAGGGCTACGTCCTGGTCACCGTAGCCTTTTGCCGGTAGATACCGAGGCGCCAGGTGGGAAGGCCCTACCTGGGCGTAGTATTCCAAGATTCCGGCGGAGAGCTCAACCTCGGCCTCTGCCTCGGCAAGCAGCTTACCCATCTCCAGGGTAAGCGTCTCAGCGTAACTGCGCTTGTTCTCGCGAAGGATCTGCGCGGCCTTTCCCAACACAGCCGCACGCTCCTCGATGGGGAGCTCTCGCCAAGCGTGGAACGCTTCATCAGCAGAAGCAATTGCCTTATCGACGTCCTCTTTGGTGGCGGTGTCAAAAGTCTTGAGCACTTCGCCGGTGTAGGGATTTGTGGTTGCGTAACCCATGAGCGCGACCTTTCATGCTGTGTGGATGATGGCTCGAATTAGAAACCATCCTATGCATATTGACACGATTCTGGAGGCGAGTTATGGTTTACCACATAGGTGGTAAACCATATAGGTACCCACCTGAGAGGATGGAATTTCCCCACCCGGAAACACGCCAACATCCGCTGTGTGAACACAGAAGAAAGGAGGAGAAAATGCCCCCACAATCAAGTCAGGAATCGCAGGCAAACATTTCAGAGCACGATCCACGCCCGCTCTATTTACAAATTGCTGCCGAACTCCGGGACGCCATTGGTCACGGCACTCTCGCTGAAGAAACTCGCGCCCCTTCAATCCATGAGCTCGCACGCTTTCATTCCGTCAATCCCACCACTAGCTCCAAAGCGCTTAACGCTCTAGTGGAAGAGGGGTTGCTAGAAAAGCGCCGTGGCCTGGGGATGTTTGTGCGGAAAGGCGCGCGCCAGAAAGTACTGAAGCGGCGTCGTCAAGGGTTTGCAGAGCAGTTTGTGGTGCCCCTCATTGAAGAAGCCTCAGCCCTGGGTATTACCCGTGATGAGCTCTGCAACCTCATCACCGCAGAGTGGAACAGCACCACTTACCAACGCCGGAAAGGATAAGACATGAGTGAACTATTCACCCCCGGAGCGCACGGACTCATTGGCCCCAACGGCGCCGGGAAAACCACGTACCTCAACAATTATTTTCATCGCTATCTAGGCACCGGAATGGTTGCGATGTCTCAGACCGGATCCCTGAATATTTTTGCCGGAATTACCCTGGGCCATCACCTGAACGTCGCCGCAATTTCTTACCCCGCCTTTGACCGTGCCCATGCCCTTGAGCTCACTGGACGCATGGGGCTGACCGCACCTTCCCGCTTTCGCACCATGAGCGCAGGGCAGCTCCAACTGTGCGCAGTGGCCACCGCTATTGCCACCAACGCGCCAGTACTCCTCCTGGATGAACCATTCAACGCACTGGATGTAACCCAACGCCAGTACATCCGCGAGGATCTCATTGACCTGCTCTCGGAGAAGGAAGATCAGACCTTAGTACTTACCTCCCACCGCTCTGAAGACCTCACCGGGCTGGTCAGTGACGTCACACTCATTCAGCACTTCACTCTGAGCGAGACAGTATCTCTAGAAAACAGCATGAAAAATTTCCCCACACTCATCGGGCCAATTAAGCAGGTGGACGCTTTGTCCACCAATGAAGTTGCCCGCAAGGTGTTAGGACCTACGGCTGCTGTCACGCTCTCTAAACCCCTTGACGACGCCGCTCTAGAGCAGATTAAAGCTCAAGCTCCCGATGTCCAGGTGACCTACCCCTCCGAACAAGAACTCATTGATCTTTTGATAGGAGCTTCCAATGCGAATTAAAGCCGCACTCACCGCTTTTCACACCCCGCTGCGTTGGATTATGCCCTTTGTCCTTGGCGTGATCGTCTTTCTGGAGATAGTGAGAGTTCCTTGGGGGCTAGGAACCGATATCAATAGTTTCATACTGACCATCACAGCAGCTCTCCTTATTTACGGAGCAGGTCATCTGAGGCACGCGGTTACCGCTGGCGTTACTCCCCAGCTCCACACACTTGGCGGACTGTTGTGGGTGTTCATCTGGAGCATTGGAATGTCCTGCGCCAATGTGATGTCGGCGTGGGCTGCAGAAAAGCGAGACTACTACCATAAGTACACAGATATGTTCTTCGTGTCCGTGCCTGGAGTCCGTCATCTGCTTGATACCAATGGAGATCCGTACACCCAGTTTGATGCAGGACTAGGCCCCGACTGGTTTGCCATCAATTTCGCCGTTCAGTGTTCCTGCCTATTAGGTGTAGCGGGACTTGCACTCATGATTGGAACCATCTATGCACGATGGGGCGCACGGGTAGCAGTTCTTGTTACTGCGGTAGGTGTTGCACTGGCTTACGCATCCGCAATAATTATGTACTACCAAGGTCCAGATATTGGAGCACCTGTACCCGGGGTATTCATCTTCATGCTTCCTCTGGGTGTACTGGGGCTCGTGCTTGCATACATCTTCAGTGCGGGACTAAAGCCTAAGGTGAAGCATCGCGCCACCAAACAGTGACTCTACTGCACTAATGCTCCAGATCAGTTCCCCTCACCAGGGGTTAATGCTGATTTCAGCGGAGCTTGTGCGCGACATGATATGTGTATGGATCGTGCTGATGCCGCTGGAATCGGATACGGCGACTGCAATAATGAACTCTGGAAAGATATGGCTACAGTGTGCAGTAACGTATACAGCCCACTTGATCCACGGAGATCAGGTTGTGAATCGTTTCGAGATACTTACTGGGTCTTGGTTACTAGCTTTCACATGAATAACCTATAGAGAGATGGTAAATAATGAAGACACTATCCCCAACGGTCCAGATAGTATTGCTACTAGGCGGTTTTTTAATTCTAGCGCCTAGCATATATATAGATTGGATTCCTAATGTATGGATGGGAATATCCGCACTCATGATTCTACTTGGAATTTGTGGGTCACTGTATGGCATTCTTGCAAGAATTTTTAAAATTCAACCAAGCCTTTGGAAATACTTGCTTGCATTCATTGTTACTATTATAGGCACTGTATTCACAATAAGGGAACCAGAAGGCATTTTAACTCCACTACCTATAGTGATCGGCGGGGGAGTAATTCTCACTCTGGTACTTCAAGACATTGAACATAGGTTCTTCCAAAAAGGAGAATAACGCTACTTAGAGTAGGCTTTGCGAGTTGAACACTATACGCAGGTCTTTTCTATAAGAAAACTGGCTGGCGTCAGCTGGTGCTCGTAGGAATGCCGGCCAGTCTAGTTGGCGTGACCTAATCACTCGGATCAGTGGCACCCCGTCGATGTCAGGAAAAAGCAACTGTTACAACAATGCGATTATGGAGAACTTTTCGGGCATTTCACGTCAGAGATGTACGTGGTGAATCATTGACCAGACTTGAGGAGCTCTACCAGGCAATCACTGACTGTGTGCAGTGGTACAACCAGGAACGCATCCAAAGACAACTCAAGGGCCTGACTCCGATGCACTACCGGAACCCAACCCTTGAAACCCTAATCCCTTAAAATTAAGTCAGTCCAACTTTCGGGAACTAGTTCATTTTTGCCCTATACGGGGCTCCTCTGAGGCGCAGCAAACGCATTTCACAGGACAGACTACTGATTTCTCTGAATCACAGTCGCCGTGCAAGCCGCCACAACAAGCCCAGTGAGGATAATCATCAGAACAGAGCTCAAAGCTTGACCGACATTCCCTTCTTTCACTAACAGCATTGTTATAAAACCAACAACCCAGCCAGTGAACGCGAGCCATAAGGCTTTTTGACTTCTCCTGCTATCCATGACAAACCTCCACGGTCCAGATGGTATTGCTAGTAGGCGGTTTTTGATTCTAGCGCCTAGCGTATATATAAATCGGATTCCTTATGCGTTATTCTCTCGGATTTCAAAGTCTCTCAACATTCCCCTCTAGGTGAGCTGAATGAGGAGCGCACTGCGATGGTCGAGAATCGCCCCACCAAACAGTGAATCTACTTCACTACTAGGTTCACCATTCGGCCTGGCACCACAATTTCCTTCACCACAGTTTTACCTTCGGTGAATTCAGCAATGCGCTCGTCTGACTTAGCAACCTCCGCGATTTCCTCCTTGGAAGCATCAACTGACACCATAATGTGACCACGGACTTTGCCGTTGATCTGAACTGGAAGCTCAACCTCATCATCTTTAAGCCACTTCTCCTCAAAGGTGGGGAAGGGTTCAAAAGTGATGGTGTCCTCGTGCCCCAAACGTCGCCACAACTCTTCTGCTATATGCGGAGCAACTGGTGCCACCATCATGACCAGGGGAGTCACGGCTTGAAGGGGTGCGCCCTGCGGATAGGCCTTGGTCAAATAATTGACGTACTCAATGAGCTTAGACACCACCGTATTAATTCGGAGATTCTCATAGTCATCCCGTACACCTGCCACAGTCCTGTGAAGATGTTTGAGATCGTCATCGGTGAGTTCCTCAGAGGTGGCAGCTATCTCCCCGGTCTGCTCATTAATAATCAAACGCCACAGACGCTGCAAGAAACGGTGCGCACCCACCACGTCTTTAGTGGCCCAGGGCCGAGATGTGTCCAGAGGCCCCATAGACATCTCATAGACCCTCAAGGTATCCGCACCGTAGTTATCACAAATCTCATCAGGTGACACAGAGTTCTTCAGGGACTTGCCCATCTTTCCGTACTCTTGGAACACCTCTTCACCGTTGTAGAAGAACTTTCCGTCTTTCTCTGTTACCTCCGCAGCAGGAACATAGACACCTCGGGAATCGGTGTAGGCGTAAGCCTGGATGTAACCCTGGTTAAAGAGACGTCGATAAGGCTCTTTGGAGGTCACGTAACCCCGGTCAAAAAGCACTTTGTGCCAGAAACGGGCATAAAGCAGGTGCAGGACGGCGTGCTCCACACCACCAACGTACAAATCTATGCCGCCCGGATCCTGGGGTCCGTGTTCCTCGGGGCGCGGTCCTGTCCAGTAGCGCTCGTTTTCCAGGTCACAGAACGCCTCCGAATTCTGCGGGTCAATGTAGCGCAGCTGGTACCAGGACGATCCCGCCCACTGTGGCATCACGTTGGTGTCACGGGTGTACTTCTTCAGACCGTCACCCAGGTCAAGTTCCACCTCCACCCAATCACGGGCTTTAGCTAAAGGCGTTTGGGGCTCAGAATCGGCGTCCTCCGGGTCGAAGGTCACCGGCTTGTAATCATCAACCTCGGGGAGAACAACCGGCAACATGGATTCAGGCAGAGCATGGGCGTGGCCGTGCTCGTCATAGACCACAGGGAAAGGCTCCCCCCAGTAGCGCTGGCGGGCAAAAAGCCAATCCCGCAGCTTGTACTGGACTTTGGCGTTGCCCAGACCGCGATCTTCCAGCCAAGTAATCACCGTCTCAATGGCCTTGTCCTTGGGCAGTCCATTGATGTCTAAGCCCTCAGCATTGGCGGAATTGATGCTGGTACCACTGCCGGTGAATGCTTCCTTGGAAATATCCCCACCGGCAACAACTTCCCGTATGGGCAGCCCAAATACCGTGGCGAATTCGTAGTCACGGTCATCATGGGCAGGCACCGCCATAATGGCACCCGTGCCATAGGTAACCAGCACATAATCCGAGATAAACACCGGAATTTTCTCGCCGTTTACTGGATTAGTGGCGTAGGCACCAAGGAACACACCAGTCTTATCCTTGTTCTCCTGGCGCTCCAGATCACTCTTCGCAGCAATAGCGTTCCTATAGGCAGCAACCGCCTCCTGCGGAGACTGAGAGTTATAGGTCCACCGCTTATCGACGCCCTCGTAGGAACCCTGAGCAGCCAAAGCATCTACCAGCTCGTGCTCCGGGGCGAGAACCATGTAGGAAGCACCAAACAAAGTATCGGGGCGTGTGGTGTAAACCGTGACGACGTCCCCGGTGTCTACTGTGAAGTTCACTTCAGCACCGCGGGAACGCCCAATCCAGTTGCGCTGCATGGACTTGACCTTCTCCGGCCAATCCAAAAGCTCAAGATCATCAAGGAGGCGCTCCGAATAGGCGGTGATGCGCATCATCCACTGGGAAAACTTCTTGCGGAACACAGGGAAGTTGCCGCGCTCCGAGCGGCCGTCGGCAGTGACTTCCTCGTTTGCTAACACCGTTCCAAGCCCAGGGCACCAGTTCACCATAGAGTTGGAGCGGTACACCAGACGATAGGAATTGACAATTTCTTCCTGAGTTTCCGGATCTGCGGTGGCGTAGGTGCCGTCGCCGATCTCCCCTGATTCGAGGAGAGGAATGAGCTCTTCAATGGGGCGTGCCTTGTTCTGCTCGGCATCAAACCAGGAGTTGTAGATGAGGAGGAAAACCCACTGAGTCCAGTGGTAATACTCGGGATCAATGGTGCGAATAGCTCGGCGCTTATCGTGTCCTAAACCCAGACGGCCAATCTGGCGCTGAATGTTCTCAATGTTTTGCTCGGTGGTAATCCGAGGGTGCTGGCCAGTCTGGATAGCGTACTGCTCAGCGGGCAAACCAAAGGCGTCAAAACCCAGGGTATGAAGGACGTTCTTGCCCAGCATCCGGTTATAGCGGGCGTAGACATCTGTGGCGATGTAGCCCAGGGGGTGTCCGACGTGGAGCCCCACACCCGAGGGGTAGGGGAACATATCCTGAACAAAGAGCTTGTCCTTGGGAACCTCTGCCCCCGTGGAGAGCTCTCCTACGGGGTTGGGGGCGTAGAAAGTACCGTGATCCTTCCAATACTCCTGCCACGCGGACTCAATCTCTCCGGCGAGGTGAGAGCTGTAGCGGAAAGGTGTCACCGCGCGGGAATCCTGATTCAGTGACTGCTCCTGTGAAGATTCCCCAGAGGGGATCTGAGTCGCAGAATGAGAGGCGGACTGAGCCGCAGAATCGGAAGGCTTATTCATGCGGCATAGTGTACTAGCAGGGCAGTGAGTGCTCGCTCTCGGTTAGGACCATCAACTGAAGGCAGTTCCCGTCACTGCTCCTAATCCCTCGCTGGCCACTCCACATTACTCAACACACGGCCGCTTGTTGCTCGCCAGCGTTCCCGTTACTGCTCCTGGTCTGCTACTGAAAGTCCCGTCAAGGGTGAGGCACTATCCGTAGTTGGTTGGGTGCCATTCTTGTGGAAGTCCCCCTCCGGGAAATTACGGTTAAAGCGCTGATCGAAGTCATCGTCACTGTCACTGCGCTGAATCGTGCCTTTGACGAAGCGGTTAACAATGAGGGCTATAGCGCCGTCACCAGTGACATTGGCCGCTGTGCCGAAGGAATCAATGGCGATGTAGCTTGCAATCATAAGGGCCACCTGGGCGTCGTTAAAGCCCATCATGCTGGACAACAATCCAGTAGCGGCCATAATGGCACCGCCCGGCACACCAGGCGCGGCCACCATAGTTACAGCCAACATGAAGATAAAACCGATGGCCAAGCCCGTAGAGAGAGGCATTTGATCCATATACATGACGGCAAAAGCGAAAAGCGCAATCTTCATCATGGAGCCAGCCAGGTGAATAGTGGCACACAGGGGAATAACGAAGCCAGCCACGTCATCGGTGACACCATTTTTAATTGCGGCCTTCCGAGTAACCGGAATGGTGGCAGCCGAGGAGGACGTACCCAAAGCAGTGGCGTATGCGGGCAACATCGTGATAAACGCCTTCACGGGATTTTTCCCTGCAATAGCACCAGCGATGAGGTACTGAACAACCAACAACAGAAGTGTCATCACCACAGCAAGGAGGAGAACCTTACCGAAGGTGGTGAGAGTGCGCATCAGGTTGCCGTTCATCCCCAAAGAGAGAAACATACCGAAAATGAAAATCGGCAGCAATGGAATGATGAACACCTCAATCACCTTCATCACTACTTTTTCCAACTCACGAGCACCTGAATAGAGCACCTCGGCGCGAAGAGTGGTCATGGCCAAACCCACAGCAAAGGCCAACACCAGGGCCGTCATCACCTCAAAAGGAGCCGGAATCTCAATCTCAAAGTACGGAGCCAGGTTCCCCGCTTCAACGTCCACCGCCTCACCCGTGGTGCTGCCTGCCAGGAGCCAGTTGTAAAGCGCTAGTGAAACACTGTAAGCCACCAGCCCTGAGATCACAGTGGACACATAAGCAACGCCTGCGGTAATCCCTAGCCACTTACCTGCACCGCGCCCCAACCCAGCGATGGCGGGAGTAACAAGGGCAAAAATTAGGACGGGGACAAAGAAGTTCAGGAAGTTACTGAAGAAACTATTAAAGGTGGCAAAAATCCTGCCTAACCACTGTGGAAAGAAGAAACTGCAGATAATGCCCAGAACAATGGCTACAAGTACTCGAAAGAGTAACGAGCCGGATAGCTTTTTGATGTCCATGTAGAAACTCCTTGACTCCTAGTAACCCAAAGTGGGTACGCCCTACCAGTGTGGGAACACCGCGCCTCAGTGAAACTCCGTGAATAGAGACTGAGGCAGGCTTTACAGCGTGAGAGTACCTGAGCCATAAGCGGGGGATACACTGAACACATGAATTCAGTCACCGTCACCGTGGGTGTGATTTACGCAATTCTTGCAGTCGGTGTCCTTCTTGTAGGAGCACTTGCCAGTACTCGGCGCCTTCCCGGAAACTCCTTCATTGGTATCCGAGTGCCAGAAGTTCGGCACTCCCGTGACATATGGGAACAGTCCCATGCCGTTGCCGGGCCGCTGTGGGTTTTCTCCGGCCTTGCTTTGCTGTTCGGAGCGCTCTCTGTGTTTTTTGTTCACTCCTGGATGTGGATGGTCCCTGTTGCGGCCTTCCTCCTGGGCGTTTATGGAATTGGTGCCGGAGCGAATGTGGGAGCCCGCCGAGCTGCCCTTCTCGACGCCGCTGAGAACGACGCCCATGCCGAAGCTGCCGGTGTGCGACCACCAGCAGTGGATACAGCTGCCGCACTAAGAGCGGCGTCGGCAAGGGATACGGGAGCGATAAGCGATACCCCGGCAGTACACGATTCGGAATCTGGGAACAAGTCATCTGACAGCAAAGAAGAAACCTCATAGACGCGGAGAGTGGCATATCAGTCTGACTGTGAGCACCTCCTTCGATTGCTCTAGGACACTCTTCGTTGTATGGTGCTTAGCATGACGTGCGGATTTTACTGGTGGTGGCTCGCGTAGCGCGAGCTCATTGTGAATATCCGTTATGGGCTCAGGCACTGGCTACAAACAGGCGCCGGGTCCATTTTTTGTACCGAGCGTCAGTTCTTCTCCAGTGTTGAGCCTGGTCACCGTGCCCCTAGCCCTTATAGATCCCCCGAAAGCACACCATGACAACACCAACTATTGTGACCCGTCCAGTCACCTACTACGAGGAACCTTCCGCGCTTCTCTCCCAGGTACCTCTCCTTCTGGAATCAGCGGACATTACAACTCATAACGGGCTAACCTCCATTGCCATTATGGACGCCTCTTTGAGCGTGACCTGCAACGGATCTACAGTGAGGGTTCAACCCCTGACCCCCAGTGGCGAGGTTTTTGCCCAGGACTTAAGCACAAAACTTGAACACAACCAGGTACACGACTCAACCCTGACGGAACAGGACACGGGCCACCAGGACTATCCAGCTCGCATTTTTTCCTTCCAACGCTCCAGCGCCGCTGATGAACGTGAACGCCTGCGGGCTCTGAGCTCTGTTGAACCCCTCCGGCTGTTGCAGAAAGAAGCAGGGTATGTAGATCCTGAAGGAATGCTTCCCTTTCTAGGGGGTGGTTTTGCATTCGACTACATCGACAGTTTTGAGGATCTTCCTCACGTGGACGAGGGCACAAACACCTTCCCGGACTACCAGTTCCTTCTTGCGGAGGTTCTCCTGGTTATTGACCACAAGGATCACACCGCACGGCTCATAGGCGTCGGTTGTGACGAGGGGGACATCACCAAGAAAATTGATTCTCTGAGTGCCATGCTGGCTACCGGCGCCCACGACAACCTCACGCCCAACGCAACCCAGGGCACAACCGTGGTGGCCAACGCTGAAATGTCTGATGCGTCCTACGGCAGAGCTGTCATGGAGATGAAAGAGGCCATTGAGCAAGGGGAGATTTATCAAGTAGTGCCTGCTCGGTCTTTCACCATCTCCTGCAATGATGCCTTCTCTGCTTATCGACGTCTCCGCAGGGGTAATCCCAGCCCCTATATGTTCTATCTGCGGGGGAAAGATCGACATGGTCGCCCCTATGAACTCTTCGGCGCCTCTCCAGAATCCAATCTCAAATTTGAACCTCAGCACCGCCAGATAGAGCTCTACCCAATTGCAGGAACACGCTCTCGTGGTTTCAATCCTGATGGGACAATCAACGATGAGCTTGACATTCGCAATGAGCTTGAACTCCGTACAGATAGTAAGGAGATTTCTGAGCACACCATGCTGGTAGATCTTGCGCGTAATGACCTTGCTCGGGTAGCTGTTCCGCATACGCGGAAAGTGGCGGAACTCATGAAGGTAGATCGCTATTCCCAGGTCATGCACCTTGTTTCCCGTGTGACGGCAACTCTTGCTCCTGACCTCGATGCCCTGGACGCCTACCGTGCCTGCATGAATATGGGAACACTCACCGGAGCCCCCAAGCTGAGAGCCATTGAGCTTTTGCGCGGCGTCGAGAAGCGACGGCGGGGGAGTTACGGAGGTGCCGTAGGGTATCTGCGAGGTGATGGAACAATGGATACGTGTATCGTTATCCGCTCCGCTTTTGTTCAGGACGGTGTGGCGTCTGTGCAGGCCGGGGCCGGAGTGGTTCGTGATTCGGATCCGCAATCAGAGGCGGATGAATCTTTACATAAAGCGATGGCGGTACTGCGTGCCATCGCCCATGATTCCACACTGGAGGTCATCCGATGACGGGGAATAATCCTTCACTGAAGCGGATTGTCATGCTGGATAATCAGGATAGCTTTGTCTATAACCTCGTGGACGCTATACAGGGTAGACCGATTGTATTCCGCAATACTGTACCGGTAAGCACCATTCTTGACGCGAAGCCGGATCTTCTGGTGCTGTCTCCAGGCCCAGGACATCCCTCCGAGGCAGGGTGCATGATGGACCTTATCGACGCCGCTCTGGGGAAGATTCCAATTCTTGGAATCTGTTTGGGATTTCAGGCGCTTCTCACTCACTTTGGTGGAGATGTTCATCCCATCGGCGCTGTTCATGGCGAAACTGATGAGATGCTCATTACCCGCAACCATCCAATGTTTCACGTGAAACAAGGCGACACAATGGGGGTTGCGCGGTATCACTCGCTCGGATGTACCGAGATTCCTTCAGGAATGCATACCTTGGGAACTATTGGGAACATCATTATGGCGGCAGAGACTGATGATCACTCAGCCCTAGGCTTCCAATTCCATCCGGAAAGCATTTTGACACCCACGGGGCCCACCTTGCTGCACAGTGCCTTCGATTACCTCTTAGGGGAGAGGAAATGACCAACCAACATTTGCCTACTGTCCTGGAGAACATTGTTGCGGGACGACGACGCCGTCTCCCTGAAATCCGTGAGCGCGTAGCCCATGTCAAGTTTTCGGATCTCGCTCCCTCCACTCGTTCCCTCTACGATTCCCTGAGTGCCGGGCCTAACCGCTTCATCATGGAGTGCAAATCTGCTTCTCCTTCTCTGGGAATGATTCGAGAGCACTATGAGCCTGGGACCATCGCCACAGTGTACTCGCGGTACGCCTCCGCCATTTCAGTTCTGTGCGAACCTGACCGCTTCAATGGGGACTATGACCACTTAGCGACGGTCGCGTCAAGCACCCATGTGCCCGTGCTCTGTAAGGATTTCATCATTGACCCCGTGCAAATTAAAGCTGCCCGATACTATGGGGCAGACGCTATTTTGCTGATGATGTCCGTTCTCAGCGATGAAGAATATAAAGAGCTCTCGGAGTGTGCCGCTGAGCTGGGACTTGATGTTCTCACAGAATCAATCACCGAGGAGGAAATAGCCCGAGCCACCCGCTTAGGCGCCAAGATTTTCGGTATTAATCACCGTGATCTCCACACCCTTGAGATTGATTTGTCCCGTTCACGGCGCCTAGCGCCCTTTATCCCGGAAGGCGCTGTGGTGGTGTCCGAGTCAGGAATTCTGGATCACCGCACCGTCGTAGATAAGAGCCCTTACTCTAACGCCTTCCTCGTGGGTTCTCGGCTTACCTCACAACCTGATATTGATCTGGCAGCGCGTGAGCTGGTGTACGGGCCCAATAAGGTATGCGGACTTACCTCACCTACAGCCGCTCAGGTGGCTCAAGCTGCAGGTGCTGTCTATGGCGGTCTTATTTTTGAAGAAGGCACCCCCCGGAATGTTTCACGTGAAACGGCCGAAAACATCATGGCACACGCGCCTGGGCTTCGGTATGTGGCAGTATCTCGGCGTCGCTCAGGATACGGGGACATCATCCTTCCAGGAGTAAGTGCCGTCCAGGTACAGGCGCCTCTCGGAACCCTTGAGCAGGAGCATGAGCTTCTGAGCCGAGTACGGCAGGAAATCGGCCCCGAGGTGGAACTGTGGCGTGCGCTGCCCATGAGTAACCCTGAGGCTGTGGAGATTGCCAGCGGCGTCGCCAAGGAGGTAGACAGGCTGGTTCTCGATGCCGGACACGGCGGCAGCGGAAAAAGCTTTGACTGGTCGCGGATTCCGGAGAATCTGAAGGACAAAGCTCTCCTGGCTGGTGGAATAAATCTGGAGAATCTGAATCATGCTCTGGACGTAGGCTGTGCGGGCGTTGATCTCAACTCCGGAGTAGAGTACGGCACCACCAATGGGCAATGGCACTACCTTAAGGACGCTGGAGCAATCAGGCGCGTGTTTCAGCGAATTCGGAACTACACCGGCAGGACCAACACTGACAAGATGACCGGCACCAGCGGGATGACCACACCGGCGGGAACCGCACCAGCGGTAACCACACCGGCGGGAACCACACCAGCGGGATGACCAGCACCCATAACCCCACAGACCAACCCTCAAGAAACTAGGCATCAATAATGAACGATTATGCACATGGCGGGCACACGATTTTGCCTGCATACTTCGGAGAATTTGGCGGACAGTTTGTGCCAGAGTCTCTCATACCTGCGTTGGATCAGTTAGAGAAGGCGTTTGTGGATGCCCTCAATGACCCAACATTCATGGGGGAGTACCGGCGACTTCTCAAGGACTACCTGGGCCGTCCTACGCCCATCACGGAATGTACTAACTTGCCCCTGACCGGGAACGCCAGAATCTTCCTCAAGCGGGAAGATTTGGTTCACGGTGGAGCACATAAAACAAATCAAGTGATTGGCCAGGCGCTGCTGGCTAAGAAGATGGGGAAAACTCGCATCATTGCCGAAACTGGCGCCGGTCAGCACGGCGTCGCAACGGCCATTGCGTGTTCGCTCCTTGGCCTTGAGTGCGTGATTTACATGGGCGCTAAGGACGTCAAGCGTCAGCAGCCCAATGTATTCCGCATGGAGCTCATGGGTGCCAAGGTGATTGGTGTTGATGCTGGCTCGGGAACCTTGAAAGACGCCGTCAATGAGGCCTTGCGGGATTGGACGGCCAGCTACCACACCACCCACTACCTCTTGGGAACAGCCGCGGGCCCTCACCCATTCCCCACGGTGGTGCGCGAATTTCACCGTGTGATTTCCCAGGAAGCCCGCGCCCAGATGCTTGAGCGCATCGGCAAACTCCCAGATGTTGTGGTGGCCTGTGTGGGTGGTGGCTCCAACGCCATTGGAATGTTTGCAGAATTCCTTGACGACGCCTCTGTGGAACTGGTGGGTGCTGAACCTGGCGGTTTGGGGCTGGACAGTAAGAACGGCGCCTCCATAGAAAACGGCCAGATTGGTGTACTCCACGGCACAAAGTCCTTTGTCATGGAAAACGAAGACGGGCAAATTACGGAGTCCTATTCCGTCTCAGCAGGGCTGGACTATCCAGCTGTTGGCCCGCAGCACGCTTATCTGGCGCGCACGGGACGCGCACACTATGAAGCCATTACCGATGCCGAAGCCTTGGAAGCATTTCAGCTGCTGAGTCGCTATGAGGGAATTATTCCTGCGCTTGAGTCCAGCCACGCTTTGGCTTATGCCCTCAAACGAGCAGCTAGCACGGCTGATGCCGTGCCAACACCTACACCCCACGCCACAGCCCCAAGTACTAGTTCCGGGTCATCTACAGCCCTGAGTACGGATAACGCCCCCACTCAAGATGGCAAGGATGAAGAACCTCTAGACATCCTGGTATGTCTCTCCGGGCGTGGAGATAAGGACGTCGATTATGTCAGAGGTCTCCTGGAAGCAAATCCTGATCTTGTGCTGAGCACCCCTCAGCACCACAATTCCACCTCGGCTGGGAAGGAGAACTAAATGTCCCGCTATGAAGATTGCTTCGCGTCCTTGGAGCAGCGCCACGAGGGAGCATTTGTGCCCTTTGTCATGCTCGGTGACCCTAACACCCAGGATTCTTTGGAGATTATCCGCTGTATTCTGGATGCCGGTGTGGATGCACTCGAAGCCGGAATACCGTTCTCAGATCCCATTGCCGATGGCCCCACCATTCAGAAGTCTCACATTCGCGCATTAGCCTCCGGCGCCACAGTCCGGGGCTGCTTAGAGATTCTCACTCAGGTTCGCGCAGAGTATCCTGAGTTACCCATCGGAATGCTCATTTACAGCAATGTTGCCCAGACCCGTGGAATTACTAGGTTTTATGAGGAGTTTGCTGCGGCAGGTGCTGATTCTATTCTCCTTCCCGACGTCCCTGTGCGAGAGGGAGCACCTTTCGTTGAGGCTGCCGCTCAGGCAGGTGTGTACCCCATTTTCATTGCACCCGCTCAGGCTAACGAGGAAACTCTCGAGGGAGTTGCCGCACAGTCCAAGGGCTATATTTATGCAATTTCGCGCGATGGTGTGACGGGTACAGAAAAGGAGAGCTCCACACTGGGGCTTGATGAGGTGGTGGCTAATGTGCAGCGCTTCGGCGGTGCCCCTGTGCTTTTGGGATTTGGAATCTCCCAACCACAGCACGTAGCAGACGCCGTGGCTGCAGGAGCTCGGGGAGCAATTACGGGATCTGCCATTACTAGAATCATTGAAGCCCACGTGGATAACGGGGGAGACTCCACCCAGCCTGGGCACATTAAGGACATGGAGGCTCTCAAACAGGAGCTCAGGGAGTTCATTACCTCCATGAAGGCAGCAACGGTACGCGCTTAGTGCTCTGAGGGCCTCAGTCTCAGTACTCTAAGTGCCTTAGCCTCAGTGCTCTGAGGGGCACTTTAAGGGGCTCAGTCATTGCGCTCTAAGGGGCTCAGCGCACAGCCTTGAGCCCCTGTTTACCCAGGAATACCTCAGTTATATATTCTCTTGTATGTACCAACCCCATTCCCATACGCAGCCTGTAGAGCATAAATCACAGACCTCAGGCTCTCACGTGACCGTAGGGCACTCTCACAGTCACACTATTGAACATAGTTCACTATCTCGTCTGGGGTTGGTTCTCGCTCTGAGTATCACCGTGATGGTGGTAGAGCTTATCGGCTCTCTCATCAGTGGTTCCCTCACCTTGTTAGCGGATGCCGGGCATATGTTTGTGGATAGTTTCGGTTTATTCGTGGCCGTTATTGCTGCAAAACTCATGCGTAGGCAGGCTAGTGATCGTTATACCTGGGGGCTAGCTCGCGCGGAGGTGATTTCCGCTGCACTTCAAGCTTCCATGCTGCTCGTAGTGTGCATTGTTGTAGTAATGGAAGCCTTAAGCCGCTTTACTAACCCCCCTGAGGTTGAGGCACCGCAGATGGCTGTATTCGCAGCTGTAGGTCTTACCGCCAATGTTCTCGGAATCCTCTTACTGCATAGCCACAAGAAAGATTCCCTCAATACTCGCGCTGCCTTCCTTGAAGTCCTTAACGACGCCCTCGGTTCCGTTGCTGTTCTGCTTGCTGCTGGTGTTACTGCGGCTACTGGCTGGTTGGCTGTGGACCCCATTGCAACGCTTATTGTGGCCGCTCTCATGGCACCGCGAGCCCTTCGTATTCTAGGTCACTGCCTGCGGATTCTCCTTGAAGGAACCCCTGATGCGCTGAATCTCGCAGAGGTACGAGAAAAAATCTTAGAGCACCCCGACACCATAGATGTTCATGATCTTCACACCTCTAATATCTCTACAGCCTGCGTAGCACTGACGGCACATGTCACCGTTGAGCGCCACTGTTTTAGTGATGGTTCAGCTATCCAACTTCTTCATGACATCCAACAGACCCTGGGGGAGGAGTTTGCTGTCTCCATCAACCATTCCACCATTCAGTTAGATGTGGCAGAGCACAGAGATCACGAGCACCTGCACCACTAGATTCTTCAGCGTCCTCCCGCCCAGTTAGGTGGCGGGTTCAGAAGTTCCCGAAACTACCGTCACTGTGTCTCATGTGAGAGGGATGGTGGTGTTGGATACCCCATGCTGTCACAGTCTTACACCACCTCATCTATATCGTCACAGTGACGTTAATTGTCTAGGTGAATGTACCTTCTCAGCACAGCTATAATTTTCCCCTGTGCGACTCCCAAAACCTGATCCGCTCATCGTTCTTATCATCACGGCGGTCATTGTTGCCATCCTTGCACCGGCACGAGGTTCGTTTGCCGACGCCTTCTCTCTCGCAGCAAACATCGCTGTTGCTCTTCTCTTCTTCCTCTACGGTGCTCGCCTCTCTACACAGGAAGCGCTCAGGGGTCTCCAACACTGGCGTCTCCATCTGGTTATCCTCGCTTTCACCTTCCTGGTATTCCCACTGATAGGAATCCTGCTGAGTCCAACACGCTTCTTCCTTCCACACGACATCTATCTTGGGATCCTCTATCTCACACTTGTTCCTTCTACCGTGCAATCCTCTGTCGCCTTCACTTCTATCGCGCGAGGAAATGTCGCAGGAGCTATCGTCTCAGCCTCAGCCTCAAATCTTGCGGGCGTCCTTCTCACTCCACTACTGGTCATGCTCATCATGTCCACTGGCTCGGGTATTCACCTGGATACCTCAGTGTTCATTGACATCGCAGTTCAGCTACTCCTTCCATTCATCCTTGGCCAACTCACGCGCCGATGGGTTGCACACATCGCAGCACACAAAGCCACAAAAGTAGTGGATCGCGGATCCATCGTCATGGTTGTCTATTCCGCATTTTCAGCCGGTGTCGTCCAGGGAATCTGGTCTGCTGTATCAGTTTTTGACATCATCTTCCTCTGTGTCCTGTCGGCGCTCTTGGTGGTGTTCATGCTGTGGCTAACAAAAACTATCTCTGCCAAGCTAGGATTTTCTCGCGAGGATCAAATTGCCATTCAATTCTGCGGTTCCAAGAAATCCCTTGCCACCGGATTGCCAATGGCCTCGGTCATCTTTACTAACGGTCCCACCGTAGCCATGCTCATTCTTCCGCTCATGATCTTCCATCAAATTCAGCTCATGCTCTGCTCTGCTCTTGCTGCCCGTTACGCACGCCAGAAGCCCAACACGGCTCAACAGATTTAGAATGTTTCACGTGAAACATCGCATTTACACACAAATCACCATGACAATCCCCCAGGCGGGCCAGAGCATCCATGCTGCCGAGTTAGAAGAAATAGATGCGAATACCTGCTCGATGCTGAGAATTGTCGAACTTGACCCTCAAGGCGCAGTCAGGGGAGCAGCGTCACAGGACACAGTAGTGGGAATGTTCCAACGCCCAAACGACGTCGTTCCTCACCCACGAACCTATAACACCTACGATGACATCGAAAGTCTTGAGCTGTCCCAGGAAGAATTTGAAGCACTTTGGGCAGAAGCCCAAGCTCTATTCCCAAGCCTTCGATAAACCGTTACCCAAAGCTTCACCGAACAGTAAAGCACTAAGGCATCATCCATGATGCAAAACCAGATAATTCAAGCACGCCAAGAATATCCAACACCCCTATCTGAGGAGTCCGATACCATGCCACACTCCATTCACAGAGGGACTACCGCCCACAAAAAAGGGGCCTGCACTTTCGTAGCTGTATCCCTGATACTGATGAGTCATACCGCACCTGCGCTTTCTGCGGAGAGTGGCCCCGGCAAGATTACAAGAATCACACAGGCAGCAACGAAGTACTCACCACACTCCTATCAGGAACCGAAAGGCACTTTTACCGGGAGGCATGATTCTCATACACTGCCGCTCATTTACATGGCTGGCAATGATGACTATTCCCAAGATAATCGAGCTCTGAGAGAACACTTTCAGCAGGAGGGAATTCATATCTATGACTGGTATCCCACAGAGATTACAGACAAAGCCAACGTGAGGAAATTCCAACATCCAGAGTGGTATATAACCTCCCTTGATAGCTTCATCAAGGGGGTCATGCGAACAACAGGTTCCTCGAAAGTCAACATTATGGCTTTCTCTCAGAGCGGAGTGATCGCAGCAACCTGGATGAAAAATCACGGCGGGGCACAGTATGTGGACCAGGTTGTCAACATCTCAGCTGCACTCCAAGGATCCCCAACAGCAACTATTGGTACAGAACTGCTGCCAGAGTGTCTGGGAATTCAAGGGTGCCCTGCCATGAGTAGCCAAAGTAACTTCATCACACAGCTGAACACCCCCGCGACAACCTCACTGGTGTTCAGTACACCAATATCACCACGCAATACGATGAGTTCGCGGCGCCGTACAACGTTAACTTCATGTATGACGAGGGTAATTACCAAAATATCCTCATCCAGGACTACTGCCCGGGATTCGCTTTGGAACACATCCGCATGATGAAAACTCAGTTGGTGTGGGACATGGCTATCCAGGCCTTCACAGGGGAGACAATCACACCCGGCTGTGCCGTGAGGTTTAGTTATTAATGGGATATGCGGGATAGGTGCTAAAAAGAGGCAGTGGCATAGGCTGTCTGCGTAGCACCGTTTGCCACAAGTCCACCTTCTCCGAAGACATCACATCTGAGGGTAAGGCGGGAATGACATACCAATCTCCATTCCTAATGCCAGCGTTCACCTCACTCAAGGGCCAGAAGCACGATCCTCTAAAAATGCGAACGCCCTCGACGTAATCCTTATACATTTCAAGATCCCCGGGGTTCCAGATAAATGCAACGCCGGTAAAAATCTCCTCGGCGCCAAGATCTGCCTCCAGGAGATGCTCGGCTGTCATCCCCGGTTTCATCACAGCCACCGGGTAGAGAATATCGGGGTCCACAGGCCCACCGTCGTAAAGAATTTTCGGGTTACTACTTAAGGACGCCCACTCCGGCAATACATTCTCCAATGCCTGATCCGTGCGCGTGTCCAACATGAGCCCACTGACATAACCACGGTTGAGTGACCACACCAACACAACGCGGCGTCGCAAAGTTTCATCTTCTATATCGGGCGCAGCAACCAGAAGAACTCCAGGCTCCACATCAGTTTGCTCCAAAGAGGTAAAGAGCCGGTCTCCAAAAAGCTCAGGCACTACTTATTCTCCTCCCACCACTCTTGTAAGGCTGCCACGGCGTCATCATGATTCATAGGGCCGCGTTCAATCCGAAGCTCCTTGAGGTACTTCCACGCCCTACCCACATCTGGGCCTGGAGTAAGACCCAGAATCTGCATAATCTCATTCCCGTCCAACTCGGGGCGCAAGGCTGCCAGATCTTCCTTCTCTTTGAGAAGCGCAATACGCCGCTCCAGATCCTCGTACGCTCGTTGCAATCGCCGGGCTTTCCGTTGATTACGAGTGGTACAGTCCGCCCGCACCAACTTGTTGAGGCGCTCCAACAACTCCCCAGCATCAGTCACGTAGCGACGTACCGCTGAGTCTGTCCACTGTCCCTCCCCAAAACCGTGGAACCTCATGTGCAGGTACACCAGTTGGCTAATGTCCTGAATTGTCGCTTTTGGATATTTCAGCGCACGAAAACGTTTGCGCACTAATTTAGCCCCCACTACCTCGTGATGGTGGAAGGAGACCTTACCGTTATCACCAAAACAGCGAGTGTCTGGCTTACCGACGTCGTGCAACAAAGCTGACCATCGAAGAATGAGGTCTGGTTCCCCTTCCTCCAGCTCCATAGCCTGCTGGAGAACCTTCAGAGAGTGCGCATAGACATCTTTATGCTGGTGGTGTTCATCTTGAGTGAGCTTCATAGCTGGAATTTCCGGAAGCACATAGTCGGCTAGTCCGGTATCCACCAATAAATTAATCCCGACCTCGGGATGTGCGCCCAACATGAGGCGATCCAGCTCCTCACGAATTCGCTCAGCTGTGATGCGTTGGATCTCGCCGGCCATTGTGCGCATGGCTTTTTGCACTCGATCGGCTACCTGAAAATTGAGTTGACTGGCAAAACGGGCTGCCCGAAGCATCCGCAGCGGATCGTCCTCAAAAGACTGCTCCGGGGAGGCAGGGGTATCCAAAATGCCTGCTCTCAGATGCTCGAAGCCGCCCATAGGATCGTGGAGTTTGAGGCTGCCATCAACACTTAGCTCCACCGCCATTGCGTTCACAGTGAAATCACGCCTCAGCAAATCTCCCACCAAACTGTCCCCAAAGCGAACCTCGGGGTTGCGGGAGTGGCCGTCATAGGTATCTGAACGAAAGGTGGTGATTTCTACCTGGGTGCCGTCTTTGTCGGCAGAGACTGTCCCAAACTCAATGCCCGTATCCCACACCGATGGAGCAAAACTCTTGAGAAGCTCTGCAATAACCTCTGGTCGAGCAGGGGTTGTCATATCGAGATCGTGCCCACTGCGCCCCAGGAAAGCATCACGGACAGGTCCTCCCACCAAGTAGAGGGGGTAACCACGGCTGGCAAAGCTCTTAGTGAGAGGTTCTACGAAATCAGAACACTGAGCGAGGCGTCGCTCAGCTGCGGCAAGGACCGCTAATGATTCTTGATTATCCTGGGAATTCACTTTGCCGATTCTACCTTGGCTAACAGTCCCAAGGCCCAAGCGGTTAGTATCGAGACGATGAGTGAGGATACGGGTCACGGCCAGAAGAACAGCGGGGGTCGCAAGCGGCGACAGCACCGCCGACCTCGTCGTCCCATTGGCAATACCTCACGCAAGCACAACACCTCGCAGCGTGGCTCTCGTCAAGGCTCCCACAAGCCACGTACCCAGCAACGCCGTAGCTCTTACTCCTCGGTCTCACAGAGAGAACCACGTTCCAGAATGCCAGTGAGTAATGAGACTTCCGCCGGAGGCCTTGTTATCTCGGGAATGCCAGAAGCGTGTGATGAGAATGGGGCTGTGGACTTTTCTCGGATATATGTAGCCCTGATAGGTCGTGAAGATCGCCATCACCACATCCTGTGGTCTATGCCAAAAGGACACGTAGAATCCGGGGAAAACTTCCACACCACGGCAGAGCGGGAGGTATGGGAAGAAACCGGCATTCAGGGCGAAGTGTTCAAGGACCTCGGGGTCATTGACTACTGGTTTGTGTCCGATGGCGTGAGAATTCACAAAACAGTCCACCACCATCTGCTTCGCTACCTGGATGGGATCTTGAACGATGAGGATCCAGAAGTCACTGAAGTTGCTTGGGTACCTGTTTCCGAGCTTGTAGAACGCTTGGCCTACCAGGATGAACGCAAAATGGCTCGTATGTTTAAAAATGAGCTACCTCAGCTAGCCCTGGCAGATAAAAAAGCGGGAAGGGTTACTCCGCGGTGACTTCCCACGGCACATCTCTGCGGACTCGTTTGGTAGCCGTACTCTGCTCTGGGTTGTGCGTTGGCGCCAACCTCACCGTGGGTGTGGCTCCCAGCAATGCAGACGCCTTGTTGAATATGCCCATTCCCTATGATGTAGGAGCACCCGAAGTAGCCGAGCTGTGGATTAACCCAGATGCGCGCGCAAGAGAAAACCCAAAGCTAGGCATTGACCTTCTGAAGATAACTCCAGGCCCCTACCGCCCTGGACGTGGGCTGAGCGTACAGCTGCGTATCACAAATAATCTTGACTCAGTGTTATCCCAGGTGGTTCTTGTTCCTCGACGAGCTGAGGCGAGCCCTAGCGTGATTGAAAGCCGCACAGCTCTCACCACCGGCCTTGAGGCTTTCCCTTGGATAGGTTCGGAAACCCTGGTGGCGGATACTCTACAGCCCGGAGAACACACAGACGCCACGCTGGAACTGGATTCTCCCTTTGGAGCCGAGACTGAGGGAAACTATCCCATTGCTTTCCAGATAACAGGCACCACATCGGAGGGAGAAAGCGTTCTCACCAGCGAACGCAGTGTTATGACGGTGGAGCCTGTCTCAAGTGGATCTGTGTCAGAGGCATCCCAAAGCTCCGACACAGACTCCATCCCCCACAACTCTGTCTCCAACACAGATAGCTCAGCAGGACAAACAGCTCCTTCAGCCACGCTGATTATTCCTCTGAGCGCTGACAGCACTCTTACACCGGGGGAGACCGGCCAGGCTCCCAATGAGACACCGCTCATTGTGTCCTCTGAATCCCTTGCAGATGAGCTTGCTGAGGGTGGCCGTTTAGATACCCTTCTCGACGCCCTTGAATCTGACCCCGCGCATCGGGATTCTCGGTGCCTGGCTATTGATCCCGATACGCTCACCACCATTGATCGCATGACACGCGGTTATTTTGTAGCCACAGAAAGAGACGCAATCGTCGAAAAGCGAGTGCGTCTGAGAAATCGCTGGACTCAAGATGACAGCACTCAGGCTACTGAGAAGCCAGGGCGCGGCGTTGAGGATGCGAGGCGCTGGCTGGATCGCTTACGGCAACAAGCGAAGGTGACCTGTACCGTGGCGTTGCCGTGGGCAGGAGCTGATCTTGGAGCCATTGCTGCCACGGGAGATCAGTGGCTGGCTCGGCAGACCCTGCAAGAGGGCCCGTCAGTTCTCAAGGAGATTCTGGGAACAGACCCGGTGGAGCGTGTGGTGATTCCCAGCAGCGGGTATGTCACGCAGAAAACTCTGCCGGTTTTGAAGTGGGCAGCTCAGCCTCTCAGTGAGAAGGAAGTGGAAACGGCGTGGGAGGATTCTGTCAAGAAAGCACAGAAGAAAAATTCTGCGCAGAAAGGATCGGCTCGCCCCGCAAATAGTGCAGACACAAAAGGCAGTGGGGCACAGCCAAGCGAGCACTCTCAAACAACATCCTCACAGTCCGGCACAGCAGCCGTAGCACAACCCGTGCGGGTGCTGGTGGCAGACAACACCGTCTGGAGCACAGACATAACGAACGGTGAATCTACCTCACTAGCCGAAGGAGTTACTGCTTACGGTTACGACGCCTCCTTGTCCGCCACCTTGGCAGCAACTGGAGACAAGCCCCTCACAGTGGGATATACCAACCCCGATATTCGCTTCGATTACACCTTGGATTCAGCGGAAGCCAGGGACCTCACTGCCCAAACCGTTTTGCGTCAAGCACTCAACGCCCATGATTCGCTCATGATTGTGCCACCCTATAATCTCTCGGATTCTACGGGTTCCATGCTTATTTCTACCGTGGGACAACTGATTGATCGCAGGGAAGTTAACGGCGAATCCTTGGAACAGTACTTGGCTGGCCAGTCCACCCTAGGCCCTGAAGGCTCAGATGATGTGTACGCGGAACCAAGCTCACCACGTGAGATTGCAACAGGGTATGGGGCACCTTTCCCTGATCCCACACGCATCAGTGATGGCGAAGAGGTACAGGCCGCTCATCAAGCAACATACGTGGATGAACTCACCCGTCTGCTCAGCAATGACCCCGAGATTGCTTTGCGACGCTACGCTTTCACAGCTCCCTTAAGGCGCGATATTGTACGTTCCCTGACCCTAGGAGGACGGGCGTCCTACAACGGTCACGATGCCTGGGTGAAGCGTATCAATAATCAGATGAAGTACAGTGGCACAGTTCTCACCGACCTGAGGGCTTCGGTGGCACTCATCCCTCCGGGTAATGTGTTTACCCTCACCAGTCCCTCCTCACCGTTATTGGTGGTAGCAGAAAACCGGCTCCCGCTCCCGGTAGTAGCAAAGGTTGGATACCAAGGCGTCGATGGTTTGAAATTGAAGCTTCCAAGCTCTATTCGGATTCCAGCAGCCGGTTCCATCACCACTGAAATCACGGCTGTTCTGCCTCACAATCGGACCTCTACCGATCTCTCACTATGGCTGGCCACTCGAGATGATGCAGTTATCTCTCAGCCAGTAACTATCTCTGTGCAAACACGACCGCTTCTGCTGGGAATCATTGCCGTTCTGGTACTTGCTGTGGCAGCGGGGGTAGTCACAGTGTTACTCAGGAAGAAAAGGAAAGCCTCATAAGTGCAATGTTTCACGTGAAACATTGCACTGGAATTTCTCCTCGCGAAGGAAATGCGAGAGGATAGATGACGTGGCTTCTAGTGACGATGCGCAAACGCGCCCTCAAAGGGGGCTGAGATCTCGGATCATGACTCCGGCGCCACCAGCTCCGGTTCCAAAGCGCGAGCCTGAGACGACAACTCCGACCGAGAGTGAGGACAGGTCTTTACTCAACGCGACGTCGCTCGGCACGGCGTCGCCCAGGGAAACATCCCCGGCTCTCAGTGAAACATCTCCCAGTACGACGTCGCTCAACCAGAGGTCCGTCACTACGAGCGCTGAGATCTCTCCCGCAGTCAGCTCAGGCTCGAAGGCTCACCATTATGAATTGCACTCCGAGGGTGTGCGCTCTCCTGAGAACGCGCAGTCCTCTCTGGGTAGCCAGCCCCCTCAGGGTGAACCCTCCTCGCAGGGAAGCCAGCTCTCCCAAACCGCGCAGTCCTCCAAGACAACCAGTGATGCCGATATGATTCGCTCTACCGGATCAATGGCTGTTGCCACTTTGCTCTCGCGCATTACAGGCTTTATCCGCACCGCCATGATTGGTGCAGCGCTGGGCCCAGCTGTTGGTTCCGCCTTCACCACAGCCAACACTCTGCCCAATCTCATCACAGAGATTGTTCTTGGTGCGGTACTGACCTCACTGGTAGTGCCTGTGCTTGTGCGCGCCGAAAAGGAAGACCCTGATCGGGGAGAAGCCTTTATCCGCCGCCTTTTCACGCTCTCGGCCACTTTGCTGCTGGTAGTGACTGTGGTAGCGGTGCTAGGCGGAGAATTTCTTACTCACCTGCTTTTACGGGAAAACGGTGAAACGAATGTGGTGCAAGCCACCTCATTCGCTTATCTTCTTTTGCCGCAGATTTTCTTTTACGGTGTCTTTTCACTGTTCATGGCTATTCTCAACACAAAGGAGATATTCAAACCAGGTGCCTGGGCACCCGTGGCCAACAATGTGGTGTCTATAGCTGTTCTTGCTATCTACATGATTCTGCCGGGCAGCCTAGATCCAGATGCACCCAGTGGAGTACTGGACAGGCACGTCTTACTTCTCGGGGTGGGAACCACTCTCGGAGTTGTCACCCAAGCCCTCATCATGCTGCCGTATCTCCGTAAAGCAGGAATCAATCTCCGCCCGCTCTGGGGAATTGACGACCGCCTCAAACAATTCGGCGGAATGGCAACAGCCATTGTGGCCTATGTGGCCATCTCCCAATTTGGGTACACCATTGCCACTCGCATTGCCTCCGGGTCATGGAAGCCCGCCATCATTATTTACAGCAACCACTGGTTACTTCTCCAAGTACCCTACGGACTCATTGGCGTGGCTCTGCTCACTGCCATCATGCCGCGCCTCTCCAAGAACGCGGCTGACGGAAACGACGCCGCTGTTATCAGGGATCTCACTATCGCCGCCAAACTCACCTTGGTGGCGATAGTTCCTGTGGTGTTCTTCATGTCCTTCTTCGGAGGAGACATCTCCACAGCACTCTTCGTCTTCGGAAACTTCGGTGGGGAAGAGGCCGAGGTTCTAGGGCAAACCGTCCAGTTCTCTGCCTTCACACTCATTCCTTACGCTCTAGTTCTTCTCCACCTTCGAGTGTTTTACGCACGTGAAGAAGCCTGGACTCCCACGTGGATTATTGCGGGCATTACAGCAACCAAGGTTCTTCTGAGCTACATTGCTCCCCTCATCGCTACTCGACCCGAAGTAGTGGTCGTACTCCTGGCGGGCGCCAATGGCTTTGGATTCCTCTCAGGGGCAGTAGTGGGAACTGTCTTGCTGCGCCGACGCCTCGGCGAAGTTGGCGGTGGCCCAGTTTTCAGAACTTTTCTGTGGTCCAGCTTCGCCTCCCTCGCGGGAGTGCTGATTACAGGAGGCCTTCGTTTCCTTCTCCTCCACTACGCCGGTGACTTCCTGGACAGCACAGGCAAAGTGGGGGAGTTCGCACTGGTTGGCATTTTGGCACTTGTTTTCCTCACGGTCACAGGTATGGTGCTGAGTCGTTCTGGACTTCCAGAAGTAGCAACCCTCGGAACAGTTCTTGCCCGTATTCCTGGTCTCAACCGCATCATCACGGCTCCCGCAACGTCTGAGGAAACCGCACACACCGCGGGCGTCGATAAGGAAGAACCGTCTACAGAAATCCTTGCGCAAGCAGCCGCCACTCCCGTTCAAACCGATATTGCAGGACTGGATTCCTGGCAGATGTCTCCCGTGCCACCACCAATGTCCGGTGGGTTGGTACGTCCTCCACGTCAGGTGGCGGGCGCGCCCCTGGCTAATGGGCGCTTCCGATTGCTGGCTCAACACGGTGCCACCGAATCCGCTACATTCTGGCAAGCCCAAGAACAGGCCACAGGAAAGATGGTCTCTATCACCTTTGTGGACACTGTTAAGGACACGGACGATCCCTTCGCTATATCCAGTGCCGAGTCACGGGAACGGACTCACGCTCTGAAAGTTCGGACCGAACTGTTAGCCAGTATCAAGCACCCAGGAATAGCACGCGGCATTGAAGTTCTGCCGTACAGATTGGGCGCTATCATCATTGCGGATTGGGTGAAAGGCTCTTCTCTCGAAACAGCAACCGCCCAAGGAGTAAACACACGGGCAGTAGCTTTGGCGCTATCACCACTGGTGGATGCTACGGCCACGCTGCACGATAACTCAGCCGCCTTGGGGCTTGTGGACCCAGCGCAAATCCGAATCTCCACACACGGCATTGCTACCCTGGCATTCCCGATGGTCACTGCGGAGGCCACAGCTCTGGAGGATCGTCATGGACTACAGAAGGTAGTGGACTATATTGCTGATGCCGAAGCAGATCGTGTTGGCCGGGAGAAACTGGACGGACACCGCGACCACCAGACTGCTCAGACAGATCGTGCTAACCAGGAGAATCTGCGCAACCTGCTCAGAGATAGCGAGGACCTCCATGAAACCGCCCGCCGCCTTCAGAAAGCGGGTCTTGGGGAGACACTCCACATCCGCCAGGAGCCAACACCTACGGATGTGCCGTCTCGAGGTGGTTTCGGAGGTAAAAACAGCAACCGTGCAACTGCCGCCATTTTTGCTGCAGCCAGTATTCTCGTGGTTATTCTGGCGATAGCTATTGCCTACATTGTGGGCACCATTGGTTCCAAGGAACACTCCCCGAACGTGCCCATTAACCCCAGCGTTATCCTGCCACCAAACACCAGCCCCATACCGGATCCTTTGACACCAACCGAGCAACCCATTGCTCAAACCCTTGACGGTACCGTATTAGTGGAAGCTGACACCGCTGTGGACGGAACCACAGCTAACACCTGGAAAGGCTCCTCCCTGGAGCTTGGTTTTGAGAACACCCTCAGCGTTTCCTCCCTGGAGCTTCACACCACAGACAGTTACGGAATCTATCTGCAGATTCTCAGCAATACACCCAATCTGATCGAGCCTGAGGGGGCTACCTTAACCGCTGAGAATTCTCAAAGGGCCGCTACGTCCGGTAGTACTCTCGCACTGACACCCCCAGGCACTGTGATCTGGGAGGGTTACATTACCGATGATTCCATGACCATTGAGTTGGACGAGCCTGCTGTTCTCAATGGAATGTGGTTGAGTTTCGGCGCGCAGGCAACGGTGGCAGATACCTCTGTGAGTGGCATAACGGTGGCAAACCTCATTGCTGAAGACACCTCAGACAATGAGGTTGAGTCTGAGCTTTCCACCACGGCGTCAGCCTCGATAGCACCAGCCTCAGTGCCGCTTTTCACCACGGCGCCGCCAACGGCTTAACCAGAGGTGCTCAAAGCTCATACGTGCCAATCCTTTCCTCGGGACCTTCATGCTGTGTGGTGTCCTGGAAAGCAGTCAGAATCCTGGGAATCTGGGGGCAGTCTTGACATCATCTCCATAGACCTAGATAGCAGATGGTTTAAGGTTCCTGAAAGAACTCTGTGTTTTCCCTGCTCATACCTATAAAACAGCTCGCACGTAAATTACAGAAGTGTCATATTGACTCCGTTACTACCCCTCAAGTAGTCACCTAAGGCTAGCTATTGTCATTTCACTATTGCGTTAGCGTGCATTTTTATTTGTCTATACCTCACAATCCTCCAATGCCCACTGCAGTGGTAGCACCTGGGCTTTTCTATGTTCCTGGACCTGAATTGAATGAAGCCAAGCAGTCCATTCCAGGATCCAGATTTGGGGGAACCTATGATCCGCAACACCATTACTTCAGAAGTAGATGTACCTTTCCAACGCAATATCTACTCCACTCAGACTGATCAAGAGTTGGTCACCCAATACACATCCGGTGATCATGGTGCCTTTGGGGAAATCATCAATAGAAATCGCAAGGCTCTCATGGCTGTAGCTCGTCGCTACGCCAAAACCGAGGAAGACGCACACGATATTCTCCAAGACGCTTGGCTCAAGGCTAGCCGTAATCTCCATCGCTTTCGGAATGAATCTGCTCTCAGCACCTGGCTGTATCGCGTAGTAAAAAACTGTTGCTATGACTTTGCCCATCACAAAAACCGCCGGGAGCAACCCATCCTCGATAGTGACGACATCGCAGAGGACTGCAATCAGCACCTCAGTCATGATCCCAGCGAACAAATCGACAGCGCGATATTGCTCCGAGAAGCACTCAAAACCTTACGGCCGGATCAATCCGCAGCTCTTGTCCTTATCGACGTCGCTGGCTACAACGTTGCCCAAGCCGCTGAGATGCAGGGCGTAGCACCAGGAACTATCAAGTCCCGACGGGGACGTGCCAGGGAAGCACTGCGTGCTAGCCTCGGGGAGATCTAAATGGCACTATGGGCGTACATCACCCGAAACACATAAGTCACTCACGCCGGACTGGATGCTGTTAGAGAACTGACGGCCTGATAGTTCGGCACCTGGGGACTACAAACCTGAGCCCTCAGTCACATAGTCCAAGAAGCACACACCTACTGACCATAACCGTAACCGTCTACACCTTAGCCATTGTGTTCGATACTAACAGGTAAGCTCTCGGAGCCCGGAGACTTATGTTATGAAGCTACTAGGTGTCAGTCGCGCCTTAGCCCGTCGAATAATAGAGCGGGGCAAGGATACCTACGGCACTATCGACCAGGCATCGGTGGCGCTGTATGCACAGGGATAGCGCAAGTAAGCTGTGCAAAATGTTGCCCAAAAGCGCCAAAAAAGGTTAAACTGAACCTACTACGGACCGGATATCGGAACGTTGTCGCCTGGAGCCGCGTAGGCTCCAGAGCTTTTTCTGGACTAAGGACGCCACTTACTACGCCACACGAGGGCGGGGCCGAGCGCTTTCACGAGTCGCGTTGTCGCCCTACGTAACGCCTTACTAGCGAACGTCTCTTCTTGGTCACGGCGCAGCACATAGGCACACATATCTGCGGCCTGCACGCCCCTAGATTCCCTAGAATCAACAAACTCTATGTCGCCGTCAACGCAAGATAGCTTTTGACTGCTATAGCCCGGGGTACTAATTACCCTAACTCACAACCCGATTTCATAAACAGGACTTGGATGCCGCAACAGGTTGAGCAGATCAACCTGCACACTGAGAGGAACTCCTGATCTTTTTGACGCCCCACCATGACCATTTCCCTTATCGACGCCCAGCACCGTCTATAAAATCGCTCTACCGGCGCACGCTGGCGAAACCAACCCAAAACCTAGGGAAACACTAGCTGAGAGGCTACCTTGCCATTCTGATATCAACCTTTAGAATGGCACTTGCTATGGATTTTTTTAATAACTTTGGTATCAATCTGTCACAAGACACGTCCACCTCACAGCATGAAGGGCATGAAGGGTTGACTCAACCACAGTCTTCACGCCCTGAGGAGGATTCACCTATCCACAACATCATCATCATTGGTTCAGGACCTGCCGGTTACACCGCCGCCACCTACGCTGCTCGCGCAGAGTTAAAGCCTCTAGTGTTTGAAGGTTTTGAATCCGGGGGCAATCTCATGAAGACTACGGAAGTTGAGAACTATCCGGGTTTTCAGGACGGCATTATGGGTCCTCAGCTGATGGACAATATGCGAGCCCAAGCCGAACGCTTCGGAGCAGATTTACGGATGGAGATTGCCGAATCCGTAGACCTCACTGGAGATATTAAGAAAGTCGTCGCCGGAGGTGTTGAGTACCAGGCTCGAACCGTAATACTGGCAACTGGTGCGGAACCACGTCATCTCAATGTGGAGGGTGAGGATCTTCTGAACGGACGCGGAGTATCCTACTGCGCAACCTGTGATGGCTTCTTTTTTAAAGGTAAGGACATCGCAGTTATTGGCGGCGGTGATTCTGCGATGGAAGAAGCAGATTTCTTATCCACTTTTGGTGCCACGGTGACCATTGTGCATCGCCGCGATGAGTTCCGGGCATCGGCAATTATGGTGGAACGCGCCAAGAAAAACAATAAAATCCGTTTCATTACCAACGCCACAGTGAATAGGGTTTTGGGGGATAACGCCGTCGAAAAGTTAGAGCTCAAAGACACCCGCACTGGTGAGCTTTCCACTCTTGAAGTTCAGGCAATGTTCGTGGCAGTTGGGCAAGACCCACGCACTGATCTTGTAAAAGGTCAGGTGAACTTGGACTCCGCAGGTTACGTTGAAGTTGACGCGCCTTCTACACGGACTAATCTCCCCGGCGTCTTCGCCGCCGGAGACATCGCCGATCCCACCTACCAGCAGGCCGTGACTGCTGCTGGAACAGGGTGTCGCGCAGCTTTGGACGCTCAGCATTACCTGGCAGAGCACAGCGATGAATTTACTTCTGACATCGGCTCTGTCCCAGCACCCAACCCAACAAAACCCTAAGGAGTAACCACCATGTCAGCACCCATCAACGTGGATGAAAGCACTTTTGAGGACGTAGTCCTCCAGTCACAAGGCCTGGTTCTTGTGGACTTCTGGGCAGAATGGTGCGGACCATGTAAATCTCTCAGCCCCATCTTGGACAAGGTGGCAGACAGTGTTGGTGAGTCCGTAACCGTGGCTAAGGTTAATGTGGATCAGTGCCGTGATCTTGCCGCAAAGTACCAGATCATGTCTATTCCCACCGTTATTTTCTTCAAAGATGGCACCCAGGTGTACCAATTCACAGGAGTGAAATCTCAAGCTTTCCTCGAATCCAAAGTTAAGGTTTATCAATAGGGTGAGTACGCTTATCAGGTAGTTGAAAACTGAGCTGAAAAGCCACCTGCGCGGAATGAATCAACGTGCTAAGTCCGCTGGTAGTCCAGGAAACTTGGTTCTCCCGGTCACACTGGTTCACCTGGTTTTTTCTGCGCAACCTGTTCCGACTATCACATCTGGTTCTGTCAGCAACCTGGCCTCATCAGTACGCCTGGCGTAACCAGCAGCCTGATGAAGCGTCCGGTATGGTCGGTCAGCTCGGTCCACACTAAGCACAAAGCACTAAGCCCAACACCATCACATAGCGCCATGAAGTAGACAGTATGCACCGTTAAGGTACAAAACATTACGAAAGAAGCCTTAGTAGACCCCCTTCCAGAAATCTCCTAGAATCACCTCAGAAAGGGTATAAGTGGTGAATATTTTTCGAGTCGGTGATAAGAGCCCCCGTGTGGCAGAAGCGCGGGTTGCACTGGCTCGGCTAGGTCTCCTCAAGAACTTCACTGGTTCCCTCGGGAAGAACAGCGTTGATAGTGATCGCTTCTCCCCCGACGATGAGTACTTTGACCAGGAATTATCCTCCACTTTGAAGGCTTTTCAGCAGTCGCGCGGAATACGCCCCTCGGGTGTCATTGATGACGCAACGCTTCGAGAATTGCGTCAAGCTAACTACAAATTTGGTGCCCGCGTACTCGCCTATGAACCCACCAATCAAATCATTGGGGATGACGTTGCCCATCTCCAGACACAACTGCAGGAACTGGGTTTCTATCAGAAACGTATTGACGGGCACTTCGGTGAGGACACCTACCACGCCCTTATGAATTACCAGCTCAACTGCGGTTTGAAAGACGACGGAATCTGTGGTCCAGAAACCATTCATGCTCTCAAATTGTTAGGCCGCAGAATCCGGGGTGGCTCCCCTGATCGGCTCATTGAGATGGAGCAGGTGCGCAGTTCTGGTCCTATGTTGGCGGGAAAACGTGTTGTCATTGATCCGGCGTTGGGCGGGCACAATCGCGGTTCCCAGGTCCACGGGCCCTACGGCTCCATCTATGAAGAGGAGATCATCTGGGATATTGCCACCAGGGTGGAGGGCCGCATGATTGCCGCCAACATGGAGACAATCCTTTCGCGCCCACGCATGGCAGATCCCAGTCATAGTGAGCGCGCCGATATTGCAAATACCTTCAAAGCAGATCTCATGATCTCCCTGGAGGTTGATCACTACAAAAACGAGAAAGCCAGTGGTGTAGCCACGTTCTACTACGGATCTCACCACGGTTCCAGCTCGCTTCTTGGGGAAAAACTGAGCGGGTTCATTCAGCGTGAAATCGTGGCCCGCACCGGAATGATTAACGATTCCACACACGGACGCACCTGGGATCTTCTGCGGCTCACCACCATGCCTACAGTCCAGGTTTCGATGGGTTACATGACTAACCCTGACGACGTCGCTAAGCTTACTGATCCACGTGTTCGGGACGCGATTGCAGACGCCATTGTGGTTGCTGTCAAGCGTCTCTATCTCATGGATCAAGATACCCAACCGACGGGCACCTACAATTTTGCGAAAATGCTAGAGGATGGGCTCGCTTAACTACAGCTCGACAAGCTGAGGGCCCCACTAGGCCTGTTCATACCTTGCCGGGGAGATTCAGTGTGACTCGTCCCTGGACGCGCACGAGCTACACACGCCGGTTATTAATGATCTCCACTATCCGCTCGAGATCTGCCTGATCTCCGAATTCCACCACGATTTTGCCTTTCCGCTTACCCATAGTGACGGTAACTTTGGTGTCCAAATCATCCGAAAGGCTTTCAGCCGCAGTCCGAGCAAACTCAGGTTGTGGCTGCTTTTTTCTCTGAGGTTTCGTTGCGGGGACGTCGTCTCCGCGATTAAGCAGGGTGACTGCCTCTTCGGTGGCACGCACAGACAAGCCTTCAGCCACAATGCGGTTAGCTAGCGCCACCTGAGCCTCCACTCCACGATTAAGACCCAAAAGCGCACGGGCATGACCTGCACTTAATGATCCCGCAGCAACACGACGCTGCACCTCCACCGGCAGGGATAGAAGCCGAATCATATTGCTAATCATGGGCCGTGACCTGCCTAAACGGTCCGCTAGCTCAGCCTGAGTCACCCCAAATTCTTCCAGGAGTTGCTGATACGCGGCCGCCTCTTCCAAAGGATTGAGCGGCACACGGTGGATGTTTTCCAGAAGGGCATCACGGAGCAGATCGCCGTCCTCGGTTTCCCGGACGATAGCGGGAATGGTGCGCAGTCCCGCTTTCGCCGAGGCACGCCAACGACGCTCTCCCATAATGAGTTCATAATGACGTCCATCTTGAGTTTCACGAACCACTACAGGCTGCAAAAGCCCAAACTCTTTGACAGAGTGAACCAACTCGTTGAGCTGCTCCTCTGAAAAAACCTGACGCGGTTGTTTGGGGTTGGGAACGATATCTCCCAAAGGAATCTCTCGGTATGTAGCACCCACGTGGTCAGCGGCAGCCATTGCAGCTGGAGTGTTGGGCTGCTTTGGGGAGCGCCCAAGCACAATATCGGCAGCCTTCCCTCCAAGACTCGGAGAGGTCTCCTCAGGCGCAGTCGGAATTAACGCCGCTAAACCACGGCCAAGTCCACCTTTACGGCTCATTGCTTTCTCCTTGTCCTGCTACCTGGTCGTCTTGTGCGTGATTGTCAGCGGTGTGCTCTGTGTGTACCGCGTTCCCCGCCTCAACCGGGTTTCCTGAGTCCCCCACATTATCCGTGTTCCCCACTTCTTCCAGGTTCCCCGTCTCTCCCGCGCCCTCCGCGTTCCCGGCATGACCTACAGGCCCCTCACCTGCGCCGGGAAGGTAATCACCACGTCGTGCAAATTCTGCAGCTGCCTCCACATAAGCCAGAGCACCCTTTGAACCGGCATCATATTCAATAACAGTCTGACCAAACCCAGGTGCTTCAGATACCTTGACGGATCGAGGAATAATAGTTTCCAGAACGACGTCGCCAAAGTGAGAACGTACTTCCTCCACCACCTGCTCAGATAGTTTGGTGCGGGAATCAAACATTGTCATAAGGATTCCGGAGATGTGCAGTTTAGGGTTTATTCCCTTACTGATGAGTGAAATATTGTTGAGAAGCTGACCTACACCTTCCAAGGCGTAATACTCGCACTGGATAGGGATAATAATCTCTGTGACCAGTGCCATCGCATTGATAGTGAGCAACCCTAAGGACGGCGGGCAGTCGATAATAACGTAATCAAAACCGTTGGCGTAGAGAAACGCATTATTAATAGCATCACGCAGCCGATATTCTCGGCGCATCATACTGACCAGCTCAATTTCAGCACCGGCCAGATCAATAGTGGCAGGAATGCAATACAAATTGTCCATACCGGGGCACTTTTTTAGAGCCTCTTCCGGTGAAATCTCATTGAGCAAGAGCTCATAGGTGGACGGGGTACCCATTCGGTGTTCAATACCAAGAGCCGTGGAGGCATTGCCCTGCGGATCAATATCGATAACCAGCACTTTTAAACCATGAAGAGCCAAGGCTGCGGCAAGGTTCACCGAGGTTGTTGTCTTCCCTACACCGCCCTTCTGGTTCGCAACCGTTATAAGTCGCGGACGCTCGGGTTTTGGTAGGGAAAGAGCATGGGGAGTTTTCACTCGAGCCGCCTGGCGAGCAGCTGCGGCAATCGGAGTGTCCTCCCACTGCTGATCTTCTGTCTGCACCTGACCTACCTTAGTTCCTCACATCTCAGGCTGGCTATCACCCTTTGTGACCTCGCCTTAAGCTTTATCTGACCCTGGGAATACGTATCACAGTTGCTGGCTCTTCAAGAACTCCGGCACCGATTGTGAGAATAGAGGCTTTTCCGCCCCCAGCTTTCTTAATCAGTTTCCTGTCTCGTTGAAGCTCCTCAGCCACGGTTTCCCCCTTCATTGACAGCATCAATCCACCCTGATGAACCAGCGGTAGTGACCATAGTGCCAGTTTTCCGAGCGGAGCAACAGCCCGTGAGGTGACGATATCTCGGTGCCCAATTTCACGGCGAACACCCTTATCCTCTGCACGTCCTCTCACCACTGTCACATTGCGAAGCCCTAGCTTCTCTGTGGCTTCAAGCAGAAATGTGGAACGCTTGAGTAATGGTTCAAGCAGGATGATGTTGAGATCCGGGCGAGCTAAAGCTAAGGGTATTCCAGGTAAACCTGCGCCACTGCCAACATCCACTATTCGCGCACCTCTGGGACACAGCTCGTGAATCACCGCGCAGTTGAGAATGTGCCGTTGCCACAGACGCGGAACTTCTCGTGGGCCTATAAACCCACGCTGAGAACCATCTGTTGCAAGCAATTCATGGTACTCATAGGCACCTGCGGTATTGCTTCCGAAGATCTCTTCTATGAGCTCCGCAGAAGCAACACTCTCCGCAGGCTCATCACTCTCGGCAAGCTGATTGCCATCCGAAGAAGGCTTGCTCTCCACAGAAACCGGACGCTCAGCTGGAGCCTCAGCCCCCGCAGAAACCCCCGTCATCTCCTCTTCAGCAGCCATCACTGTCCTACTGACGCTTCTTTCCCCGCTTGTTGGGATTATTCGGCTTTACACCTGGTTTCGGTGCCAGTGATCGCTGTGCAGCCGCTTTGGTTTTAGCTTCCTCTTCTTCTTCACGATCCATCTTGTCGTAGATAATGCGAGTCTGGAAGAAGGTCCAGATGTTGTTGGTCACCATGTAGAACAGCAATCCAATATGCCAGAACGCGCCTGTCAGCAGGATGGTGAGCGGCATGAACCACAACATCATCTTGTTCATCATGTCCATTTGCTGCTGACCCATCATGTTGTCAGGAGCCTTCTGCTTCCCAGAGGCCACGCGAGCCTTCTGACGTTCCACAGAAATTCGGGCGTTCATGTGAGTGGCAACCACAATGATGAGAATCAACGGTGCTGTCACCAGCATGATCTTGGTTCGAGTGAAATCTACTGGGGTAAACGCCTCGTACATATTCTCTGGCATTGAGATGTACGCAGAAATCGGCACCCCGAAGAATCGCGCACCTAAGAAGGACTGCACATCTTCAGGTTTGAAGAAGTAGTTAGCTGTGTGTGCGTTTTGGGCAATGGACATCCCCAACTGTCCAGATCCTGTGCCTGTGCGGTTGAAGGAGCGCAGCACATGAAACAGGCCAATAAACACCGGCATTTGTACCAGCAGTGGCAGACAGCCTGACAAAGGATTAACCCCAATCTCCTTCTGGAGTTTTTGGGTCTCCTCCATCATCTTTTGCTGGTCATTCTTGTACTTCGCCCGGATTTCAGCCATCCTTGGCTGCATCTCCTGCATCTTCCGCCCAGATCGCAACTGATTAATCATGGGTTTGACCAGGAAAACACGAATGGTCATGGTGAGGAACACAATGGCCAGCAGCCAAGATAGCCCCGAGTTCGGATTAAGAATAAAGCCAAAAACCTTGTGCCAGAACCACAGCACAAAAGAAATTGGCCAATAGATGAAATTAAGCACTCTTCATTCCTCGTTGTTCACGGTTGTTGGATTCAGTCTAGGGGACTGGATCGTAGCCGCCAGGATGCCAAGGACCACATTTGCTCAGCCGAATAGCGGTGAGCAGGATACCTTTGAGGCTCCCATATTTTTGCAACGCCTGTAGCGCGTAAGTACTACAGGTGGGCTCAAACCGGCAGGTTGACCCTGATTTTAACCCAGACAGGTACTTCCGATAAAACTCAACCAGCCATATCAAAGTTTTCGTCATGATACTTCTCAGCCACGACACTCAGATAGCAGCTTCTTTATCAGACGTCTCATCTCTTGCTCTAGTTCCCTTGACGACGCCCCCGCAGCCCGAGGTAGAGCGCGAACCACTACGTTTGCTGTGGTTGGCAGGGCGTCGATAAGGGAAAAGAAGACATGACGAAGCCGTCGAGAGGTGGAGTGACGAGTCACTGCATTCCCGACGGCTTTGGAAACGATGAGCCCGCATCGCGGACCCCCGAAGCTAGCAACGTCTGTGGTGTTGTTCCACAGGTAGACCACGAAGAAAGGGGATCCTGCTTTTCTACCCTTCTTGATCACACGGGTGAACTGGGCAGGTGAATTTAACTTGTGGTTCCTGGGAAGCACCAGCCACTCACCTTAGGCGGTGAGGCTAGCACGGCCCTTGCTACGCCGAGCCGATACGATGGCGCGCCCGGCGCGAGTACGCATCCGGGTGCGGAACCCGTGCTTACGAGCGCGACGGCGGTTGTTCGGCTGAAATGTCCGCTTACCCTTTGCCACGGAAATCTCTCCTTTAGAAGATCATGTGCTGGCAGTAGCACTCCGGAAACTATCCACCAGCTCTACGTCAACATCTATGTTGAGTGTGCGTTTCCGCACGCAGGAGATCGGTCCGGAGTTGGATGACCGCCCCTGCTTCCCAATATGCACAGCACAAGGCTGCGTTCAGACTCACATAGAGTACGCGACTCATGGAGATCACACCAAATTGAGGATGTACCAAAGACCTTGTAATGCGCTCCCAAGGGTATAACGGGTGAGGAATCCCCCCGAAATGCTTTTTATGTAATTACAAAAATGTTATTTCTTTTATTCCAGGTCAGGGGAATCTGAAGAATCCTTCCACACACGAGGTTTCACAGCAGTCACAGCCATTGTGGAACCATTTTTTATCCGTTTAGACATTCTGTGGACTCATGAACTATCAATGACCTATATGACTTGTGGCTGTGGATAACTCTATACTTCAACTTGAAGGTTAAAGTTCAAGCAGACAAAACTGCTGTTCAGAGAGTTTTTGCTGGTTACAGAGTTATTAACAACTCTCAGGTCAGCCTGTGCATAACTTCCTGAAGTAGCAGTCCACACCTGTGGATAACTTCCTACGGATAACGGTTTCTCACGAACGATAGAGGGCGGATATATGACTGAGCCACAGATAGATCTGGAACAGCTGTGGCCATCTGTCGTCTCATATCTCACTGATACACAAAGAGCGATTGAGGAGCACCGCGAACCCCTGCCAAAAACTTCGCAGCGCTTCTTAGAGCTGGTCAAACCCAACACCATCGCTCATGGGTATGCCGTTTTTTCCGTTGGCAACGAGGGCACGCGAAACTATGTTGAGTCTCATCTGAGCACCCCCATTGCTGAGGCGCTCACGCATTTTCTTCAGATTCCCACCGTGGTGGTTATCACCATTGATACAGAAGATGCACCAGAACCTGAGGACGATACCCCTAACCAAACACTTTTCAACGGCTGGTCCACCACTTACACCAAGAACTCTTACTCCCAGAGCTCTCGGCCTCAGGCCAGACTGAAAAGGAAAGAACCAGAGCAACCCGCTCACAATTCCTCTCGAGATACCCACCAACAACCTGCGCACTATCAGCACACTGATAGCCACTTTGTCAGACCTGATACAAGGCCAACAAACACCCCTCCAGGCACACCAGCTTTCGCTCATGCAGCTACAACGGCGGCCACTGATTACGCCTCCACTAACTTGTCCAGGAAATATACCCTGGAGAATTTTGTGGTTGGTTCCAGTAACCGTTTTGCCAGCAGCGCAGCGGCGTCGGTAGCGGAAAACCCCGCCAAAGCCTATAACCCGCTGTTTATTTATGGTGGTTCTGGCCTGGGTAAAACACATCTTCTTCAAGCCACTGGGAATTATGCCCTGCAACTGTTCCCTGAGCTGAAGGTCTGCTACATATCCACAGAGTCTTTCGTCAGTGGATTTATTGAGGCACTGCGATTCCAGCGTATTGATGCCTTCAAACAAAAATATCGGGCTTTGGATATGCTCATCATTGATGACATTCAATTCCTTCAGGGGAGGGAATCTACTCAGGAAGAGTTCTTCCACACCTTCAACACCTTGTATGAGGGTGGCTCTCAAATTGTTCTTTCCTCTGATCGACGCCCTGAAGAGCTCACTATCCTGGAAGATCGTCTTCGTACTCGGTTCCAAGGCGGTCTTATCACCGATGTTCAGCCTCCGGACATGGAAAGCCGGATAGCTATTTTGAACAAATTGGCAGAGGCAGACGGGCTGAACATTCCCGCAGACGTCATTGAATTGGTTGCCTCCCGGTTTGATTCTTCCGTCCGAGAACTCAACGGAGCCTACAAGAGGGTAACAGCCCAGGCATCCATCACTCACGAGCCGTTTAGCTGTGAGCTGGCCTTGGAAGCCATTGAAGCGTTGGGTGGGGGCAAAGCCACCGTCAGTATCACTACTGATCTCATCATGGAAACTGTGGCAGATTACTTCAATGTGTCCACAGCTGACATTATGGGCACAAAGAAGTCACAACCTATCGCCCACGCACGGCAGATAGCTATGTATCTTTCACGAGATCTCACTGACTTGTCTTTCCCAGATATCGGAAAGGCCTTTGGCGGAAAACACCACTCCACGGTGGTTCATGCTCATCAGAAAATTGGCAAAGACATCAATAACAAGGAAACCGTCTACAACGACATTCAGGAACTCACTCGCCTCATCAAGCAGGCGTAGTGTCCGTAGTGTCTTTGCGCTTCCCTCTGGCTTTTCATGCCCTCGAAACGTGGACTGTCCCTATCCTCAAAGCCTGTGAAATCCTTGCGGATAAGCCAGTGGATAACTCCTGAGAAGTAGAGGACAACGTTCTTCGAGGAATCTTATCCACAGCAAAGCAGAGTTATACACAGGATTTTGTAGGAGCAAATCACATCTTCACACAGCAATCACCACGCCCGAGAGCTGGCGTCATAGGTAGTTTTCACGAGTTATCCGCAGTATCCACAAGACCTATTACTACTACTACCTAGATATATGTCATGGGATAGTAAAAATCGGTGTGTGAACAACTCGGGTTCTGGCTGTCAGATGAGGGTGTATCAGATGAGACACTGCGCCTTGCAAACCTTGTCTCTATTATTTGGGGGAGAGTATTTTGATGGGAGGTTCTCACATGCCTACCGTCTGACGCTTACCATGTGTCATTGATAACCCAAGTAATCAACGCTGATGTAGAGGAGCTAGCTCGTGGAATCTCAAGAGGTCTCATTCCGGGTCGAAAAAGATGACCTCGCTCATGCAGTGGGGTGGGTAGCCAAGAGTCTCCCCACGGGTACTCGTGCTCCAGCAATTCTACGAGCCATTGTGATTACCGCAGATGACAACGGCTTGGAGTTTGCAGGCTTTGATTATGAAGTTTCCACGAAAGTGCGTATTTCTGCTGAGGTGCTTACGGAAGGGCGAGTGGCTGTTGCCGGCAAAATGATTGCAGACATCACCAGCGTTCTTCCCCACAAACCTGTTGAGGTCTCCGTAGAGAACAACGAATTGATGGTGACCTGCGGATCCTCCCACTTCTCCTTACCTCTTATTGACCTGGAAGATTATCCCAAAATCCCGGAACTCCCCGAGGTTACGGGAACCATAGACCCCGATGTTTTTTCGCAGGCTGTCACTGAGGTAGCCGTTGCCGCCAGTAAAGACGACACCATTCCCTTCCTCACAGGTGTTCACATGGTTATTGATGGTGACTCCATAGTTCTGGCAGCCACAGACCGTTTTCGCCTTGCAGTGAGGAAGTTGTCCTGGACTCCGCAGAATGAGGACGTCACTGCTGATCTTCTCATTCCTGCCAAAACTATGGTGGAAAATGCAAAAACACTGACGTCTATGCATCCTCTTGAGATTGCGGTGGGAAATGAAGACATCAAAGCTGATGGTCTTTTTGGTGTGAAAACGGATACTCGCCAAACCACCACTCGAATGCTTGGTGCAGAGTACCCCAACATTGATCCTCTCTTGCCGAAGTCCCATTCATGCTATGCCCTGTTAGACATCAATCCGCTCCAAGAGGCGCTGCGTCGCGTGAGCTTGGTGACAGGCCGTAACGCTCAGGTGCGCATGGAGTTTTCCGAGGGGCAGGTGGTTCTGGCTGCTAGCGGAACTGAGGCTGGCCATGCGGAGGAAACTCTTCCCTGTGATTACTACGGTACTGAGACTTTTGTGATTGCTTTTAACCCATCGTTCCTTAAAGATGGGTTGTCTGTTGTGAAGTCTGAGCGTGCGTTCTTCGGATTCACGATGCCGTCACGTCCAGCAATTATCATTCCCGAGCCAGAGGAACTACCTCAAGCTGATAGCGATGGGCAGTACCCCACTCCAGATTCTGATTTCACTTACCTGATTATGCCGGTGCGTCTCCCAGGTTAGGGATTTGACCAGGTGACTTCTCGTTCTCACGAGGATCTGTTTCTGACAGAAAGCTCAGGGCCTCACAGAACGTAGTGGTCACCAATGACTTCTCTTTCAGGTAGGCCGAAAACCTCACAATCACGGCAGAAAGGTGTTCTCCCTGCGTGTATCTCCAGCAACTCCAGCTTCGTGATTTTCGCTCCTGGGCAGATTTCAACCTTGATCTCACCCCTGGAATCACAATTTTTGTTGGACGAAACGGCTTCGGGAAAACCAATGTTGTGGAGGCCATTGGCTACCTAGCTCATCTTTCCTCTCACCGAGTTCCCACAGATGCACCTCTCGTGCGCGCACATCACGAGAGCGCTCGTATCTCTGCCACAGCCATAAACAATGGCAGACAACTTACAGCTCATCTTCTCATCAAAGCTCACGCAGGCAATCAAGCGCAGATTAATCGCACTAAATTGAAATCCCCCCGCGAGCTTCTCGGTGTGGTGCAAACGGTTCTCTTCGCACCCGAGGATCTTTCCTTGGTACGCGGTGAACCCTCCTTGAGGCGCGCCTATTTAGATACCATTCTTGCTACTCGTCAGCCCCGTCTTGCCGGAGTGAAAGCCGACTATGACAAGGTTCTCAGACAGCGTAATGCTCTTCTGAAAAATTCCGGTCTGGATTTACGCAGTGGCTATGGCACTGAGGCTGGTGCTTCTGCATTAACAACCTTAGATGTCTGGGACGCCCAGCTGGCTCATCTAGGAGCCCAGCTCATCTGTGCTCGCCTTTCCCTTATCGACGCCCTGCACTCCCCCGTAGCCGAGATCTATCAGCGTATAGCTCCAGAATCTCGTCCAGCGTCCATCGCATACAGTTCCAGTATTCCCCTGGAAGGCCTTGAACTTTCGCCGTCAGTGATAGAAGATGCCCTCCTTATCGCTTTGGGGAATTCGAGAAAACACGATATTGACAGGGGGCTTACCCTGGTGGGACCTCACCGCGATGATCTCCACCTCAGCTTAGGTCAGCAACCTGCCAAAGGTTTCGCCTCCCACGGTGAAACCTGGTCTTTTGCCCTGGCATTGCGTTTAGCTGAATACCAAGTGTTGAAATCCGATGGCACAGATCCCATCCTCATCCTTGACGATGTATTTGCTGAGCTTGATTCCAAGCGCCGTGAAAAGTTAGTAGACCTCACCCATGAGGCTGAACAAGTTTTTATCACTGCTGCTGTGGGAGATGATCTTCCGAGTAATCTAGGGACACACGTCAGGCGTATCACCGTGGATATGGTGGACGTTGAATCAACAGATGGGAGCTCCCCAGCGCGAGTGTCGGTGGTGTCCCCGGAGTAAGTGGGTGAGTGTTCATGGGTAATTCCTCCAATCAGGACCAGGGCAGGACTTACTCATCACAGGATGCGGTTTCCGAAAGCTTTGAACGAACCCGTTGCTTTGCACAGGAACATGGGGGCGCACCACAGTTGAGCACACCGTCTCCTGTGGGACGTCGCTCGAGCTGGTTTGCGCGGCAAGTCGGTTTTCTTGAAACACAGAACCCACAGTCACAGTCCAGAAAGCGTCGAGGAATCCCTACAGGCAAGGATGGGCGGCCTGTACCACGATCCCTGGAGATGACATCTATAGGCCAGGTGTGGATGAAAGAAGTCACTCATCGTGGGTGGTCTCAACATTTGGCAGCAGCCCATCTGGCGCTCCATTGGGAAGATATAGTGGGCACCCATGTAGCTTCCCATTCTGCAGTAAGCCAGGTTGAAAACCATATCGCCACCATCACCTGCGAATCTGATCCCTGGGCCACTAATCTGCGGTATTTCCAAAGTCAGATTCTCAAGAACATCGCAGATCAGTATGGTGACAACATCATCCGTGAGCTTAGGATTTATGGACCTTCTCATAAATCCTCAAAAGCAGGGCGACCACACAGGTGAGACAGAGGTTCAGGGCGTCGATAAGGGAACTCTAGAAGAAAGACCTAAGAGTGTAGGATTGGTTAGTCAAGGAAATGCATTGATAGAGGGGTGCTAGTTTCACGTGGATAACACCGAACACCAATATGGCGCGTCATCCATCACGATCCTTGAGGGTCTTGAAGCTGTCCGTAAACGTCCCGGTATGTATATCGGTTCTACAGGTTCCAGGGGCTTACATCACCTGGTGTGGGAAGTTGTGGACAACTCTGTAGATGAAGCCATGGCTGGTTATGCCACCAAGGTGGATGTGACCCTCCTGGCTGATGGTGGCGTGGAGGTTGTGGACAACGGCCGCGGTATTCCTGTAGAAATGCACGCTTCGGGTGCGCCTACCGTCCAAGTGGTGATGACACAGCTTCACGCGGGCGGCAAGTTCGATTCTGAATCCTACGCTGTTTCAGGCGGGCTTCACGGCGTTGGTATTTCCGTGGTCAATGCGCTTTCTATCCGTGTTGAAGCGGATATTAAACGTGACGGCAAGCACTGGATTCAGAACTTCACAAACGCCATCCCCGACGAACTTATAGAGGGCGGAAACGCTCGAGGCACTGGCACAACTATTCGTTTCTGGCCTGACCCCGAGATTTTTGAAACCACTCACTTTGAGTGGGATATTGTGGCTCGTCGGCTTCGGGAAATGGCTTTCCTCAACAAAGGTTTGACCATCACTCTCAAAGACGAGCGCGTTACTGCCGAAGAACTTGAGCTGGATGAGATTGCCGAGGCAGGGGAGAACGCTGCCATCTTGAGCTTTGACGAGGAACCTGAAGCTCAGGGGGGCGTCGATCAGGAAAATTCAGGTGCTGAAGAAGGCGTCTCCGAGAATCAGGTTTCCGAAGATTCCAGTGCCGAGGGCGCTGAGAAATCACAAGACAAGAAGCGTGAAAAGAAAGTTGTGTACCACTTTCCACAGGGTCTTGTGGATTATGTGGAGTTCCTCAATAAGGGCAAAAACGCCGTGCATCCTTCCATTATTGGTTTTGAAGCCAAGGAGGAAGGCCACGAAGTTGATATTGCTATGCAGTGGAACTCAGGGTACAAACAATCCGTTCACACTTTTGCTAACACCATTAACACCATTGAGGGTGGAACGCATGAGGAAGGTTTCCGTGCAGCGCTGACGGGACTTATGAACCGTTATGCTTTGTCTCATAAGCTGCTAAAAGAAAAAGACCCCAAGCTTACAGGTGATGATTGCCGTGAGGGGTTGTCTGCGGTGATTTCTGTGAAGGTGTCTGACCCGCAGTTTGAGGGACAGACTAAGACAAAGCTGGGAAACACTGAGGTTAAATCGTTTGTTCAGCGTGCCACCAATGAGCATATTGGTGACTGGCTGGAGGAAAACCCCGCAGAGGCTAAGGCCATTATCAATAAGGCTGTTGCTTCTTCACAAGCCCGCACAGCAGCCAGAAAAGCTCGTGACCTGGTGCGCCGGAAATCCGCCACAGATATGGGTGGGCTTCCTGGCAAGTTGGCAGATTGCCGTTCCAAGGATCCCGTGAAGTCAGAGATTTACATTGTGGAGGGTGACTCCGCAGGTGGTTCTGCCAAGGGCGGGCGTGACTCCATGTTCCAGGCTATTTTGCCTCTTCGCGGAAAAATCCTGAATGTGGAGAAAGCACGGATGGATCGCGTGCTGAAGAATGCCGAGGTCCAGGCCATTATTACGGCTTTGGGCACTGGGATTATGGATGAGTTTGATATTTCCAAGCTCAGGTACCACAAAATTGTGTTGATGGCTGATGCTGATGTGGATGGTCAGCATATTGCCACATTGCTCTTGACCTTGCTTTTCCGGTTCATGCCTACCTTGATTGAGGAAGGCCACGTATATTTGGCAAACCCCCCGCTGTATAAATTGAAGTGGGCTAAGGGCGAACCTGGTTTTGCCTACTCCGATGCTGAGCGAGACAAATTATTGGAAGAAGGCCTGGAAAAGGGTCGCAAGATCAACAAAGATGACGGCATTCAGCGATACAAGGGTTTAGGTGAGATGAATGCCAATGAGTTGTGGGAGACCACTCTAGATCCCACTACTCGTATTCTTCGCCGTGTGGATCTTGAAGACGCCCAGCGTGCCGATGAGTTGTTCTCTATTCTCATGGGCGACGATGTGGTGGCTCGTCGTAGTTTTATTACTCGCCGGGCTAAGGACGTGCGTTTCCTGGACATCTAAAGCGTCCTGCTCACGGACTGCTTAGATGCCACGGACATTCCTGCCATCAACAGTCCCTGATGAGTCTTGAGAAATCTTGGGCAGTGGCTCCTGACAGGATAGGGAGCTACAACACGGTGATAATGATCATTATGCGGGGGAGACTGCTCCTTGGGAGATAAGTCACCTATCAAAGGGCTTATCCCCAAGGAGCATTCGTTCGCCCGAAGGAGAGATACTGTTGTAGTTCTTCCGCCACAGCAACTAGAGGTCTGACTGTCTCTTCTGGTTACCAGCTCGTCTGATCACCAGAATGCTGACCACAGTAGTTCACTGCAACCACAACAGTTGTTTACTTTAACATAAGTATTCATTTTTGTGAAAGCTTTCGATTACTTGTTGTGAACTATCACCCATCCGATTCAGTAGCGATGTGATGAAGAAACCCTAAAACCTCCTCAAAGGTCCCGTTAGGCTCACTCGGTCACTCATACCCGCTGTTCTGCACGGTAAAGTGGACTGCATGAGTGACGATTTCAACAGCGAAGCGGATTTTGATCGCATTCAACCCATTGATCTCAATGAGGAGATGCAAACCAGCTACATCGATTACGCGATGTCGGTGATTGTTGGTCGTGCGCTTCCTGAGGTACGTGACGGCATGAAACCCGTTCACCGTCGCATCTTGTACGCCATGTTTGATTCTGGGTATCGCCCTGAGCGCGGCTATGTGAAAAGCTCGCGTCCTGTGGCAGACACGATGGGTCAATTCCACCCCCACGGTGACTCTGCCATTTATGACACCTTGGTGCGCTTGGCTCAGCCTTGGAATATGCGATACCCGCTGGTAGATGGCCAGGGTAACTTCGGATCCCGAGGCAATGATGGTCCAGCTGCTATGCGTTATACGGAGTGTCGTCTTACTCCGCTGGCCATGGAGATGGTGCGCGATATCCGCCAAGATACCGTGGACTTTTCTCCCAACTATGACGGCAAGACGATGGAACCGGATGTGCTCACATCTCGTATCCCGAACTTGCTCATGAATGGTTCCAACGGCATCGCTGTGGGTATGGCCACCAACATTCCCCCACATAACCTGGGAGAACTGGCCAACGCCATCTACTGGTTGCTGGATAATCCCGAGGCTTCTGACAAAGAGGCCCTGGAAGCCTGCATGGAATACGTCAAAGGCCCGGATTTCCCCACTGCGGGGCTGATCGTTGGAACTGACGGTATCAAGGACACCTACTCCACCGGGCGTGGTTCTATTCGTATGCGCGGTGTTACAGAGATTGAAGAGATAGGAAACCGCCAGCTCATTGTGATTACCGAGCTGCCCTACCAGGTCAATCCTGACAACTTAGTATCCAGCATTGCCGAGCAGGTTACCAGCGGCAAGATTGCTGGTATTTCCAAGATTGAAGATGAATCCTCTGACCGCGTGGGTATGCGCATTGTTATTACCCTCAAGCGTGACGCCGTGCCGCGCGTGGTGCTCAACAACCTCTACAAGCACTCTGCTCTGCAGACCAACTTTGGTGCCAACATGCTCTCCATCGTGGATGGGGTTCCCCGTACTCTGCGCCTGGATCAGATGCTGCGCTACTACGTGGCTCATCAGGTGGATGTGATTGTTCGGCGCACCAAGTTCCGTCTGCAAAAGGCAGAGGATCAAGCTCATATCCTGCGCGGTTTAGTGAAGGCTCTGGATGCTTTGGATGAGGTTATTGCCCTCATTCGCGCCTCCGAGACCGTCGATATTGCGCGCGAAGGCCTCAAAAAACTTCTCGATATCGACGATCTCCAGGCCAACGCCATTTTGGAGATGCAGCTTCGCCGCCTGGCGGCCTTGGAGCGCCAAAAGATCATTGACGAGTTGGCAGAGCTGGAAAGGGTCATTGCAGATCTTAAGGACATTCTGGCTCGCCCCGAACGTCAGCGCGCCATTGTTAAGGAGGAGCTGGCGGAGATCGTCGATAAGTATGGCGATGAGCGGCGCACCCGCATTGTTGCCGCAATGGGAGATGTCACCGAAGAAGACCTCATTGCCCGGGAGAATGTGGTGGTCACCATCACCAGCACGGGTTACGCCAAGCGCACCAAGGTGGATGCCTTCCGTTCCCAGAAGCGTGGCGGCAAGGGTGTGCGTGGCGCCGAGCTCAAGCAAGACGACGTGGTCAAGAACTTCTTTGTCTGTTCCACGCATGATTGGATTTTGTTCTTCACTAACTTTGGCCGGGTGTATCGCCTGAAGGCCTATGAGCTGCCGGAGACCTCTCGCACCGCCCGCGGGCAGCATGTAGCCAACCTGTTGGAGTTCCAGCCGGGGGAGCGCATTGCTCAGGTGATCCAGATTCAGTCTTACGAGGACGCCCCGTACCTGGTTCTTGCCACTCACGACGGCCGCGTGAAGAAGTCTCGCCTGCTTGATTACGAGTCTGCCCGTTCCGGTGGTCTTATCGCCATTAACTTGAATGAGAATGACTCCCTCATTGGCGCTGCCCTGTGTACTGAAAATGACGATATTCTGCTGGTGTCTGAGGAAGGCCAGGCCATTCGCTTCACTGCCAGCGATGAGCAGTTGCGTCCGATGGGGCGTGCCACTGCCGGCGTGAAGGGTATGCGTTTCAGGGGTGAAGATAAGCTCCTGGCCATGACCGTGGTGGGTGAAGACGATTACCTGCTGGTGGCCACCGCTGGAGGCTATGGCAAGCGCACCGCCATGTCTGAGTATGCCGCTCAAGGCCGCGGTGGCCTGGGTGTGATGACCTTCAAGTACACCCCCAAGCGCGGCAAGCTGGTAGCGGCGCTCTCCGTCAATGAAGATGACGAGATCTTCGCCATCACCAGCTCCGGTGAGGTTATTCGCACTGAGGTGTCTCAGATTCGCCCGTCCTCGCGTGCCACTATGGGCGTGCGCCTGGTGAACCTGCAGAAGGGTGTGGAACTTCTGGCCATTGACCGCAATGTGGAAGGTGAAGGAGAGGAAACCGCTGAAGCAATTGCTAAAGGAGAGGTTCCTGGCCCCAATCTCACATTAGACTTTGACGTACCTGAACCTCAGAACACTGATGCTCAGGGTGTTCCACAGTCTGATGAGGAGAACTAAATGGCAGCTACGACTGTTACGGTGAGGAAAATCTCACCCAACTCCGCGTTCCGTGTGTCCCTGGCGATGTCCCTAGTGGGCCTCCTGGCATGGATTGTCTGTGTTGTTCTCCTCTACCTTGCCTTGCAGTTGGTTGGAATCTGGGACACGCTTAACAGCGTGGTCACAGGCGTTGGCGGTGAGGGAATTATAGGTTTCGGCATGGTGCTTTCCGGCAGCGCCCTCGTGGGTGCTGCCTGTGCCTTGACGACGACCCTCCTTGCACCCATTGTGGCTATCATCTACAACTCCACGGTGGATCTCTTCGGCGGGCTGGTAGTGGAACTCAGTGACCCAGATCGATAAAGTCTACCTGCAGATTTGTTAATCGAACGAGTTGCTCTGTAAAGTAACAACTCGTTCCTAGGGCCTATAGCTCAGGTGGTTAGAGCGCTTCACTGATAATGAAGAGGTCGCAGGTTCAAATCCTGCTAGGCCCACTACACGGAACCTGGGGCATTAGCTCAATTGGTAGAGCACCTGCTTTGCAAGCAGGAGGTCAGGAGTTCGATTCTCCTATGCTCCACAATTTTCCTGTTCATGGTGGAGAATCTCTGGATCGCGTTAATAGTTTCTCTGCTATCCCTCAACACCTTACTGTTGTGCTTCAACCTGATTGAGTGTCGGAACCCGGTTTGCGACGGGTTAACTGACACAGGCTAATGCTCTAAACCCATTGCTTGAAACATCTCTGCAGCAGATGAGTAACCAGAGGTGTTACTGGAAGCGATGATGTTGTCTGCTTCACGAATTGATGTGAGTGAGTCCTCGTTCGGTTCAGGCTCCGACAGGTTCAGAGGAATTCGGATAGTCACTGATGATTCAGTCATTGTCTACCTCCGTCTTTGGGGGCTTTCATGGGCGCTCACTTCGAAGTGGTGTACTAACTGTGAACCCAAGCCGCTTCACGCCGCGGTTTTAGTAGGTTGAATGAAGTTCGAGCAGTCCGGAAAACCATTCTTATCAAGTACTGTGCAAAAAAACGATGCGGAATGTGGTGGCAAAGCCTAATCCTTCTTAATAGTGATTGCTGTGGAGTGTAATAGATTCCCTGGTTATTGGTTGTGGTGGGGAGTCATCTGAGATTCCTGTCCTCAGTTTTGTTCATGGGCCTGCAACATTCGTGTGAAGAATGTCTCTGCGAAGCTCATTGCCCGTGGTTAAATGAGCTGTATTAGTACTGGTCGGCGGTTTACTGGTGTGTTACATGGTGTCAAAGGTGTTCCTGTGAAGTCTTCTTTAGTGTGGTGTGACGCTATAGGTGCTGGTAACAGTGCACCAGCAGGAGGTTTAAGTGGTGGTTTACCAGGTGGTTGTTGTGGTGCTGCTGACACCTCCCTAGGTGGAGTTGCTGCCACTGAGCGGCCGCAGAGGTTAGATCAGATAGGTGATGCAGTGGGTGCTCGGCGTCCGCGTTGTGGTGGGCGTGGTAGCTCTGGTGTATTTGCTCGTGTGCATAAGTTTGGGTGGGTGCAACCGGATGGGGATACCCAGCGATTTATAGTTGCTCCTGATAGCTCGGCGGTGTACCCGATTGTGGCTGATCCTGAGCAGGACAAGTCCAAAGTAAGTGATGAATCGATGGGTTCCGTAGCTGTGGACGACACCCAGACGGTGGAAGACGGCGCGGGGGACAAGCCTCTTCCTGGTTCAGAAGATGGGATGTGTTATGCGAGTGATGATTATCTGAATTCTGTTGCACAGTCGGCTGAATCGGGCGAGGCTTCGGAAGTTGAGTCTGCTGCTGAGCAGGAGCGTTTGGATGCGGAGTTGCCTTCGCGTCAGCCTGGTTTTATGGGGCCTGTAACTCCCGAGGATGCTGCTGGGCAACAACGAAACCGGGAAAGGATGGAGCAGGAGGAAACGCGGGCTGCTGCGCAGCGTCGTGGTCGAGGGGTGAAGACCGAGGAAGAAGTATTACAGGAGGCGTCCACCGGACGGGAGCTGCCGGTGGAACGGGATCTTGGGTCTGCGACACCGGGTAATGGACACGGGGTTTGTCAGTTATCTGAGGAGGGGGATCCTATTACCCGGAATGCTAACGGTGATCTTGAAGATGTCTATCCTGTGGGTACGCCTGATGGTGTGACGAAGACTGTGTATCCTAATGGTTCGATTACGGTAACCGAAGGCAACAGGCAAACGCGGTATTACCAGGCACCCGAACAGGTGAAACCTGGCGAGTTGGTACTTGAATCGAATACCTATGACCGAGAAAAGAATGAGACTCGCCAAGTTTTCAGGCGAGGAGATCGGCTAGTTGCGCAGGAAAAACCTGGGCGTCAGGATCTTATCGGACCTGCGGGTGTTCCACTAAGGCCTTTGCCGGCAGCCACACCTCATGAACCTGTTGCAAAGGACGAACCAATATCGCAATATGGTGAAAGACCAGAAGCCAGTGAGGATGGAACACAACCTAACGAGCAAGAAACAGGTATCTCACTGGGTGACACGGCCGGGGATATAGCAACCGTTGCCGGTGGTGGAGGAGAAGGGCTTGAGAAAGAAACGGAAGATCCTGGGCGGCACAGAGACCCGGCCGGGAATCTGCCAGGAGATAACCAAACATGGCAGACAATAGGAAAGGTAGCAAAAGGAGCCGGGACAGCTGGAGATGTGATCTCTGGAACGCAAGCTGTCATAGACGCTTACCATGATCCGGATCACGCCGGTCGTTATCTTGGTGAAACAGCTGGTGGAGTTCTGGGCGGATCAGCTGGGGCATATGTTGGTTCAGCCATAGGAGCTTTCGGCGGACCAGCAGCTCCAGTCACCATCCCATTAGGAGCAGCCATCGGCGCATATGTAGGCTCAAAAGCAGGAGAGCCAATAGGTGAAGCTATAGGCGATTCTATAGATGAAGAACGTAACGAGAATTAGTCGTGGAGTCTATATCAGAAATCCTTGACATTGCAGTACTACCCTACGTCCTACTAGTTATTTCCCCGCCATTTTACCTATATCTAGCAAAAGGAGATGTACCTTACAAGTTTGAAGAAAAACCAAAAGCGGCCTTTCTGGTGGTGACTTTGGAGTGTTTTGTGGTTCATGTGGGTATTGCGCTTCTTCTGGCTGTGCCCTGGCGGTATTTCTTTGATATGCCCTTATTTCTTTCTTTAATTGGTGTTCCTTTTCTCAGTACGACAATTTTGATTCAGTGTTACTATTATTATTGTCCTTACCGTGAGGCAAAAATAAAACGGGAAGATATTAGGGAATATGCCCATTGCCGATATATGCCAATTTTAAAAAGTTTTGGTAGGTGGGAATGATATAATAAGATGGGTACAAACTAGCAGTTGAATAGATCGGTAATTAAGATGGAATTTCTTCAAGCTTTTACTTTGGTAACGTTCTTTCTGTTGATATTTTATATCGATGCAAGTTATCCCAAACTTTTTATTAATGTTAAATTTATTGAAGACTCCGCTGATAAGTCTGCATCTTCTCTCCTCATTTCCTTGGAAAACGTTTTAATATCTATTTTGAATTTAGAATTTTTATGGGAAAAATCAAAATAGCAGGAATGACCAGCTATGCTCAGCGACGATATTCTTGGATTATTAATCGAAGAAGATAGTTTTGAAGCAAAAGGATGATAAAATGGTTAATCTAGGCGCAGCCATTGGGCAAATGTAGGTTCAAAAGCAGGAGAGCCTGCAGGGCGTGCCATCGGTGATTTTATCGACGAAAAGAGGAGCGAGAACTAATCGTGGAGTACCTTTCGGAAATTTTTAATTTATATTCTCTTTCGTATACGCTACTTGCAGTGTCTCCCTGTATTTACCCCTATATAGTAAAAGGCGATATACCTTATAAACATGAAGAGCATCCTGATGCTGCCGTGATTTTGGCAGGCATAGAGGGGATCCTCCTCAGTGGAGGTATCGGCGCCATTCTATCGGTACTCTGGTTTAAAATAGATAATATACCTTTAGATATAGGTGCACTCTGGGTTCCGGGTATCGTAATTCTCGGTCTTCGTTTTCATCTCCCGGATAGAGTCACATATGGTACAAGAGTAACTTGGCAGGGAGTTATGAGTTACGCTCGTCGAAGGTATTCTTGGATAATTAATAGAATTGCAAAATGACTGCGAATGATACTTACACATCGCTTAAGGTTATAGTATAATGTGTGTAAATAAACTCGTAAATATTTTAAGAAAATAATGAACTCAATAGTACAAAATACAGATATCGTAGCTTATTTCGTGGTATGGTGTATCTCTACATCGTATCAAGTAATATTCAATAATGAAAATGTTTATAAAAACTATGAGAATGAATCAAGTGCATATCTAGTAATTTCAGTCGAAGGGTTCATTTGGTCCACTCTTACTTCACTTCTTTTAGGTATGGTCTGTTGCTTTTTTAAAGGTCATATTACCTTGTACTGCATATATTTACCGCTTGCCTTTGGTGTGGGAAGTGCAGCAGCTTATTTCCGTCACAGGGAGAGTAGATATAGTGATATATCTATGGCTAGCATACGCAGCTTTATAAATTTGAGATACGGTTGGTTTCTGGATAACAAGCTGAAATAGAAACCAAGCCCTCCTTTGTCAAAGCGATTTCTGCTTTGTAACGCCTCTATGTGGAAGTTCTGATTCTAGATGACGTATCAGCAGGTACAGCCAGTTCTATCATTCGTATCCTGTAGAGGTACACCCGGAGCTATCTGAATGACGTCGGATTGCTGTCCCTGAGCATACTGCCCTAGCAATAGATGCAGGACTTGTAATGAGGAGCCGTACTATCCTGGGAGTTATGTGTGTAGAACGTACTTGGAATATTCGGCGTATGAAGACACTGGCCGTTGCTGTGTGTCTGGCTCTCATTACTTCACTTGCTGGTGCTATTCCAGGTCACGCCATCAATGGTGGGCATAACGCTGTTCTGACTCCCTGGTCAGCAAAGGTTCTGTCTGGTGGTCTGTGTACTGGGTCTGTGATTGCCCCAAACTGGGTGCTCACAGCGGCTCACTGTGTCACACCAAAGAACCCGGGTTCAATCAAGATCGGTGAAAAGGCCACGGGGAATTACAAGGCGGATCGTGTCATCGTGCATCCATCCGGGGCAGATATGGCCTTGGTTCATACCCGTGACATTCTGCCGGTGGTTCCTGCTGCGTTGTCCCCAATAGTTCCTCCCGTGGGTCTCACAGGTCAAACCTCCGGCTGGGGGATGGGGAGATACCCACTTCAGCAGGGAGTCTCTCGTGTTGAAGGTCATTACAAGGACAAAGCGCGTGGGAATTCTCAGATGTTTGTGGTGCGTTCCGTGGAGGGTAACCAAGAACCTGGGGATTCGGGCGGCCCCTTCCATGTAGGTCCGGTGGTTCTTGGGGTAACAACTGCTATCGGCTCCACTAACAGCAAGGGGAAAATTGCCACCAACTACGTAGCCGTGGCTCCCATGATTCCTTGGATTATCTCCACCATGGCCGGCATTCCATCGCTCACCGGAGGGTCTACCGTGCAGAGGCCTAAGGTTCAGTTGCCGGATCAGTCTCTGGTTCCAGATCTGAGTGCCCTTTCCTAAACGACGCCACCGGGGAGGGGCGTCGCTAAGGGGCATGAAATCCTCAAGTTGTTGATATGCCCACAAAATGTGCCTACACTCGGAGCTATGCAATTTGGAATTTTTACTATCGGTGACGTCACTCAAGATCCCACCACGGGGAAAACCCCCACTGAGCATGAGCGCATTAAAGCAACCGTGGCTCTAGCCAAGAAGGCAGAGGAGGTGGGCCTGGACGTTTTTGCCACCGGCCAGCACCACAACCCGCCCTTTGCAGCCCCCGGTAACCCCCCGGTACTCCTAGCTAACATTGCTGCTCAGACGGAGAAGATCCTTCTTTCCACCACCACAACCCTCATTACCACCACAGATCCTGTCCACATTGCGGAGGATTACAGCTACCTTCAGCATCTGGCTGACGGTCGCGTAGACCTGGTCATGGGGCGTGGCAACACAGGGCCGGTGTATCCGTGGTTCGGGAAGGACATTCGCAAAGGTATCCCCCTGGCCATTGAGAATTACCATCTCCTGCGTACCTTATGGCGCCAAGAAAACGTGAACTGGAAGGGTCAGTTCCGTACCCCGCTTCAGTCCTTTACCTCTGTTCCTCGCCCTCTCGACGGCGTTCCTCCCTTTGTGTGGCACGGATCCATCCGCTCTGCTGAAATTGCTGAGCAGGCTGCCTTCTATGGTGACGGATTTCTCCACAACCACATTTTCTGGAACATTGAGCACACCGCCGCTATGGTGAACCTCTACCGGCAGCGCTTTGAGCATTACGGTCACGGCTCTGCCGACCAGGCCATTGTGGGTCTCGGTGGGCAGTTCTTCGCGGCCGAAACAGAGAAGAAAGCCAAGGACACCTTCCGCCCCTACTTTGATAACGCCCCGGTATATGGTCACGGGCCCTCCCTAGAGGAGTTCGAGCGCCTCACACCCCTGACAGTGGGAACACCCGAGCAGATCATTGACCGTTACTTGGGCTATGCCGACGCCGTTGGGGATTACCAGCGCCAACTCTTCCTCATTGACCACGCTGGGCTGCCCTTAGAGATGGCTTTAGAGCAGGTAGAGATTCTGGGCACGGAGATTGTGCCTACTTTGCGCGAAGAATTTGAGCGGCGTCGTCCAGCGCACGTTCCTTCTGACCCGCCCACCCACGCATCACTGAAGGCAGAGGGTGCTCAGTCACCTCACCTCAAGATTCGCCCAGCCGTCACCGAGGAAAGCGAGAACTAATCCATGAAGAAACTGGTAGTTGTCAGCGGTGGGGTATCCACCCCCTCCACCACTCAGATGTTGGCTGAACGCATTGCAGCAGCCGTGCAAGCACAGGTGACCAAGCGCGGCGAGGGCCTGGAGGTGACCTACATTCAGCCTAATGAGCTGGTTATGGAACTGGCCACGGCTATGTCCACCGGAACCTATGGCCCCGCACTGCGTGCCGCGCTGGACCAGGTGAGTGAAGCCGATGGGCTTATTGCTGCCAGCCCGGTGTTTACGGCCTCCTACTCTGGGGTATTCAAAATGTTCTTCGACGCTCTGGATAACAATGCCCTGACCGGAGTGCCTGTGCTTATTGCAGCCACAGCGGGAACGGCGCGTCACTCCCTGATCTTGGATTACGCCCTACGACCCCTGTTTAGTTACCTGCGGGCAAGCACCATGCCTACCGGGGTGTTTGCCGCTACCGATGATTTTGGTCAGGACTCTGACCTGGATGGCCGCATTACACGCGCCGCTCGGGAACTTGCAGAAAGCATTGTGGACGTGAAGAACGGTGTGGTTGGGTTTGGCCCAGACTTTTCCGAGGATTCCCGCCCGCAACGTCAGAGCACCAACACCAAGGTTTCCGGTACAGTCGCCGATTTCGCTTCCCTTCTAGCTGGACATGATGGACTATGAAAATTACTTCTGCAGAACAACTTGCTAACGCCATAGACGCCGGAGAACAGCTCCTGGAAATAGAGGGCACCATCAGTGGATCACCCTCAATCACCCTGCCTGAGGGGGCAACCCTCACGGGCGGTGAACTGGTTTTCAAGGGCAAGGGTGTACGCCTCACAGCGAATAACACGCTGAAAGACATCACCATCACCACTCTCGATTACGAGGTGGCCGTGTATAACGACACCTCCCTTAACGACGCCGGTACTTTCCACCTTGAGAACCTCACCACGGTGGGGCAGGTATATATCGTGGCCGAGGGGAATCTCAGAAAGGTGAGGGTAGAAGCAGACAACGTGTTTGTGAAAGAAGCCGATGTTCGTGGGCGTGTTGAGCAGCCGCACGGCTTTGGGGTGGACGTTCTCCAAGGCGGCTTCACCCTCTGGAACAGAAATCCTGACCCGTCATCCTCCTTCACCGCCACTTTGCGGGGATTGAGCGCTGGCACCGAGGAAACCCCGATACGCGGTTCAGGTATTTTCGTGGACGGGTTCACCAACCGTGAAGGGGAACTGACCGGCGGCTCCTTTACCGCTGACCTCCTGGAAACCGGAACTATTGTGACCGACGGGGGAATACCTCAGGGCACGGGAGACAAGATCAGCGGTGGAGTTTTTGTCTTGGGCGGCGCGAGCGTCGATAAGGTAGAAAACAAAGGGCCCGTCACCACCCACGGCGCCAACGACATGGTACTGGATTTGTGGGGGCACACCCCGCACTGGGTGGCCTACGACACCATTACCTCGACGGGGGCGTCCGGCATTGGATTTGTGAACTTTGGCCGTATGGGCGCTCTGGAGATTAATGCACCAATCGTGACTTCCGGTTTGGGGGCGCGGGGCTTTAATGTCTACGACGGCACCGTGCAGTCTGCCACTTTCCAGTCCATTACCACGCACGGTGACGGTGCCATTGGTATTCAGGTGTCCAAACCAGTGGGCACCATAGAGGTAAAAGGTGATGTGCGCACAACAGGTGGGGAAGGCTTGAGCCTGGTGAAAGGCGTTCAAATGACGCTGAAGGCCACAGGTGTATCTATCAAACCAGGCGGATCGGTGGGCTCCTTGCGCATCGGAGGAAGTGTGGTTACCGAGGGCGATAACCTGGTGTCTTTTGAGGTGCTGGACGATGCCTCCATTCAAGAACTAGCGGTGAGCGGAATTGAGGCACACGGTCAAGACTCGGTGACCCTAGATATTGAGGGTGACGTCCCTGAGGGCTTCGCAGAGGGTTTGGCAGAGGGCACAGCCGAGGAGTAGTACTAGTAGCACTCCTCGGCGTGCCTTTGCACGTCACAGCTAGTACGTCAGAGGTGGGTGCCCTGAAGCAATAGAGATCCGATTGAAAGCATTAATACGGATAATTGCCCATTCCAGGGCAGCCACCTGTTCTTCTGCAAACACTTGGCAGGCGGTGACTGCTGCCTGCGAGTTTTGCTGACCTTCCGGCAGCAGAGTGAGAGTTTCCGCCAAGTCCAAGGCAGCCCGCTCTGCGGTGCTGAAAAGCTCTCCTGCCTCCCGCCACGCTGGGAGAATATCCAGTTTCCGCTGGGAGACCCCCGCTTTCCTGGCTTCAGGCACATGAACGGACAGGCAGGTGGCGCAGCGGTTCAGTTGGCTTACGCGCACCATGAGAAGTTCAATCAGCGAGGGGTCCAGATCCACATCCGGATAGATGTCTTTCAGCATCTTCCCAGGGGTAAGCATGGCGCGGTACAACTCGGGGAAGAACTTATCCAGGTAAGGCCCATGAGAGGGGAGTCCCTGACCTACGGTGACGGTCTCCTTTGCGGAAGGTTTCTCCACTGAGGAAATCTCTTTCTTCCCAGAGGCAGCCTGAGCCGGTGTGCCTTGAGAACTTGCTCCCGAGGAGTGGGTAGTGGGTGTGCTCATGCTCCTAACTCATTCTGGAGAGCCTGAACATCCTCGATGGTGGGTAAACGCCAGGGCACACCCTCGCCGTGCTTTTCCAACCACCCCTTCACGAAGGGGCACAAGGCCACAATCTCCTGACCGGCCTCTTGAGTGTTGCGCACTGCTTCACCGATGAGGATAGAGGCAAGCCCTCTGCCCTCATAGTTTTCCCCCACCTCGGTGTGGTAGAAAATCCTTTCCTTATCGACGTCCAGAAAAGCAGATTGGCCTGCAGGTTTCTCTTCATCTCTATAGCGGATGATAAAAGCGCTCCTGCGGGTATCTTCCACAACCTCAACAGCACGGCCTTGTTTATCACTCAGACCTTGCGATGGTGTTGTGCTGGTGGTGGTGTGCTCTGCACTCTGTGTCATCTGGTTTCCTTTCGGTGGATTATCAATGCGCATCTCTGGGCGGGCGACAGGTGGGGGATTTTTACGGGAACGCAGTTTCGCTCCAGGCAAACGCGGCGCCGGCAGACGGCTCAGGCCAGCAGGATCTTTACCGATATACCCGTGGACGGCACCGAAACGCTCACCTTCGTTCTGCCATTCCTCCCGCATCTCAGCAATCTCCTGGCTGCTGCGGGCAATGAAGTTCCACCACATCACAAATTCTTCGGTGAATGGCTCACCCCCAATAAACAGGAGGCGCGCTGCACTCTCTCCGGTGTTCCGCACCCGCAGCTCTTGCTCACCAATGCCCGTATAGGCCAGCTCATGCCGCTGAACCGTCAGCCCCTCAAGCTCCACCTCGCCCTCATCCACCAAAAGCCCATGCTCAAACTCCGGGTTCACCGGCATAGTTAGATCTGCTCCCGCATCCAGGCGAATCTCTGCTCCCACCAAGGGGGTATAGGTTGTCACAGGTGAGGAATCTCCCAGCAGGTCACCCAGGAACACCAGCGCCGATCCGCCCTCAAAGGTGGTCAGTGCCGGCCGGTAGTGTTCAAAATTGCGTTGGGTATGACGGACGTCGTCAGGTAAAACAATCCATAGCTGTACCCCGTGTAACTCGGTGGTGTCCTGGGTGGATACCTCAGAGTGGCAGATTCCATACCCGGCCGTCATCAGGTTGAGCTCCCCTGGCTTGACGACGGCGTGGTTATCGGCCGAGTCATGGTGGGTGATCTCTCCGGTGAAAAGCCAGGAGGCGGTTTGCAGTCCGGTGTGAGGGTGTGGAGCAACATCCATTCCGCCGGTCACTGAGACATCATCTGGCCCGTAATGATCAACGAAACACCAAGCACCGATGGTGGAACGCTGGCGCTGGGGGAGGGTGCGATGCACCGTCATGGCACGAGGTCCGCCCAGGGGAACTTCCCGATCCGTAATTATTTCCACCTTTGCTGATTGGTGAGCGGAGTCTCCGGATTCGTATTCAGTCATCATTAGATGTCATTCCTTTTCAGTTACCCCTCATGAAGATAAACCATCTCTTATGGATACTTTCAGTGTAATGAGAGTCCGCAGGATGTGGGGAAGACAGTGTTGCACCCCGTGGAGGGGCACGTTGTGGATCGCTGCACCTTTAGCTTCAGGCTAGAGGATAAGGAGCTTGTACCGAAGTAAGCGCTTGTACCATAATCCGAGCTGAGCTTGTAGTGTAATCCAGCTTATTACTGGAGCTCAGGGACGTAAGGTGTCTGATCCTCAATGGCACGGCGAACCATGTCACGGTGCTTCTCGCCAGTGCGAACTTCGATCTTCACATCAGTGCCGTCATTTTCCGAGAGCTTCTTAGCGGAGCTGCTGATCTGGTCATAATTAATGATGTCATCGTCCTTGCTGATGAAAATCACCACCGGCGTTGAGGGGTGCATACTCATCATGGAGTTCGACTGAAGGTGCTCAAGAAGGGGCTGAATCTTGGGATCATCCTTGAGAATGTCCTTACCAGGAATAGTGTTAGTTTCCTTGAAGGTGGTCAAGCACTCGTTAGAGGCCAGATCCATGACCTGCATTCCCTTATCATTGAGGAACTCTTCAGGTTTAACCTTGGGATTGAAGTTGGCAGCTCCCTGAATGCTGTAGGCAGCATAGGCGAGGTTTGCTTCATCAATGTCGGAGATACCTGCCCGAGCGGTATCAGCATCCATGTCAGTTGAAGGAACCTGCGTATCACCAGGGGCAATGGCAAGGGTTTTAACGAGTCCCTCAGGAACGTCCTCGGCGGAAGCAGCGGAAACAGCAGCAAATCCGCCCTGGCTCCAGCCGGTGTTGTACCACTTCTTGTTGAACTTGAACTCGTCCCTTGTGGCAAGCACCATCTCATTGACGGCGTTCGCCAAGGAATGACGATCCATATAAGTACCGTGTCCGGTAGTTCCTAGACCTTCATAATCGGTCTGGATAACTGCAAAGCCCTTGTCGAGCCACACCTGGAGGTAATTCTGAGCCACCAAAGTGAGAGCTTCTTCATCGGGGTGGGTGTTAATAGCCGTTGAAGGTGCGCACTTTGCTGCAAGACCAGTGGTGCCATGAGCCCAGCTGAGAACAGGCCAGCCGCCTTCAGGAGCCTCACCTTTGGGCAAGGTCACAAGTCCGGTGACTGCAATGGGATCACCGGCTGCGTTTCTGGAACCATAAGTGACCTTCAAGGTCTCTGATCCGTTAGGAGCCGAAATGATTTCTTCGGTCTTGAGGGTTTCTTTCTTAAGGATCTTTCCTACGGAACTCTCATCTATAGCGAGGTGTTCAGTTTCCTCAGCTGAGTTAACAGTTGTTGTGCTAGGTGAAGTGACCACAACAGTCTCCGTTTCTTTGGCTACGTTTTCGCTATTATTGTCCCCGCTATTATCTGCCGAAGAACACGACGCCATCGTAAGCCCAACAGCAACAACCGTTGCTCCGAGGATCGTTTTCTTGTTGGCCATTATTCTCCTTTACTTTTGTGGTGATATATGCGGTTTTTATTATGAACCGCTTCTCCACCGACCGTACCAGAACTTCTCAGAGCAGGATTTGGCTCCACATTTGCCTTGACGACGCCCCGCAGTCTTTCGGAGATGCCATAGTCACTGCACAAGTGCCGGCTATATCCCAAGGAGATGAGGTGGAGTTCGGGTGCGTGATGGTTTGGCAGATTGTCTAGTTCACACCTGGCAGATTGACTAATAGAATGATGGCAGATTGTCTAGTTCACACCTGGCAGATTGACTAATAGGAGACGCAATGCTGAACAAGAAAGCAGCCTCAGATGATACAGAGTCCGGCTTTTATTTGGAGCGTTACATTGATGAGGAGCTTGACCAGCTACTGCCTGAACTACGGGCCTTAGCTATTGATGGTCCGAAGGGTTGTGGAAAGACCTGTACCGCTGTTCGCCGGGTGGATAAAACCCTGAGTTTGGACAATCCGAGTCAGCTTCAACTTGTGGAAAATGATATGTCGAATCAGCTCCACCAGGCTCAGAGTCTCTGCATAGACGAATGGCAACTCTATCCGTCAGTGTGGGATGCTGTTCGCCGTACTGTGGATCAAGGTACTCATCGAACCTACATCTTCACTGGTAGCGCGACTCCCAGGAAGGGAGTGGACACACACAGTGGTGCAGGAAGAATCGCCTCATTGAGATTGCGTCCTATGAGTCTCTCAGAACGAGAAAACAGTTCTCCTACGGTGTTCATAAAGGATCTTTTTGAAGGCACCGCCCAGATAACCGGCGTCACTGACTTTTCTCTTAGCGATTACGCAACTGAGATCTGTGCCTCGGGATTTCCGGCGATTCACCGCCAATCTCCCCGCATACGACGCCAAAGTCTACGTAATTATGTAGACCGCATTATTGATCGGGATATTGTTTCACAAGGTCGTGCGATTCGCAGTTTTGGAACCTTGAGAGCATGGTTATCAGCCTACGCAGCGGCTATATCCACTACCGCCAGTTATTCCAGTATCCTCAACGCAGCAACCGTGGGTGAAGATGACAAACCTGCGCGCGCCACCACCAGTGTTTATAGGGATCTTCTAGAGCAGGTGCGAATCCTGGATCCAGTCTCGCCTTGGCTACCCGTTATGAACCCCTTGAAGAGACTCACTAGCAGTCCGAAGCATCAATTGTGTGATCCTGCTTTGAGCGCCACCGTTCTCGGAATTACCCCAGATACCTTGATGAGTGGCGCTAAAGGAACGGGTGAAATGTTCGGGCGCCTCTTTGAGTCCCTAGCCACCATGACGGTTCGTGCTGCCGGTCAGGTTTGTGAAGCTGAAACATATCATCTGAGGACTAGGGGAGGTGACCACGAAGTCGATTTACTGTTGGAGCGCTACGATGGTGCGCTTTTAGCCTTCGAAGTAAAGCTGGCGACAGTAATAAATGACGCGGATGTGCGTCATCTGCACTGGCTTGGTAATGAAGTAGGTGACCGTCTCAGAGATAAAATCATCATTACTACAGGTCAAACAGCATTTCGCAGAAATGATGGTGTCGCTGTAGTGCCTTTGGCTCTTTTGGGATAAGAGGACTGACTCTTGTGGGGTAGGAGTGTGGATTATCGAGCCACGGAGAAATCGTCGCCTCAAGATATCGGGGGCTTTGTGCGCTGAGAGTTGTAAGACCTGGGAGACTAAGGTTCAGCTGAGCAGATTAAACACTTCACGGACAAAAAGTGCCGCTCACGGAAACTGGAGGATTGCAGTAAATCCGTGAGTGGCACTTGCGAGCCCGTGTTACCTAGGGACTAGGTGCGTACCCAGGAGACATTTATCTCCTAGGCGCTTATGTAGTGGAACCTTGCTGAGGATTCCTCTTCTGGGCGGAAGAGTTCGATTCCTGAGAAGACTAGTTCTCCAGCTTCTTCTCCGCTTCCTCTTTTACCTCTTCGGTCTTGTCTTTTGCTGCATCTGCAAGGTCAGAGGCTTTGTCTTTAGCCTCGTCAGTTACTTCCGAGGCCTTGGCCTTGGTGTCTTTGGCGATCTGAGATGCTTTGTCTTTGGCCTCGTCAACAGCCTCAGTGGCCTTATTCTTAGCCTCTGCTGCTTTGTCCTTGACTTCCTCGGCAACCTCAGGAGCCTTGTCCTTGATTTCCTCCGCCTTATCCTTAACAGCGTCGGCTACCTCGTGAGCTTTCTTCTCCACGGAGGCCTGCGCTTCCTGTGCTTTAGCTTTGAAATCCTCAACCTTAGGCGGCTCCTGCCCGGGGTCTACTGCCTGAGATGTCCGATTCTTCAACCAATACGCTGCAACGCTAATAATCGCAGCCAGCACTCCCAGAACCGTAAGGAACGTGGTGCCACCCTTGCCCTTGGAAGCCTGCTGCTTAGCAAGCTTCTTCTCAGCTTTCTTGCTTACCTTACGTGCCTTGCCCTGAAGCTGAGATGCTGCCTTATCAGCCTTCTTGGACAGCTTGTCCTGTGCTTTTCCGAGCTTCTTTGAGGTCTTCTTACCAGCTTTTTCAGCCTTTGCGGAAAGCTTCTTGGCTTTCTTCTCCGCACGCTTGGAGCCCGTCTTAGCAGCCTTCTTGACGTCCTTGGTGGTATCTTCCGCAAAATCAGTCACTGTTTTGCTCGCGTCTGTAGCTGCACTGGAGACCTTGCTGCTCGCATCGGATGCAACCGCAGAAATCTTTGCACCCGCTTCAGAAGCGGCGTCGTAAAGTGTGGAGCGAGTGTCAGAGGCAACCTTGGAGATTTTCTCCTTGGCTTCCCCAGACTTCACAGCATCTGCAAAATCATTTGCCTTGTCGCTAGCAGTGGAAATAGCATCTCCAAGCCGCTCTTTTGCAACCTTCGTAAATTCGCCAGCCTCCCGGCGGACGTCCTCAAGTAATTCATCAGCGTCTTTGTTTTTGATGGCTTCCGCAGCTTCAGCGATGACGTCATAGGCTTCATCGGCTTTCTGGGCGGAATAATCGCGGAACTTTTCAAAGCCTTTCCGCGCTGCTTTGAATGAGGCTTTGAGAAGAGTGGGGTTCATCGTGTCCTCCGTATCGTGGGATCGTGAAGAATATATAGTCTACAGACTAGTATGGTCTGCATGACGCAAAAGACTGCAACGGCAACAATGCACACCAACCACGGTGACATTGTTATAGAACTGTTCGGAAACCATGCTCCTGTGACGGTGGAAAACTTCATCGGGTTGGCTGAGGGAACAAAGGAGTATTCCCAAAAGAATGCTAAGGGTGAGGCTTCGGGTCCCTTTTACGACGGCGCTATTTTCCACCGGATTATTGATGGATTCATGATCCAGGGTGGGGATCCCACCGGAACCGGGATGGGCGGCCCAGGTTATCAATTTGCTGACGAGTTCCACCCTGAGTTGCAGTTTGACCGGCCGTTCCTGCTGGCTATGGCCAATGCTGGTCCCGGGACGAACGGCTCTCAGTTCTTCATCACTGTTGTGCCCACGCCTCATCTCAACAACCATCACACCATTTTTGGTGAGGTGACAGATGAAGCCTCCCAGAAAGTTGTGCTGGAGATTGCGCGGGTGCGCACGGATCGCCGTGACCGTCCAGTGGATCCGGTGGTTATTGAATCTATTGAGATTGCCCGCTAAAGAGTAGACATTCTGGATGCATCCAGGTGAGACATTCGCACTGGATAGTGGATCCCGGACGGTGGGCTCAGACCGTAAAGCGCTAGGTCAAATGGAACATGATGTTCCCATTGGTCTAGCGCTTTGTGCGCGGTGGGTACAACGGGCAGCTGTCACGGGGTGGTCTGGCTTGCTGAATATCGAGAGGAGGACGAAGTGATGACCGCACAGACTTTTCCCGGTGGCCGATGACCTGGGTGCTCCTGGGAGTGATGGCTATTCTGTGGCTGATGATGGCAGTGGATTCCGGGAGCATCATGTCCACTGCTAATTCCACACTGGGTGATCTCACCTTGTTGTATGGTCCAGATGTTGCCGCAGGCGGGTGGAACTATGTGCGTCTACTCAGCAGCACTGTAGTTCATCTGAGTTTGCCACACTTGCTTCTCAATGGGCTGATGCTGTATTTCCTGGGCGGCATTATAGAGTCTGCCACTGACTCCTGGGAGCTCTTGGTTATCTTCCTGCTGTGTGGGCTGGGTGGTTCTCTGGCGGTGTTGTATTGTGATCCATTTTCACCCACAGGCGGTGCTTCTGGGGCGCTCTTTGGAATGATGGTCATTTACACCGCACTATCTTTCAGGCAGCACGCTAACCTTTCCACTCCCTTAGCGTTGTTGGGCGCCAATCTGATTTATACCTTCATGACGTCGGGAGTGTCGGTGTCTGGGCATCTCGGTGGGCTGGCTATGGGACTCGTTCTCACGCCCTTCTTCCTATCGAAGAAGCCTTCAGTGCGCGTGATTGGCTACGCAGTGGGGGCTATCATCGTGGCACTTGGTGTGTTCTTCTGGATGTCCTAACGCCTGGGACGGGGACGGGGAGGGGAGTCTATCCACAGTTTTTATTGGCACCGTAGTTATTAACAGGGTTATGAACAGCTGTGGATAACTACATCTGTGTGATTTCCGAAAAGATGAGCGTCTAGGTTCTAGAACATTGCTGTTCACATAGGTTTTCTTGGAAAATAAAGAGTCCCGCAAAACCTGTAGATAGAGTTATCCACAGGCTGTGGACAAAACTGTGAAAAGTTACACGAGTCACTTAAGTAACACGAGCAACAGTCTTATTGACAGCCTGTGGATAACTTTGTCACAGGGTGTGAAAGGTTTTAACGCCACCCCATCGTCATGAGAAGCCCGAGGATAAAGAAACCAAAGCCAATGGCATAGTTCCAGGGGCCAAGCTCAGTCATAAACGCAATCTGTTCTCCCGCGAGGTAGTTCACAATAAGCCATGCCAGCCCAATGAGCATGAGACCAAACATAACGATCTTGTACCACATAGGGGTCCCGCCACCGCTAATTTTGACAGGAGTTCGACTAACTGAACTTGAAGAAACCTGAAAATTGTTACGCGAAATCTTGGCTTTTGGCATATCTAGCACCCTTTTCTCATTGTGGACAACAGTCTCGCAGGAAAGCGTAGCAGTTTGTTTGAAAGAAATACTGGTGACGCCCTTCGCAAGCCTGTGAGCTTTGGAAGGCTTAGCGGAAGAGATCACCAAGACCATCGAGAGGGGTGCCGCCCTGAGCAGGGTCCCCAGTGCCGGTAGTGTCAGCGCCAGTATTAGACGGCAGGAGAGAGAAGGAATAGTACTGCACCGTAATCTTGTCAGATTTGCCTATATCCGTACCGGGGGCAGGAGTCTGACGGGCAATTTTCCCGTTGAGGGAGGAATCCACCGTAGTCACCGGGGGGCCGTCGATGAACGTCCCAGTCCAACCACTGCGGTTGAGCATGGCGGCTGCTTCTTGCCCGGTAAGCCCGGTGAGATTGGGCACTTCCAGCATGGACCCATTGCCAACATCCAAGGTGACAACGGAACCTCGGGGCAGCACCTTACCTGCATCACTCACCTTGGTCACAAGACCCTTGTGAGGGCTATCCACGTCTCGGCGCTCCACGTTGAACCCCAAGGCGTCAAGAGCATTGGTGGCGTCTGTCAAGGACATACCCACCAAATCAGTGGGCACCATGACATTCTTGGGCCCCAGGGACACAGTGATTGTGACCTTAGACCCCTTGCTAATGGAGGTGTTTGCCCGTGGATTCTGCTTCAGAACAAGCCCCGGCTCCACAGTCTCCGAGGTATCTTCCGCCACCTCGGAGTCAAACTGCAGTCCGGCCTTTTTAATAGCCTTTTCTGCCTCAGCAGTGGTCATGTTTGAAAGGTCAGGAACCTTAGTCATCTCTGGACCACTGGAAACCACAATGGTGACAGTGGTTTTCTTCTTGAGGCTAGATCCGGCACTTGGGTTCGTGCGTAGAACTTTGTTCCTATCCACCGTGGGATCAGGCTCAAAACTGGTTATTGTTCGGAAACCGGCATCCTCCAGCACTTCCGTGGCGTCCTCGACAGTTTGGTTGGCAACATCGGGGAGAGTAACCATAGCTAAGGAAGCTCCGCTCCCAGAGATAAAGCTCTTCACACCGAAGCCAGCAATGGCCAGAATCATGATGGTAAGAGCTACGGCGGCAACTATGAAACCTTTATTGCGCGCAACCCCACCTGATGAGCTGCCTGAGGGGCCACCTGAAAACCTGCCAGAACCGAGATTTTCCCCACCCGGGGCAGAACCAGCTGAACGCGCGGAAACTCCACGATGTGAAGGGGTTTCAGCACCAAGCAAATCTTCATCAGGCTGGTCAAGCTCAGTCGATTGGAACACAGAGGTTTCAGCGCCAGCAGAAATGCTAGAGGTCACAGACAAGCGCGCAGCATTCGTGGTGATGCCACGGGCCATTCGTTCCAGATCCTCCCCAAACTCTGCGGCAGACTGATAACGCTGGTTAGGGTCCTTAGCCATAGCGCGAAGCACCACGGCGTCAATATTGACGGATTCCTCTGGAGTAAGACCTTGCACCATCTCTGAGGGAGGTGTGGGATTCTCCTGGACGTGCTGGTAAGCCACTGCGAAGGGGGTTTCCCCTTCAAAGGGTGGCTGTCCGGTGACAGCCTCATAGAGAACGCAACCCAAGGCATAAACATCAGAACGGGCATCAGCACTTTTACCCCGCGCTTGCTCAGGGGAGAGGTACTGGGCAGTGCCAATAACAGCTGATGTCTGCGTCATGGCAGAGGTAGCGTCATTGAGGGCCCGAGCGATGCCAAAGTCCATAATCATGACATCCCCGGTGTTGGTAATCATGATATTGGCGGGTTTGACATCACGGTGAATAATGCCAGCGTTATGTGAGGTTTGGAGGGCGTCGCAAATGGGAGCCAAGGCGCGTGCCGCCTCATCGGGGAACATCGGGCCACCCTCGCGCACCACCGCGCGAAGTGTTTTCCCATGAACCAGGTTCATCACAATAAAGGGAACTTCCAGCCCATCTATAACAGTGGAACCTGTATCCAACACAGAAACAATAGCGGGGTGGCTCAGGCGCCCAGCATTCTCGGCCTCACGGCGGAAGCGCTCCCTGAAAATGGCATCTCGTGCCAGATCAGTGCGCAGCATTTTAATAGCAACGTCACGTCCCAGATATGTGTCCTGAGCCTCATAGACCTCAGACATTCCTCCGGTGCCAATAACCTCACCAAGCTCATAACGGTTTTCTAGCAACATTTATCCGCCTAAAAGCCATCCCAGTGGATTGACGGGTGCCGGTGCCGGCGCAGGAGCTGGAGCTTCGGCCGGGACCTCAGGTACAGCTTCGGGTGCCGGTGCCGGTTCTGGCGCTGGTGCAGGTTCTTCTGCCGGTGCTGGCTCAGGAGCTGGCTGTTCGGGTTCAGCAGGTGCTGGTTGTTGCGCATCAACAGCCTCAGGCTCAGGATTGTTATCCTCCGGCTGAGGTTCCGCGTGTTCAGCATTAGTAATAAGCCCAAAGGATTCATTAACCACAGAGCCACTGGGCGGCTCAGATTCCTCAGGTCTGCGTGATTCCGTGGCTGTTGCAGGAGCAGATGCGGCAGCTGAGGGCGGTTCTGGAGCTGGCTGAACAGTGACTGTGTGGCGTGTGGGGGAGGATTCCGTTGTGGATTCTTCGGTGGACGAGATTGGATCACCCGTCATATACACCGCTGCACCAGCGGCAATAAGCAGTAGAAGAGCAAAGAGGAACCCCACCCACAAACCAGTGTTACTCCGTCGACGCGGTGCGTCCTCCTCGTAGTCCTCCAGATCATCATCGTCATAATCAAGTTCAGCAGACGCAGAGGCTGCCCTGGAACCTGAGCCAATCATCGCAGAGGAAGCCAAGGCTGTGCGCGGTGCGCGGGAAGAGGACCGGGAATCTTCGTCCTTATCCTGGGCTGCGGGGCGTTGCTGTCCCAATGTCAGAGGTGCTGCGGGGCGGTGCCCTTCCATCACATCAGCCACTGCATTCGCTAGCTCCCCGCCATCGTGATAGCGGGTGTTGGGATCCTTACGTAGACAAATGCCCAGCAATTCCCTGGTGGGTGCGGAGATGGACGTCGATAAGGCAGGAGGTGCCTCATTGATATGCGCAATGACTACGGAGACAGAGGTATCCCCAATAAACGGACGACGCCCCGAGAGCATCTCATAGCCCACAACTCCCAGGGAGTACACATCCGTGGCGCTATCCACATCCTGCCCCTGCGCCTGTTCGGGGGACACATACTGTGCAGTGCCCACCACCATGCCGGTGCGGGTCAGAGGTACAGCGGCTGCCGCTTTGGCAATGCCAAAATCTGTAATTTTGAGCACGCCATTCATGGAAATGAGAAGATTCCCGGGTTTAATATCCCGGTGAACCATACCTAGGCGATGAATGGCATGCAAGCCCATTGCTGCCTGATTCAGCACGTCAAGTGCCATATCTTCTGGCAGGGCACCTTCGCGCTCAAGCATATCTGCTAAAGACTCACCGCGCACGTACTCCATAACAATGAAGCAGTAGGTGCGCCCTGAGGGGTGCTCCCGGACTTCCCGGTAGTCATAGGTGGCAATCACATGAGGAGACTTAATAGAACGGGCAGCTTCGGCCTCGTTACGGAAACGGTTGAGAAACTCGCGGTTATCGGAATACTCCGGACGCAGCACCTTGATAGCCACTTCACGGTCATGCCGAGTGTCATCACCCAACCACACCGTAGACATTCCGCCTTGGCCAATGACCCACTGGAGCACATAATCTTCTCCAATAAGCTGTTGCAGGCGGTCCTTGCCTTCCTCGTCAATGGAGTCATTCATGGGATCACCTTCTACATATATTTCAGAGCCGTTTGGAGAACATCACGTCCAATGGGTGATGCTATCTTGCCACCGGTTGCAGATGCTCCAGCGCCACCACCATTCTTCACGAGAACTGCCACGGCAACGTCCGCATTTTGTGTAGGACCAAAAGCCACATACCAGGTATGAGGTGCTTCCGAGCCATCTCCATGCTCAGCGGTTCCTGTTTTTGAAGCGATGTCCTGCCCCGCGTAACCATAGGTATTCTTCTCTGAGGCAATCATCAATTTCTTAATGCTCTGGGCAGTGTCCTTATCGACGGCGTCATTGAGCTTCTTGGGTTTAATCTCCTGCAAAACCGTGAGATCCCGCTTGGTAATCTGCTTCACCAGATGCGGTTCCATACGCTGACCATCGTTGGCAATGGTGGCAGCCATCACCGCAGCTTGTAGCACAGACATTGTGGCATCTCGCTGGCCGATAGCTGTTTGCCCCAGGGCAGCTTGATCGTCAATGTCTCCCAATTCTCCTGGAGCGGTGGGAATACCGATGTCATATTCCTGACCGACGCCGAAAGCATCAGCGGCGTCGCGAAGCTCCTGCTCTCCAATTCCTAAACTCATTTCCACAAAAGCCGTATTGCAGGAGTAGGCGAAAGCAGTTTCCAAGGTAACAGGGCGCCCACCACTGTTGCCGCAGGTGGCACCGCCGTAGTTGGTGAGTCTGGATTCTGTGTTGGGAAGAGTGATGGCAGCTTCGCCAGTGAGTGTGGACTGTGCGGTATAGCCCTGGTGAAAACCGGCTGCGGTGGTGATGATTTTAAAGATAGACCCGGGAGGCACAGTTTCCTGGGCGGCCAGATTCAGCAGTGGTTGCTGAGGGTCAGCATTGAGCTGTTCCCATGCATAGCTGGACGAATCCCCATCCACAAGGCTGTTGGCGTCATACCCAGGTGTGGAGGCCATAGCCAGGATTTCCCCGGTGGAGGGCTTAATGGCTACCACAGCGCCTGAGTACCCGTTATTGACTAAAGCGTTGTAGGCAGTTTCCTGCACCTCTGGGATGATGGTGGTTTCCACATTGGCGCCGGATCTATCTTCATTTTTAAACAGGTCTTTGAGCCGCTTGGCAAAGAGTGCTGGATCAGTGCCGTTGAGTACCTCGTTATAGGAAGCCTCCAGGTCAGAGGCGCCGTACATGGCAGACAAGTACCCGGTGATAGTGCCGTAGTACTTGGGTTTATAGGGGTAGTTGCGGTGATAGATTCCATCTCCATCCGGGTAGGAGCTGGCCAGAACGACGCCGTTAGCTGCCGTGATTTGCCCGCGTGGAATCTGCTGGAGATCGAGGTAAGCACGCTTGTTGAGGGAGTTATCCGCATAGGCCTCTGTTTTGAAGGCCTGGACAATGGTCAAGTTCACCAGAAGGGATACCGTGAGGAGGAGAGCAAAAATAGCGGTGTAGCGGATTGACTTATTCACGGTTAGCTCACCTTCTCAAAGAGGCCGGTTTCACTGGTTGCAGTTTTCTTCTTGGTGTGGAAGCCCTTCTTTCGCAGGTAGCTGGCACTGGTGGCTCTTGCCTGGTTAGACACCCGCAGGATGAGAGCCAGCAGCATATAGTTCGCAATGATGGACGAACCACCCTGGGACATGAAGGGTGTGGTTAGACCAGTCATGGGTGCCATTGCGGAGATGCCTGCGGTGACAATGAACACCTGGAAAGCGATGGTGAGGGCTAAGCCTGCACAGAGGAGCTTTCCGAAAGAGTCCGTCACCCGCAGAGCGGTGTTGAAACCACGGCTGACGAAAATGGCGAACAGTATCAGAACCGCAGATAAACCGATTAGGCCTAGCTCTTCACCTATGGCCGCAAGAATGAAGTCGGAGTGAGCCACAGGCACAATCTCTGGGTGGCCTTGGCCCAAACCCGTTCCGGTGATTCCACCCCAGGACATTCCAAAGAGAGCCTGGGAGAGCTGGAAACCCCCAGCGTCATAGTTACCCACAGGATCGAGGAAGTTAGCTACACGTCCTTGGATTTTCGGGGAGAGGGAGTAGAGCGTGACTGCACCGATGACGATGAGTGCTCCGCCCACAACCAGCCAGGAAGTTCGTCCGGTGGCCAGATAGAGCATTCCTGCCACCGTCATAAAGAGCAACAGCGCCGGGCCAAAGTCATTGGCTCCTGCCATAATGAGCATGGCGAAGAACCAGATAACCACAATGGGAGCGAGGTCTCTAAAACGAGGGAAGTCCAGCCCGAGGAAGTGAAACCCCGCTACGGAGAAGAGAGCGCGTTTGGTGACCAAAAGCTGCGCGAAGAAAACCAGGAGCAAAATTTTAGAAAATTCTCCGGGCTGGATAGTGAAACCGGGGAGAACTATCCAGATTTTCGCGTCCTGGTTGGCCTCTGCCCGCCAAAATGCCAGGGGGGAGGCCAGAAAGATGATGCCTAAGGTTCCCAGGAGGTAGCTGTAACGGGTGAGGGAGCGGTGATCTCTGACAATCAGCAACACCAGAATGAACATGAAGATACCCAGCATGGACCAGATCAGCTGATTTTTTGCCAGAGAGGTTTCTGAGGCAATATCCAAGCGGTAGACCATAACGAGCCCGAGTCCATTGAGGGTGGCGGCCACCGGGAGCATAATCTGATCAGATTCCGGTGCAAGAAAACACAGCGCTAAATGTGCCAGTGTAAATACACCTATAAAAGCCCCAATTATCCAGAGAATTTCCTTACTGAGGGTATTTCCTTGAGAAAGCTCCAGGCTCATAGTGGTCACTGCCATAAAAACTGTGGCCAGAATCAGCAGGAGCATTTCTGTGTGGCGGAAAGATACTTTCACCGTTTCTTCACCGTCCTGCAATCAACCCCAGGTTGATTCAAATTACCTGGCCCGTCTAAAGCCTCAGGGCGGGATACACACACCGGAAGTGCTTTAGAGGCAAGTTGTTGCATGGATTTCGTGACGGTGTCATAGCTTCCAGATTCCATCGCGGTAATGGCATCTCTATGGGCTTGTTTCAGGTCTTCCACCACAAAGGGAGAACAACCAGCAACTCTCTCTCCCAGCCCAATGAGGCGCAGTGTTCCGTCTTCAGTGAGGCAAGCGTCCTGGTAAGGATGGTGCAAGTCCCGGTCAAACACGGAAAAGCTAATGCCGTTCTCCACCTGAATATGGCCATCATTGACCGCAATGTAGTAGTTATTCACACTCTTGTAGTAGAGCAACCACCCACCACCAGCAAGAAGCAGAATCACCAGCAGAGTGATGACAAGGCGCGGCCATATCGAGGACTTCTTCGTCTCGCTAGCCTGACCGTCTGGGGTCTCGCCCTCTGCCGTGGGGATGACCTCGCTGGTAGCGACGCCGTCAATAGTTTCGCCCGGGCCTTCTGGCAGCGGCATGGACATCTGAACGGGTTGTTGAGTAAACACTGCCGCGCGGGCTGCCGCGGTATTTGGTCGGGGAGTATCTGGAGATTCTCCATTGAGAGCCCCAGCCATAACAGGTTCAATGCCTGTGGTGGCTTGCTCGTTGTCATCTTCTACCGTGACGACGTCCGCGATAACCACGGTGACATTGTCTGGCCCCCCTGAGCGAAGAGCCAGCTCAATGAGCTTGTGTGCAGCTTCTGCAGGAGTTCCAACCCCGAGGTTTTCCTCGATTGTGGAAGGAGCCACAGGATCCGAGAGTCCATCTGAACAGATTAAGAGGCGATCCCCGGCCACCACATCGAGAGTTTCTAGACGGGGAAAAACAGTGTCTCCCACATAGGCCTTCAGTAGTTTTGAGCGCTCAGGATGAGTGGACACATCTTCGGGAGCTAGCTCACCAGCGTCCACCAGGGATTGCACAAAGGTGTCGTCCACGGTGATTTGGGTGAGTTTTCCTTGTCTTAGGCGATACCCTCGGGAGTCACCCACATGGCAGAGCGCAACCTCCCGACCATTCGTCATCACCGCAGTGAGCGTGGTTCCCATTCCTGCTGTTTGGGGGTCCTCACGAACGGCGTCGGCAATGGCATGGTTGGCATCGTCGGCAACGGCACCCAGGAGGGCCAGCATATCGTTATCCTCTGGATCTTGATCCAAAGTACGAATGTGCTGGATCATGATTTGAGAGGCAACCTCACCGGCGGCGTGCCCTCCCATCCCATCTGCCAGTGCAAGCAGGTGAGATCCTGCATAGGCGGAGTCCTCATTATTCCCGCGCACGAGACCACGGTCTGAGGCTGCTGCAAAGCTGAATTGAAGTTTCTTCACGGAACCAACCTCACCGTCGTTCTACCAATTCGTATATCGCTGCCTGTACTAACACGTTCCGGCTGATCAATACGGAATCCTCCCACAAAGGTGCCGTTGCGGGAATCCAGATCTTCCACAAACCACTCTGCGCCACGTTTGAAGAGGCGAGCGTGTCTGCTCGAGGCATAATCATCACCCACCACAAAGGTGCAGTCCGGTGTGCGCCCGATAAGGACATCATCCAGGTGGGAAATATCCAGATGTGAACCCTTGAGGGGGCCTTGCACAATAGTGATGCGCCCGGGCTGGGGGCTACCTTTAGGTCCGGTGGGGCTGGAGGGTGCTGCCATAGGGGCCCCAGCAGGACCAGCTGCTCGCTGTGTGTCACGGTACAGAGCCCGAATAGCCATGAAAATAAAGAACCACAGCAAGACGAGGAGTCCAATGCGGAAACTCAGCAGGACTATCGAATCCATAGATGAAACTCCTCAGCTCTTCAGGCTCTGGTTAGGGGGTCAATGATGGTCACTGTGCAAAGTGGACACTCATGCTGGTGTGGCCAATGGAAATTACGTCACCGTCTGCAAGCAGCCAGTTCTCAATGGGGGTTCCATTCACCACCGTACCGTTAGTGGATTGCAGGTCTACTAACACAGCATCGTGCCCGTCCCAGACAATCTCAGCGTGTTGGCGTGAAACCCCGGTATCAGCCAGCCGCACGTCCACGTCCCCACTGCGCCCTATGGTATTTGAGCCCATCCGTAATGTATAGACGCATGAGGAGCCGTCCTGCAGTGTCAGGGTGACAGTAGGCTGATGTGGTGCGGCTTCAGTGTTCTGCCCCTGGAGCGCGGCGATACCCTCTGGATTGGGCTGGCTGTGCCAGGCGGCACCTAAACCCTTGTTCTCAGCGTTCATCCTTGGATCCCTTCCGTTAGTACCCTCTCCGGGGCGAGAACCATGAGAGGCAGACTGGATAATGGCTTGCTTACTTTGATTGGAATTTTTCTGAGGAGCTGGTTTCTTCCCCTTGGAAGAAACCGTTTTCTTAGCCCCAACTACCTTGTGCTGTTTTTGATGTTTTTTGTACGTACTTTCTGTTTTGGGATCAGAGTTCACATAGGAGGCTGAGTGTAGCTGGCCGGTATGCAGATACTCCAAGCCCTCAATGGTCACCACGATAGGGCCGTCAGTTGACCACCCATTATTCCGAATAAAGCGGGTCATCTGATCAGCGAAGGACATGGGAAGTTCGGGGAACTCCTCAGTAAGGCTTGCGTAATCCTTGAGGCTCACGCCGACGCGGTAATAGTTAGGGGCTTGGAGGGTAGCTCGCCCCACGGTTTTCAGGCCGTCTTCTGCTTCCTGTTTGAGTAATTCCTCTATCTCTGCAGGAACCACGCGCCCACCGAAAACGAGAGCAAAACTGTTATCCAGGCTCCGCTGAAGGGCACTGTCCATGCGTGCGAGTTTGCCCATGAATGACATTGGCAGTGCCTCCTTTCTGCGAGGTGGAAGAACATAGTTTCAAAAGTGAGGGTTGACGTCCTGCATAAGTATAGGGATATCGGTAACCGTCAAGGATATTTAACGATGGTAGAGGCCGCTTCGTTGATAGCGTGTCCTGCCTTCATCGCTGCGCTGAGTAGACAGCGACGTGCACGGTTGGGTGCTCAGGGTGACGGGAATAGAGCCTTTCGAGTAAGAGGTTAAGCAAGGTGACACGGGTAATTTAGGAACTCAAGGGTAGACGTGCTATCTTTTTCACAGCACGCTCATGGCTGCTGATCTACTCGGGCGAGTGGCGGAATTGGCAGACGCGCTGGCTTCAGGTGCCAGTGTCCGCAAGGACGTGGGGGTTCAAGTCCCCCTTCGCCCACAACTTTCGGGTGGGGAAATCTATATTCACGGGTTCTTGATTGGCGACTTTGGCGTTCCGTGAGCTTGTTGTCCTGGTCGGCGTTTGAGCCTCTGTTGGGTTTCTGATTGCTCGCGGACATCTCGTCGATTTCCCCTGAGGGTATGTGCGATTCTGGGTTTGATCCAAGTCTCTGTTGAACTGTCTCAGGTTTTTTCTGTTTAAGTAGATGGGAGAATCTGGTTTATGCCGAGGAGATTTGATCAGGAAGCGAAGGACCGGGTTGTCCGGTTGGTGGAGGATCGGATCCTTGCTGAGGGGTTGTCGATTCGGGACGCGGGTTAGATGGTTGCACCGAAACTGGGAGTCTCGTGGCGCACTGCCCGGCAATGGTTACAGCAAGCACGCAAAACCGGCCAGGTCACGCGAGCTGAGGAAGACGTGGTTGCTGAGAACGCTCGGCTACGCCGGGAGAACCAAGAACTACGCGATACGAACGAGTTAGTGAAGGTCGCATCAGCTTTTTCGCGTCCGAACTCGACCCCCAGTGTTGGACATGATCGCGTTTATTGATAAATATCGTGATCGTGCCACAGTTGAGTTCATCTGTGCGACGTTAAACCGGCAGCGCCAGGGAGGTTTCATGACCTCCCTGGCTACCGTAACGCTTAATACGGCACGCCGAGTGAGGAGCATCCGGGACCGTGATCTCGTGGCCAAGGTCTGCCAGATACACGCCGCACACTATGGCGTGTCTGGGGTTGGGACAATGTGGCACGCACTTACCGGCTGCGGTCTTCAGGTCGGCTGGAAACGAACCGTTAGGCTTATGCGCCTGGCAGGAGTATCCGGGAAGGGACGTTGTCCACTTACGATGCGCACAGCGAGGCGGGAAGATACTAGAGCGGATGTGGTTTATCGCGATTGTTGTGCCCCTAGGCCGAATCGGTTGTGGGGTGCGGATAGTACATACGTCCGTACCGTGAAAGGGTTTGTGTATGCAGTGTTAGTGACAGACGTGTTCAGCCGTAAGATCGTGGGCTGGGCGCTGTCCGGTTCTATGCGCGCTGAAGCATTACCGCTACAGGCATTGAACCAGGCCAACACTAGCGTGAAGGAGACCAATGGGCTGGTTTACCACAGCGATCATGGGAGTCAGTATGTCTCGATGGTGTATCACGATCGGCTCACTGATGCGGGGATTACTGCCTCGACCGAAAGCGCTGGGGATTTTTACGACAATGCGTTGGCCGAAAACGTCAACGGCTCGTATAACAACGAGTTGATCACTAACCATCGATGGAACGACGTTCTTGAGGTTGAGATCGCTACCTTCGAGTGGGTCAACTGGTGGAACCAGATCCGTGTCCACCAAGCCCTTGACTACCGCACGCCGGTCGAGGTCGAAAACGAGTACTGGCACATCACCGACGTATCAGAGAAAATAAAAACTAGGGCAAACGCCTAGGAAACAAACCCAGGACACTTCATGGACCCTGATAAAGCAATAGCCATCAACACCGCCAGTAGCGCAGCAGGATGGGCAGCTGGAGCAGCAGCTGGAGCAGGTGCCGCGGCTGTTGCAGGAGCTATAGCCGGTTCGCCAGTGCCTGTAGCCGGGACAGTAGTGGGTTTCGGAGTTGGTTTAGCAGCATCTTACCTGGTCGAAAAAAGCCTAAAGAATGGATGGGATGAAAGCACATGAACGCCACTACATTGGGGCAGAGGCTAGAGGTGTTAGGAATCGATGTCCGTCAAATTACTTTTGATGGGATAGTCGATTCTGGAGATTTGTGGGAGTTTCCTGATGGCTGGATACTACTTAGTGAGTTGGATGTTTGTCCTGGTGCTTTAGTGGCATACAACCCTACAGAGACAGTAGCTAACCAGACTTCGGTAACGGTATCTCTTGCATGGACGCTGCAGAATATCGATGATCCACGCAAACTCTTAAAAGATTTTGATGAGCCGTTACCTGAAGGTGGCCAGATAGTTTCTTACTCCAAAGGAGAGGTGCAACGAGCTTGGTATGGAGCGGGGATAGATACGAGCACCTCGTATCTATACGGTGAACTTGCTCTGAGGGCACGAACTCGGTTTGATGTTCTAGTCCCCCTCTCTGTTAGCAAACACAGGAGCGGGGTGTTGCTGCAACGTACCTACCACACGCCGGTTACTAGCAAGTCGCCGGACTGTAGACCACTGAGCGAATACACCATTACTAAACTTTGTTCCTTGTTAGGGATGAGTAATGATTAAAAATTGGAAACTCCGGCTCGTTTGTTTTTTTATACTATTTATTCCACTGGAGTGGTGGTGGCACGATAATTATGAAGGGCAAGATTTAGGAAGGCGATTTATGGGAATATTTTTTCCGTTCGCTCTCTCGATATTGCTTGCTGTCGCAGTTTATCCTGATGATTATCCTGATAGATTAGCTCGTTCGTTTACCGCAATCACCCCTCGAAGGAATACACTTTATATTAGGGCAACATGGCTTAGTATGGCTCTTGCCATAGGGCCAATAGTGCCAATTTTAATCTGTACTTCTTATATAGGAATTTTTGATCATTACTACTTCCCTTACTATGTTTCAATTTTAGAACGTTATTTTATTGGGATTGTCGGGATAACCTCTTTATCTTTAGTTTTGATACTGATTTGTTCTGGTTTCCACTGTGTTGTTCGTAAAAATTATGTTAGGTGGATATGGACATTTTTTTGTAGAGATATTCGTTCGGAGGAATATAAGAATTCCACCATAATTGAATACGCCATGGATAATGGTGGAGGTGGTGGCCCCGTTGTGACTATCGAATACGACAGTGAGGACGGTGGACGGGCGACCAAGAAGTTAAAGTTCCGGAATTTGTATAAGTGCTCTCGGGAAGAGTTCTGTGACATTCTTGCTGAGTATCTTGGACCGCCAGAGCGTATTACTAGCGTTCCTACAAAGAAAGGTCATCAACCTCGTCTCGTTGAAGACGAGTCATCTGAAAACAAGTGATTCACATGAAACAAGATACGGTAAATGGACATCTTACCAGCGATAAGGAAAGTCGATGATCCGCAACTGGAAACTAAGGATTATAGTTTTCTTGGTTTTACTGCTTATTCTAGGGTGGATTTTCCATCCGCGCGAAATCAACGGAGATCCATTAAAATTATTTATAGGATGGCTTTTTCCAATATCGGGGGCTATGCTTAGTTTAGGTGCAACTAGTGCGGACAGTTATCCCGATCGTCTGGCTCGATCCTTTACTAGGGTAACTTCCAAAGAAAACGGGGTACAAATAAAATCTACCTGGCTTTGCCTGCTCCTCGTGTTAAGCCCGACGATACCCCTATTCGCTTGTGGTTTTTTAGTAGGAGTCTTTGATCAATCCTTTCTTCCTGAACATATGTCTGATTTGCGAAAGCTATTCTTAGGGATAGCGTCTGCTGCAATACTATTATTAGCAATATCGCTTATTCCATTGGGTTTCGACTGTAGAATTAAAAACAAATATGTGGCTTGGTTTTCAAGTTACTTTGGAATAACTATAAAAAGCTCCGAATATAAGAATTCCACTATAATTGAATACGCCATGGAAAATGGTGGAGGTGGTGGTCCTGTGGTGACTATTGAGTTTGACGATGGTGAGGGTGGTAGAAAAACCAGAAAGCTGAGGTTTCGGAACTTGTACAAGTGTTCACGCGAAGAGTTCTGTGACATTTTGGCTGAGTATCTTGGACCACCAGAGCGTATTACTAGCGTTCCTACTAAGAAAGGTCATCAACCTCGTCTCGTTGAGAATAGTTGATGTTACTTCGTCCTCTGTGCCTTGCGGTGTGGGGACTGTCGGCGTTCTATATTCTGATCCGTTCTCTTGTACCTGTGGTAGTGCAGGTCTAGTGTTCGCTGTGTGTTGAAAATGGTTCATTCGGCAAGGGGCTTCGGCTCCGGCCGGAGGATTCCGCCTACCATGGCAGTGGGCTTGAGCTTCCTGAGTGTCATTGTTGGCGGAACTATTCTCCTGATGATGCCGTGGGCTCAAGCGGATGGTGTCTCGTTCTCAGACCATGGTGCCACCAGCCCTTCTTTTCTTGACGCGCTATTTACGGCCACCTCTGCTACCTCTCTTACCGGTCTTATCACCGTAGACACCGCTACCCAGTGGTCCATTGGCGGGCAGATAGTCATCGTGCTTCTCATCCAGATCGGGGGTCTGGGCTGTATGACCTTGACTTCCATCATGGGTTTGGTCTTCTTTCGCCGCCTTGGACTTCGTCATCGCATAGATGCCTCAGCTGAGCAACGCGGGCTCGTTCTTGGCGAGGTCACCCGGGTAGTGCGTGCCACCGTAGTGTTTACCTTGCTAATTGAGGTTCTGATCTTCCTGGTGCTAGCTCTTAGGTACCACTGTGAGTACGCCTATAGCTGGGAAGCTGCATTGTGGCACGGCCTCTTCCACGCAGTGTCTGCCTTCAACAACGCTGGATTTGCCCTGTACACGGATGGGCTAATCAGTTTCGCACGGGATCCCTGGATTCTTTTGACTCTGGCGGGAGCTCTCATCATGGGCGGTCTCGGCTTTCCGGCGCTCCTCGAATTCACTCGGCATATCCAGGCTCGGCTGAACCACAAGCAACCAGCACGATGGAGCTTGACAGCTCGGTTTACTCTCTTGGGAACAGCGATACTCATTCCCCTCGGCACCCTCTTGGTGGCTTGTGGAGAATGGAATGGTGCTTTGAGCGTAGATCTAGGCTGGCCTGTGCGAATTCTCAATGCTTTCTTTGCAGGTGTCAGCCCACGAACAGCAGGATTCAATGCAGTGGACTACGCCCATTTTTCTAGCGGCACCCTGTTTGGTACTGATTTGCTCATGATTGTGGGCGGCGGCTCCGGAGGTACAGCTGGTGGAGTCAAAATCACCACAGTAGCGGTGATCATCGCAGCCATCGTTGCGGAGGTTCGCGGTGATAATTCGGTTGCTGTGGCTGGGCGGACTCTCGGGCGGCGAGTGATCCGTCAAGCTCTAGCTGTTTTGGCGGCGTCGATTAGTGCGATTATTGGCGCTACCTTCATCATTTTATTCTTGGCTCCACAGTTCACCTTGGATCAGATTCTCTTCGAAGTGGTCAGCGCTTTTGGCACAGTGGGCCTGTCCACCGGCATCACGGCGCAGCTCCCTGCCTGTGCTCAACTTATCCTGATTGTTTTGATGTTTGCTGGAAGGGTAGGAATCTTGGCATTAGTAGGAGCACTCACCGCGCGCAGTCATCAGCGCCTCTTTGATTACCCGGAAGAAAGGCCGTTCATTGGTTAAGCAGAAAGATTTTAGTGCCGTTATCATTCTCGGCCTGGGGAGGTTTGGTCAATCCTTGGCAGCCGAGCTGGTGGCCAACGGTGTGGAGGTACTCTGCGTTGACGATGACCCGCACGTGGTTCAGGAATGCGCCTCTGAATTTGACCACGTGCTCAGTGCGGATACCACAAATCCACGAGCCTTAGAGCAGTTGGGTGTCTCAGAAGCTCAGCGCGTGGTGATTGCTATTGGGTCTGACATTGAGGGATCTGTGTTGACGGCGTCTGCGGTGGTGGACATGGGAGTACCAAGTATTTGGGCGAAGGCAGATAACCCAGCCCACGCCAAAATCTTGCGGCAGATTGGTGTTCACCACGTGATTCGTCCTGAAGCAGACACAGGCCGGAGAATTGCCCACCTCATAGGTGGGGAAGTCCAAGAATACATGGAGTTTGACCAGAACTTTGTTGTTGCCAAGATTGCCCCACCCGTGGAAGCTCTGGGCAAATCGGTTGAGGACGTCAATGCCACTAATAAGTACAAGGTAAGTATTCTGGCACTGCGCCCCAAAGATAAAGAATTCCGAAGAGCCAACGATACAGATATTCTCCAGGCCGGTGACATGGTTATTGCCGCGGGGGCAGTGACGGCTCTGGAGAAGTTCGCGAGCTCCGCTGGTTAAGAGCTTGGCCTGGACAAGGCTCTCTTTCAGTGACAAAGTCAGAAGCTGATTGGAGTAGCAGCAAGGCTAGTAGTAGCAGGCCAAAGGGCCATCGGGGGCGTCGATAACGTGAACGGGGGTGTTGAATATCTCCGTGAGGGTGGCGTCTTTCATGATGTCCTGGGGTGTGCCGAAGTGGAGGATGCGCCCGTCTTTGACTGCGCAGATGTAGTCGGCGTAGCGGGCAGCGAAGTTGATGTCATGGAGCACCACAATGATGGTGCGGCCAAAGCTTTCAGCAGCGTGCTGAAGATGCTTCATCATTTGCACGCTATGAGCAATATCCAGGTTGTTGAGGGGCTCGTCCAGGAGAACGTACTCGGTTTCTTGGCTGAGCACCATGGCCACATAGGCTCGTTGGCGTTGCCCTCCCGAGAGCTCATCTAAGTAGCGGTTTTCAAGTTTCTCCAGACCCAGGAAGTCAATGTAGCGCGAAATGATTTCTTCATCTTCTGCAGTTAAAGCTCCACCTGTATAGGGGAAACGCCCGAAGCCAACCAATTGGCGCACAGTGAGCTTGGTGATGAAGTGATTTTCCTGCCGGAGGATAGAGATGATCGTGGCCAAATCCTTGGATTTTGTGGAGGCAACGTCATTGCCTGCCACCTCAATGGTTCCTTCGTCTATTCCCAAGAGACGCCCGATCATGGTGAGCAGGGTAGATTTACCAGCTCCATTGGGCCCCACAAAAGCTGTGATTCCCCCCGCCGGAATGTCCAGGGTGACCGGACCTATGGTTACCTCACTGCTATAGGCTTTGCGAACATTCTTGAGAGTAATCACAGGCTGCTCTTTTTCAAGATGGTGACAAGAAACACGGTGCCTCCGATAAGTTCAATGACAATGGATACCACGCCCTGAGCGTAGAAGATGTGATTCATCACGAAGTACGCGCTGGTCATCACAAAAATGCCAATCACAAAGGCCATGGGGAAAATGTAGCGGTGGTCATAGGTCTGGGCGCATTGGTAGGCCAAGGTGGCCACCAGGAATCCGAGGAAAGCCATCGGGCCTACCAAAGCTGTGGATACTGCCATCAGTACGGTGATGAGCACCAGCATCACGATGCTCAGGCGCTTGTGGTTGAGCCCCAGGTTGGTGGTGATCTCAGATCCCAGTGAGAGCACGTTGAGCTTGCGCGAGGAAAGCAGAATCAGTCCTCCGGCAACCACTATGAGCGGCAGCGCTATGGGATAGTACTCAGCCTCCGCATTGTTCACAGACCCAAAGAGACGAGCCGTCAGCACATCAAACTCGGAGGGAGTCAAAAGGCGCTGCATGAAGGTAGAGACTGACCCTAATCCAGCACCAATGACAATTCCCACCAGCAGCATGGCGTGCATATTTCCTCGGCTGCCACTGAGCAGCCACCCGTAGAGAGCCAGTGAGCAACCCACCATCAACCCCAGCTGTAGCAGGAAAGTGCCAAGACTGCGCGCCTCCATCAGGCCTGTCACTCCCAGGAAATACACCGTTGCGGTGTGCAACGCCACGTAGAGGGATTCAAACCCCATGATGGAGGGAGTAATAATTCGGTTGTTTGTCACGGTTTGAAATGCCACGGTGGCTACAGACTGACAAAACGCCACAATCACCATCGCTATCACAGCGTTGAGGCGCCTTTCTGCAATGAGCCAAAACCGTTCACTGCCAAAAGGCATGGGATTGTTGTAGGTCAGTAGCGCCACAATGAAAAGCAGTGCCAGACCAGACATAGTCCCCAGGAGAATCCAGTACTTTCTGGCTGCACGCTGATTGTGGAAGGCTCCCGCCCTTCTGCTTAGCGACGCTCCTGCTGCGAGAGGCTCTGCTGCAAGGTACTGGCTGCTTAAGGTCTTGTTAACCACGGTTGCGTTGCCTCACAATCAGAGTGACGAAAACGATTGCCCCAACAATGCCGAGAACAACGGAGACGGGAATCTCGAAAGGGGCAATGATGCTGCGGCTGATGAGGTCACAGGCGGTAACAATGCCAATACCGAGCAAACACACCCAGGGCAGGTTGGAACGCAGATCATCTCCACGGATAAGGGAGACGATATTGGGGACGATGAGCCCCAGGAAAGGCAGGTTGCCCACCACAACGGTAACCGCGCCGGTGGCAATGGAGATGAGAGCCGTTCCGATGAGCACCATGCGTTGATAGTTGAGACCTAAGGTGGTGGCTATATCTTCCCCAAGGCCAACTACAGTGAGGCGGTCAGCGAAGAAGAAAACTGCGATAACCACCGCCAGAACAACCCATAACACCTCATACTGGCCGCGGTAGACGGCTGTAAAGCTACCCGCAAACCAGATACCCAGGCTTTGCAGCATATCCGTGTGCATGGCGAAGAAGGTGGAGATAGCGCTGACCACAGCTCCCAGCATGATGCCGATGATGGGAACAATGAGAGAGGATCGTAGAGACACCCGGCGTAAGAACAGGAAGAAGACCATCGTGCCGAGGAAGGAGAAAAGGATTGCCCCCACCATTCGGTGCATGACCGTTGCGGTGGGGAACAACACCATAGTGGCCAAGAGGCCTAAACCCGCCCACTCTGTAGTGCCCGTAGTAGTTGGTGAGACAAAGCGGTTTTGGGTGACCATCTGCATGACAAGCCCCGACATGGCCATAGCGGCCCCCGCCAAAATGAGAGCTACTGTGCGGGGAATGCGGGTGATGGCGAACATCTCTGCACCGTGATGGCCATTGAAGACGTCATACTCTCCGGTGAGAAGAGATCCAGTCAGGAGGAGTCCAACGAGAGTGATTCCCACCAGCAGTTTCCAGTTGTAGAGCGAAGCTCGGGTGCGGGCTGTGCGTGGCGGAACAGTAGCGGATGGTGAGGTCACGGATATCACGGGTGCTAAGGGTGGTGTGGAATTGACAACAGGAAGCACGTCGAAGTCAGGCGGCTAGTTTCCTGCTGCGGCTGCCTCAAAGGCGTCGGCAATGGAATTGAGAATCTCGGTGTAGGTGATGATGTTCTCATTGGTGTAGGTATCCTCTGGGGCGTAAATCACCCGACCAGCCTTGATGGCGTCTACATTTTTGAGAGCCTCGTTGCCTTCAATGACGTCGCGGGCTGGCTGGAAACCATCCTCATTCCGGGCGTTGGTACCTGCGTCACGATCCATCACAAAAATCCACTGGGGATCGGAGTTGGCGATGGTTTCTACAGAGACATCGTCACCCTTGTGGCCGTCCGTGGAGTTTTCTACCTTGAGGGCAGACTTCAGGTTGAGGAGATCAAAGAGCGGTCCGAAGGTGCGGCCCACAGAGGGGGCAATGTAGCCGATGTTTCCGCCGGAAACGGTGACTGCCATGACGGTGGAGTTGCCGTCGTAGGCGTCCTGCGCACGCTTGAGGGCGGCGTCGAAATCCTCGATGAGTTTTTGTGCTTCGGCTTCTTTGGAGAAGACCTTGCCTAAGGATTCGGTATGACGGCGAAGTTCCTGATCCCAGGGCTGACCTTCCCGGGGTTCAAATTCCACAAGGGCTGCCTCCGGGTTGAGGGCTGCGATGTCCTCATAGAAGTTCCGGAAGCGCTGCCCGTTGACAATGAGATCTGGGTTCTGTGCTGCCAATTCCTCCAGATTGGGCTCACGGTGAGAACCGATATCCGCGATTCGTGCATCCTCCTTGTACTGGGACACGGTGGCCGGAATTAACTGAACAGGAGCGGCCACCAGAGGAATATCCCACTGTGCCAAGATTTCGAAGGAACGGTTGTCCGTGACAGCTACACGCTGCGGATTCTTCGGAACAGTCTGTGTGCCGTGGTTATCCTCCACGGTGAAGGTGTCGCCAGTAGCGGTAGCAGTCTGGGCGTTGCTACTGGCTGCACTGCTGTTGGAACCTGTGGTGGTGGTGTCCGAATCCTCTGCCGACGAGGAACAGCCCGCCAGAGTGATTCCTAAAACTGTGGTGAGGGCAAGAATTTTGAAAGGTGAAGTGAGCATGACGTCTTGAAACTTCCTTGGAATCGGGATGCTGAAGGCATCAGTGTTCAGTGCTGAAACGTACAGAACGTTTACTGTAGCATAGGCTGCACTAAGTGAGCTAAGGCTTGGTTTTGTTCAAGCGCGGATGGAAGGCGAGCGTAGAAGTACAGGTGAAACTGCACCACCTCAACTGGTCCGCACTGGACAACGGATTAATCCTCCACACCGCGGGCGCGAAGGGCGTCGCCAAGGTAACGAGCCCTGCGAAGAGAACGGATCATGACAGGGGTGCCGAAGGCCAGGAGAGACCAGGACGCGCCCCGTGCCTTGCGGGCATCCAGAACCTCAGTAACCGTGGTGAGCATGAGGGGAATGAGCCGAAGTGTCAGTGAGACGGCCACAACAGTAGCGTTCACGGGGAATCCAACTCTCTTGGCGGGTTGAAGGGCCTTGTCCAGTGCGTCCATCATCTGTTCCATGCGCGTGGTCAATGTGAGCAGGTTGGCCAGAGCAAGACAGGAAAGTAGGAGAAGAACAATACGCACAGCAGGTTCCCACCCGAGCTGCCACCACTGAAAAGCGCCGAGAACACCGAGAACCGGAAGTGAAACCCAGAGCTGACGCAGTGCCAGCGCCCAGGGAATTCGAGCCAGGAGGTAGAGGGATATGCAGAAGGTAACCATGACACCGGCAATTCCCACAGAGTCCACGAGAAGAGACGTGAGCAGGATAAACACTATGAGAAATGCGAATTTACCCAGTGCCGGTAGGCGGTGAATAACACTGGTGTCAGGAACGTACACCCCCAGAGGAAGAGCCTTCATCATGAGTGGTGCTCCGAGTGTAGGGGGTTTTGTACAGTGGGGAAGTCAGACTCTTGCTCCATGAGAGATTTGTAGTAGCCGATAGCCTCCCGAGGAGAGCCATCTGCCACTACTGCGTGGTGGTGGAGACACAGAACACGGTCAAAGTCTGCAAGAAGGTCTAGATCATGCGTGACCACAATGAGTTGCTGAGCTAGCGTGGCAAAAACCTGCTGAATTGTGGCGCGGTTTCGCATATCTAGAAGAGTGGTGGGCTCATCGGCAAGAATGATCTGCGGTTCCAAGACAGTGATGGCTGCCAAGGCAAGAAGCTGCTTTTGGCCTCCGGAAAGCAGATGGGGAGATTGGTTGGCGAACTCTCTGAGGTTGAAGCGCTCAAGGGCGGCGCTGACTCGGCGGTTCTTTTCTTCCCGAGAGAGCGTGAGGCGTCGCAGAGAAAAAGCAATATCCTCGGCAACGGTGGGCATCACGATTTGGTTATCTACATCGGAAAAAATGAATCCCACGTTTAGTCGGACCTTTTTACCGTGGGTGCGGACGTTGAGACCATTGACGCGAACTGTGCCTGAGGTAGGCGAAATCAGACCGTTGATAAGCCGTAAAAGCGTGGACTTTCCGCTCCCATTTTCCCCAATAATGCCTATGCGACGCTCGCTTAACTCAAGGGAGATATCCGTGAGGATAGGGCGCTGGTCATACGCCACCGAAACGTGATCGAAACTGACGGTGGGCATCCGGGGAACCTCCTTGGTGTCAGACAGGGGTGAAAAAGCGTGCTATCTATTCTTTTTTCTCACATCAGGAAAGGCAGTATGGACGCTTACCGCAATAAGCGAAGCGATGACGGCTTTGAGGCAGTCCGCGATGAGGAAGGGGAGTTGTGCAGCTCCTGCGGCCTGGAGAGATAATTCTGCGCGAAGGACGAGCCCAACTGCGCCACACAAGTACTGAAGGCAAAGACCCACCGCCGATGCCATAAGGAACACTGCCAGCATGGTGTTCTTCTGACGTGGTGCTCGGTAGGCCACACTTCCAGCAACGAAGGCTGACACGAGGTATCCCACGAGGTATCCGACTGATGGGCCGGCAAGTGCGGAGAGTGTTGAGCGCGCTCCGGCAAGAACAGGAAGCCCAAGAAGTCCCAGCAACAGGAACAGGGCCACAGCAAGGAAGCCTCGTTTCCCACCCAGGATTAGTCCTGCCATGATGACCACAGCGTTCTGGAGAACGATAGGCACGCCTGTAACCCCAAGGGGAATAGCCACAAAAGCCAACACAATAAGAATCGCCGCAAACACTGCTACATACGCGAGATCTTCTGTAGTAAATCTTTGAGCGGAGTCATACTCCACATCTGGGGCGGCTGATTCAGCCGGAGTGCCCTGATTGTTGGTGGCTGCATGGGGAGTCACAGGAGGATACATTAACGTACATGGTTTTCATGAGGTGACCAGGATGGTGATTCTCACAGTTCTCCAGTGCCTGACACCTCAAGCAGGGGTTATACCCCTACCATGCGCCGGATAACAGAGCGATACGCACGGACTGTGAGGTCCAGGTCTTCCAGCTCAACGTATTCATCGTGGGCATGGAGGAGGGCCATGACGTCGCTGAGTGTGCGTTCCTTGGCGTGGAGCGCAAAGCCATAACCGTTTCCGCCCAGGCGACGCCCGAACTGGAGATCCGAACCGCCAGCAGAGATAGTGGGAATCACGGCAGCTTCCGGGAAGAATTCGTGGAAGGTGTCCACGATGGCGTCGTATAGGGGGCCAGAAGTAGGAGACACCGTGGCGGGATCCACAATGAGGCGCTCAATGCGCACCTTATCTGCAAGATCTCCTAAAGCCTCCAGTATTTCTGCATCAACATCATCATCTGTTACGCCTGGTAGTGGGCGGATGTCCAGCTCCAAATAGGCGTGGCTAGGTAACACGTTAATAGCTTGACCAGAGCGCAACACAGTGGGCGCATAGGTGGTGTGCGCCATAGAGGCCGAGTAACTGGCTAAATCTCCAAAAGCACTGAAATCCGTCGGGTTGTCAAGGAGATATTTTTCAGTTTCTGGGTCAAAGCGAAATGCCTTCACGTACCCCTTCCACAGATCCGTATTCTGAACGGGGGAATGGATATGGGACAAGCGGTGAGCCACCCGTGCAATGTTGGCTATAGCGAATTCTCGCCCGTAGGGGATAGAGCCGTGACCGGCAGCTCCCGTGACGTGAATACGCCGTTGAGCCGCACCTCGCTCACCCACCACAACCACAAGGGCGTCGGAGCCGTCCTTCGTGGGCAAATGGGACCCGCCAGTTTCAGCCAACATATTCTTCCAGCTAAAAGCCTCTGGCTGGTTCTCGGCAATCCAGCGTGCCCCTAGGTTTGCGCGGGACTCTTCATCAGCCGTGGCCACAAAGGTCAGCGTTCCTGCGGGTTGCTTTCCTGAACGCGCCACGTCCCTCACCGCTGTGGCCATTGAGGCAGTGATGAAGAGCATATCCATAGCACCGCGTCCGTAGAGCTTGCCATCCTCAATCTCTGCGCTAAAGGGTTTCTTGGTCCACATATCTTCTTCAACCGGAACCACATCAATATGCCCAAGCAGGGTGAGAGGTTCTGCGGTGGGGTCACTCCCAGGAACCGTAAACGCAATGGAAACACGCCCAGGCTCAGGTTCAAAGCGCTGCACTTTCACATAGGTGCCCTTAAAGAAGTTCGCCAGCGTATTAGCACTACGGACCTCCTGGCCGGAGCCGGGGGTGTAATCGTTCACGCAAGCGTTTCTGATGAGGGATTGCAGGAGTCTAAGCGCCTCGTCGTAAAGAGCCATGCTCCTCATTATGCACATGGCCTCTCGGGCTGTGGCACTGGGTTGTACTAAGCTGTCTACTTTTTTAGACCAAGCTGATTATATGTAGCTAGAGTAGTGAGGTAGTTCCCAGGGACAGCCAGGTAGTTCCCACGGGCGTCGTTGAAAGGAAAGATATGACTCAACAGCATTCTGCTTTGGCGCGAGCCTTCCTTCCCCTGGCCGTGGTCACCTCAGTGGTTGCCCTCATCCAATCCATTCCGGGTTTTATGGCAGCTTTCAACATTGATAGCGGTGTTACCGTACACGGTTGGCTGGCATACCTGAACGACGTCCTTTTTCTTCTGACCGCACTTTCCGCCAAGGTTTCTGCACGCTATACCGGAAATGAAGCTGCTGTGGGACACGCTTTTGGAATGTTGGTGTTTGGAATTCTCCAAACATTCCTGGGGCTTTTCGACGCGAACTGGGCACATATCCTCATCGGTATTGCCATGCTGGGCGGTACCTTTGCTCTCATTCCAGCAGCCAAGAAGGCTCGCCAGGCGCACATAACCGCCTAGAATCTGCAGATACCACAACGATGAGATGGAGGGCAGGGTAGTGAACGATAGTCAACCGCAGGTGGGTGCACCTCAGCCTGAGCCACCCCAGGCAGCACAGCCTGCCGGAGAGCTTCACGGCAAGGAACGTATCTTTTATGTTGCTGCGTGGGTGGCTATGGTGGTGTGCGTTCTTCAAAGTGTGTTGGGTGTGTTAAAAGCCATGCACCTGGATACTTCTTTTGCACCGTTCCATGCCATTTTGGGAGGCATTCAACTTATTGCTCTCATTGTGGTGGTTGTGTTGGGTGTTATGGTGTGGCGCAGTACCGGGCACAACGGCCTGATGGTGTATTCCGTTGTTCTCTTAGGCATGACCCTGGTGCAGTTTGCTCTTATCGGTATGAATAATGTGTGGGCGCATCTGTCTATGGGAGGCATCCTCTTTATGTTCGCTGTTTTCCTTCCTTTCGCTGTGAAAACGGTGCTCACCCAAGAACCTTCTCAGTTGCCCCCTGACCGTCCTGGATTCTTGGCATAGCTACCTGCTCCACGCCCGTAGCTGTCCCACAGGATGAGCTTCCGCCAGGCACAAGGGTGTCTGGATTGGTAGGTTCAGTGGTATGGCGAATCAGGATGCCGATAGGGCCGTAGATCAGCTCATTGAACTCTACGATGGTGCCGTTAGCCGTGCTCACCATATTCTTCAGACCGGATCTTATGCGGATTATCGCAGTGTGACGTATCCCAAAATTACGGTTGACGTGAAAGCGTGGAAACAGGTGGACCGTAGCTTGCCTTTTGGGTATGTCAATGAGGCTGGCTTGTATTCGGCAACGCTTTCCCGGCCGCGCTTGATTGAGAATTACCTGCGTGAACAGTTGGGGGCGTTGGTGTCTCACTATCCCTGCAGCATAGAAGTCAGCCCGTCAAAAACTCGGATTCCCCCGGAGTACATTGACGGGATTGAGGGCGTTCCAGAGGCTCGGCGGGCCGGTGATAAAGCGCAGGCAGTGCCACGGCCTTCCCTTGACGACGTCCATGATTCCATCATTGATGGTGAGTGGAAGGCGTTTCATCGTAAGGAGCGCCCACTGTTTCATTTTGGCCCGCAGCGTTTTGATATTGCTTGCCAGAGGATTACTCATTACACCGGGATTTCCCCGGACTCTATGCAGAAGTATCTCCTCTTTACGAACTATGCAATGCATACTGCAGAGTTCATCAAGTTTGGTGTGGAGTCTTTGCGCAGAGATAGCCGCTACCAGGCGCTGATACTTTCTGATTCCCGAGTGATTGACCGCAGGAACCTTTCAGAGTGTGATGTGAGCTCCTTGGTAGCGGAGAATACTTCACAGATGCCGCGTGTGGATTTAGTGGCTGAGGGTGCCCAAGGAATCACCATGATCAACATTGGGGTAGGGCCCTCGAATGCGAAAACTATTACGGATTGTGTGGCTGTGCTGCGTCCAGAAGCCTGGATCATGATTGGTCACTGCGCTGGGCTGGATGGGCGCATGAGGATTGGAGACTTGATTCTGGGGAATGCCTATCAGCGTCGGGACGGACTGCTGGATGATCATATTCCTTCGGATGTGCCCATTCCCGCAGTTCCCGAGGTGCAGCGCGCTTTGGAAGCCAGTATTGAGGAGATTTACGGTTCCCAGAAGTCTCTCATGCGCACAGGCACAGTGCTGTCCACGGCCGACCGTAACTGGGAGTGGAGAAGTCCCCGTGAACTGTGGGCATGGCTTCGCGGATCGACGGCCGTGGCAGTAGATATGGAATCTGCTACCTTAGCGGCCAATGGTTACCGTTACCGAGTGCCCTATGGAACTTTGCTATCGGTGTCTGATTTGCCTCTCCACGCAGTCCCAAAGTTGCCAGCGCAGGCGCAGGCGTTCTACTCCTCTTCCAAAGAAGCCCATGTTATGTGTGCCGTGTTAGCTATGGAGCGCCTGGCGGCGAATCTTCAGGATTTGCGCACTCGAAAGCTTCGACGGACCGTGGCAGAGGTTCCCTTCCGCTAAGCCTGAGACATGGGTGAGCTTTTCCGGAAAAGGGCTTCGGAAAGTGGGTTGGGGTGAGCCCCTCGGGACCGTGGGGTGCCCTAGTTTGTGTTGGTTGACTCTAGGCTTTACCGATGGCAGCTACCACCCACACAGCAATCACATAAGGCCAGGTAAGGGTGGGAAGATCTAGGCTGACGAATATCCAGCGGATTACTATAGCGAGGACAGCTCCCAGGATGGCTCCTGATAAGCGCCAGGTCAGGGAACGGTAATTCCACATCACTGCGCCTAGAGCAATGGCTGCCAGAACTGAGCAGTAGCCCCACAGTCCGTTTCCAGCCTCAGCTGGACCAAAGAGAATCCAGCTGAATCCTGTACCAATGACTGCTCCTAGGAGAGCGAAGAGGCCTACCCGCCAGGAGGCGATGAACAAGGCCACCAAGATCAGAGCGCCGGGAATGTAGTTGGGGATGTAAACAACCTCGGACAAGGATGTGAGCGGGCCATACCACCACTCCTCAGAGGCGACCTCTCCGAGATCAGGGCTGATGATATAGAACAGCGCAGTTCCTACAACACAGGACGGCGTTGTCAGAGGAGGCATCCACGCGGGAACCACTGTCAGAAGGAGCAAATGAACAAAAACCCCTACGGCAGCTCCAGCAACTGTCACCACTCCGGCCAGGAAGTTAGGCTCAAGGAATATCACTGTGGTGATACCTATGAGGGCACCATTGAAGCCCATAAAACCATCAGCGAGAGCATCTTCAGGAACGAATCTCCAGGAGACTAGCATCTCCACCAGAACGCCGATGGTGGCGGCGAAAGCCACACCGGGATTGCCAACAGCTAAGGCAATGAGAATCAGCATTCCGGCCCAGGGGCTGTTCACCAAGAAAATCTGGGAGAAGCCGCGGAAAATTGCGCTGACTGTCGGAGCTGCAGCCGGCATGGGCGCGGGATACTGGGTCACAAGGACTCCTTAGCTAGCCAATATTCTTACTTGGAAGTTAGTACACGTTTTGCAGGAAAGTGCAAAATTGTACTGATTTAAAATAAGACTAATGGTACTTATGTGACAAAAATGGACAATTGAGTACTAGATTAGCAACTCTCGTGTGGTTTTACTGCACCAACCTTTGTGCCAGGATGAAAACTTATGAGTACAGATGAGGAATTCCGAGGAGAGCTGGAAGAAAAGCTGGGTATTGAGGTGCTCAGGGCCGATGTGCAGGAAGTTATTGCACGAATGCCTGTGGGGGGGAACCGGCAGGTTATGGGGCTTTTGAATGGTGGGGCTAGTGCTGCCCTAGCCGAGTTTTGCGGAAGCCTTGCTGCTCATCTGCACGCAAGAAACCTGGGGAAAGTAGCTGTGGGAGTGGATCTGAACGTGACTCATCACCGCAGTATCCGAGAGGGATATGTGCGGGCTCGTTGCACCCCTATCAAGGTGGGCAGAACGGTTGCTTCCCACGACGTCGTTATTGAGGATGAGACAACCGGACAGCGCACTACCACAGCCAGAATTACTAATATGCTTCTCGATCCTCAGCCTGCAACCCCGCTTAACTAGGCAGTCAGTGAGCTTCCCTGAGAAACTGGATTAAGCAATCGGCGGGCAGTGAAGCCCAAGGGGATTGCGCCACACCTGATCAAGAGCAATTGCTCTGGCGGCGGCCTGATCCACTTTCTTCCCAGTGGGAATCACCCGGAATTCCACATCTGAACCATGATTCTCTGCGCTGTGAGATAACAGCACTGAGTGGGAGAGATCACGACGCTCCGCAGGGTGATGGGCTTTCCATGAACGCATGACGGCTCTGGCTGCTCCTGGATCTTTGAGGAAGCGATCACCAGCCAAAATGAGAATGCGCGGCTGGCAGGCTTCAATGACCTCTATTCCGGCTTCCTGAGCATCCGAGGATGTTACCGTTACCCGTTCCACTGAATTCGGAGTGCTCACGGCTGCTGTGAGAGTACCAGCGGCGTCGTAAAGAACAGCCGTGCGCACAGAGTGTGAAATATCACTTTGAATTTCTGAGGCAACAATTGCTGAGGCAATATCTGAGGTCACAGAGTTAACCTCAAAGGCAAGGGGAAGCCCTACAGTGAAGTCCGAAGAGAGTGTCTCAGGCTGAGGAGCCACCACCCCACCTGTAACCAAATGAGCGTCAGATTGATGCACAAGGTTGGTGATGGAATCCAAAATGGGGTAGACATCTCTTTCGACGTCAGTCTTTTTCTTGGTAATGACGGGGAGAGTGTCTTCTCCTAAACAATGGCCCTGAATGTTGAACAGGCCAATGTAGGTGTGACGTGGCTGAAGGACAATGCCGATATAGGCGAAGTCGGTATGCGCCAGCTCCACGGGAACAATGGGACGCCCACGCTTCCTTTTCGCCTGACAGAGTGGAGGATGAGATTCAGTAAGCAGGCCTTCAGCAATGAGTGCCTGAACAGCGCGCGTCACCGTCGGCTGGGATAACCCCAGGGCATGAAGGATTTCCTTGCGAGTGATAACTCGACGATGCTGCATGAGGCAAAGAACACGTGCGGCTGGTGTAGACGGACGTGAAAAGACGGAAGATTCCGTTGCACTCGAGTGAAAAGTCACGGTAGTTACTATAACCTAGCGCCATATTTGGGTTGCGTTTTAGGGATGAGAAAGTGGAAGAGATAGGGGAGGACAACACGACCAGACTAGACTCCCGGAGTATGACTGAACGCACCCCCTCACTGTTGGACGCCGCGTGTGAAGCCCTTGTTCAGGACTTGGCTCAGCTTTCTCCCACCGAGGCGACAGCGTGGGGCATTGAGGGATATGACGGTGAGTTGCAAGACTTCTCCCCCGAGTACTGGGAAGCGCTGGCAGAGCGCAAATCCGAAATGCTGGAAGACCTGGATGCCTTCGAGGAGTCACGGGATAGCGATGGAGACAGCGATGACTACGAAGGGGAAAGCTTTGATGAGGTAGATCAAGTTACCGCTGATGTTCTCAGGGATCGGCTACGCATAGATGTTGAGGAACACTATCGCGGCGAAGACCTCCGACTGCTGAACAACATTGAATCCCCCGTGCAGATCATTCGGGACACCTTCATGCTCATGCCGCAAAAGACACCCGAGCAGCGGGAGGCTATTCGCTTGCGCCTTGCTCAAGTGCCGAAGGCCTTGACCGGGTATCGCAGCTCACTTCAGGAAGCTGCTCAGGAAGGACATATTGCAGCCTTTCGACAAGTACACGAGGTGATGTCTCAGTGTGATGAGCTCAGTGACTCTGGCAGTGTGCTGGAACAACTGGGAATAGAGCCTAACGATGAGAGCGTAGTGGCAGCTAGGCGAGCCTTCGGAGAGTTGTCGGACTGGCTAGCAGAACATCTTGCGCCCCATGCACCTCACCGAGATGGGGTGGGTAGAGAGCGCTTCGAGCTGGCAAGTCACAAATATGTGGGAGACATCCTGGACCCTGATGAGACCTATGAGTGGGGAGTGGAACGCCTGCACTCTATCTGCCAGGAGCAAAAGAAGCTTGCTGAAGAGCTCTACGGTGAAGGTACCTCAGTGCGCAAGGCCTACCGCCTGTTGAATGAGGACCCCGCCTACCAAATCCACGGTACTGATGAATTCCAACGCTGGATGAAAGGGACCGTCGATAAGGCAATTGACGCCCTAGATGGCCGGTGCGTCGATATTCCAGAGGCCCTCAGGCAGGTGGAGTGCCGTATTGATCCCTCCGGGACTGGTGGCATTTTCTACACTCCACCAACGGGGGATCTCTCCCGCCCAGGAGCTATGTGGTGGTCTGTTCCCGCAGGCCAAACTGTGTTTCATACCTGGCAGGAGCTTTCAACCGTGTATCACGAAGGGGTGCCGGGACATCACCTGCAACTAGGGCAGACACTTCTCCACCGAGACACCTTGAACTCCTGGAGGCGTTTAGTGTGCTGGATTTCCGGGCACGGTGAAGGATGGGCGCTTTACGCGGAGCATCTGATGAATGAGTTGGGATTCCACAATGACCCCGGAAATAGGATGGGTTACCTGGATCAGGAGCGCCTCAGAGCTGCTCGCGTGGTGTTAGACATAGGTGTTCACCTGGGGAAACCCACCTTAGATGGCAGCGGAGTGTGGGACGCCACCTATGCCAAGAATTTCCTGAGGGAGAACACTGGCATGCCTGAGGGCAACTTTGAGTTTGAACTCACCCGCTATCTGGGCTGGCCGGGGCAGGCATCCTCCTACGCGGTGGGGAAAAAGGCATGGTTGGACCTTCGTCACGATGCCTTGGCACAGGGATATTCTCTTCGAGACTTTCACCGAGAGGCTTTGGCTGTGGGGTCCATTCCCATGTCTATTCTGAGGGATCGTCTGTTGTCTGAGGGCGAGAGCTTCGACGACTAAGAACCCTGAGAATCTGAGGCATATAGCCACCTATGCCCAGGACAACCACAATGCGAATCACTTGGATGGCCACCACCACGGCTCCAGCACCGTTTTCAGAACCCAGGGCTAATACAGTTTCCACTGCTCCAGGGGTGGTGGCCAGGTATGCCTCAAAGTAGGTGATGTCAAGCCAGAGGGTAAGTGGCCAGGCCAGAGCTGCACAACCACCCATGAGGGTGGCAATGAGAAGAAATGTCACTGGGAGTTCCCGGGCAAAAGCTCGCAGAGATTCCACAGAGAGGGAACCCCCGCACATAAGCCCTACTGCTAGGAATGCGGCGTCGGCACATAGCGGAGGCGGTGCCAGAGAAATATCGGCTGGGAGAGCTACACCTGCCAGAATGGTTGCCAACATTGGTGCCAGAATGGCTGGTGCTGGAAGATGAAGCCACGCCCCCACAGGTTGAGCAGCAACGATGATGAGGAGATAGAGCAGTACTCCAAGCACAGTGAGGGGAGCGGAATGAGAGGCAATGGCAGTTGCTGAATCCGGTTTTGGGAAGAGATGAGTAATCAGCGGCAGTGACGTAGTCACACACAACAGCCGGAGGTACTGGGTGAGAGTGACGTATTTGAAGTCAGAGCCCAACTCCCGCGCTAAAGCAGGCAGGAAAGAAGCCCCGCCAGCCAGCATGGACATGATTCCGGTATCTGGAGTGATGGCAGGGGCATGACGAGACAGCACCATACCTGCGGCGAAGCTGAAAATGACAGTGGCAATGGCCACAAGAAGACCGGGAATCAGGAAGCTTCTGAGTGTGGTCCACGTCAGTTCCACCAGAGGAACACCAGCCAGCACACCAATCGTGCCGCAGGCCAGTTGATATAGCCGTTTGTGGAGAAGAAGTGGACGCCGAGAGATCAGGGCTGTAGCGCCACCGCAAACAACACCGGCCAGAATCCAGCTGGCAGGAACGTGGAGGTATTGGAACAGCAATCCCACCACGACGCCGAGAGGGGCTGTAAGGAGCCAGCGTTTCTGCATAACTACTACCTGAATGTGCCGACCCAGCAGTTAGGCTGCATCTTCCCACGCGAAGCCACGAAGCCCATGCCGAAGGATACGCACGTCCTCTGGGGTTCCCATGAGCTCAAAGCGGTACACATAGGGCACACCATAGGTGCGGGAGATGATGTCTCCATTTCGGCAGAAGTCCTCCCCGAAGTTGATGTTTCCGCTGGCCACCACACACTTCATGTTCTGACGGTTAATGGGGTTGCTGAGAAACTTTTCCACCTGCAAAGGCACATAGCGCACAGTAGATTCGTCAACGTGTTCGGCGCCTCTGAAGGTGTGACCTCCCATATATGCGGGGCAGATAAGACAGTATGGTGTGTGAACCACGGGAAACTCGTCACGCATCCGCAGCGGAATTCGAGTACTTGGCAGGCCTAACTTCTCCACAAAGCGCTTGGTGTTTTCCGTCAGAGAAGAGTAATAGACAACGTGCTCAATTCCGTGGTGTTTCATCTTCGCTGAATCCTTCCTGCGCGTACGCGGATTACATTCTCTTCCCGGCTGTGCCCTTCGATATTTTACGCGGGCTTGTCTTTGAGGTGGCGGGGGCGCTCCACGGATCTTCTGGCCACGGGTGTTTGGGATAGCGGCCCCGCATTTCTGCTCTGACCTGCCGGTAAGCCCCATTCCAGAAACTCTCCAGATCATCTGTCACTGCTAGGGGGCGCCCTGCTGGAGACAGCAGATGAAACAGCACGGGTACACCGCACACCAGTGGCGTTTTGGATAGTCCGAAACACTCTTGAAGTTTGACCTTGAGAACAGGTCTGCCGGTGTCATAGCTGAGGCGGTGTGAATGTCCGGAGGGAACTGTCACACGCTCGGGGGCTAGATCTTCCAGGTGAGCAGCCTCTGGCCAGGGCAGAAGGCGTTGGAGTGCGGGATAAATATCCACTGACGACGCCGCTTCTCCTTGGACTACTCGAGCAATCTCCGGCGCCAACCACACAGCCGGGTCTTGCTCATGGAGCACAGGCCACGGTGCGCCCTTGTGGTGGGCAAGGAAATCCAGACGCTGCATGAGTCCTTGAGCTTTGGCAGAAGGTGTGAAGAGGGAGAGTCCTAGCTCAGCCAAGGCTTTGTGGGCCAGCTCTGGGGGCACGTTGATGGGAGTGGAGGAAAGCTCAATGGCTCCCAAGGTTGTGACACGGGTGCCTTTCACCTTGCCATCAACCACCTCAGTGACGGTGTGCTCAGTGACTCCTTGAGCCAGCGCCTCCTGCTGGGTGAGGGGTGCCCCGGAGCGAATCACAGCACCTCGGTGAGTGTGTGACACCTCGGCTGCAGCCACCCATGTGGTGCTGCGTAACTGTGGGGGAAGGTGAGCACGGGTACCGCTGGCAAGGAGAACGGTGTCCTGTTCGGGATGTAGCTGGGTTGGGGAGTGCGTGGTGCTGTCCAGGGGAGCAGGGGAGAGAATTTTCCCCACCTGGGTGGGGAAAGCGGCAGCCACCACCGCACCTGGACTAACGGGTCCGCGGTCAGGGACCACACTGGCCAGGCGTTCCACTTCTCGCCTGGGGGCTTGCCAGTGGGAGAGATCTCCACGGGGATTATCCATCATTGCTGCCACAGTGGGCGCTGCCTGACTGCCATAGCGCAGAAGAGCTGCGGCACATCGAGGATCGGCAGGAATGGCGGCCAGCGCGTGCCCCCGTTGGGTGATAGTGCCGCTTTTCGTGAGTGCGCCAAGTTGCTGGAGTGTAGCTTCGGCGTCGTCAAGGGCTACGGTTGGGGGTGTGTCGAGAAGTGGAAGGTTATGGCCTCGGGGAGTGCCCCACGCCGCTAAGTACAGGGCAGCCTGGGTGAGGTCACTGGTGCGGATTTCGGGGGTGAGATCCTTGGGAAAGTGCTGGTACTCCTCCTGGGAAAAGCAGCGCAGAACCCAGCCGGGCCCTTCGCGCCCTGCACGCCCTGCACGCTGTTGGGCGGTGGATTGAGCCTCAGAAACAGTGACAAGTCCGCTGAAACCTTGACGGTTTCGCCGTGGCTGGCGGGAGAGTCCAGCATCTACCACAATGCGTACCCCAGGGACGGTCAGGGAAGTTTCAGCAATGCTGGTTGCCACCACAATCCGAGGAGAAGCTGTGGGCTGTAAAGCCAGGTCTTGTGCCTCGGAGTTGAGCTGTCCGTGCAGGGGGAAAACCGGAATGTGTTTCGGAATGGCATCCACCACCGCCGTCACTTCGCGGATTCCGGGGAGGAAAACCAGGGCGGAAGCCTGATACCTGGAGGTGGCATCCACCGCTAGCTGAGCGACGTCGTTCAGGAAATGGCGGGAGATTTCCGTGCGGGCACTTAGGGGGTGGTAGCTGATGCTGATGGGGTGAGTGACTGCTGGTGTGGAGAGGACACCGGCGTGGAGAAGCTCTGCCCAGCGGGTTGAATCCAGGGTGGCTGACATGACAACAAGCTGGAGATCTTCGCGCAGTTCCCGCAGTTCCGCCAGCATTCCAAGACACAAATCCGTATCCAGCTGCCGCTCATGGACTTCATCGAGAACAACCCCGGAGATTCCCGGCAATTCCGGGTTAGTCAAGAGACGCCTCAACAGCACTCCAGGGGTACAAAACTCCACCGCGCTGCCCGGATGGTGCTCACCGCGAACGCTGAAGCCAACACGAGTGCCCAAGGTACTGCCGTCCAAGGCACTCAAGCGGCGCGCCGCCGCCCTCACCGCAACGCGCCGAGGGGTGGTGACCAGTATTTTCCCACCAGTCACATTAGCCAGTGCAGGCGGAACCAGAGTTGTTTTTCCAGCTCCCGGTGGTGCCTCCACCACAGCAGCACCAGAACCCGAGGAAAGGGCACTATCAAGCCCGCGGATGGTTTCTGACATGGGCAAACCGCTGCCAATGGCGCTGAGATTGAAAGCGGGTTGAGTGAGCACAATGGGTTTAAGGCTACGCTGAAAGGCCGTAACTGTGCCAGATAGTGTGTGACAGAGTGTGCCAGACTAGAGAGCATGACTCTCCCGGCAATGGGTACTGCATTGGTGACCTGGATGGTGGCTATTGCCGCTCCAGGGCCAGACGTGTTTCAGATTCTTCGTGTGAGTACCCGCAACCGACGAGCAGGGGTGTGGTGTGCGTTAGGAATCATGGTGGGGAATTCCGCGTGGATTATTCTCTCCCTGGCGGGGCTATCTACCTTGGTGAAAGCTTATCCAGTGGTTCTCAGTGGGTTGAAAATTGTAGGTGGCGCGGTGCTGTGCTGGATGGGCTGGGCATCTTTGCGCGGTGGCATTCTCTCCCGAGGTGCTACGGACTCCCCCGCCATCAGCGATAGTGGGAACAGCGTTGGCATGGACAATAGCGGGGATCGTGCTGTCACGAGGGATAGCAAGAACCGTGCTTCAGCTGTGGAGACGCTATCTACCCCCAAAGCCTTGCGCTTAGGGATTATCACCAACCTCTCCAATCCCAAGGCGCTCCTGTTTTTTGGCGCTGTTTTTGCTACCTTCGTTCACCCAGACATGGGCGTGAGAGCCTCGGTAGCCCTTGCAACACTCTTCATTGTTGTGGGGCTTCTTTGGTTTACAGGGGTGGCTCTCCTGGCGAGCGTAGCTGCACCTATGGTGGCTCGGCACTCGTGGGTTATTGATGTGTTGAGTGGCGTGCTGTTCATAGGTGTAGGTGCAGCCATGCTGATTACAGCGCTAAGCGACGTCCTGTAAGGGGCATTGGACGCGCAGGCACACTGAGAGAGCAATAGTGGCACCGTAGGATGGCAACTATGCAGAATTTTGACGTCCATGTCAGCAGTGACGGTATTAAGCTTGGGCAGTTTTTAAAGCTTGCCAATCTGGTGGCCACTGGTGGAGAAGCAAAAACCGCCATTGCCGGTGAGAACGTGAGGGTCAATGATGCGGTAACCACTCAGCGAGGTTTTACCCTTCACGACGGCGATGTGGTCTGCCTGGGAGATACCTGCGCCACCGTGGTGGTGGGGGATAGTGATGATGATTACTTTGATGAAGCCACGGCCAATGATGACTTTGATCCTGAAAAGTGGAGGAACCTCTAATGCCTGCTTTTCATGCGGAACCGGGATTGCCATATTGGATTGAGATTCTCTCCAGTAACCCGACAGCATCGGCGTCTTTTTATCGAGAGCTCATGGGGTGGGAGTTTTCTCCTGAGATCCCTAGCTCAGCTGGTGCAGAGGCTTCAGCAGAGTCCGCCGCTGAGCGTGACGGAGCCACAGAATCTGTGACGGAGGCGTCGGCAAAGAAGGGCTCTGACCATGCCCAAGAGGAGGGTTACTACATTGCCCGAAAGCACGGTTTACCTGTAGCCGGAATTGTGGGTTTGCCAGAAGAAAGCGCCTTTTCAGATACCTGGATTACGTACTTTATGTCCAGCGACATCACCGCCAGTGTGGCTGAGATACAGTCTTCCGGAAGCCAGATTCTCATCGAACCCACACGGGTTGAGGTGGGTACGATGGCCGTCGCTATGGATCCCGCAGGAGCTGTCTTTGGGCTTATTGAACCAGATGGTGCGGCCTTTATTGCCGCTGGTGAGCCAGGCTGTCCTGTGTGGTACGAAAACATGGTGATGAGGGACTTCGAGACGGTACTGACCTTCTATCGAAACCTCTTGTCCTGGGACATCAAAGAGACTGGCATTTCCACTGGGACTCGCTACGCTATGGCTCTCTGGGAGGGCGCTCCCTGCGCAGGTCTCTACGATGCCAAGATTGGTTTCCCTCCAGGGGCAAGCAGTTTCTGGCAAATCTTCTTAGGTGTGCAGAACATTGAGGAAGCAGCTGGCCGGGTTTCAGCCCTAGGTGGGGAAATTATTGAGGGGCCGGTGGATTCTGAGCTGGGTCGGATATGCCAAATCGTTGATTCCACAGGAGCTCTCACTATGCTCTGTGAAGTGGAGGAACCTCCTCGTGAAGAAGCACGAGAATCAGATGACCTCCTGGATTTGGTGGATCACCTGGAGTAGTCCGGCAACAAGCGGACATTCCAGCACTGTGAGAGCTTTTCTTGGAGTTCCTAGATAAGGTACTCCAAGAACTTGGCGACGTCCCTTACCTTCTGGCGTGCTACAGCAGGCACGGTAATGCGGTGGTGAGAGGTATATCTGCGGACAAGGACGCGCACAACCCCGTCCAGATTATCGGGATGAGCAGCCACCTCATCCTGTTCTGCTAGTTGCACTAACGTACGTGGCCAGGATTCTGGGTTGGGGACGCACACACCCTCCGAAATATCAGCTGGGAGCTTAGCTACGGATTCAAGATCTGGGAACATGAGCACCAGCCCATCTACAAACTCGCTGCACATGGTGGCTAGAGCTGCACCTGAAGAGTACCCAATGGCAGTAACCGTGGTGGCACCTTGTGCTCGGGCATACTCGACGGCAGCACGAATTGAATCAATCATCTCCGGGAGAGTGTGCTGGGGAGCCAGGGGATAATCGACGTCGATAATGGTCGTGCCAGATAGGTTGCCGCAGGCCGCAACCTCGGGACGCCAGGAGTACTCCAGGTACTCATTGGAGCCTCGCCACCAGCCACCACCATGAATAGACACCGCCCAATGCCCCGCAACAGGCTTTTCCGGGATGAGAAGCTGGGCGTGCAGCTCAGGGAGATCTTGGGTAGTCACCCCATCTACAAAGGCCACGCTAGGGGCGCGCTGATCTTTTTCCGTACCCAAAAACAGCAGACTGGCCTGAGTAATCCGGTCAGGGAGTTTAGCTGTATAGATGTCCGTCGCGCGAGGATCACCATTCCCACCGTTCCAGGGGGGAGCAAAAGAGGGACAAGGGAAAGCGTCATCCAAGTATTCGGTGATGCGATCTAGTTCTTCTTCCTCCGTCATGCCTTGTGGCTGTGTGTGAGTGTTCTCACCCTGCTGATTGTCACGTCCAGTCATAACACTGAGCCTACTGCGCCAAGAGCCACGTGCTCACTGCGGGAGGTGGAGTGGATTGTTCAAAACTTGGAGGAAAATGCCGGATACCTGGCGTAATCTTCACTATGACACGTCGTTTTGTGATGAGGGCAACCTAGGTTTGCTGCCTCTTCCGGTTTACTTCTCAACAGATTCTTGGAGAAAGGTTTTCAGATGGGCACAGCGCAACAATCTCTTCCAGAAGCATCCTTCAGAGCAGCAATTCATCCGGAAATGGATAAAATCGGCCGAAAATACGGACTCTTACAGGTCAAGGGTGTTTACCGCATTGGGGATGAAGCTAACCGGGTAGAGATTATTGTGCTCATTGGTCTTGATGTGGAAGAGCGTTTAGTGCAGGTGCCCTTGGCATTGCGCCCCAAGGAGTTTGCAGACCAAGTGAAAGTAAGTTCCCTGGGAGAGATGACCTTTGCAGATGGGAGTACCTATGTGGCCTATCCCGCGTTGGCTGATCCCGTGGCAGTGCGCAATTTCATCCGCACCATTTTGGAAGAGGGAACCAGTTCACCGCTGAAAGCCGGTGAGCCCATTGTGGATATAACCGGGAAGTGTACGTTGAAAGACCACGATCTGACGTATGTTCACATTTCTCGTTTCACTCTCGAATCAGCAGAGGGCGTGGTCAATATGAGTGATTATGACCATGACTTCAAGCTTCGGCTTCCGCGTCTTTTGATTCATGATTGGCGCACAGGTGCTCCGGGGCACACGGTGTCCCAAAACCGTCTGGAGGGTGTGTATAAAGGTGAAGGTCAGGGAAGTGGTAAGAACCTGATTACAGCAGAATTTGCCCTCTTCCGCTAGAGGTCTTGTGGAGCCTTGGGGGGCACCTGCCAGTCACTCCCGAGAGCAACAGCATCTCGGGAGATTGTGGTCACGCCAGAGTGCTATGGGCAATCACCAGATGGTCACCCTGTTTTCTGGGGCCAGATACATTGGCGAGTTCTCATCTACTTCAGGGAATGCCTCATAAAACTCATCAACATTTGCAGCAATCACATTGCAGCGGAATTCTGCAGGTGAGTGCGGGTCAATGGCCAGGTACTGTTGAGCTAGTTCCGGGCGGATAGCGGTGCGCCATACCCGAGCCCACGCCAGGAAGAAGCGTTGGATACCAGTGAAGGTTTTACCATCCATATCTGGGTCAGCGCCCTCCACAATGAATTCCTTGGCGTCGTCCTCCCCATGATCGGACACCCAGTTGTGATAGGCCACCATCGCTATTCCTAAACCGCCCAGGTCACCAATGTTTTCTCCAAGGGTGAATTGCCCATTTACCCCCGAGCTTTCAATACCGTTTTCTTTCAGCACTGTGGGCACCAACCCGGAATACTGTGCCACCAGCTTGTCAGTGAGCTCTACGAAGGCTTCCCGATCCTCATCCGTCCACCAGGACTCCAGGTTGCCGTCGCCATCGTAGCGCGAACCCTGGTCATCAAAACCGTGGCCAATTTCGTGGCCAATCACGGCACCAATGGCGCCGAAGTTTTCCGCGGCGTCGGCATCGAAATCAAAGAATGGTGGTCGCAGGATTGCGGCGGGGAAGGTGATGTCGTTGAGAACGGGATGGTAAAAGGCATTAACTGTCTGGGGTGTTGCAAACCATTCTTCCCGATTGACTTCTTTACCTAGTTTGCCGAGCTCATAGTCGTGGATAAAGGCAGAGCCTCGGCGGACGTTTTCTAGGAGGTCTTCCCCGTGGGAACTAAACTCCAGCCCCTCAAAGGAACGCCACGTCTCCGGATATCCAATTTTTGCGCGGAACTTCTTCAACTTGTCCAGCGCACGCTCTTTGGTGGTGTCCGTCATCCAGGGCAAAGCAGACAATCTCTCACGATAGGCGTCGATAAGGTAGCGCACTAGCTCCTCCATCCGCTCCTTTGCTTCGGCAGAGAAATATGTGGCCACATAAATCTTGCCAATCTCATCCCCAACAAACTGGGATACCGTTGTTACGCCTCGTTTCCAGCGGTCACGCTGCTGTGTTGCCCCAGATAGTGCGGTGCCGAAGAACTCAAAGTTCTTAGCACCAATGTCCTCCGCCAGGAGACCTGCCCGCGAGAGAAGGATGTGCCACACCGCCCAGAGTTTCCACTCCTCCAGTGTTTCTGCCGTCAGCAGTGTGTCCAGGTGATTGAGATAACTAGGCATCATGGCAATAACGTGCTTTTCCTTCATGCCAGCAGCACGAAGCAAGGCCTGAACCGTCTCAGGTAAATCAGCAACAGGAGTGGGATTATAGGTTTTCAGTGCGTCTCGGCTCTCCAGGACATCCCAGTGACCAGCAGCGATACGTTTCTCAAGAGCCACAATGCGAGCTGCCGCGTCCTGTGGGGAGTTTCCGTACAGCCGAGATTCAGGAAGAAACTTCAGCATCTCGGCAATATGTTTCTCATAAGCTGCCAAAGTCTGGGCATGGGCCTCTTCCCGGTAGTAGGCCTCATCCGGAAGCCCCAACCCGGACTGCACCACATAGGCCACCACCGTAGTGGACGTGGAATCTTTCTCCACCATGATGCCCACAGGGCTCCCCACTCCCAGGCGATCCAATCTCCCCAGCGCCTCAAGCAGCTCAGGCACTGTTGTTACATCCACAAGGTCCAGATCAGCCTCCAAAGGAGATATTCCTGCCTTGTTGATGGCGTCGGTATCCATAAAGGAATCAAACAGGGTTCCCGCTAACCCCTGATCCTTGACGACGATCCCGTGTACCCGATCCTCGGCTTCATCGTTGAGGCTATGGAAGGTCCCATCTACTCCACGATCTTCTGGAATAACGTGTGTAGATAGCCAGGAGCCATTGACGTATTCATACAAATCTTTCATGCAAGCCACTTTAATCAGCGTCTTTGCACGTGTCTGTGTCCCTCCCCGGGAAGTATGGCTGCCAGGGAGGATTCTGAGAAACTGAGGGGTTGCAACCTGTGATAAGCAGGGAACGCTAAGATTCTGGCACCGCGAAAGGTGGTTACCAAGGACGGCAGAATAGCTATTCTTGAGGAGCATGAGCGAGTATCGGTTTCTCCCCCAGGTTTCTCCTGGTGTGTGGTGGAAGATTCTCTTGGCAGTGGGGATTGTTCTGGGAGTGCCGATGGTGGTTAATGCCTCTTTGCCTGATACAGCGTTACAACGGCTTCGGCCTTTGGAATTGTCTGACCCGTACTATGACTGGTCGGTTCCCGTGTTTCGTGACAATGGTCAGCCCTGGATGTGTACCAGGCAGGACTCGCTCACCTTAGGCTACGAGTTTGATTGCGCTACGGCGACGGTATCCACGCGGATGGTCTCTGGCATTGAAGATATGGAAGTAGCGTTGCTCCGAGAACTGCGCGCTAACCGTTTAGAGCCTGGTTTGTCAGAAAACTATGTGTGGGATCGTGAATCTAGTACAGAAAGTGCCATTCTGGCTGATCGCGAGACAGGAGATGTGGTTCTAGCTACTGTATGCCCAGCAGAAAAGTGCGAGGGTTCTTACCTTTTTGCTTACTTCCAGGACACTGGAGACTCCACTCTTCTTCGGGATTCTTGGAGGCAGCTGACCCATAATCTTCTTCCACCGCAGGTGAGTGAGACGCTCAACTGGTCATCTCTGTCCCCATACTCCGGCACCATGAGTCACAAGGGAAGCGGGCTCCAGACGGTATGAAAAACGGTTTTTCAACAATACTGTGGGTTATTATCACCCTCTGCTCGCTAGCAGGGTTTGGTTTTCTAGGAGTGTCAACGGTGCTTACGAGTCCAACCGTGACACTGATTAACGCGTGTGCGTTGGTACTGGTGGCCGGTGTTGTGACGTGGCTCCTATCCCGTCACGCTGCGTGGCCACACCCTCTACAGCAATCGGGGACCACGGGCTTAGGATTATCCGCCTGGTGGAGAATGAACAGCTGGTGGATTGTGGCACTTCTTTGGGGAGGCAGTGTTTGCACTCTGGGAGCTCAGATAATGGCACCGGCTATGCCGCTTATGGAAAAACTGGGTATGCCCATGTTCACTGCCAGCTTCGCAGGTGCGTATCCAGAGGAGTTTCTCAAGGCACTAGGAGTTCTTGTCATTGCACTTAGCACTCGATATGTAACTCGCCCGTGGCACACCTTCATGGTGGGTTTCATGGTTGGCCTTGGTTTCGAGGTGGTGGAAAACTGTTATTACAGCGTTTCTTTGGCGGTGCTAGATCCCACCTCAGATTTGTCAGGTGCTCTGACATCCTGGGGTACTCGTATGGTGCTGGGAGTTTTCCTGCACCCCATCTGCACAGCGTTGGCCGGCTATGGCATTGGCCATGCTCTCTACAGAGCAGAGTGGACGCCGAGCAGACGCCTCTTGACAGCCTTGGGCTTCTATCTCATGGGCTTTGCCATTCACTTCTTCTGGAATATGAGGATGGACAACGAGATAGCATCTATCAGCATCCTGATAGCTGTGGGCATTCTTCTCTACGTGCTAGGAATATACTTCTTAGTTCGTATTCAGAGGGAAGCCACCAGTGACCGCACCTATGCGGTCACTACGGTGGAATCGTCGTGGATGCCGGCGACTATAGGCGCGGCGATGATTCATTGATTTTCATGTGCCCCGTGGACCACAACCCAGAGCGCGTCATCTCTTGGTAATCAATTTCTCCCGGGTTAGGCGTGACATCCAGGGAGTTTGTGCGCCGCCTGTAGACCTCTACAGTTCCCCAGTCTCGTTTCCAGTCTTTGTTGAGATAGGAGGGCAATTCCCTCACGGTGTTTACGGTATCAACAACGCCCATCAAACCACCGCCCACATCACTTTGGAATGGGGCGTGGTAGTCCTTGTCCAAGATGCCGGGAGTAACACGAAAACGCGCTACCTCGGCAACTCCCGCATAGTGTCCCAGGGGCTTGTAGCAAGGAAATTGGAATGCCGTCAGCCAGTCTAAGAGAGCAGGATCGTCTTGAGAAAACACTGTATTCAATGGCTTCAAGGTTGGAACCCTCGGAGGGGTAACCGCAATCCAATTCTCAGGGTCAAGATTATCGTCTGTGACTTTGAGACGAACAACGTTCGCTGACTCCGGGATGTCTTGTAGCTCAAGGCGAAGGTTGCGCCACTTTGAAGTTTCAGCAATCTCCTCCATTGCGAGTTCCTCAGTGTTTGTCACGGAGCCATCATCGTGAGAAGTTCCGTACTCGAGAAGAATGCGCGATCCACTGACGAAGACGTCATTCTTATTAAGATGTTCGATGGTCCCGGCCACCGAAACCACAATCAACGGTTGATCTTCACGACGTTCAGGGATCTCAAACCAGGCGGACGTTAGACGACTCTTCTGTTGCTTTGTCGAAGACCATGACCCCATCACTGGAATCTTTTGTCTATCTAACTCAAAGGGAAGCTTCAGATTTGAACCATTGATTCCGCTTTCTAGATTTTTCTTCTGAACAGATTCTTGTTCCTCTTGACTGCTTTCATTACCGTCATCAACGTTCGAGTTGATATCTGAAACCTGGGAATGAGAGTCATCATCCTGCTGAGGTGTGACAGACTGGGCAGAAATATTTGAAGGAACAGAATTAGGGCCAAATCCTACAGAATCAAGTGCGTCAAGAGACTCGCCTAAGGTGGTATCAATAGGTTTCAGGAAGGAGTCATTTGTGTTAGCTTCCACCATGACTTCTTCACCTAATTGGCAGCTATTCCCGGAAAATGTTCGAAGATTTCCCAAGGCAACGGTATAGGCAGGATACTGTGATGCGAAAGCTTTGCCCATAGATGCCATGTTTATAAAGAGGGAAATGACGGTTACGATTATTGTTGACGATAAGACAAGTGCCCGTCCCTTATTATTCCTGTCAAAATACTGAGCGGAATCAATATCTTGCGTACTCTGAGATTCAGATATATCAGAAGTTTCAGTTAAATCTTCAGTAGAAGAGATATCTTTTTGACGAAGCACGTTAACAATGTAATAAACTACGCCAATTAATAAAATGGCAACAACTATATAAAAGATTCCGTTGCTAAGTAGATGGGCGTGATATTGTATTGGCTTATCCCACCAAGGAACTTTCCATGATGAGATATACCACCAACCGTTTGTTCCCGATAAGGAAAATGCAAACACTAACAATACTGCCCCGATAGCAATGCAGCTCTTGAGAACAGATCGAGCAGTGATAATAGCAAGTGAAATTGCTCCTACTGCAGCTATGGGAGCAATGAACGCAGCAAAAACGCCAAAGTGATGTGACCATTTAGTTGGGGTTAGCATCAGGAGAACTATGCTGAGAATAAGTATCCAGAGCAACCTTTGGATGACACTGTAGGACAATCCTTTAATGTTCTTAAATTGCCGTAACGTTAGAACTAAAAGGATGATATAGGTGAATAATATCAACACTCCGATACGCCGAGAGAAGGAACCGTCGGCGGAATCCATATCAAAGAGCCATCCATAACGCTCAATTTCATTGAACCAATTGTAGCTTGGGCCAATAATGCTACGAACTCGTACAGCCTCAACAACTGATGCGAAGGTTTGGTCACCAAAAGCTCCCGCCAGAATTGCAGTTCCTGTCGGGAGGAAAGGAACCAGCATGGCGGTTGCTGCGAGTTTTGAGCTGATGGGCGGATGGGAGAAGTGACGCTGGAGAAGTGGTATGCGTTGCTTAACTATCAACAGTAACGGGAGAAGACAGATAAGAAGTGCTGCCACTGCTATGAGACCAGTGGGGCCGGCACCCATCACGATGCTTGCAACAAACACGCCTAATGCAGCAGGCAGGAGACGTGAGGTTTCTATCGCTCTTTCAAAACACGCCCATGCTAAGAGAGCTCCCGTTGCAATAAAAGGTTCTGGGCGTATGCCGTTGTTATAGGGAAGCCAGAGCAGCAGGAAACTAAAGGCTGCGGCCCAGCGAGCATAGGAGCTCTGCGCAATACTACTTCCTAATTTATGGAGAAGTGACCGAGAGACGATGAACCATACGATAAACGCACTAATGAGAGCTGGTAGACGCATCCACGCTGAGGCCGTGGATATCTTCGTCATGGCCTCGAAAAGGTTGTAGTACGGGAATCCAAAGGGTGCTTCTGGTACCCCGTACCAGCGGTAATAATTGGCTAGGTATCCGGATTGCTGAGCCTCTCTAGCCATCGTGAGGATATAACCGTCATCTGAGGTGTTGGCGCCGAATATATGCCAGTACGCGAGAATGGCTGCAACTGCCCAATCCTGGCCAGTGATTTTCCGCCATCCAGCAGGAAGAATGCCCTTAGAGCGATGTCCATCTAATCTATCGAATTTATACAGGCTGGTAAGAGCCAAGACGAGGCAGATGAGGCCGAGGACGGCGATGCTTGTCTTGAGAATGGTGGGAGATGTAGAGAATCGAGAATCAATGGTGTACTGAACACTCAACCCGGAGTCAGTGAGGGCCTGAAAGTTTTGTGGAGTATCTGCTAGCTCTGTGTAGATGCCCATGAGGTCGGGGCGGTGATCCCAATCACTCAGGGTTACAGATAAGGGCTCTCCATCTTCATCGCGGGCACCGGGAACCTCAATTGTGCTGAGCGTTTCAGTGAGTTTTATGTTCAGATGTGCATCATCGGGAAGCTTGCCAAGAATGTCCTTGTCTACGGTAAGAAGGGTATTACCGCGTGAGATAACATCCAACCCTCCATCGCCATTGACTTGGACGAACAACCCTCGTTCAGATGCTTTAACAAAGTCTTGAGCTAGGGTTCCCACCACCAGGGTTTGATCCTTATTAAGTTGATTGAGGGATCTAAGCGGTATATCTGCAGTGAAATCAACGGGAACGTAGCTAATAAGGGGAGTCTGAATACTATTCAATGACTCATTCTGTGGCCAGGACACGGAGGATTGCGTCTGATGCACAGGTAAGAAAGGCACTGCCACAAAGCAGAGGAAGCCGATGATCCCTGAAACTATAGCCACCCATAGCCAAGAACGTTGGATAGTCTCCTGGGTTCCAGTGGATTCCCTCAGGGATGTGCCTGTTTCTCGATTGTCAAATCCGGTTGAAATGCTATTTGACATGCGCTACCACCACAAAAGGTCCAATCTGGGTTATGTTCCATAGGGAACGGTCTTGGAAAGATTCAGGGTTGAAGAATATACCTTTGAAGTGGATATTCGGTTCGGATGGGAAAATATCCTCAGCAATGGTGTATTTCCAACCAGGTTGTTGTGCATTATAAGCTCCGCGCATGATGAAAACGTCTGGAGCGCGCCACGGGAGGGTATCTAGAGCTTCCTGGAAACTCTGCGGAGAACTGAGCTTTGTCCAGGAATTTTCAGCAAGTGAAGTTAGGGCTAAAGCGCGATCTTCGTACTGTCCCAGAGGGTTGGCGTAGTGGCCAGTAAATGCTTGGAATCCGTAGTAAGGCTTATAGGACATAAATGCGTTTTCATCAGTGAGAACTACGGTATCGCTGGGAACGTACCCTAAAGATTGAATGTGCTCATCAATCTGTGCATAGAACTGGGCTGCATCAGGAGCTCGCTGATCTCCTCGCTCCCCGAACCCGTCGGTGTTTTGATAGGCGTGTTCCAGATACCGTTCATTCTTTTCCGGGAGATGAGTGGCGTAGTGAATACCGCTAGCCGTCAGCAAAATCACCATAGTAATCGTTACAAGGCGAGAGATTTCCGGTTTCACCACGGAAGGATAGAGTTTTTGGATGCCGCTTATACGCAGCTGTGCCAGGCATATAACACCCGCAGTGGAAAAGAAGATAGTGATGAGTTGTTCTAGGCGAAAGCCCAACAGGGAGGTTCCCGCTAGGGATGCGAGCATAGAGGCCAAACACCAGATATAGATCACTACGATGGTGATAGTGAGCGCATTAAGTTCTGGCTGTTTGTAGCGCACCACGAGGAAAATCAATCCCACCATGCACAGTATCCCTATCAGGGATAGGGAAAAGAAAGGTGTCGGAAGAACAGCTCCCTTAGCTGGAAGATAGTGAACAGCCGAGGTGGTGCCTGTAGGAGAACCCGTCAGAAGAGCCCACAGATACGGGCCCCATACGAGGAGAGCGATAAGACCAGATCCGATGCCTATGATGAACAGCCGGAGGATTGGAATCCAAGATCGACGAGAAACACTCAGAATAATGGCTAGAACTATCACGCTTAATGCGAGAACCCCCGTACAGAGTGTGTAAAAAGTAGCCGAAATACCAAAAAAAAGAATGGCCGGCGCTAGTGAAAATCGAGAACCCCGAAGAGCTTTGTAGGCGGCTATCACTCCAGCAGGAGACAGCATGGCCACCGCAGCAGAGTAAGGCTCAACGAGCAGGACAACGAGAGATACTCCTGTAGTGACTAAGGAAATCCCAGTGGCAGTGCTCAAGGATCCGGTTAAGCGTTGCCAAATCGGAACTAGGATAGAGCCGGCCACGCCCAGGGTGATGAGGGCGAACGGCTGAAAAGCCTCCCAGCCTTCCATTCCGGTGAGGTTGGCAAAGCGGCCTGCTAACCAAAACCACCCAGCGGGATAGAAGCTGGGAAGGTCAATGTAGAACATATCGGACAGTCCGATACCATCCGCCATGCGCGTTAAGTAGGTCATTCGGAAGGACTGGTCCACCTGAACACCGTCTAACCACAGGCGGGTGCTAGCAAGCGGAAGCCCAATGGCCGTCATCACCAGGGTGGGTGCAGCTAAATAATGGGTGATGTATGTGACCCAGACCCGCCAGCGCGGATGGGTGGTGGGAATTGCTGCCACCTCTTCAATAGAGGCACCTGCTTCCCGCGCGTGAATACGCTGGAGCTCTGCTCGGGCCTCATCTCGTGCCCAGAGCATGACCAGAATAGCTACCAGAACCAGGATGAGAGTTGTCCCAACGGTGGACAGTGCCCGGGTTACCATCGAAGTGTTGAAGGCTGGGAAACTGATTTGCTTGAAAACAGCCCACAGAGCAAACACGTAAATCCCAGAACCCACAGCTGCAGCGATAACAGCTAGTACTGTGGCGCGCCGGGACAGCAAATCTGCGCTGTAACTTTCAAAATCTCCGATGTCTGAGCTGGACTCCTGCACAGGTGCGGGCAGCAATCCTTGCTGAGCAGAGGTGGTAGTCATGAATCACATCTTCTCACAGTGCTTTGGGACAACTTCTGTCTGATTCTTCTCGGAAAGCAGTCCTAGGAAAGTAGTCCTAGATTGGAAGTTTCCGCAGGATAAAAGAAGGAATGTGCTGGAGTGCAACCATCACATAGCGGAAGAGAGGGTGAACAAAGATGTGCGTTTTCTTGTTGGCCACCGCCGCCACCACAGCAGTGGCAACGTCCTCCGGGTTTACCGTCAGCGGGGCTTCTTTAACATCCGCGCTCATCTTGGTGCGAACCTGTCCGGGGCGCACAACCAGAACCTGAACGCCGTCGTCAGTGAGGGCTTCACCTAGTTGCGTGTAGAAACCATCCAGTCCAGCTTTGCTGGAGCCGTACACAAAATTGGAACGGCGAACCTTGACACCGGCCACAGAGGACAGAGCAATGATCTGTCCATGACCTTGAGCTTTGAAGTGTTGCCCAAGGAGTACACCCACGGAGACAGCTCCCGTGTAGTTGATTTGTGCCGCCGCCACGGCCTTTTCTTGGTTCTGCCACAGTTCTTCTTGATCTCCCAGAACGCCGAAGGCCACGATGGCCACATCCACGTCCCCAGTACTAAAAGCCTGGTCAATGGCTTGAGGATGGGAGGCGAAATCAGTGGCATCAAAGTCCAGAACCTCAACCTCACTGGCACCAGCTGTTTGTACCTTGGCGACGGCCGCGTCTACCCGAGGGGAGTCTGTTCGTGCAGCCAGGGTAACTCGTGCGGTGCCTTTCTTGAGGAATTCGGTGACAATAGCCAGCCCTATTTCAGAGGTTCCGCCCAACAGGAGAATGTTTTGAGCCTGACCAGTTGCATTCATCATGATGTTTTAATCCTTCCTAGGGGAGTGGTTACTGGAGTTCAAGGCGCCGTGACATATCGGAGGCAAAAACTCCGCAGGGGTCAATCTCATGGCGCGTCTTGAGCCAACCCTCCAGCTGTGGGTACATCTTATGGAAGGTTTCAGCAGAGGTACGGGATTCCTTGGCCAGGTAGAGACGCCCGCCAAATTCAAGAACGCGACGGTCTAGCTGGTCGAGGAAATCTCCCAGACCAGGGCGGATGGGGAAGTCAACGCAGACATTCCATCCCGGCATGGGGTAAGACAGCGGAGCGCGGTTACCTGGTCCGAAGAGCTTGAACACATTGAGAGCTGAATAATGCCCAGATTGCTGCATACTTTTAATGATGTCTTTGAAAGGCTCTACTGCTTCTGTGGGAACCACAAACTGATACTGGAGGAATCCCTTGGAACCATAGCCACGGTTCCATTCCCCAATGAGATCCAGAGGCTGATAGAACTGGGTGAGGTTCTTAATCTTGTTGCGTGAGGGAGCGCCCATGAGATAGTAGGCCTCCCCAATGGCAGACAGTGTCAGCTTGTTCATAGTCCAGGAGGGGAAAACATCTGGCACTTTCATGAGCTGAGGGGCGTTGAACTTCAGCGGATCTTTGGCCAGCTTGGGTGCGTATTCTTCCAGCTGCGCAAGTGTGGCCAGGGAGCCGCGAGAAATAGTGGCCCGTCCCAGTTTCGGTTCAGGACTAATCACATCAAACCAGGCTGAGGAATAGGTGTAATTCACTTCGGAACCATCGGAGTGGAAGGCGATGGTTTCATCCAAGGTGTCTGTGCGATCAGTGTCCGCAATGAAGTATGCTGTCTCGGTTTTTGTCATCTCAATGGTGGCGCGCAGCACAATCCCCAGAAGCCCCATGCCGCCCACAACCGCCCAGAAGAGGGTTCCGTCTGGATCATCGGGGGAGCCTTCTGGTTCCAGATGAAGTACCCTGCCATCGGCTACCAGCAGTTCCATAGAACGCACATGGTTTCCGAAAGACCCCGCCGAGTGGTGGTTCTTCCCGTGAATATCCGGGCCGATAGCGCCTCCGATAGTAACCTGACGAGTTCCCGGAAGAACTGGAACCCACAGACCATAGGGGAGAGCGGCTTTCATCAGTTGATCGAGAGAAACTCCGGCGTCCACGTCCACGATTCCGCTGTCAGGATCAATGGAGTGGATATGGTTGAACTGGCTCATGTCTATGACTAGGCCCCCGCCGTTTTGAGCGACGTCGCCATAGGAACGGCCGAGACCGCGAGCAATAACACCTCGCCGCTGAGCTTCAGGGAGCTCGGAATTGCGGTCTGCTACCTGCTTGACCGCAGCAATGATCTCTTCAACATCATGAGGAACAAGCACCTCAGCAGTGGACGGAGCTGTGCGTCCCCACCCGTGCAGAGAGCGCTTTGTCGTGGTTAAATCCATGTAATCTGAGTTTACCCACCTGCTACGGGGCTAAGGAATTATAAATCGAGGATCGTTCGGATTTCTGCAGGAAGTTCTTCCTGCGATGTGATAGTAGGCCCCTCGTAGGCATTCAGGATGTGATAGATGCGGGATCTCTCTTCGCTGGGGACAAACGGTAATTCCTGTGCAAGCAGACGCAACATATAGTTGCTGAGGGGAAGCTGGGTGTGTTCCGCAGCAATGTATGTGGCCTTGGAACTATCCACCCCGCCTAGTTGCTCGGTGGGCTCTGCTCCAGGCTTGCGCTTATTCCACAGTCCAAACATACAGTCCACGGTACTGGTTGCAGGGAGTCTGAGTTTGGACAGGGTTGAGGAGGAAGACCACGGCTACAATAAGCGGCATGAATGATGCTGCTTCTACCAGCGCGCCGTCACAGCCGCTTTCTGATCTGAATTCTTTGGATGACACACGAGCTGGCCGCCTGGTGCAGGCCGGGTTGATTACGTTTTGTGTTGCGCTTCCAGACTATGTTCCTTCCTGGGTTCAGCGGGCGGTTATCAACTCTCTCGTTACCACGGGTGCGTTGGCCGCAGTGGCGTACCTTAATATGCAGGATGACGATCCTAGTAATGACCCCGAGGTCATTATGGAGCGCATAAAGCAAAATTTGGAGGCCGCAGAGCGTGAGCACCAGGCTGATGAAGCGGGCGGTGGCGCTGCGCTTACCGAAGGTTCTCCGCTTCGGACGTGGGCCATTATTCTGGGGTTAATTCTGGGTTCCGTTGTCCTGTCTGTGGTGGAGTTTAAGTTGCGGAGTCGCTTTACGCGCTTCCTAGCCACAAAGGGAGTGAAGCGCCCTAACACTCTCCTGGGCCTTCTTGCTGGGGCCGTGCTCTTCGGACTCAGCGAGGTTTCAGCCCAGTGAGCGGGGATCAGCCCTCACGCATAGCTGTTCGAGACGGCTCTATTATCTGGCACGTTCAAGTCACTCCGGCATCTTCTTTCGGGGCAATCATGACGGGAGCCTGGAAGGTGGAGGACCCCACGTCTCTCCTGAACGACGCCGTTCTTCTTCCTGTCTCAGCGGAAGACGCGGTGGTTGGAGTGCCAACTACCAGCCTGGAGATGATTGTTGATGCTTGTCATCAGGAAGTGGTGCGTCTCCGGGAGGTGGTGAAGGCTCAGGTGGAGAAAAACCCATCTCTGACTGCTCTGCGGATAGAAGACGTGGTGAGGCCTGATCCGGAGGAGTTGGCGCTGTCTTTTAGTGGGGAGCCGGAAGCGCGGAGAGCGTGGTCCTATGCGATGGCTGTGGCGGAGCTGGTGCAGCAGTGGACGGTGATGGAATCCCAGCGACGCTCTCGGAAGTACTTGCAGGAGGAGTCCGGCGCGGAACTTCGTCCTATGCCGGTACCAACAGCACCATTGGGCCTGTTAAGTAAGTAGAGTGTCACTTCATGTCCGAGAGCTCACTGCACAATCCTCAGACCGCGCACCGAGGGGACCTTTTTACCCAGGCCTATCGCTTTATTATTAGTGGTCTTATCTCTGCGATTCCGGATATTGCCCTTACCGAGATTCTCCAGCTGTTCTTCGGCTACAACGTGTATGTAGCCCGCACTATCGGGTTTATTGTTGGTACCACAGTGGCGTATGTGATTAACCGACGGTGGACTTTTGGTGCTGAGAAATCATGGAAAAATGCTGGTCAGGTGGCTATTCTTTACAGCATTACCTATTTCGTTAATATCGGATTACAGGCGCTGTGTCAGCATATAGGGCTCAACCTCGGGCTTTCTGCTGGTGTGGCTATTGCCGTGGCCTATGTGATAGCTCAGGGAACTGCCACTGTTATTAACTTCTTCGTGCAGCGTCTGTTTATCTTCAAGCGATAAGCGTAGGAGAATTCCCTCAATTATTCATCTTTTTGCACACCTATGACTTTACGTAAACCGTTCTTCCAAGAGCGTCCATATACTGTCTATATCCAAAACAAGGGGGATAGTAATACGGATATAAGCTGCTATGGCCGGTTAAACCGTTCTTTACGTCCAAGGCGATGCAGCTTAAGCCACTGTAAGAAGCCCTGGGGATCTTTTTGTTGAGCGAGGAAGAACCAGGCAAATCGGAGGTACTCCTGGGGAAGGAGATGACGCATACCGGGTTGGTTCATAAGGTAGCCACGGTTGCGGTAGGTGAAGAAGCGTTTAACCTCATTGTCCGGATACTGGGTGTGCATCTTCCCGCCCAGGATGGGCTTGAATTCATCGGAACCATCTGGGTGAAGATAGGCCGTGGTGAGACAGGTCCCGAACCGTAATCCTGAGCGAGTCAAACGCCTGTGGTACTCCACCTCATCGCCCCGAATGAACAGCCGAAGATCTGGCACGCCAAGGCGTTCAAGAGCCAGGCGGGAAAAGAGTGCCCCATTAAATAGGCTGGCAATTCCCGGAAGGAGAGTGTCCTCTGGATTCTTAGAATCAATCAGTTCACTGCGAAAGTGGCGCCACTCCAATCCTCTGCGCAGGGGAAAGGCCAGACGATCTGGTTCCTCTAGATTTGCCACCACCGGGGATACCTCATCCAGCTCATACCGGATTGCTGTGTCCAGCAAGGTGGCTAGAACCTCCTCGTTCTCCGGGCGGCCGTCGTCATCAGCGCACCAAACGGCCTGCGCCCCAAGGGCCAGGGCAGTGAGAAAACCGTAGGCAAAACCACCTGCTCCGCCCAGATTGTACTGGGAGGGAAGATACACTGCTCGGTCACCAGCACAGGAGTCAAGGAGTTCCTTGACCGCAGGCTCATCACCGTTATCCACCACAATCACCCAGGTCACTGGGCGAGTTTGGGAGCAGACTATCTCAAGGGAGTGTTTGAGAAGATCTGCGCGGTGGTGGGTGACAATCACCGCCGCAATAAGAGCGTGATCTCTGTCAGTGGGGCTAAACGGCATAACGACATTCTGGCACAGCTTCCTGCAGGCGTGTCTCTTGGTGAGGAGTTATTGGCTCTCAGTCTTAGTGGTGCCTTCAGGCTTACTGTCGCCCTCCCGGTTGGCTTTCTCCTCAGGGTTGCCGTCAGCCTCGCCCTCAGTAATCGGTGTGCTGAGAACACTGCTCCCGTGGACGTCGTTAAGGATGCGCCGTACGTGATTGGCGGCCTCAGGTCCTTCATAGGACTCCACCACATCATCTACCAGTCCGGCTTTCCGAATCTCCCCGTGGTCAATCCACAATGCCGTGGTACATAACTGGGCCAGAAATTCGTTGGAGTGGGAGGCAAACACCAGAATTCCAGAGCGCTCCACCAGGTTCTGAAGCCGGTCCCGAGCTTTCGCCATAAACGCGGCGTCCACTGCACCAATGCCTTCGTCAAGTAGGAGAATCTCTGGCTCAATGGAGGTGACCACACCGAGGGCCAGGCGCACCCGCATACCCGTGGAATATGTACGAAGCGGCATACTGAGGTAATCCCCAAGCTCGGAAAACTCGGCAATCTCATCCATTTTTTGTTTCATCTGGCGGCGAGTTTGCCCGAGGAAAAGACCACGGATGATGATGTTTTCATAGCCAGAGATTTCCGGGTCCATTCCCACACCCAGGTCAAAAACAGGTGCCACACGTCCTCGGACAACGGCAGAGCCGCGGGTTGGCTCGTAGATCCCCGAAAGAAGGCGTAACAGGGTGGACTTCCCGGCACCATTGTGCCCCACCAGCCCTACACGATCTCCCTCTTCCAGGTGGAGATTAATGTTCTTGAGCGCCTCTACAACCACAGTGTTCTTGGAGTTTTTCCCGATAACGCCCCCAGCAGCACCCAGCACTGCCTTCTTCAAAGACCGAGACTTGGCGTCGAAAATGGGAAAGTCCACACAGGCGTCATATGTGTCGATGGAAACCATAAGAACCTCCTAGACCCAGTAGCTGACTCGGTAGCGCCACTGTCGCATGGCTCCAAGAGCCAAGAGCAGACCAACCACAGTGAAACCGCACACCACCCACCAGTGATAGGTGGGCAGTGGAGCCCCAATGAGAGGCGCGCGAACCACTTCCATGTAGTGATAGAGGGGATTGAGCTCCGCCAAACGCGCACGCGACGCCACTGCGCCCCCTTGGGAGGTCAGGGTGCTCGTCATCCACACAATCGGGGTGATGTAGAAGAGTAGTTGAACCAGGGAGTCGAGAAGAGGGCTGATGTCCCTGAACCTGGTGGATACAATCCCAAAGAACATTGCCACCCATACTCCGTTGAGAATCAGCAGGAACAACGCTGGAATGGCCAGAAGTAAGTTCCAGCCCAAGTGGCGTGGATACACTAACATGAGGATCACCCAAATCACCATGTTGTGAGCCAGGAAAAGAGTTTGCCGCCAAACCAGGCGGTAGACGTGGACAGACAGGGCGGAGGGAAGCTGTTTGATAAGCCCCTCATTGTCTATGAAAACGTGAGATCCTTCTTGGATGCAGCCAGCAATAAATCCCCACATGATGAGTCCCACGGTGATGTGGGGGAGAAACTCTGCGACGGGAATTTCAAACAGTACCGAATAGAGCAACCCCAAAGCCAAGGCCATCACACCCGTGGCAATAGTGATCCAGAGAGGACCTAACACGGAGCGACGATAGCGCTGTTTAATGTCCTGCCACCCTAGCTGGAGCCACAGCTCATGCTGCTGGAAACCCCGAACCAGGTCATTCCACGCCGCAGCAAGGGTTCTTGAGCGAGACGGTGCCACGGCTTCTTCCGTGTGGGCGATCATGCGCTCCAGATCCGCACTCATTTCCTGTTTTGACTGCACCCCATTAACCCTAGTGGCTCGAGTGCTTCGCTGGACTGTTACCGCAGTAGGATTAAAGAATCCATCCCACCGTGCTATAAAACGAGCACGGAATCTTCTCCCATCAGTACGAAGGACATCCTGCTGAGAGCAGAGAAAACAGTGGATGTAGTCTCAGCAGACTCAGCGGAAAGGACCGGCCCTCATGAGCTTTGACGTTGCCCAGGTGCGCGGCTTGTACTCTTCACTGGGAGACGGCTGGTGCTACCTCAACGCATCCTCCTTTCCTCAAATCCCAGAGTCTGTGGCGTCTGCGGTGAATCGTTCTTTCCGTACCGCCTCCCAAATGGTAGAGGCTGAGTCTGACGGTGGAGGTTTCCACTCCCGAAACGCAATTCCAGGTCAGATCCGCGCCACGGAATATCTTGCCGGGGCTCGTCGAGCTATCGCGGATCTCACAGGCTCCCAGCCTCAGTGCGTGGTTTTGGGGCCTAGTCTGCCGTCACTGTATCGCCAGCTAGGACAGGCTATGTCCAAGGTGTTGCGTCATTCTTCAGTGGTGCTTAGCCGTCTGGATTCTCCTTTTCTTTCCAGCGCTTTGCTGGATGTAGCAGAAACTCGCTGGGCACAGCCGGATCTTGCCACAGGGGCACTTCCCAGCTTTCAATATGACAACCTTGTTGATGGCTCTACCCGCCTGGTGGCGTTTTCTGCTGCCCACAATCAGCTTGGGACTGTTGCGCCTGTTGCCGAAATTGTGAACAAGGTTCATGCTCAGTCCCGTGCGTGGGTTCTGGTGGATGCCTCTTCCTATGCGGCGTATCGGGTTCTTGAGGCTCAGCAGTGGGATGCTGACATTCTTGCTGTGGATGTGTCAGAATTGGGCGGCCCACAGTTAGCTGCCTTGGTTTTCCGCACAGAGCAGATGTTTGACCGCCTTGTTTTTCCCCTTGACGACGCCCCTCATGGTGCGGAAAAGCTGGCTAACCCTGTGTCTCCTGCGCTTGCGGCAGGGGCTACTGCGGTGGTGGATCACCTTGCAGATATTGGCCTGCATCACGGAACCCGCAGGCATCGTCTACCAGAGGCGATGGCTGAGCTCCAGAGCCATATGGATACGCTCAACGCTGATTTGCTGTATTACCTGGGCACACTGTCAGAGGTTCACATCATGGGGGTCAGTGGAGAAGCTGCAGATGGGGGAGTCAAAGACCGTATTGCGCGTGTGACCTTTGGTGTTCGCGGAGTTCCGGCTCAGACGGTGTATAGGCGTTTGATTGACAATCATGTGGTTACCACATTGACCGCCGAAACACCGCTCCTGCGAGATATGGGTATGGACGAGATTGGTGGGGCTGTGACGGTGGGGCTTTCTCCTTTCAACACGGAGAGTGATATTCGCCAACTTGTGCGTGCGGTGGCATCGCTGGCCTAGCCGACGCCCGTGGTGAGCACCTGTGCCTACCGCGGGCTCAGTCAGCCACAGTAAGCACAATTTTCCCGGTGTAGCGTCCGCTGTCCAGTGTCTCATGGGCAGAAGCGGCGTCGGCAAGTGGGAAAGTGGCGGACACCGAGGGGCTGATGGTTCCATCAGATAGGAGGGGCCACACGTGCTCCACGGTGCTGGCCACAATCCGCGCCTTTTCAGCAACGGGACGCGCCCGCAAAGTGGAAAAGTGCAGGGTAGCGCGTTTGGCGAAGGCGCGAGCAATGGAAAGCTGTGTAGGTTCACTCCCACCCTGCATGGCAATCATGATGAGGTGACCGTCGCGCGCCAGGCAGCGCACATTGTCTTCCAGGTAGGGGGCGCCGATGATGTCCAAGACGGCGTCGCACTTGTTCTTGAGAATGTCCGCAAACTTTTCCTTGCGGTAGTTGATGAGGATGTCAGCGCCCAGTTTCTCGCAGTACTCCAGCTTCTCCTGGGTTCCAGCTGTGACGGCCACAGTGGCGCCGAGTGCTTTCATAACCTGGATAGCCATAGAGCCAATGCCGGAACTGCCTCCGTGAATGAGGACTGTTGTGCCCTGTGCTCCAGACTCAAAGCCGGTGAGCATTCCCAGATTGAACCAAACCGTACAGGCCACCTCCGCAATGGCACCGGCTTCAACCCATCCAAAGCCTTCCGGAATGGGGGCCAGCTGCCCTTCTGGAACCGCCACGTACTCTGCGTATCCTCCTGAGGCGATGAGGCAACACACTTTTTCCCCTACTCGACGCCCCGTATCCCCGGCATCCACAATTTCTCCGGCGCACTCCAACCCCAGCAGATCCGGGTACCCGGGGGGTGCCGGATACTTTCCGGCAGCTTGCATAAGATCACCGCGATTAACTCCGGCGGTATGGACTTTGACCAGCACTTCCCCAGGGGTCAGCTGTGGATCAGGTACTTCGCTAAGGACGAGCGAGCGGGGATCATCCGGATTGTGAAGAGTAATTGCACGCATGGCTTTGAGACTACGTGGATTGTGCTTCTGAGGCCTGGATTAGAAGCGCAATATCTTGGTGACGGGGGAAAGAAGAGTTATGACAATGGAGATGACGACGGATGCCCAGAGTGCTGCGGAGAAACTGGCTACGTGCAAACCCAGGCCGAGCTTCTCAGAAATAGTGGCGGCAAGGAGGAAGAGAACAGCGTTGAACAGGAAGGACGCCAAACCGAGGGTGGTGATGGTGAGTGGCAGACCAATGGTGCGAATGATGGGGCCCAGGATTAGGTTGACGGCTACCAGAATGGCGGCAAGAGCAAGGAAAACAATGTAGACATCATACTGGCCGTCAGCGAAGAGAGGGGTGGAGGGGATGTCCACCTGTACCTTGTCTCCGAAGAGCACAGTAACAATAAAAAGCCCCACGGCAGTGGCCGCGCTTTGAAGAACGAAGTTCCACACTTTTCGCATGACAGCGGATTATAGCGTGGAGCTTTGAGCGCATCGTGGCACGAAGTGGGCCAACTATTAGGAGACCTGGCTCATGGGCTATTATGTAGAGCGCTGCGCACTCACCAGACCAGTTTTCGGGGAAATCCGAACTCTGAGTCCATTGAGATGTCAGCAAGGAGACGTGGCAGAGCGGCCGAATGCACCGGTCTTGAAAACCGGCGATGGGAAACCATCCGAGGGTTCAAATCCCTCCGTCTCCGCGCATGGGTGGGGCCAAATATCCAGGGGGGCTACGTGTTCTGACCGGCTAGTCAGCTATGGGCCTACTCAGCGATACGCCCAATCTCCTGCGACTTTTCAATGAACTCAGTGAGCTTCCTGGCCGTTGCACCGTTATCAATGAGCTCACCGGCCAGCGCCACGGCGTCGTTGAGGGTGGGAGCTATTTCTGCACAGTAGATGGTTGCTCCGGCGTTGAGAAGCACGGCGGTGCGACGTGGCCCCTTGTCCTTCCCCTCCAAGATGTCCCTGGTGATTTGCGCATTCTCCTCTGGTGTGCCGCCGCGAAGATCCTCAATATGTGCCCGGGCGAAGCCAAAGTCTTCTGGACAAATCTCATAGTTACGGAAGAAGCCGTTGTTGATTTCGCACACCGACGTGGGAGCGCAGGCTGAAATCTCGTCCATGACGTCCTGGCCGAAAACCACCATTCCCTTACGCACACCCTGGTGGGAGAGAACCTGAGCAAGGGGTTGGAGAAGATGGTCTGAGTAGACTCCCAGCACAAAGAACTCCGGCTTGGCGGGATTGGTGAGAGGGCCCAAAATGTTGAACACTGTGCGGAAACCCAGCTCAGTGCGTAGCTTCCCCACGTATTTCATAGAGGTGTGGTAGTGCTGAGCCCATAAGAAAGTAATGCCCACCTGCTCTAGCATCATGCGAGCAGCCTCGGGGCCTAGATCAATGTTCACACCCAGTGCTGCGAGCATATCGGAGGCGCCGGATTTCGAGGTGGCCGCTGCATTGCCGTGCTTTGCCACTTTCACACCTGCGGCCGCAGCCACAATCATGGCTGTTGAGGAAATGTTGAAGGTATTGGAGTGATCTCCGCCAGTACCCACAATTTCCAGGACTTCCATACCGGGGTGAAGAACAGGTGCGGCATGGGCGCGCATAGCGTCTGCGGAGCCCATAATCTCTTCAATGGTTTCGGAGTGCGTGGACTTGGTGGACAGTGCAGCCAAATAGGCGGCATTTTGGGTGGGTGTGGATTTCCCACTCATAATTTCATCCATCACGGTGTAGGCCTCATCGTAGGACAAATCCTGCTTCCGAACGATCTTCTGAATGGCCTGGGCAATCATGATCTTCTCCTCAGTGTGGGCTACCAGCTACAGGAACATACGCCTGCTCACGCTCTGCAACCGCGATATACCTGGGTACTCTGGTGTTTCATAAGCTTGTGCTTCCTTAGCTGGTGTTTCATCTTACTGCACCCAGCAACAAGCCCAGCAGCTAGAGTGCTATCCACCTGTGGTTCTACAATGGGACGGACAATCAAGAAAGGAGGATCAAGAGTTGAGCGATTCTCGGGATTTCGTCTCTGGATCCTCCCCGGCTGCTTCCCAGCCAGTCGGCTCAGTGTCGGGTGCAGCCCCTGAGATAAGTACTGGCGTGACCACGGGTTCGGCAGCTGCCACATCTACTGCTGCGACATCTTCTTCTACAGGTTCTTCTACAGGTGTCGTGCCTTCGGACATTGACCAGTGGGTTCTGAATTATTACGGAACATGGTTGCGCGCTCAGGCTGCCGCCGAATCTGAGTATTTGGCGTGGATTACAGTCAGCCACATTGGATACATCAAACTGTGGAAGATTGATACAGACGGCAATTTCATTGAGGATTCAGAACTACCACTCTGGCTTGCCGCGCAGCGTTTGGTGTCCACCTGGGAATTCCTTGCGGAAAACACAGATCACCCTCTCAAACTGTGCGACGTCCATGAGTATGCGGCTCGAATGTCTCTTGCGCCCGAGGAAGTGACGGCCTTCATTTCTGCCCTTGAGGCAGATATTTCCGCACAGTACAAGGCAAGTCCGCTTCTTGCCCTGGTGTGCTGGAATCACAACTACGTGCATTCCAATCGAGGGTTCTTCTTCCCACTTCCCCAGGACAAAGATGAGTTCGTCGAGGATCTCTCCTCTGGAGATACCTCCGTGCTGGAATATAAATACTTCCGGGTGAAGCCCCGCGGACACAGTGTCCGGGAGCTAGAACTTCCTACGATGAGGTACCGCCCCAAAGAAGAGGCGGACGATACCCCGGAGCTCACTCAGCAGTAGCCGGTTCCTTGTCTCCTGCCAGACGTTTTGGCCACCAGACCGTAGGCCCAATGTCAAGAACCAATCCTGGGATGAGCAATGTGCGTACCACCAGAGTGTCCACCAACACTCCGAAGGTAACGATGAACGCAAGCTGGAGCATGAAGGCCAGCGGAATAACAACCAGAGCTGCGAAGGTTGCGGCCAGCACCACACCGGCAGAGGTAATCACCCCACCTGTGACAATCAGCGCCGAGAGCAACCCCTTCTTTGTGCCGGAACTGAGAGCCTCTTCCCGAGCGCGCGTCATCAGGAAGATAGTGTAATCAATGCCCAGAGCAACGAGGAACACGAACCCGTAGAGAGGTACTGCTGGATCGAGGGACTGGAAGTCCATAATCTTGTGGAAGACCAGCGCGGAAACACCCATCGCCGTTCCAAAGGAGAGCACCGTGGCTGCCATAAGAAGGGTAGGCAGCAGCAGAGAGCGGAGCAAAACAATAAGAATTGCCCACACCACAAGGAGAACCAAGGGGATAATGACCTTCAAATCTCGCTGGTTTGTGGTCACCGTGTCTTGTGTGGTGGCAGTTTCACCACCCACAAGAACCTCATCAAACTGTGAATGCAGGATTTCGCGCATCTGCACCACGGTATCCCGAGCTTCCTCTGACTCACCCTCGGAATTCAGTGTGACCTGGAAGTATCCGCGTCCATCGACAATCAGCGGTTTGTTTCCGGGGATAGGTGAGCTTAAAGGTCCTATGGTTCCCATTTGATCTGCAGAGATCACTCCAGGCAGTTCTTCGACAGCCTTCTTAATCTCTGGAAGATCTGCTTGGTTGGCAAAAACTGTGGTAGGTGAAGAAGACCCTGCCGCGAAGTGCTTATCAATAATCTCCTGTCCGGCTTTGGTATCGGTGTCACCAAGGATGGTGTCTTGAGTAGATACCCCAGAGGGGTTGAGGGTTGGGGCGAAAGCCGCACCAATCAGGAGAATAATGACTGTTCCAATCCAGACAGCACGGGGACGCTGAGACACAAAGTTTGCCACCTTGTGCCACACAGCGTGCCCAGACGCCTCAGGGGCTTCCGGGTTATAGCTCGGCCGAGCTGGCCAGAAAGCCGCGCGCCCTCCCACAGTGAGGAAGCTGGGGAGGACGGTTAAGGCCGCTGCCCAGGACAGGAAAATGCCTACGGCACCGATGGGGCCCAGAGCGCTATTAGAGTTGAGATCTGAGAACAGTAAGCACAAAAGGGCAATGGCCACTGTTGCGGCTGAGGCAGTGATGGCGCCGAATGAGCCCTTCACGGAAGCCTGAATGGCGTCATGGACACTCTCAGTTCTGATGAGTTCTTCGCGGTAGCGTGCTGAAAGAAGCAGCCCGTAATCTGTGCTGGCGCCAATGACAAGGATGGACAAAATTCCTTGAGCCTGACCATTGAGGCTAATCCACCCCCACTTCGCCATCCAGTACACCGCCACAATGGCTGCACACAGAGCTGTGATGGACGTCAGTAACACCATGATGGGGAGAAGAACTGAGCGATACACCAATATCAGGATGATAAAGACAGCCACCAAGGCAACTAAGAGCAAAATGCCATCAATACCGGCGAAAGACTCCGATAAGTCCGCTGCAATCCCAGCTGGGCCGGCCACGTGAACCTCAGAGCCAGGTAGCGGTGAGTCATCGCTGAGCCATTGGCGGAGAGACGCAACTTGGTCATCCCCGTTGACATAGGCGATGTACTCCACTGCTTGTTTATCCTCGGAGAGAATGGGGCCTACAACCTCACCCCCAGTCTGTTCTTTGATAGCTGAGGTGGCGGCACCGAGAGCTGCCATGTCTGGTTGTGATTGGCTAAACTCCGCAACGATGAAGGCGGGAATCTGATCTGAATCTGAAAAGTTCTGCTGTTCCTTGCTGGCTAGAGTGGATTCAGCAGAAGCGGGAAGAAATGTTAATTGGTCATTAGAGGATACTTCAGATATTTTCCCGAAAGTTGGCCCACCGAGACCCATGATGCCTAAGGCAACAAAAATCAGGACAACGGCCACGGCAATTCGGCCGGTTCGGGTTTGTTTCTTGGTCATATAAAAGACTTTACATACATTAGAGGTCACGCTCTGCGCATAGCGAGAAACGGCAGGTTAGGGAGCGTGTAGCAGAGTTTTTGCCCCTGCTTGCTGTGCGCAATGTATTTCTTTTGACCAGACAGAAATGCCGCCATTTTATAAAAGAAAAATGCTTTTCATTAATAGAGTGTGCGGTCAACGTGTTTCCAGGCGTGAAGGAGCATATCCATCTCCTTCTCATTGGTAATAGTGATGCGAACACCCTCGGGGAATGCCCGTACCACAACCCCTGCCTGAAGACACTGCTGGGCAATGTCCTGAGAATGCTCTGTAGGAATCCAGATGAAGTTAGCTTGGGAGTGAGCCACGCCAATAGCGTCGGCAACGCGATTTCGTTGAGCTATCACTTCTTCTGTGTGGGCGAGGATTTCCTCGGAATGTTCAAGTGCCGCTAGGGCCGCAGCTTGCCCAATGATATTGACATTGAAAGGCTCCTGAACCCGTTGAAGGTGGTTGATGATGTCCGCGTTGCCAAAGACGTAGCCCACCCGAAGCCCTGCTAGCCCATAGGCTTTGGAGAATGTTCTGGCCACAACAAGGTTGGGGTACTTGTCCACCGCCTGACGGGAATCTGGCTGGTTTTCTGCGCGGTTATACTCCCTGTACGCCTCATCAAGGCACACAAGAACGTTATCGGGAACGTCTGCCATGAAGCTCTCAAATTCCTCTTCTGTCATGGTGGTGCCCGTTGGATTATTGGGATTACACAGGAAAATGAGTTTGGTGTTATCAGAGATAGCCGCTTTCATGGCTGCAAAGTCATGAGTACCGGCGTCGCTAAGGGGAATAGGACGAGGCTGTGCTCCAACAACCCTGGCAAACACGGGGTACGCCTCAAAGCTGCGCCAAGGGAAGAGAATCTCGTCCTGAGGGCTCAGGCAGGTCAGTCTGGCTAACATTTGCTCCACAGTGGTGGAACCATTAGCAATGAGAATCTGCTCCGCAGAGATTTTCAGTTCCTCTGCAAGGGCCTCACGGAGTTTCCCAGAAATCAAATCTGGGTAGCGATCTGCCCCCAGCAAAGCTGCTTGAGCTGCCTCTTGAACAGCGGTAATAGGGGGGAAGCTGGCTTCATTGGAGGCCAGTTTGAGCGCGCCGTCAACCTTTTTGCCAGGGACATATGGCGGGATTTGTTCAATGTCACTGCGATAGCGCGCTGAGTCAAGAGTCATGCCTCTGAGAGTACTCACAAGGAATTTTGTTCGATGCACATTTTCTAGGTACAGTGATAAGAAGTTCTGCGCCAAGTGCGTTGAGAACTGGAGATGTGCCAGAGAGGCCGAATGGGGCTCACTGCTAATGAGTTGCTCTTTTGACGAGGGCCGCAGGTTCAAATCCTGTCATCTCCGCCATTATCCCTTCACTGCTCAGGCGGTGAAGGGATTTGGTTTCTGTCTCCTAAGCAGGAGTTTTGGCGAATCTGGTACCGAGAGGTAAAGTACACAGTCGTTGCGTTGCTCCGCAGCGTGCGCGCCCGTGGCTCAATGGATAGAGCATCTGACTACGGATCAGAAGGTTGGGGGTTCGAGTCCCTCCGGGCGCACTTTTTTATGCCTGCTCTTCATAAGCCAGAGCAGGTGTTTCTTAGGAGTTTTTCCTTGAGGAGTCTTCCTGCTCTTGCTGGGAAGGTAGCCTCCCAGCCTTTTTCAGGCTGGTGCGCAACAGCATTTCTATTTGAGCGTTAATGGATCGAAGATCCTCCGCCGCCCACCGCGCAACTCCCTCATAGACCTCCGGCGTCAGCCGTAGTGACAGAGTCTTACGCCTGCCAGAGGACACTCGGTGATTAGCCATAAATCTCCTTGAGAATCTCTATGGATTCTGCTCAGCTTTGATTCCTAGAAAACTCTAGTTGTAGAGAGTTCCTGTATTCACTACTGGTGAAACATGGTTGTCAGAGCACAGCACCACAAGGAGGTTAGAGACCATCGCTGCCCGCCGTTCCTCATCAAGATCCACAATTCCCTGGTTTTCCAGCTGCTGAAGCGCGTCCTGAACCATAGAAACCGCGCCTTCCACAATGCGACCACGGGCTGCCACCACCGCAGCAGCTTGCTGGCGCTGGAGCATAGCCTGAGCAATTTCCGGAGCGTAGGACAAAGAGCTTATCCGAGCTTCAATAATCGTAAGACCCGCGGATTGAACGCGCGCCGCAACTTCGTCAGCTAGCTCCTGACTAACGACGTCGGTAGAGCCACGGAGGCTGACAACCTCCGTGCGGGTGCCTTCATCGTAGGGGTGAGTGGAGATAACGTGGCGAAGGGCGGCTTCGGCCTGGGTCTTGATAAAGGCTTGGTAATCGGTGACTGCAAAGGTGGCGCGGGCGGTATCGCCAACAGTCCACACAATGATGCCGGCTGCAGTGACGGGATTTCCGTCTTCGTCATTGATCTTGAGCTCGTTGGTTTCAAAGTTGTGAATCCTCACCGAGAGCTTGTGGCGCACGGTCAGGGGATAGGTAAAGATCAGCCCATCGGTGCGGATTGTTCCTATGTATTTGCCAAAGAACTGCACCACTCGGGTGTGGCCTGGCTGAATAATGTCGAAGCCTGTGGTGCAGAGGATTGCGATCGGAAACAGCACACCCGCTGGGATCGCCCAGAACGCGGCCTTACCGCCAATACTTATGGAGAGAGGCACCAGGGCAATACTGCCTGCTGTGACCAGAACAAGTCCAAGCAGCGTCAAGGCTGCCGAACTTCCGTGAAGATGCCAGAGCTCTTTTTCCGTGACGACGCCGTTATCTGAAGGTTGTGCGGTATGTGGAGCGGCAGGCCCATTGGGCGCCAGTGTGTTCATGGTGACCAGTCCTTTCTGGAGTGCGGGAAGATTACCGTGTAATCCTGTACCAACATAATATCAAAGTGATACCACTTTGGTGCTCGTTGTGAGGGAAAACACACTGCTCTCCCCAGCGACGGTGCTGTCTGTTTCCGCTGAGATCTTGCTTCAGAAGCGTGTTTAATACACGGCTTTCTTGGATACTGAAGCAGCCTTGAACCTAGGTGAGGCAACGGTCTTTGTAGAACAAATGATGAGAATTGTGGCTACTGCGCAGGAAAATCCAGAGAGTCGCTTCTTGTGGGTAGGCAGCTTGTGGCTACAAAGCTTCGAGCTCTCTATCAGCGCAAGAAAGGGCGTGATCTGTACGATCTCTGGCTTGCTCTCACCGTTCAGAACCTTAATCCGAATAAAATATTGGAAGCTTTTCCGGCGTATAGACCTGAGGGGACTCGCAAAGACTTTCTGATTGAAAACCTTCTTGTGAAGCTCAAGGATAAGGAGTTCTGCACAGATATCAACGGCATGCTCCGGGTTGGAAGCCCAGATTATGATCCACAGGTGGCTGGAAAGCTGGTCATCAACACGCTATTGAGTTTCATAGTTTAGCTTCCAGGGCAGATTTGGATAGTGAGAAGAATCAGTATGAACACAACCTCGCCGTTGCCAGAGGGATAGCTTCGGCAATGCGTGAGGCTGAGGTTGGTGCTTCCCCTGCTGGAGTGATTGCGGACTCGTAGGAAGCCCGCGCATGGAGAATAACGGCGCGCACAGCGGCGTCGTAAAGGGATATGTTTTGGGCAGCTGCGCGCGCTATATAGGCACCAAGTATTCCCGCAAGGACGTCCCCGGAACCTGGGGTGGCTGCCCATGAGGACTCAGCATTAACCACGTCCACTCGGGAGCCGTCCGAAACAATAGTTCTGCGCCCTTTGAGCAACACTGAACATCCATAGCGGTGTGCAAGGTTGCGCACGCTGGAAAGACGATCCTCCGAAAGCGCTTGAAGCCTTTGGAATTCGCCTTCGTGCGGAGTTAAGAGAGTAAAGGAATTCCGTGCTTGGAGAGCCTTTTGAGCATCGTGTGATTGGGCAAGAAGTGTTAGCGCATCAGCATCAATAACTAGCGGTTCTGGTCTATTCAGGAGCTCCAAGAACTCAGACAAGGCAACCGAGTCAGTACCGCGCCCTGGGCCCACCACCCAGCACTGAACCCGTCCAGTCTCAGCCACTTGAGCGGAAACCACTACTTCTGGCACCGAGGTCACCACCATGTCCCGGAGGTTACCAACGTAGCGCACCATAGCTGGCGTGGCTCGAACCGCTGCCGTAGCCGCCAGAATTCCCGCACCCGGGAAACGCTCGGAACCAGCGCATATTCCCACTACTCCACCGCTGTACTTGTTATCCGTGTCCTTTGGTTCCAGGCTTTCCCAACCGGCTGTATGTAAGGCCTGGTGGTAAAAGGTGGTGCTCGGTGGAAGTGTTTGGGATAGGGTGCGACGCTCCTGGGGAGGAGGTGCTGCAGGAGAGCTATCTGTGCCGGTCAGGCCAATATCGCACAGCTCTACGTGCCCACATTCCGGGGAGAGGGCGTGAGCGTAGCGCAGCCCACCAAAGGTTACTGTGCGGGTTGCAGTCACGTGTGGGTCATGCGCTACTCCGGTATCGGCAGAAACACCTGAGGGAATATCCACAGCCAGGACGTAACCGTGAACATACTTCACTAATGTAGCAGCGGGTTCCCTCAGTCCGCCGTGTCCGCCTATACCCAAGATGCCGTCAATAATGAGTGTGTAACTCGTAGACAGTTCCCCTCTGGAGAGCTGTTCCTGCCAATCAGAAAGAACTTTCCCGCCAGCCTCCGTAAAAGCTTTCAGTGCTGGCTGATGCACCTTGCCGTGAGAATCCACGAGGATTGCCCGGCACGGGTACCCGCTCTGAGCCACGTGACTTCCAGCAAAGAGGGAATCACCGCCATTACCCCCTGCTCCCGCCAGAACTAAAACCTCCTGGGCGTTGTCAGAATCAAGCGGAGATTGCTGTTTCAAGATGTCAAGAGCTACCTTTGCGACGCCCCGCGCAGCCTGCCTCATAAGCTGGTCCGGTTCCCACTGGGCATCAAGCAAAGGTTGTTCACCTGCGCGGACTTCTTTTACTGAATACAGCGGTTTCATATCCTCACCATACGTTCCATAGCCCCTTGTGGGGTGGTGTAAACCGCTGAGAACCCCCGCGGTGTGGGTGTCGCACAATTCGGGTGCTGCACAAGGTTCCTGCTGCCGGGCGACACACTCCTGTAATAGGGATACCGCAAAAGCCTCGTGCTGGGCGTGGAGACGTGTTCTTTCATGCTCGTTGCAATGAGAGGGCAGAATGGGAGAGTGTGAAGCAAGCCCGCACCACATCACAGCAGCCACGCTGCTCTCACCGATGCTTCCAGGCAACTAATCCCTCGTCGCGCTCCTCCCAGCGTCACAGCGCCGAGCGTAACTCTCACCGGCCCCCTTACCCGCAACCTCTCCAGCACCCGCTGGCGGGATTTCTCTTCTACCTCTCTTGCTTCATTATTCTTCTGTTTACGGTTGGGAAAACCTTTTTTGAGGTTCCCGGCCTTTGGCTTGCAGAGAATCAGCGTGTTCGAGCCATCAAACCAATTCCCCTCGATGATCTCTGGAACCTCAATCTTTTTGATGCTACATTCGACTACTTCGGCAACACCCTCCTTTTCCTTCCCTTCGGTTTTTTCCTGTGCTTCTTACTTCAACCCTCTCTACCTGCGGGGTCAGCTTCTGTACCTGCGGGGTCAGCCTTTCTACCCCCTACCTTGGTTTCATCGCCTCCTACCTCGGTCTCCTCATCTGCGGGTCAGCCGATCCCTGGGGTGAGACGTTGCTCGCGCGGTTCAAGCCTCAAGGTTGTAGCGCTCTTAGCCTTTCTCACCAGCTTGTGTATTGAAATCACCCAATACACCTTCGCAATCGGCCGTTCAGATGTTGATGATCTTCTTTTCAACACCCTGGGAGCTGTGCTCGGTGGGCAGCTTTTACTCTGGGCGTTGCGTTCCCGCGCACTGAAACCACACCTGAGCAAAAGATAAGCACTCCCTTTTAATAAAAAAACCCTGATAATTTTGACTAATAGCTAGAGGAAGTCGGGGCAGCGGGTTACTCTGGGTAGAGATCACACAAAGATCAGTGAAGACCAGGATAGTCACTTACAAACAGAAAGGGGCTTCAGTGGCAACCACGGAAGAGGGCTCGTGCCCAGTTGTTCACACCCAGGCTCGTCATAACACGGGAACCACCAATGAAGATTGGTGGCCGGACAAGCTCAACATTGACATTTTGAAGAAGTACCCCGCGAAGGGGAATCCCCTGGGAGAGGACTTCAACTACAAGGAAGCCTTTAACTCCTTAGATTATGAAGCCCTCAAACAGGATCTTCGGGAGCTTCTCACCACCCCGCAGGACTGGTGGCCGGCAGACTTCGGCCACTACGGCCCACTCATGGTACGCATGGCCTGGCACTCTGCCGGGACTTACCGCATTTTCGACGGTCGCGGTGGCGCCGGTGAGGGTATGCAGCGCTTCGCTCCTTTGAACTCCTGGCCGGATAACGTCCTTTTGGATAAAGCCCGCCGTCTCATTTGGCCTATTAAGCAGAAGTACGGCCAGGCTATTTCCTGGGCTGACCTAATGATTTTGGCCGGTACGGTTGCCCTTGAAATGATGGGCGTGCCTGTTATCGGTTTCGCCGGTGGTCGTGAGGATCGCTGGGAGCCGGATGATGACGTGTACTGGGGCAATGAAAAGACGTGGCTTACTGACGACGCCCGCTACCCCGGCTCTGAGAACAAATCTGCTGATGATCTGGATCGCCCCTTGGGCGCCACGGAAATGGGCTTGATTTACGTGAACCCTGAAGGCCCTGGTGGAAACCCTGATCCCATTGCTTCTGGTGATGAGATCATTGCCACCTTTGGACGCATGGGTATGGATCCCGATGAGACTGTCGCTCTTATTGCTGGTGGTCACACCTTTGGTAAGACTCACGGTGCTGGCCCTGATAGTGCTGTTGGCCCAGAGCCTGAGGCTGCACCTATGGAGCAGATGGGGTTGGGCTGGAAGTCCTCCTACGGTTCCGGTAAAGGGGTCGATACCATTGGTGGCGGCCCTGAGGTCACCTGGACGTATCACCCCACGCGCTGGGATTCCGAGTTCTTCCACATTCTGTTTGGATATGACTGGGAGCTTATGAAGTCTCCCTATGGTGCTCACCAGTGGCGTCCCACCAACAACGAGGGCTCCGATATGGTTCCTGAGGCTGATCTTCAGGGACGTCGTGAGCCGAGAATGCTGACCTCAGACATTGCGCTTCGGGAGCATCCGGTTCTTCGGAAGTGGTCACTCATCTTCAAGGAGGATCAAGAGCGCTTCACCAAAGCCTTCGCGGAAGGCTGGTACAAGCTGACTCACCGTGACATGGGGCCAGTATCGCGCTACCTGGGGCCGGAAGTCCCCGAGCAGCAGTTCCTCTGGCAGGACCCGGTTCCGGAACCCACCTATATCCTTAACGACGCCGATGTTGCTCAGCTTCGTGCAAAAATTGCTGATTCCGGCCTCACTGTTTCTGAAATGGTGACAACCGCCTGGGCCTCAGCCTCTACCTTCCGCATTTCTGATAAGCGCGGCGGTGCTAACGGTGCTCGAATCCGCCTGGAACCGATGGTGAACTGGGAGGTCAATAACCCGGAGCAGCTCAAGAAAGTGCTGGCCGTTCTGGAGGAAATTCAGACTGAGTTCAACCAAGGCCCCGGTGAGGTATCCCTGGCTGACCTTATTGTGCTTGCCGGTTCGGTGGGCGTCGAAAAGGCAGCTGAGGCGGCAGGACACAACCTGACTGTGCCGTTTACCCCTGGCCGCACCGACGCCACTGAGGAGATGACGGATCAGCGTGACCAAGCCTTCCTGAACCAGGGGCATGACGGTTTCCGCAACTACCAGTCCTCTGCCACGGCTGCTGTTCCTGCTGAGTATTTGCTCATTGACAGGGCAAACCTTTTGGATCTGACACCTCCAGAGATGACTGCTCTTGTGGGTGGTCTGCGCGTGATTGGTACCAACTGGGATAACTCAGACCTGGGTGTTTTGACGGATCGCAAGGGTCAGCTGACCAACGACTTCTTTGTGAACCTCTTGGACATCAAGTATGAGTGGACGGCTCTGGATCCTGTGTCCGCAGCCTTTGAGGCGAAGGATCGTTCCACGTGCGAGGCAAAGTGGCGGGCAACCCGTAATGATTTGGTGTTCGGCTCCAATTCTGAGTTGCGCGCATTGGCGGAGGTGTACGCCTCAGCTGATGGTGAAGAGCGCTTTATCAAGCAGTTTGTGGATGCCTGGGTCAAGGTGATGAACGCAGATCGCTACGACGTCAAGAACTAGGTTCTGCGCGCTTACTCCTGGATACGATCACCCCTGGATTCAGATCCAGGGGTTTCCTTGTCCCAAGATGACGATGGGCAAGGTATAGACCCACCACATCATTGCTAGGGGCACCAGTACCCAGAAGGAGCCCATCCAGGGACGCCAGCGTTTGTAGTGGTTGAGCTTGGTAATCATCATGACCGAGCACCCCACCACGATGAGAAACGCGATAAAGCTCGTCACTATAGGCCACCATACTTCTTGGTTGCGCGAGCAGAGGGTGGCAGCGGGATTTTCGATGCAGAGAGGGCCACCAAGGCTATGGAGAAGCCAGCGTGAGCCTAATGCGCACACCAGAAACACCAGCGGGGTAATCAGGGTGTAAAGAATGGCCTGTTTGGTGGATTTCTTGTTTTCTGCCAGTTCTACGAGAGGGTCCGGCTCAGCCAGGAGTTCCTCCAGATTACGCGGAACAGGCCGCTGACGGTTGGAATCATCCGCCACCTCATGAAGGTAGTTTTCCGGATGGTCGAAAGTGTTTGAGTAGTCCTCAGGCATAGTCCATCACCGCGTTGAGCACTACCGATGTATGCCGCCAGAGTTGCCTTCCTGTGGCCTTGTGAAGCTGAGCCATATCCAGCAGTCTAGGAGCCTCTAGGTTCTTTCGTGGTGAACCAGGATGGGTACCTCCACATAGGGGAGAAGCTCTGAAGCTGAAGAACCAATAAACACTCTCTTGAGAGGCCCAGAGTCCTGGGACCCCAAGCACAGCAAATCCCCCTTCTTCCATTTCACCGAGGCCAGCGCTCCGTCCCACCCGTGTCCTGAAGCCAAGCCAGTTTCCACAGAGAGCTCGGGGTGAAACTCTGCTACTTTGTCGCTGGCCTGATCCAGCATGGAGAGTGCGTGCTCGCGCCACTCGTTGTTCATTTCGTAGACAAGCCTGTCCAATTCCAGGAGAGAAGCGTCCAACATTCCCGCAGGGGTAATACCCAGAATCCTTAGCGACGCCCCGAAACGCACGGCGAGATCAGCCGCGTAGCGCAAGGCCTCATAAGATTCCCCCGTATCCGAGGACAGATAGGCAAAGTTCACGCGCGTGACACCGCGCTTTGAGAGCTTCACTTTTCGAGGGGTAAGCCCCAGCGGGGTCGGGGAATTGTGAAGAAGTGACTCTGCAGTGCTGGTAGCCAGGAAGTGCCCCTTGTCAGCTGAAATATCTGACCCCAAAATGATGAGGTTTGCGTTGAACTCCTTGGCTTGGCGGATAAGCAGAGAAGTTTCGGAAGGGCCGTCCATAAAGACCGAGAACTTCTCGTCTCTTTGGTGCTTTTCTATACCCGCATCTGCCAATTCTTGAGCTACCTGCTGGCGGGTATCCCGTTCCTGTTTCTTGAGCCATTTCTTGTACTTCGTTCCCAGAGAGCTGATGGACGCAGCAGGCCAGGGGCGAACAAACGATGTCACCACGCGCACCTGGATATGGGTGGAGCGCCCTAACCATGCCACAAACTCCAGGCCGTCGTGTTCGGCGTCTTTGAGGGCGTTTTGGGTAGCCAGAAAATCTCTGGCTTTGGGATCTTTCTTAGCCACCTCCCGAGCTTTATCCTTCTTCTCTTCGGGGAACGGGTGGCGTGCCACGATAATTCGTAGCGGTTGTTCTGTCTGCTGGTCTGGAACTGAAGATTCGCGTGATTGAGACATCGTAGTGTGGGAAACCATCCTCTACTGCAGGAATACACCTAACCCAGGTGACCCCCATTCTCATCTACTTTGGGCACGCTGTCTACTGGAACGGATAATCACCTGCTAAAGGGCGTTGTTATCTACACTGGAGCACCATGACGCTCTCACACTCCACTAGGGATTCAGGCACTGTGCCTGACACGCTGAGAGTGCTCAAGGATGTCAATCACGGTCTTCAGAGGTTGCACCTCCTTCGTCGATGGAAGGCCGGATTAGTAACCACAGAGGAACTAAGCGACGCCGATTTTCTCCTGATAACCGCAGCACAATTTCATGGATACTCCACCGCCAAAGAGTGCCCCCTCTGTCACCGTGAGGGATTGAGAGAAGTGTTGTGGGTATATGGGGGTAGCCTGGGCAAAAGGAGTGGGACTGCTCGTACGTGGGAGGAGATTGTCAGTCTTTGCCAGGAGGGTGAATCTCTGACTGTTCATACCGTGGAGGTATGCCCACAATGCGGTTGGAACTATCTCTTGGAGGAAAGGGACGTCGTCAAGGAATAAAAAATGGCAACCGAAGTTCCGGGAAAGGACTTTGGGGCTCAGCTTCAGAGGAAGTAAGGCAGTATAGTTACTGCGTAGTTTTGACTTTCGTGCCTCTAAGGTGCGCGAATTTTGTGGATACCAGCACAGATTGGGATGAACGTTGGCTCACGATAATGACAAGAAACCGGGTGGTTCTCAGTCTGATCGCTCCGAGGGCGCTCAGAGAAAACCTGCTACAACCTCTGGTGGGTCCAACACAGCAACCCGAAACGAATCCTCGCAGAAGGAGACTCGAGGTGGCGGGAAGAAGGCCTCGGCGGCTTCGGGTGTGTCTCGTGGAATAAGGAAAGCGCAAGGAAACTCGGGAGCTGCACAGCGTAAAGGCTCAGCTGGCCCCAAGCGGCGCTCTGGTGCCAGCGCTGATAGGCGCCGTAAACCACCGCACAAGATTTCTTCTGTGGGGCGGTGGCTCCTGGGCTTTCTGACCATTGCGGTGTTTGCTCCCGTACTGGCCTTTGTGTTCTCCTATATATCCTCTGATCTTCCCGAACCTAGTGAGCTTCCCTCCCCTCAGATTGCGGAGATTTATGCTTCTGACTCCACCACCAGGCTCGCCCGAGTGGTACCTCCCGAGGGGAACCGTCGCCAGGTCACTTTGAATGAAGTGCCAAAGGTGATGCAGGACGCGGTGGTAGCGGCGGAGGATCACGAGTTCTGGACCAATAACGGCTTTTCGATTGCTGGGTTTACTCGCGCTGCCTTGGGGCAGATTACAGGGGACACCTCCGCTGGTGGTGGTTCCACTATCACACAGCAGTATGTGAAGAATGCCCTGGTGGGCAATGAGCGCACCTATATTCGTAAAGCTCGTGAGCTGGTTCTTTCTGTGAAGATGGCTCGGGAGTGGTCTAAAGAACAGGTGATGGAGGCCTATCTCAATACTGTGTACTTTGGGCGCCATGCTTACGGCATTCAGTCTGCTTCTCAGGCTTATTTTGATAAAAACGTGGCTGATCTCAACTCCTCAGAGGCAGCACTGCTGGCTGGAATGATTCAGCGGCCTAGCCAATTGGATCCCTGGTACAACAAGGATGATTCCCAAGCGCGCTGGGACTATGTGGCTGACGCTATGGTGGAGATTGGGGCTGTAAACACGCAGGACAGGGCTGCAATGAAGCTCCCGGAGGTCACTGACCCTGAGAACTCGGAAGCCTACACCGAAGCTGAGGGCACCAACGGCATGATTAAAGATCGTGTCATTGCGGAGCTTGGTTCCGTGGGAATCTCTGAGGAGACTTTCACCACTCAAGGTTTACAAATCACCACCACTATTGATCCCGTGGTACAGGATTCCGTTGTAGCGGCGGCTCGCAACGGGCTTAGTGGGCAGAAGGACACCATGCGCACTGCTGTGGTATCGGTGGAACCGGCCACAGGTGCTGTGCGCGGTTACTACGGTGGCGAGGACGCTAACGGGTGGGATTACGCTAATGCTGGTGTTCAGACGGGATCAACCTTCAAAATCTTTGGTCTGGCGGCTGCTCTTCAGCAGGGAATTGGGCTGAATGCTCAGTACTCATCAGCCCCGGTGCAATCTGGAAATAACACCATCAACAACGTGGGCGGGGAAACCTGTGGTACCTGTTCCATTGGCGAAGCACTCAAGATGTCCTTGAACACGAGCTTCATTCGCTTGCAGAGGGATCTCAAGAATGGTGCCCAGGACACTGCAGATATGGCACACGCTTTGGGCGTTGCCCGTTCCATCCCAGGCGTTGAGGAAACCCTGACGGAAAACGGCGGGACCCCTTACGACGGCGTGATTCTCGGGCAGTATCAGTCTCGCCCCATAGATATGGCCGTGGGCTTGGCCACCTTGGCAAATGGGGGCGTGTACCAGCCCACGCACTTCATTGAGCGTATTACGGATCGTCAAGGCAAAGTGCTCTACGAGTACTTCCAGGGTCAGGGTGAGCGCCGTGTGAATAAAGACGTGGCCAACAGTGTGCTCAGTGCCATGTCACCGATTGCTCAGTGGTCCAATAACCACGTATTAGCTGGGGGACGCCCCTCTTCCAATAAGACGGGAACCGTTCAGCTGGGGGATACCGGGATGAACAAGGATGCCTGGATGATTGGTGCCACTCCGCAACTTGCCACTGCGGTGTGGGTAGGCACAGATGATAGTTCCGCCCTGGTTAATTACTACGGCGCACAGATTTATGGATCTGGTCTTCCTGCAGATATTTGGAAGAGCGCTATGGACGGGGCTTTAGCTAATGAGGAATGGATGAGTTTCCCAAGCCCCGGTGGGATGTCCTGGACCACAGTGGGCGGTGGAACCTTCTACCCGTCTGCCAGTTCCTCGTCACTTCAGACCACCACCAGTGCTGAGTCCACCGAGTCCAGCACGCAGGCAAGTGAGTCGGAGACTCCTGGAACCGGGGATCAGACTGGCTTGGGTACAGGTGTGGGTACCGGATTGGGTGATGTGTTCAACAACTTTGGCAACAATTTCGGTGACGGTGGCACTGGTGGCACGGGTAACACCGGAGGCACTGGGGATGGCACAGGTACCGGCACTGGTGGCGGTACAGGAACAGGCACGGGCACAGGAACAGGTACCGGAACAGGAACAGGTGGCGGCACCGGAACCGGCGGTGGCACGGGTGGTGGCACCGGAACGGGAACTGGTGGTGGCACCGGCGGTGGGGGAGTAGGCAATCTCTTTGGCGGATTTAATAACTTCTAGAAGGAGTGCCTTAGCGTGTCTCCCATGATGATTGGTTTGATGCTGAGTATCTTCATCGGCTTCCTCTGTGTGGCCGTGGCTTTTCCAGCATTTGTGCAATGGAATCGCAAACGCTTGGCCTTGGTTCTGGGGCTCATTGCGGCAGTGTGTTGGACGCTGATCCCCGTAGCCATCGGTGTCTTTTACGCCACCACACACCAGTAAGAAACTCAGCGGTACTTGCCAGGGAAGCCCCAGAAGGTGCTTGTCATCCTGGTAGCAGCGGCGTCGATAAGCGGGAAGCTAGTGTGATATGCAACGAGTGGAAGATCGAATCTCACCAGTGCTCACTGAACCTGTAGCACGCGGGTTCGGAGATTTCATCGGAGGCCCTGTTGGCCGTTACGCCCTTGTTGGCCGTCAGCACTGGTGGACCCCGCGACGTGTGCTTATTGCTGTAGGAGCTGTGTTTCTGGCGCTGGGTTATCTGATTAAGTCCCCCTGCCTTGCGGGAAAAATCAATTCTGATGGTTCCGTGGGCGTAGATTGGTCGGGGGCGCGGCAATATAACGCTGCCTGTTATACAGACATCATTCCGCTCTTCAGTGGCCGTGGAATGGATAAAGGCGGGTTCCCTTACGCTTATTCCTGGGTGGAAGAAGGAATCACCCGCTACCAGGAGTATCCGGTGCTTGGAGGCCTTTTCCAGGGGTTGAATGGGTGGCTCACGCGGCTCAGCTCTCCTCTGATTCAGGCTCTCCCGGGTACCGAGTACCTGCCTACCTCGGTGATTTACTTCATGTGGACCGCAGTGACGATGAGCATTATGTGGATTGCCACAATATGCCTGGTTCAAGAACTCACAGGACGTAGAACCTGGGATACCGTCCTGGTGGCAGCCTCTCCGATTATTCCCATGCACGCTTTCACTAACTGGGATATTCCGGCCATTTTCTTGGCGACGCTCGCGCTGTGGGCGGCCTCCAAGAATAAGTTACTGTGGGCAGGTACTCTCGTCGGTGCTGGTGCTGCCTTTAAACTCTGGCCTCTGTTTCTCCTAGGTGCTTACCTTGTGTTGGCTGTCAGGCATAGGCGCTTTCGTGGTGTTCTGGAGATGAGTCTGACGGCGGTAGGAACCTGGCTGTTTATCAACCTGCCCGTGGCTTTGCTGTATCCCGATGCCTGGCGGGAGTTCTACCGTATGAACTCCGCACGAGGGTGGGAATGGACCACTATTTACGCCATTCTTTCCAGGGAAACTGGTTGGAGTGGGTTCCCTCATGATGATTCCATGCAGATTTTGGACACGGTTACTTTCTGCCTTTTTGCCGCGTGCTGCCTGGCAATCTTGATTTACGGATTGTTATCACCGCGTCCTCCGCGCGTGGCCGAGCTAGTGTTCCTCATCCTGGTGTCCTTCCTCCTTTTCAATAAGGTGTGGTCACCGCAGTACTCCCTGTGGTTGGTGGTTCCAGCCGTGCTTGCCCTACCCCGTTGGCGGCTTCTCCTGACCTGGATGTCTGTGGAGTTTATAGTGTGGCCAGTGTTGTGCTGGCACATGATGGGCGAAGAACATAAAGGAATTCCCGGTGGGCTTTTAGATTGTGTGCTGATTGTCCGAGACGGACTTCTTCTTCTCATGGTGGTTCTTGTGATTCTGCAAATCCAGGGCCGTGTCACAGATAAGGTTCTGGCTGCAGAGGGGAAGGACCCTCTCCTGCCGGAATCCTTGGAACCTGTAGATATCAGTGAGCGTGCAGTCGAACGTGTGAACGATTCTGACCTTGTGGGGGATTTTACTGGGGAGCCAGGGGCTGTCAATGAGCTGGGCGAAGGATAGTAAAGAGTTTGAATCTGTACCTCTACCTGGGGTACTCTGAACAGGTTGCTTGACGCAACGACCCTCCTGCCATGCCTGAGAGCATGGCCTAAACCATATATCACCAGGCATTATGTAGTTTGGTGATCCATCGAGAAGACCATAGGAGGTGATGAGGTTCGTGCGTCACTATGAAGTAATGGTCATCCTGGATCCAAGTCAGGATGAGCGCGCCGTAGCCCCGTCCCTAGAGAAGTTCCTTGACGTTGTCCGTAAGGAGAATGGCAAGGTAGAGAAAGTTGATGTCTGGGGCAAGCGTCGCTTGGCCTACCCGATTGACCACAAAGAAGAAGGCATCTACGTTGTCATCAACCTTGAGGCTGAGTCTCATACGGTTCAGGAATTTGACCGTCTGCTCACGCTGAATGAGGCAGTGTTGCGTACCAAGGTGCTACGTCTGGATAAGTAAGAGCATCGAGGGTTCAGAACCAGATAGTTATTCTGAGAGTCTAAGTAGGCAGAAAGTCTACAAAGAATGGGAAACCTACCCGCTGAAGTCTCGAAGAGGAAAGGCAAGACGAACATGGCACAGGGAGATACTTCAATCACAGTGATCGGCAACTTGGTTGCAGATCCGGAACTCCGTTTCATCCAAAATGGGTCAGCGGTGGCTAATTTCCGTGTGGCATCCACACCTCGCCGCTATAACCCCCAGAATGGACAGTGGGAAGATGGAGAAGCTCTCTTCCTCACCTGCAACGTGTGGCGTCAACCCGCCCAAAACGTGGCAGATTCCTTGAAGAAAGGAATGAGAGTTATTGTCCACGGCCGTTTGCGTCAGCGCTCCTATGAAAACCGTGAAGGTGAGAAGCGCACCGTTTTTGAGGTAGAGGTTGATGAAATTGGCCCCTCCTTGAAGTACGCATCGGCTCAGGTGAACCGCAATCCTCGCGAAGAGGGTTACAACAGCGGCGGAAACTATGGTGGGAACCAAGGCGGATATTCGCAATCCTCCGGTGGTTTCAATCGCCAGTCCGTAGGTGGCTTTGGGAATAACTACCAAGGCGGTGCGGACAGCCAGCAGGGTGGAAACTCTTCGTCGCAGCAAGATCCTTGGGGTAGCGCTCCTGTAGCAGGTTCGGTGGATACCTCAGAAGAACCCCCGTTCTAATGAGCCGCTGAGATCTGAGACGCAGACATCTGTTATCTGATCCACAACAGACTCTTCAGTACCGCGATAAGCGGTACAGACAGACTTGAATAGGAACTTTAAGAAAACGAAAGGCAGGGATCATGAAGCTGATCCTCACCGCTGACGTTGACCACCTCGGGTCCGCAGGGGACATCGTGGAGGTCAAGGACGGCTATGGCCGCAACCTGCTTCTGCCTCGTGGTTTGGCGATTGTTGCCACCCGTGGTGCTGAGAAGCAGGTGGAAGGCATCCGCCGTGCTCAAGAGGCACGCGCAATTAGAGATCTTGACCATGCTCGTGAAATCCGTGAACAACTTGACCAGCTCAAGGGTGTGTCCGTGAAGGTGCGCACCTCCGAGAAGGGCAAGATTTTCGGTTCTGTTAAGGCTGACGACATCGTCGATGCTGTCATCGCCGCTGGTGGGCCGCATTTGGATAAGCGTTCCATCGAGATGCCGAAGCACTACATCAAGAAGACAGGTAATTACCAGGTGCGAGTAAACCTGGTAAAGGACATCATCGGCAAGGTGAATTTTGAGGTCGCTTCTGCCTAAAACACCGGCAGGCGACGGCTCGTAGGAGCCCACAGACAACAGCACAGTGAAGACCCCGCACCATTGGAGGGTGCCGGGGTCTTCACTTTATGTAAAGGGTAGAGAAACTGGGCTTGGTTGCGCACTGCGTTTGTGGCGTTGAACTCGGGCAATGCCTGACAGGGCCAGCCCCTGAGTTGTCCCCCCACCACCCAAATGTTAAAAAAGTTACTAATGGTGTTGCTGTTACAGATGTTACGTAATAAGGTATGAGCCTAGCGACTCTCTGAGGGTGCTTTGTGCGCGCTTCTTTTCCGGGTCGGCTGATTGGCACCTAACGGTGATTGCTCACCTCCGAGTACTCACCTGGATTGCCTGATTGTCAGACCGTCCTGTTCAAGCGGGCACTGCGCGTCCACGGCGGCGTCGTCACGGAGAAATCCTGTGGTGTTTATACCTCAGGGTCTCTGGTAATACGTCTTGACCTGCGACAAGCTTGAGAGCACACCATGTTGACATTGACCTCACCACAACCTCAGAGATCGACGGACACGCCATCTGAATCTGGCAGAGCACGGATAGCAGTGGCGGTATCTCCCGTGACTCGAATGATTGTTGGGATTCTGGCGATTGTGGCCGTATGCCTAGGCGGAACGGGCGTGCCACGCGCTATGGCAACAGACGGTCCTACAGGTACAGGTGAGGTGGTTGTGGACTCCGGCTCCGTGACCGCGCTTCCTCGGGAGGGTGCTCTCAGTTCTGGGATGCCGTCTATCACCACTAAGGCTGTGCTGTCGGGGAACAAAATTTCGGAAGGTGCCACGGTGGTAGATACTGTCACCTACACCGGCTTGGTTCCCGGTAAGCAGTACACGTTGTCTGGGGATCTTATTGACACCGCGGATGGGAAAACACAGCTAGGGCACGGTTCTATGGTGTTTACTCCCACCACACCGGATGGTGAGGTGGAGAACATCATTGAGATTAGGGCCGATGGTCCCGTGCCTGAGGCGGTGGTTGTGGAGTCTCTCTATTCCACCGAGGTTGATGCGTTGGGGCAGGAGTCAAACGGCTCTGAGCTCATTGCTCAGGAGAAGGATCTCAGCAATCCTGATCAAACGGTCCGTTCTATCTACTCCCCAAGTATCACCACTCAAGCCGTGATGAATAAAAATCAGATTGTGGAGGGTGCCACGGTGGTGGATCGTGTCACCTACACGGATTTGGTGCCCGGCAGGGAGTACATTCTGCGCGGTCAGCTGGTGGATAAAGGTGACCCCACCGTGATTTTGGGCACAGGGGAGCGCGTTTTCACACCCAGGAAGGGCGACGGTGACGTCACCGTTCCCATTACAGTCACCGTTCCTGGCCCCGTGGGTGCCGGAGTTGTCTTTGAAACCTTGGTGTCCAGGAGCGTCGATAAGGAAGGCAAGCCTGCTCAGGGTGAGGTTGCTATCGCTGAGCACACAGACCTTAACGACGCCGCCCAAACCGTCACCTCAGAATTGGATCCGAAGATCACCACGGAAGCCAGTCTCAACAGTGTGGAGATTAGCAAGGGTGTGGTGGTGACAGACACCGTAAAGTATGAGGATCTCATTCCAGGCAAGAAGTACACCATGTACGGCGTGCTGGTGAATCCTGAGGATATGACACCGGCCGGGCTGACCCAGCAGGATTTCGTGCCGGAGGAATCTGATGGTGAGCTGACCATGCAGATTTCTGTGGCAGTGGACAATCCCCCACGCAAGCTGGTGGTGTTTGAGATTCTCAAGTCCTCGCAGGTGGATAAGAATGGTTTGCCAGTGGACACCGAGACGGAGATTGCCGCTGAGCGCGATATTGAGAATAAGAAGCAGACGGTGACGGGGCGTGCTATCCGGGAGGAGGAAGAACCTGCTGAGAAGCCGACCCCTGAGGTTGAGAATCCTGAGGACGCCGAGAGTGAACCTGGTTACAGCATCCACATCAGCGCCAAGAGGAATCCTGAGCCTGAGCAGTCTCCAAAGCAGGTGGCGCCGGATACCGAAGAGCAGACCACTGAGAGCAGCACACCTGCAACCACATCCTCCAGTGCCCCTGCGCCGACGATAGAGCAGACAAGCAGTACTCCGGTGAGCACGTCTGCCGTAGCCGTCCCCGTGACGACGACCCCCTCTGCCACTGTGGTTTCCTCCACCTCGGAGCAGCAGAAGAGCGTGGAGGTAACGAATACTGTGAAGAGCGAGAGTGCTTCAGCTCCCAGCACGCAGACCTCGGTGAAGAGCACCGTTGCGCCGACTAGCTCGGTGGCGAGGACCACGCCTTCCAGCACAGTGGCCACAAAGGTGAGCACCACGGTTGCGCCGAGTTCTCGGGCAACCACAACGGTTCAGAATCCGGGTCAGGCGCTGGCGCCGAAGGCTCAGCGCGTGGTTATTACAAGCGTCCCGTCGGGCCCGACGGGAGATCTACTCAACAACATCCCTGAAGTGATTGAGTAGTGAATTTTAAAAGTGGTCGCATGGATCCCGTGGGGCCACTTTTTTCATGCCGTGTAACACCTGAAACACCCTGTGCATAACTCCTCTCCGCGGATGTTCTTAAACCTCCAGTTCAGCCCTTGTTCACCGCAAAACTACTCAAAACGCCTCTGTCAAACCCGCTGGCACGAGGCTTTATGCACAACTCTCAAGCTAAACCTGAAACTTGAGAAAACGGCGTGACCAGCAAGAATACGAAGATGGCTACACTTTATGCACAGCCTGCTCCTGAGATATGCACAATTGCCCACAAGCTATCCTCACGTTATCCACAGTTTTTCCCTCAAGCCTGTGGATAACTTCTCTCCGTGCAGTGCAAAATTCCACCCTCAGGCCGTGAAGTAACTCTCTCCCCGTAACCACATTCAGCCCACTGCGTAGCCCCCTTCACCCCGGCCTCACAAACAGTCCCCGCCCAGCCTCATGCATCCCTCGCGCCGCTTCAGTATCAACCGTCCTGGGCCCTTCAGTGCGGGGGTCTGGTGGACTACACTCTCTCATCATGAACCAATCCGTGAGCTTTGATGATGACTATGAGCTTCCAGCAGCTCCGATGGATGATGTCACTTCGGGCTCCCGGGAGAACTCCGCAGATAGTGATTTTCGTCGGCTACCTCAAGATCTTGACGCAGAGATGGGAGTGTTAGGGGCCCTTCTTGTTTCCCCGAATACCTACATCGAAATCAGCGAGACTCTCACTCCGACCGATTTTTATCTTCCTGCGCATCAGATTATTTACCAGACCATCATGGATTCCATTGCGGATGGTCATCCGGCAGATCCGGTGATTATTGTGAACGCTCTGGACCGCACCCACCAGCTAGAGCGCGTGGGTGGTGGCACCTATATTCATACGCTGGTGTCCAGCGTGCCCACTGCAGCTAACGCCCGCTATTACGCGCAGATTGTGGCGGAGAAGGCTTTGCTGCGCAGATTGGTGGAGGCCGGAACTACTGTGGTGCGCCTGGGCTATGAAGGCTCTGAAGGTGCTGAGGTGGATGTTGTTCTCGATATGGCTCAGCAGGAGGTGTACTCCGTTGCCCGGAAAACAAGTGCAGAGGATTACCGCTCTGTAGGGGAGCTTCTTCCGGAGGTTCTCGATGAGCTCGAACAGATTACCAATGATGGTGGCCTGGCTCGGGGGGTGCCCACTGGTTTTGCTCAGCTCGATGATCTGACTAATGGCCTGCAAGCCGGCCAGATGGTGATTGTGGCCGCCCGGCCGGGCGTCGGTAAGTCAACTCTAGCTTTGGATTTTGTGCGTTCAGCGTCCATCAGGAACAACATGACTTCTGCTATTTTCTCCCTGGAGATGAGCGCCTCAGAAATCATGATGCGTCTGCTGTCAGCTGAGAGTGGTGTGAAGCTTGCTCTCATGCGATCCGGGCGGATGGAGGCCGTGCAGTGGTCCAAGTTGGTGGATTGTGCTCGAGCAATCAGCGACGCCCCGATTTTCATTGATGATTCCCCTAATCTCACGATGATGCAGATTCGCGCGAAGGCGCGCCGTCTCAAAGAGACGCATAACTTGCAGTTTGTGGTGGTGGATTATCTTCAGTTGATGACTTCCGGCAAGCGTGTGGAGTCTCGTCAGCAGGAAGTGGCGGAGTTTTCTCGGCAGTTGAAGTTGTTGGCTAAGGAGCTAGAAGTTCCGATTGTGGCTATTTCCCAGCTCAACCGTGGCCCAGAGTCTCGAACAGATAAGAAACCTCAGTTGGCGGATTTGCGTGAGTCTGGTTCTTTGGAGCAGGACGCGGACATCGTGATGTTGCTGTACCGTCCGGATTCTCAGGATAAAGACAGTGAACGCGCTGGCGAGGCAGACATCATTGTTGCCAAGCACCGTGGTGGGCGCATAGATACCATTACCGTGGCGCAGCAGCTGCACCTTTCGCGTTTCGTGGATATGCCTGACTTTATTACTCCGTAAAGCGCCTCACGGCACCTCACGAATCTCATGGCACCTCACTAATCTCAAGTTTCATGACCGGCACAAATTCTTCAGTGTCGCCCGCAGGCACTAGTCCTTGCTGCTGTGAAAGCTTCTGAGCCGCAGAGAGTTGCTCACCACAAACACTGAGGATAGCGCCATAGCTGCCCCCGCAAGCATGGGGTTGAGCAACCCTAGTGCCGCCACCGGAATCAAAATCACGTTGTAGGCAAAAGCCCACAGTAAGTTTCCGTGGATGGTAGCCAGTGTTGCCCGTGAGAGCCGCAGTGCGTCCACGGCCGAGCGTAGGTCGTTATTCATCAGCGTGATGTCGGAGGCCTCTTTGGCCACATCTGTGCCAGCCCCCATAGCAATTCCTAAGTCTGCCCGAGCCAGAGCAGCAGCGTCGTTGATACCATCCCCAATCATGGCCACTGTGGCGGTGGTCATTAATTCCTCCACCACGGTTACTTTGTCCTTAGGCATCACACCTGCAATGACGCGGTCTATCCCCACATCCTTGGCCACACGCTCTGCGGCGGCGGTGTTGTCCCCGGTGAGGAGGACGGTACTCAGCCCCATGTTTTTAAAATCCTGGATTGCCGCGGCGCTAGTGGATTTTACTGCATCTTGAACAGTGATTGTTCCGGCAAAGGTCCCGTCGATGGTCACTCCCACCGTTGTTCCCCGCGTGCCCTCAGCACGTCCCACTTCTACCTCGTGCCCTCCAACTAGCCCTCTTACCCCGTAACCGGGGAGGGTTTCGCAGTTGCTCACGTCCATCGTGATGTCAGGTACGTGTGTTGTTTTCGTGGGGGCGGCAGCCACAATTGCCTTGGCTATGGGATGTTGGGATGTGCTTTCCACCGCTGCCGCTAGGGCCAGGGCGTCTTCTGGGACGGTGCTGTCTACCACTTCCATCACTCCTGTGGTGACGGTTCCTGTTTTATCTAGCACCACCACGTCCACGGCACGGCTGTTTTCTAGCACTTCAGGGCCACGTATAAGAAGCCCCAGTTGAGCTCCGCGCCCGGTTCCCACGAGGAGGGCGGTGGGTGTGGCAAGCCCTAAAGCACAGGGGCAGGCGATAATTAGCACTGCTACTGCAGCAGAGAAAGCGTCTGCGGGGGCAGCCCCCAGGAGGAGGTGCGCACACAGGGTCACAGCCGCTGCGGCAATCACCGCCGGAACAAAAATCTGCGAAATTCTATCCACGAGGTGTTGTACGGGGGCTTTTCGGGACTGCGCCTCAGACACTAACCGCCCCATGTGGGCCAGCGTGGTATTTTTCCCCACCCGGGTGGCATTAATCACCAGTAATCCTGTCAGGTTAACCGTGGCCCCCGTCACCTTGTCTCCAGTAGAAACATCCACAGGCAGGGGTTCGCCTGTCAGCATGGACTCGTCCACACTGGAGTGGCCCTCTGTCACCACCCCGTCTGTGGCAATCTGTTCGCCGGGCCTCGCCAGAAACACGTCCCTCACGCGCAGTTCGGTGCTGGGAATCTGTATCTGTGTGCCCTCTCGAAGCACAGTGGCCTGTTTGATACCCATGTTGAGTAGGGATTCCAGCGCTGCAGAGCTGCGAGCTTTTGCTCGTACTTCCCACCAGCGTCCCAGGAGCAGGAACACAATCACCACAGAGGCAGATTCCAGGTAGATGTGATCCATCCCAGCCTCCGCGTGGGCAGACCAGGACATCTGCATAGTCATACCTAGATGTCCGGCATTTCCGAAGATTAACGCCCACAGGGACCACAGATACGCAGATCCCGTACCCAGGGTGATGAGGGTATCCATTGTGAAGCTTCCGTGACGCAGGTTGCTGATGGTGGCGCTGTGGAAGGGATAACCACCCCAGAAAAACACCGGCGTAGTTAGCAGTAGCGCTATCCATTGCCAACCGGGGAACTGGAGGGCTGGAATCATGCTAAGAAGCATGACGGGTGTGGCCAGCACTGCTGACACAATGAGGCGCTGTTTCAGGGAGTCTGCGTGCTCATCTCTTGCCTTGGCGACGTCCTTCGGGGCTTCGTTTGTGAGAGGGAAAGCGTTGTAGCCTGCTTGTTGAATAACCTCAATGACGTTCTCAACGCTGTAGGTGTTCGGCATATCCACTGAGGCGGTTTCGGTGGCATAGTTTACGCTTGCAGAGACGTCGGGGAGTTTGTTGAGCTTGCGTTCAATGCGCGCTGAGCAGGAGGTGCAGCTCATTCCTGTAACGCCTAACTCCACTCTGCGCAGTACGGGGGTGTTGGTGGTGGCCTGTGCGATATTCAGTGATGCTCCCATAACGACTCCCACAATAACCACTATTGCTGTGCTGAGGGGATCTGCTCTTAAGCAGTTCCCATACCCTGTGGGGAATAATCAGAACTGCTGAGCGTTCTACTGAGTGACTGTATATTGAAGATAAAAATCAGTCTTCGTCGATTTATAGGAAGTTACTAATATGTCAACCATTGCAGTTACAGATAGCACCTTCAAAGAAACTATTAGCGCTGACGGAATTGTCCTAGTGGATGCCTGGGCCCCGTGGTGTGGCCCCTGCCGTCAATTTGGCCCCATCTTTGAGAAGGTCTCGGAGAGTCATCCTGACATCACGTTCGCCAAGCTGGATACTGACGCCAATCCTGGGGTGTCAGCAGCTTTGCAGATTCAGTCCATTCCCACTCTTATGGTGTTTAGGGATGGGGTGCCAATTTTCCGCCAGTCCGGCGCTCTGCCCTCCGCGGCATTGGAGGATCTCATTACTCAGGTGGAGAACCTGGACATGGAGGAAGTTTTCCGCCAGATTCAGCAGGACTGAGCTGAAAGCTGACACGTCCCTAGTTTGTAGCAACTGCATGACAGGGCAGTTTCCTTAGCGTACACTGTGAACTAACTGTGCTAACCCTGTGTGTCAGTAGTACCTGTTTCTCGTGTTGCTAATGTGATTGCTGATACTCATGGTGTCTAGTATCATTATCAAATGACGTATATGTGCTCTGCCCAAATTCTGTGAACGTCCCAGGTGGCTGCAGGATCGGGGGGGGCTTCCAAGATTTCTAAAGGTGGATAATTATGAACTCCAGCTCGTTAGGGAAGCTAGCGCACCAGCTGAGGCTTCCTGCGGTTTTCATCACTGTGCTCTCAGTAGTGTTCGCATTGGTGACTGTAGCGCCCTCTGCATATGCGGGAGATGCCGATCTTGAACCGAATGCGAAGAATATTAGCCTTAATCAAATTCAGATTAATAGTACCACTCTGCTGTCCAATCGCACTTTTTATGATTCAAATAAAATTAGCGAAACCACGGTGCCATATGATGATTACCAAGTAACTTCAAGTGGTCCGAATGGAAGCGTAATAGCTAATGTTGGTAGAGTTGAGCTGGATGCACAATTAGGCGAGCTTGTACTTAACGCTGAAAGGGTTGCGGTAAACCGTAGAAATGTAGGAGTAGAAATTCCTGAAAGTGAGGTTCCAAAAGATCCTACAGCTAAGGCTAATTATGACCTAGTAAGTGATAAAATTTATTTAAACGGTAGTATAGTAGATGGGAAAAGTATATATGATCAGCCGGGTTTTGCTCGACTGCTAACATACTGTATTGAAGCTGGTGCTGCATTTCTTGGGAAGTATGGAGAATGGACATCAAATCAGATGGTAATTCAGACCCCTGAACAGTATCAAGCTGGGAAGAGGTCAATTTCCTACAACCAGGGTGGACAAGATATTTCTAAATATGCCGCATTGCCTCAAGACGGATATGGTTTGAGATTTACTCCACCAGAGTATAGTAGTAGCTTTTTTCAGTTCAATGATAGTGTTGCGGCAAATATAAATTGGATTCTGCACTCAAGTTATCCTTATTTAACCCTTGATGAGCTTAATAGTGCTATGGGGACAAATCTTAGTGTAAATCAGGCGGTGTCTGCTACTCAGGCTGCGATTTGGCATTATTCGACTGGTGGAAAAAATCCTTCCACTGGAAGTTTAAATAATGATGAACAAAAATTGTATGATTATCTAACTGGCGACAAAAATGTTGGTCTTAATAGAGAATCTTCGCCGACTGGTTTGATTGCTTCAGATACTAGTGAGAAGTATCAGTCGATGGTTGTTGTTGAGCAAAACGGCCCTGACAAGCTTATTCCAAATCCGGAAGATCAGTCTTCTAAGCCTAAGAATCCGAAGCTTGAGTTGAAGAAGTATGTGTCTGCTGATCCGGAGGCGTCTTCATCTGCTGATTCCTGGTTTGATGCCCAGGACGAAGAGGATCCGGTTTCCGTTAAGCCGGGTTCCACGATGTCAATTAAGTATGTGGTGACCAACCGTGGTGATGTTGATCTCAATGATGTGACAATCAAGGATGAGGTTACTGATGGGCAGTCCAAGTCTGAGATTCAGAAGGCTATTGATGCTGAGCTGGCTGCGGTAGAGCCTTTTACCCTTGCTGCAGATTTAGGTAATGGAAACCCTGAGGCCAAAATTGTTGTTATCCATGTTCCAGCCCCCACCAACGGTGGCGATAAACACCGGGACGCGGCTACGGCCAAAGGCATCTCAGTGGAAGAAACTCCTCAGACGGTGTCCTCAAACGAGGATGAGGTAAACGTCACGACACCTAAAACTGAGCCTCAGCCTACGAATCCTAAGCTTGAACTGAAGAAGTATGTGTCTTCTCAAGCGGGCGCTCTTGATGCTGAGACCGCTGCTCCTGCGGAAGATTTGAGTGATTTCAACGATGCGCAGGATGAGGATAAAGACGGCGATAAGGCTGTTGTGGTTGAACCACAGTCAACGATGAGAATTAATTATCGTTTGACGAACACGGGTGATATTCCTTTGAAGAACATCACGGTAACAGATGTTGTTACTGATGGTGATTCTAAGGATGCTATCCAGGCTGCTATTAACAAGGAATTAACTGCTGAGGCTATTGCTGAGGCCTTGAAGCAACAGCATCCTGACTATACGGAAGATTCTATAGCGCTAGCACCTGGGGAATTCGTTGATATAACAATCACTGTTCCTACGCCTCAAAATGGTGGCGAGGTCCATAGGGATGAGGCGTCAGCGACAGCTACACCTGTTATCCCTGGAAATGACCAGCCAGGAAACATTGAGTCCAATAAAGACGAGGTCAATGTTAAAACGCCCAAGCAGGATGTGGCCAAGCCTGTGGTGCGTACGGATGTGTCTCCGAAGTCTGCTGTGTTGAAGGCTGGGGATACGGTGACGGATACGGTGTCGTATGAGGGGTTGACGCCTGGTGTTGAGTATGTGCTTCATGCTGAGTTGCGTGATAAGGGTGC
>JAEYUQ010000026.1 GCA_023432405.1 Actinomycetes bacterium | reverse complement strand
CCCACCTACCCCGCACCCCCAGAATCCGCCTTCAAAACTGTGGAATCAGCAACCATCGAGCACGCCGCTTTTTGAACGAGCGTCGGCACGGTACGAGTTTGGCACCCCACCGAGATTTCATTGTCACCAGAAAACCAGATCACCCAGCGAACCTGTGATCCATCTCCTGGATTCTCTAGATAACTGGCTTTCGGATTGTCTTCACTGGGTTCCGTGAACTCAGACAGTGCTGGATCATTCTCCACGGTTTTATGAATCTCCTTGAACATTTCTTCTGGAGGAACACCAAAAACCCGGTTGACAATGAGGTGGATACGCAAATCTGAGTCTTCACCGCTAAGCACCCAACCACCGTTTTCAGGAACTGCCTGAAAACCTTGTGGCGCATAGCTACGCAGAAGATCAGTCTCCAGGAGAACAGATTCCGGCACCACCGTCCCTTGTCCGGCCTCCAACGATAAGCCTTGCCCTGCTTGAGGCGATGAGTCCTGTGATGTGTCTGGCGCTGGAGGGGAACTCTCCAAGGTCTCTGATTCCTGTGCGGTGCTCAGTGCGAAGGCTTCACCAGATGAACCCAACCCAGCATCCTCACGGGGCACTACCCCCTGCGATGTTGTGAACTGGATAGCCCAGCAACTTGCCGCGATAACAATCAGCACTACAACCGCTATAACTGCATGGAACCAGGTCACGCGAAACCGCGATGCTTCTTCGGCAGACCTCGCTACCCTTAGCTGGCTGAAAGGGCTCAGGGCCAGGGCGGGATGTGTGGGCGTGGAATCTTCTACATTCTGTTCTGGTCTGGCGGAGGTTTCCGACTGCTCTGAACAAGTAAGGGCTTGAGTCAAAACGTCCACAGCAGGATGCTCCCCCTCGATGGGAAGCTCCAGCTCACCACCGAGCTCGGCAAGCTTTTGTTGAATGCCCGGGATAGCCCATCCTTCAAGAATGCCCGCAGCGGGGAAGTCATAGTGGTAGATGGTTTCTTCACCACGAAACACCGTGGCAGCTTCAGTTACTTTGATAGATGTCATTGCGCCACCTGAACAACACCACGGTTTTCACCGCGCACGGCATACAAAGCCCGTCCTGGTTCCCTGTGAACTGGCTTGATACCAAAGATGCTGCCTTCATCACGGTCTGCATCCAGGAGAAGCACAGCGGGGGACTGATCTTTAAGGGCTCCGAGAAAACCACTGTATAAAGCCCGGCTGATACCACCGGCTTTGCGGGCGCTCACCACGTGCAGCCCTATGTCCTTGGCATGAGGCACAAGCTCAATCAATGGTTGCAGATCCTGTTCTGCAACCAGGTCCAGATCATCTATAAACAGGTAGATCTCCGGGCCTGACCACCAATCCCTCGCAGCAAATCTCTGTGGAGTGACGTCATTGCCGGGAAGACGGTCCCGAAGCGTGGTCACCAGACTCTTCACAGTTTCCGATGTGGTTGCCGTGGTGGCCGAATAGGCTGCAATCATGGAGGAATCGCACTCTCCCAGGTGAGATCGGCGATGGTCAATCATCACAATCCGAGCACGCTCCCGCGGTAACTGACTCACCTGCCCGGCTAGCACACCGAGCGCTGTGGACTTACCGGACCCTTGGGCCCCAATGATGACGCAATGCGGACTCTCCTCAGGCATCCACCCCACCGGCTCCAGACGCGAACCGCCCACCCCAAAGTAGATGGCCGTAGTCTCCCCACCTGCAGTATTCTCGGACAGCACCGTGCAGTCAGGGAGTTCAGATCTATCCAGAGATTTCGGAAGCACTCTCAACGAAGGAACCTCTGGTTGCCCTTGACTACGTGCCACCCTAGCAATGTAGTAAATATCCTCGGTGGAGCTTAAAGCAATGAGCATATCTTCGCCCTGCTCAGTAATTCCACGCCCAGGGCTTGCAGGGATACGCTGCTGAGCTTTTCTGTCCACCACAGAATCCATAGGTTCGGTTAAACGCAACTCCAAGCGGTGCCCGATAAGGTCACGGACTGCTGGACGCAACAGTGTCCAGCGCGGTGTGGACACCACCAGATGCACATTCGACGAAAGCCCCTCAGCCGCAATCCGAGCCAGACGCTCCTGCTCGTCCTCAAATTCTTGGGCAAGTACATTCCACCCATCCACGATGAGAAAGGTTGTCTGCTCTTCTGGCTCATCAATCAGCGCGCAGACCTCATCAATAATCCGTCGGCACTTCTCAGGATCACTGCGACCAGCCACACCCGCCACATGGGGGAGCTGCTCTAAGCTCGCCAAACCTCCTCCACCGAGATCCAACACATAAAACCGTAGCTTCTCGCTGCTGTGTGTGGCTGCCAGCGACGCAACAATGGTGCGCAGCGCCACTGTTTTCCCTGTCTGCGGTCCACCGCACAATGCCAGGTGCCCTCCAGCACCATTGAAGTCCACCACCAGGGAATCTTGCCGCTGATGGTAGGGACGGTCAATAATCCCGATAGCGCAGGATAAAAATCCATAATCCTCCGCCACAGTTGCAACAGATAACTCCCGCGGAAGCGGTTTCAGCCATATCTTTCGGGCCTCCTGCCCCAGGTGCTGTGCCTTAACGACGGCCGCGTCCACTACGGCGTCGAGAAGTGTCACGCTCTCACCGGAAACCTCCAAAGGTTGGTCTTCACCTCCAGACTCCGGGGAGGGGGTGTTTTCTGTATCCAGAACATCCCATCCGGTAAACAGTTCCACCCGAGCGCAAGGGACATCTTTTGTCAGGCGACCAGTATCCAGAGAACCCGAGACATACGCTGCTTGGAAACGCACCACGGTATCGGCATCAGATTTTAAGAATCCGGCGCCAGGGGTGTTCGGCAAATGGTAGGCATCTGTGATACCCAAGACCTGCCGAGACTCTCCAGAGGAGAAGGTCTTTAGTCCAATCCGATATGACAGGTGAGAGTCCAAACCACGAAGTTTGCCTTCTTCGAGACGTTGAGAGGCCAACAGCACATGGACGTGAAGGGAACGCCCTAGGCGCCCTACTGCCACAAAAAGCTCAGCAAAATCAGGGTGCTGGCCCAATAACTCTGAGAATTCATCCAGAACAATCACCAGAGCAGGCAGTGGCTCCAACGGAGAGCCAGTGGCCCGCGCCTGGTTGTAATCTGTGACATTCTTGAAATTACCGGCCTTGCGCAGGACTTCCTGACGCCTGGTGAGCTCACCGGCAATAGCATCATGCATCCTGTTGACCAGTACAGATTCCTCTTCCAGGTTGGTAATCACCGCCGAGGTATGTGGAAGCCTCTCAAGCCCCAGAAAAGTGGCGCCACCTTTGAAATCCACCAGCACAAAGTTGATGTCATCGGGGCTGTGGGTAGCTGCCAACGCCACCACCAAACTGCGCAGTAGCTCAGACTTACCCGAACCTGTAGCCCCAATGCACAGCCCATGTGGCCCCATTCCTCCTAGAGCGGATTCTTTGAGATCCACAATCATTGGTGTGCCTTCTGTGGTCACTCCAATGGGCACCCGCAGACGCGCTTGGCCTCTCTCAGACCAATTCAACGCCGCAACACTCTCCCGCCCATCAGGATGATTGTCCCCAGTATCCGGCCTATTCAGACGAACCCCTAACAGATCGAGGAAGGACTGACCAGAATCACCAGCATAAACGGTCACGGGGCGTCGATAAGGGTTCATGCGGCGAGCACTCAGCTGGGCATCCCCAGAGCTGAGCACATCTGGCACGCCCAAAGTTTCACTCCCCGAAGCCGTGGCAACCTCAAGGTTCTCTCCTGCCGTGAGCACAAGCCCCTCAGATTCAGCGCGCTGAGCCACAACGCTACCTGGGGGTGGAAGAACAGCAATCACACAATCCCACTGTTCATACTCCGATGTCAGATTCGGGTGCTCTACCAGCAGAACTGTGAACTGAGCTTTGGAGGTATCCCGGGTGTGGGGCAGCCATTTGACCCACTCAAAACCTTCACCACACACCTTAATGCCCACCATGTCTGGACCGTGGTGAAAAGCTAGCTGGATAAGCAGAGAGCGCGCTAGATCCTCTGCGCGAGACCCATACAGCGCCAGGTAGGGAAAAGCACCAAGAGCAATTACCACGGGAAGACTCGGGACAAAACCCACCGATTGAACGGTGTGACGCACACTCACTGCACACACGGGATCTAAGTCCTCAGCAGCACCAGGATCACTCACCACAATCGGCGTATTCAAAGCCCCGTTGCCCGTCCCAATACGCAGGTGCAAAGCATCACTATCCCCCGCAGTACGCTCCCACAGCCGTGGTGTATCAATGAGATACACCAGGTCACGAGCTGACGGGTGACAAAACTCCTCATGCTCGCGTTGCTTCTGAGCATTATGAAGGGCACTTCTTCGCACAGATCCCAGGTGGCGAAGATACGTGCGCCGGGTTTCATCCAGATTTTCTGCCGTAGAGGGAATGAACATTGCCATCATGGACATGGCCATCACCAGCGGAAATATCACCATCATCGGCGAAATCTGGCCCCCCTGAGCAATCATGGCAATCACCATAGCCACCATCGCCGCCACCATAATGACGGGCATGAGCTGGCGTAGCAATGGTACTTTTTGTGCCTTCACTGCCCCCGGAACGTTCTCCACAGTGAGATTCCCCGACGGTAACACCGGAGGTGACACACGCTCCCCCGGCGCCAACGGCTCCTTCACAAACTCAATGCCAACGGCACTCATGACGTATCCCCCTCGTTAGTCATTCATCAATCCCCGTGAACCCTATTAAGGTTCTTCAGCTCGTCGCCACACCACATCTGACCAGTACTTATCCCCGATACTGGACAAACAGTGAGCTTTACGTCAGAATGTTCACATTCACGCCGAACTGTTGTTGGGGGCAACAATAGCGAATGGCTTTGGCATTTAACCACATCTGGGGGATGTAGCTCATGACCACTCGTACCGCACAAGCGCCGGTCACGGATCACCGCATACGCCTTATCCTGCGAGTTCAGGCAACCAACACCCACCGTGAACTCGAACTTGCAGTGCCGTCCACTGCCTGCCTTGGTGAGATCTTCCCTGAGGTTCTAAAACTCACAGAGATGTCTGGGGAGGATCATTCCTGGCAGTTTTCCACTGCGCTGGGGCTTCCACTTGCACCCACTACACCTCTGGAACTCACGGGGCTGAGGCATGGTGACGTTGTCATTATGGAGCCCCGTCACTCCTACCCGGCGCCAGTGGTTCGAGATTGTGCAGACGCTATTGGGGATACAGCAGGTGAGGTTGCACTCTACACACCTGTCTGCGTAACAAGCTGGATTTTGGCGGTTGTGGCTCTCATTGCACTGGGGCTTCAGTGCCAGATTCCTCTGTGGGGTATCGCAGCTGGAATTGCAGGTGTTGGGGCTGTACTCTCCGTGTGGTCTTCTCTCACCATCACCCTGTCTTTGACAACGATTCTCAGCTGTTCGGTTGCGGTGTACCTGGTGGTAGCGCAGGGCGCACAGCATTGGCAGGATCGCGGTCTTGCTCTCCTGAGTGCAGTAGGAATGTCTCTACTGATGGTCACCGTGCTCACTGTCTTCCACCGTCTTCCCCTACAGCTAAGTACTGCACTCCTGAGTGCTGGGTTAGCTGGGCTTCTGGGAGCAGGTGTGCTGGCATGGTCCGGTAAGCCGCTCACCGCCGGTAGTGTCCTTCTTCTCGTCAGTCTGGTGGCTAGCCTCAAGGCACCGTCAGTAGCCGTAGTTCTGGCGGGAGTTCCTCTACCTGTACTGCCAGCTGCCGGGGAGGACCTTTCTGTGTCTGATAATGATTCCCAGGAGGATATTCACCACACAGCACACAAAGCCACAGCACTTCACGCGGGACTCATGATTGCCGTGGGAGCAACAGCCACACTGGGCTGCGTGATCATCGCTGTCCACGGGGGATTGTTCTCCCAAGCCACCTGTCTGACAGCAGCGGGTGCGTTCATCTTGCACGCTGTACGACACCGTTACCGTGTGCCCGTGTGGTCGCTTCTTCTGCCCGGCTTGTCCAGCGTGGCAGGGGTTGCTCTTGGTAGCCAAGCTCCCGGAGACATCCACAGCACCCTCTCACTGGTACTCGGGGCTCTAGCTGCCCTGGCGCTGTCCACTGTTCCGCTCTGGGCGGCTCACCTGAAGGAAATCACCCCCACCACACAGATGTGGCTCGAGCGGGCAGAAACCCTCTGCATTGCTGCACTCATTCCACTATCAGCACAGGTAGCCGGCATGTTCTACGCAATTCGGAGTCTTGGGTGATGCGGGTATTACGCCGGGTTGGCTTAACTTTCCTGTGCTCTTTTCTTGGGCTTGTATCTCTGGGACATCTATCTCCTCTGGAAGCTCAAGAGGATTATCAGGCTGTCTATGGCGAGCGTTGTCCCGTTCCTGTTCCAGCCCGTGCGCTTCCCTCAGCAGATTTACAACTCCAGGAAGCACATCGTTTTGCGACGGGGAAAGGTATCCAGATAGCTGTTATTGATACGGGAGTTGCTGCGCACCCCAGACTCGGAGAAGTCATTGACGGTGGGGATTACCTCCTGGGTGAACCGGGCGGCGCCTTCAGAGACTGTGACGGCCACGGCACTATTGTTGCCGGTATCATTGCCGCTCGCCCGGACCCTCACAAGGACGGTCTTCGCGGTATCGCTCCGAGGGCGCAAATCATTAGTATCCGCCAGTCCAGCGGAATACTCCAAGCAGTCCCGCCCACAGATGAATACGGCAACCCCATCTCTGGGAATGACTCCCGCGTCGCTCACTCTGCAGGGAATCTACAGACCCTCACTTCTGCTATCCATAACGCCATTGATCTTGGGGCGGATATCATTTCCCTGTCTGTGGTGTCTTGTATTCCACCCGATCTTGCCAGCCAGCTGGACACACAACCTCTCCTGGCTGCACTTGAGCGCGCAGAACACGCTGGAACGGTGGTTCTAGCAGCGGCCGGTAATAAGGGTGGGAGCTGCGATGACCACGCTGTTGTGTTACCAGCTCACATGGAAACGGTGGTAGCAGTCTCCGCGCTCAACACTCACAACAGCGTCGCAGAATATTCCATGCCGAGCAGTAAACTACTGGTGTCAGCTGCAGGGCACACCCCGGTGGGCCTTTCCCCTGCTGGGGAGGGCTGGACATCGGCTCTCAAAAACCCAACCAACGGTGGCACCCAGGTTTTCGAGGGAACAAGCTTCGCCACACCCGTAGTCTCGGGGGTAGTAGCTCTACTCAAGGAGCGCTACCCGCAGCTCAGCGCAGCACAGATTCGCGATCTCCTGTACGACGCCGTGGATCCTGCGACGGGGGCTGTTAACCCCATGCACGTGCTCACCCATTTGCGCAGTACCCCAGCTACATTTCACCAGGCATCCGTCCCCTCACTTCCACCTCCTGATGGAGTAGTAGGAAGATTCCAGATAGCAAGTGTCACAATTCTGGTTCTTGCTCTGACAACGGCCATGCTGAGAACAATGCTCACACGAACAATGCTCACACGGCGGAAGTAAAGCCTGCGCCCACAGGGCGCCTTGCTCACGGCGACATAGATGTGCCCCTACAAGAAGCACAGTGAATGAGAAGCTAAAGGTCAATGCCTATACGGGCGGCAACAATGTTCAAGTAATCGGCATAGCCTGCAGTGTAGGTGAGGTACGCAACACCGCCGGTGGCAGCTAGGACCACTGCACACACTCCTACCCACACAGTTCCCTTTATCCCCAAAGACTGCTTGCGGTACCACAGCAACCAACGCTCATAGAGTGCAATTCCGCGGTCAAGAACATGAACAGCCCACTTTTGCTCCAGAGCAAGAATGCCAACACCTAGGAAGGTGACCAACCACCCCTGACCAGGCAAAGGCACCATAATGATGCCTGCAAGAAGAACCAGCCAACCAACAATGAGCGTGCCCCAGCCCCACAGCAGACCGTACTTTCCTTGACGACGTCGCTGGTGCCGTTCTCTTATGCGGTCAACTCTGTCATGAACCGCCGAATGCATTTCACCCATTACCTCCACGAGTACTAGATACTCGCCGCTCCTGCAAGCTTTTGAGCATTTTCTCATCACGATCTAGCTCACTGGTTCTACTGCCCCACAGGAACACGCGCCGCCTGGGCAGTAAGTTCTGAGCCCTGCGGCAAGAGACGCAAGACCTGCCAGGACACGGGAAAAGTGCGTTCGGGAAGCCCCAACGCGGTACGAGCGGCGTCGTCACGCAAGAGAAAAACGGTTCCTGACTCAGAAATCACTCGTTTCCCGGTTTCCGACTCCACTACCACGCTTCCCAGCTGCAAGCCACGAAAGCGCGTGGCCACTGAGTCTCCTGAAATCTGCAACCCAGCTATGCGCCCCTGCGTGGATACTTCTCCAGAGGCTCCATCAATGCACATCACCTCCGGGGACACCCACTGGGGAATACTCTCCGGTAGCTGCACCGGCACAGGTGTCGCATCGTGGCGCTCAGCAATATCCTCGCGCTCCACACTGGTCAGAGTCATCCCCATATCCGCCATCATGTCCGCCTGTACGGCGCTGATGAGCTGAATACCCTCGGGGCGCGCCCACCATGAATCCGTCCCCGCCCTGAGCACCGAGCCCTCACGGGGAATCTCTGACGGAGGAAGCTCAGGAATCAGCCGAGCTACCTCGGGTGGCGGTGCCCACCGAGGAGTGCTGGCATCAATGTCTAATCGACGCCGTATCACTCGCCCCTCAGCGCTCAGAGGATCTGGCAATTGCCGACGCCCCTCCTTACTCACCACGTATTCCTTGTCCCCTACCTGCATCACAACGCCTTGGCTTGAGGGAAGCGGGGGAAGGGCTCGATCCAACACCTCCACAGCTATCTGTGCATCCGAGGAGGAATGACACACCACCCACCAGGTTTTTTCCGGCAAGGACTCTGCAATGAGCTCTGGGGCTTCTTCCAAACCCACCTTGACGCCGATGGGTGTCTCTAAAAGCACAGAATCTGAAATCCGAGCGGGGTCATCATTTCTTCCGGTAATCAGGCGAGCTGATGCCAGATTGGTAACTGGATGTACCTGGCCTCCCAGACGAACAAAAAGTGCCCCCGAATCAGACTCCAGAATAGCGGCTTGTCCTGGATCAATAGCTGGCTTGATGAAGGCCATCAAACCTGCCCCTGCACACATCAGAAGGAGCATGACCAGACCGAAAACAGCTGCCCTAGATCTGCGCCCCAGAGGATCAGAAATCATGCGTGTATCACCCATGACAAGCGCGTGCTCTACACGACGCCCTAAAAACTTATGGCCACTCACCTGAGCGGCAGATGTTGGAGTAAACCCCCGTGACATACTTTCCCCCTCAATAAAATCCCCCACCCGAGGTCTCCTCAGCAACCTCGAGCCTTTATCCCCGCCTTACAGCGGTTAGGCGCAAGCCTACTATAAACTGCGCACCTCTCGGGTGCGTTCTGCGCGCTCAGCTAGTTCCTCTGGCTCGGGATAATCCACCTGAACCAAGGTCAACCCACAGGGCTTTGCCACCGCAAACTCGGAAGAACGTTGTTCCTCCTGGAGAAGCCGAAGAATCCACTGAGAGTCTTTCTTGGATTCTCCAATCAACAGGCAGGCCCCCACTAAGGAGCGCACCATATTCCAGCAAAAGGCGTCTGCACTTAAACGCGCCTCCAGCAGACAGGGCTCCTCAGGTGTAGAGACATCCTGCCAGGTAAAACTCTGAAGCTCCCTGATGGTGGTGCCGCCCTCTTTCGGGCGACAGAAAGCCGCAAAATTATGTAAACCCACTAACCCTCGTGCAGCCTCATCCATCGCCCGCACATCCAGACGGTGCGGATAGGTCAGCGTGTCGCGCAGCCGAGTAGGCAGGCACCCTGCCGGATCATAGCTAACACGGTAGATGTAGTGGCGTCGTAAAGCAGAAAAGCGGGCATCGAAGCCCGCAGGAGCCAGGGACACCTGGCTTAGGCGAATATCTCTGGGCAGGAGGCGGGCAAAACGACGAACCAGCCGCCCAGGATCTCCGTGTACCCCTCGCAAGTTCAGAAGGGAATCTGGGACATCCACGTGAGCTACCTGCCCAGAAGCGTGGACTCCAGCATCGGTGCGCCCTGCAACAGTGCTGTTTACAGGCTCACGGCACACCAGCTCTAGAACTTTCTCCAGCTCCCCTTGAACGGTGCGCAGCTGCGGATCTTTTTGCCGCGCCCACCCGTGAAAATCGGTGCCGTCGTAGGCAAGATCCAATCGCAGCCGCGTCATAGTTCAAAGGTAGTGCTTAGGCGTTTGTATTGACGCCGATACGCTTCCACAGCGGGCAGTGGCCGGTGGCAGCGGTTGCGCCCAGAACCCCAGCCAGGGCGAGCAGAATCTTTCCGAAAATCTTGCTGGGCTTTGTGATGGTGAAGGCTCCGAGTGCTGAGGCGGCAGCCAAACCAGCACGGATTTTGCGTTCTTCAGGACTCTCATTAATGGTCAGCTTTTCACTCATGCCCACCATTCTAACCCCTCTGCCACTGCGTTGTAACCCCCTCCGAAAAAGTGCAATGGCCTGCAAAAATAAGCCTTGGAAGAAAGCACAACGCGCCCCGATAAAACATCGGAGCGCGTGGTGTTAAGAACTTACTTAGCGACGTCCTCAGCCTCGGCGTCGTCAGCCTCAGTTTCAGCGGCCTCGGCGTCAACCTCAGCACCGGCCTCAGCCTCAACGTCGGCCTCAACCTCGGCGTCGGTAGCCTCAGTGGACTCCTCAGCCTCAGTTTCTTCCGCTTCAGCAGCTTTCGCTTCCTCCGCCTTGCGGGAGGCGGCAGCGCGAGTGGCACGAGTAGCCTCGGCGCTAGCAGTCTCTTCCAAAACTAGAGAAATCTGAGACATCGGGGCATCATCCCCGCGGCGATTCTCCAGTTTCACGATGCGTGTGTAGCCACCTTCACGGTTAGCCATCTGCGGGGCAATCTCGTGAAAGAGACGATAAACAGCATCTTTGTTGGTGATCTTCTTAGCCACCTCACGGCGTGCTGCAAGATCCCCTACCTTGGCTTTCGTGATGAGCTTCTCCACATAGGGACGAAGCATCTTAGCCTTGGCATCTGTGGTTTTAATGGCGTCATGCTCGAACAGGGAGGCGGCCAAGTTAGACAGAATGTGCTTCTGGTTCTTGGCGGACCCGCCGAGGCGTGCGCCCCTCTTCGGGGTAGGCATTGTGTGTACTCCTCGTTAACGTTATTTGTGAGCGCGGTTCCTGTTTGTTCGTGGAGCTAAAGAGTAGAACTCCCTTGCCGCGAACCCCGCTTCAGAGCCTTCTGGGACTACAGCAGGCTTGTAAGCAGGCAGAAACCTTAAGACATACTCGAATTACTCAGAATCCTCGACAGAATCCTCGGGCGAGAAGCCGTCATGGTCTTCATCGTCCACGTATCCACCAGTTTCAGCGTCATAACCCTCAAGCTGGCTGGCATCGAAATCCTCGGGAGCGTCCTTCAGAGTCAGACCCAGCTGATCCAGCTTGATCTTGACCTCGTTAATGGACTTCTGCCCAAAGTTACGAATATCCAGCAGCTCAGTTTCGGTGCACTCGGCAAGCTCACCAACGGTGTGAATTTCCTGACGCTTCAGGCAGTTGTAGGAGCGCACGGAGAAGTTCAGATCCTCAATGGGCATGCTGTAGGCTGCAATGTACTCGGTCTCCTGCGGAGACGGTCCAATTTCAATGCCTTCAGCAGCGGTATTGAGCTCACGGGCAAGGCCAAAGAGTTCCACCAAAGTCTTGCCAGCAGAGGCCATAGCATCGCGGGCAGAGATGGAATTTTTGGTTTCAACGTCCAAGATCAGCTTGTCGAAGTCTGTGCGCTGTTCCACACGAGTGGCTTCAACTTTGTAGCTCACCTTGAGCACCGGGGAGTAAATCTGATCAACGGGGATACGTCCAATATCTCCTGAGCTGGGAGCAGCAGGGACGTAACCACGCCCACGCTCCACCACCAGCTCCATATCAATGCGTCCCTGCTCATTGAGGGTAGCCAGAACCAACTCAGGGTTGCAGACTTCAACATCGGCAGGAATGTCAATATCCCCGGCCGTAACCTCACCAGGCCCTTCCTTATGCAGGTACATGATGACTGGTTCATCGGAGGTGGACAGCAACACAAGTTGCTTCACATTCAAGACGATGTCAGAGACATCTTCTTTCACCCCGTTGATGGTGGTGAACTCGTGGAGCACACCATCGAGCTTGATACTGGTTACTGCTGCTCCCGGAATGGAAGACAGCAAGGTACGACGCAGCGCGTTGCCCAGGGTGTAACCGAAACCGGGCTCTAGCGGTTCAATAACAAACCGAGAGCGCGAATCATCAACGAACTCTTCAGTGATGGTAGGACGCTGAGAGATGAGCATGGAAATTCTCCTTTACGACGCCCGCTATATGACGCCTCAGAAGGTGGAAACGATGGATTCTGCCTCGAAGTGGGTTACTTCGAGTAGTACTCGACAATGAGCTGCTCTTGCAGCGGAATGTCGATCTGTGCGCGCTCGGGCAACTGGTGCACGAGGATGCGCAGTGTGGATGGAACAACCTGCAGCCAGGCCGGAACCACGGAGTCAAGCAGGCGATCCTGAGCTTCTTCAAACCACACCATTGAACGGGACTTCTCCCGAACGTCAATGATGTCGTATTGGGATACCTGATAAGACGGCACGTGGGTCTTCTTCCCGTTCACTGTGAAGTGTCCGTGGGAAACAAGCTGACGAGCCTGACGACGGGTACGAGCCAAACCAGCACGATACACGACGTTGTCAAGGCGAGACTCCAACAGGATGACCAGGTTATCGCCGGTCTTGCCCTGGCGGCGTACCGCCTCGGCATAGTAACGACGGAACTGCTTCTCCATCACCCCGTAGGTGAAGCGAGCCTTCTGCTTCTCCTGGAGCTGGATCAGGTAGTCCGATTCCTTGATACGAGCACGGCCAGCCTGTCCTGGAGGATAGGGGCGACGCTCAAACGCCATATCTCCACCGACGAGGTCAACGCGGAGACGGCGAGACTTACGGGTTACAGGGCCAGTATAACGAGCCATTATTCTTTACCTCTTTCCTTCCCTCTTAGACGCGACGACGCTTCGGCGGACGGCAACCATTGTGGGGCTGCGGCGTGACGTCGGAGATGGAGTTGACCTCTAAGCCAGCGGCCTGGAGGGAGCGGATAGCGGTTTCACGGCCCGAGCCTGGGCCTTTCACAAACACGTCAACCTTCTTCATGCCGTGATCCATCGCCTTGCGGGCGGCGTTCTCGGCAGCCATCTGAGCAGCGAAGGGGGTGGACTTACGAGAGCCCTTGAACCCAACGTGACCAGCAGAGGCCCAGGAGATCACAGCACCATTGGGGTCTGTAATGGACACAATGGTGTTGTTGAAGGTGGACTTAATGTAGGCGTGGCCCTGAGCCACGTTCTTTTTAACAACACGACGCCCCGTGCGGCGCGTGCTACGAGTCTTCGGAGGCATCTGTTACTTCTTCTTTCCGGCGATGGTCTTCTTGGGACCCTTGCGGGTACGAGCATTCGTCTTGGTGCGCTGACCGTGAACGGGCAGACCGCGACGGTGACGAAGACCTTGATAAGAACCAATTTCAATCTTGCGACGAATATCAGCGGCAACTTGGCGACGCAAATCACCCTCCACTTTCCAGGAGGCCTCAATAACATCGCGGAGAGCAGCAACCTGATCGTCAGTCAGATCGTCAGTACGAAGATCCGGAGAGATTCCAGTTTTCTCCAGAAGAATCTTGGCCCGTGCAGGACCAATTCCATAAATATACGTCAGTGCGATTTCCATCCGCTTATTGCGCGGAAGATCCACACCAGCAAGACGTGCCATAGTGGTACGTACCTTTCCGGTTTTGTACGGTGGTTTACTCCCTGTTCGCCCTTATCAAACAGTGTCTTTCCTCGGGCGGTGCCGACGTTATGAACTGTCTGTGTATAAGGCTTCGGCCACCGTGGCCAAAGGTGTGTTCCCTTAGCTGCCGGATGGGCAGCTGCGTTCAGAGCAAGGAGGCTTAACGGTTTTACTTGTAGCGATAAACGATGCGCCCGCGGGACAAATCATAGGGTGAAAGCTCCACCACTACCCTGTCTTCCGGGAGAATGCGGATGTAGTGCTGACGCATTTTCCCCGAGATGTGTGCCAACACCTTGTGACCGTTATCTAGCTCCACACGAAACATCGCGTTGGGCAACGGCTCCACGATGCGACCCTCAACTTCGATTGCGCCCTCTTTAGCCATATCCTCTACATTCCCGTAACGGAGCATTCAAGTAATATGCACCGCTACCTGCATTGTTGGTGTTTATTGCAACGCCAAGGCAGACACGCCTCAACGCCAAGCGGTGATTTTATCTCACCTACCTGCAATAATGCAAAAACACCACGACGCTCCTGTGCGCTGTGGTGTTTCATTAGTCGAAAGCCCTTGGGGTCTGTGCCCCACGCAAGCTTCATCTAAGGGCGCTGCGCCACCAGCTTCGGTGCTGTAAATTCTCACCCACATCTCAGCGGCAGCTCAGCAAGGAAAGCACTAGCCGATAATGAAAATACTGTCTCCAACATTGAGGTGCTCATAAAAATACTTGGCATCGGAACCGCCCAAGTGAACACATCCATTCGACATATCGTCAGGATCACCCTGGTGCAAGGCATGACCATTAGTGGTGAAATACACGGCATAAGGCATGGGAGCGTCATTAAACTCCCTCGACTTTTCATCTTTCACCTTGTAGGCAACCACGAAACTGCCGGAAGGAGTCTCCTGACCAGTAGCCCCTGAAGAAATATCAACAGGACCGTAGGTTACCTTCCCATTCTGCTGTAACCAGGCAGACTGGTTAGGCAAATCCACACAAGCCTTGGCATAGCTGGGGCACGCCTCAAAATTAGCTTTATCCTTGGGATATGCTTCCGGACGCTGAGTAGTACTCTGCTCTTTCGATGCAGAAGGTTCCTCGGATTCCTTCTTTTTCTTCGGCGCAGGTTGCGCTGTGGAGGTACTGACGGGGATACTGCTACCCAACTTCTCTAACTGGTCCGGCAGACCCTCAAGGTGCCCAGGTAGGCTCTCTAGCTCTCCAATGACAATGTTTAAGGTCTTTGAGGCGTCCTCCAAGGGAGCCAGAGCATCCTGCCCCAGTCCACGTAGTTGATCTACCTTCGACGGAAGAGACGTCAGCTCTGAGGGCAGTGATAAAGGAGCAGCCTGAGCAACAGCGGGAGCCAAGCTCAGCGCGAGGAGGGCACTACCCGTGACAGCAAAAACTTTTTTCACAGAAAAGAGCGATTTTATGTAATCGACACGATAAGACACAGAGGCGAGAGTACTATGCATTTTCTCAGTTTCGCTAATTATGCCGAAGGGCGTGGCGTGAGAATCCGATACCCATCTCGCGTGGCCGCCACCGTGTGCTCCCAGTGAGACGCCCAGGACCCGTCCACTGTTACCACTGTCCACTCGTCCTCTAACACCTCACTGTCCTCACTGCCCAGCGTCAGCATGGGCTCAATGGCCAGCACTGATCCCTCCTGAATAATCGGGCCTCTCCCAGGGCGCCCTTCATTGGGAAGATAGGGATCTTCATGCATCTGCCTGCCAATCCCATGTCCACCGTAACCATCCACAATGCCCAGGTGTTCAATCTCAAACTTCTTTTCCGCGGCTCTGGTTGCCACTTCCAAAGCATGAGACACATCTGTCAGCCGGTTGCCCGGCACCATTGCTTTTAATCCCTCAGCAAGCACCCACTCGGTTGCATTGTTGAGCTTCTCAGCACGATCCTCTAATTCCCCCACCCCGAAAGACCACGCAGAATCCCCCACCCAACCATCCAGGGTGGCTCCGCAATCAATAGAGACAAGATCCCCTTCCTTGAGCACAATCTCAGCAGAGGGAATACCATGCACAATCACATCATTGACAGAAGCACAGATTGAGGCAGGAAATCCTGAATACCCCAAGAAGGTAGGAATGGCACCCTCAGCTCGGATGACATCTTCGGCCACCCGATCCAAGTCCAGTGTGGATACCCCTGGCTTAGCAGCAGCTTTCACAGCCACCAATGCCTTGCCGACGATCTCCCCTGCCGCAGCCATTGCATCCAGCTCGCCGGAAGTTCGGGCGGGTATTGTCTTTGCTCGTCTACGAAAAGCCATTTTCAGAAGAATACCCCTCGCACAGCACTACAGCTGTGCGAGGGGCAGATTATCAAGAACGCGGGGCCGCTGTCTCCTGCGATACCGCAGACACCAGGCCTGGCAGGACCCGCCTACTGGGCGTTCAACTGATCCAAGGTTCGTTGGCTGATCTCTTCAACAGTGCCTTCCGCCTGAACGTTCACAATGGCATCGTCGTAGTACTCAATGAGAGGTGCGGTTTCCTCCCGATACACCTTCAGACGGGTGCGAATGGTGTCCTCGTTATCATCGGAACGGCCACGAGCCATCATGCGCTCTACTACGACGTCCTCAGAGACTTCGTAGTTCACCACTGCATTTAACTCCACTCCAAAGTCCTTGAGCATATCAGCAAGGAGATCAGCCTGCTCCACAGTGCGAGGAAACCCATCCAGAATGAAACCCTCAGCGGCATCGTCCTGGGAAAGGCGATCCTTCACCATGCGGGCGGTGAGCTCTGTGGGAACCAGCTTTCCAGCATCCATGTAGGACTGTGCTTCTTTACCCAGTGCGGTACCCTCCCCGATATTGGCGCGGAAGAGGTCACCTGTAGAAATATGGGGAATACCCAGCTTCTCTTTCAGAATGGCAGCCTGAGTGCCCTTACCGGCACCGGGAGGTCCAAGAAGTACAAGTCTCATTTCAGTAGTCCTTCGTAGTTACTTTGTAGAAGCTGGCTTTCAATTTGTTTGACGGTGGTGAGAGCAACAGACACCATAATGAGAATTGCTGTACCGCCGAAGGCCGCAGTGCCAGAGGTGGATGCCCGTCCAATGCCCAAATCCAGGGCAACATTCGGAAGAACCGCGATCGTCGCCAAGTAAATAGATCCCACCACGAGAAGACGGTTCATCACATAGGCCAAATACTGCGCCGTGGGACGCCCAGGACGGATACCAGGAATGAAGCCACCATACTTCTTCATGTTCTCTGCCTGGTCATTGGGATCGTACTGAACCGACACGTAGAAGTAGGAGAAGAAGATGATGAGCAGGAAGTACAAAACGATGTACTGCCAGGACGCCGGGGAGGACAGATACTGGATCACATTGCGCTGCCACCAGTTATCGGGAGTAACCCCGCTGCCAGAGTTGATGATCTGCGTGATGAGGATGGGCATATAGATCAGCGAGGAAGCAAAGATCACGGGAATCACGCCAGCCTGGTTCACCTTAAGAGGAAGGTACGTAGAAGATCCTCCGTACTGACGCCGCCCCACCATGCGCTTGGCGTACTGGACAGGGATACGGCGCTGGCCTTGCTCGATGAACACCACACCACACACCAGAATGATGACGGCCACAATCACCAAGGTGAACTTGAGCGCACCACTGCCGGAGAGGATAGACACACCATCTTGAGGGATACGGCTGGCAATACCTGCGAAAATAAGCAGGGACATACCATTGCCTATACCTTTATCTGTGATGATTTCACCCAACCACATCACCAAGATGGCGCCTGTGGTCATGGTCAAGGTCAAGATAATGAGAGTGAAGATGGTGCGATCAGCCACCAACACTTCCACGCCGGTTCCCAGCAACTGCTGGCGATCTGCCAGAGCCACAATGCCCGCGGATTGCAAAAGGGAAAGAGCCACTGTTAGATAGCGCGTGTACTGCGTCATCTTGGTTTGGCCCGACTGGCCTTCCTTCTTGAGCTCCTCAAACTTGGGAATCACCACAGTGAGCAGCTGCACAATAATGGAGGCCGTAATGTAGGGCATGATCCCGATGGCAAACACCGAAAGCTGCAACAAGGCGCCACCGGAGAACAAGTTAATCATGGAGTACACACTGGACTGATCCTCCGTCAGGTTTCGCAGCTGCTCGTTAATGGCAGCGTAATCAACACCTGGCGAGGGAATCTGGGCGCCAATGCGATACAGAATCACTAAGGCGATGGTTATAAGGATCTTCTTGCGAAGATCGGCATCCTTAAAAGCCGAGGCAATAGCGGACACTTATCCTCCTGGCCTTTCTTGCAAACCCTTGCGGGCACAGCAAAAAAGTAGCGTTCGGTTCAGTACCTCTCCTCAGAGAGGAACCCTTGACACATTTGACCCTGTAACCCTACCAGCTATCAGAGCCTTCCCCCTAAATGGTAGACGGCATTCCCTCTTCAAGTTCAAGAGGTCCTGATGGCACCGAAACAATCACCACTCTCTGAGCAGTTTTATTGAGATTAGTGCCGGTGTTTGTCCCTCCCTTGGACATGGCTAGGGCTGCCGCTGCCACAGCCTCTACCTCTGGGTCAGCCACCTTTGTACTTGGCGACACCGCTTCTTGAGGCGTGGTGTCCTGAGGTGATGTGGCAGGCGCAGCTTCAGGGCTGGGAGCAGGGTTTGATTCCTCAGGCGCCGGAGCGGGAGCCGGGGATTGAGCATTCTCTCCAGCAGGCTCAAGAGCCGGGGACGGTATCTGTGCGTTAGCAGTGTCCGGGGCCGCAGGCACGGGAGCCAAGGTAGCGTCTGTCTTTTCTATGTTCTCCGCTTTCTTAGTCTCTCCACCAGCCACGCTGAGTTGGTTCGTAGGAGTCAGAGGCTGGGCAGAAAAGTCCTTCGCGTTGTTATCGGTATCTACCGTGGAATCAGTCCTGGTAAGCGATTGATTGTGGCGTTCTACGATTTCGAAGTTCTCGTCCCGGAAGAAATTAACCTGTTCTCCCTCGAAGTACCTGAGGTCAGAGATTCCCAGCATATCGACAGGAGCGGGACCATTCTGAGGGTTGTACGGCGTTTTCGCGGGGATGTCCTTGTTCAAAAGTAGCGCCCCGTAGCTGCCCACAGAAAGGTCAGTGAGGAGGTCAGCATCGGGGATTTCAACAGTTGTTCTCTTATAGCCACGAATCTTGTCATAGTCTGCCAAACCTATGAGATAGTAGCTGCACGGCTTCATGGAACCTTGCAAATCCACAGAATTCCACAGGGTTCCACCTTCGCTGGACCGCAAGGTGTAGTGGCTCACATCCACGGTTTCACTGGTGGGATTGTAAAGCTCCACATAGGAAGGATTCCATGTATCCCGGTTAGAGGTGTTCTGGAAGTGATACTCCGATATCAGGAGATGATCGGCTGCCTGTGGCCCGCACTGCGGAGCCGGAGCAGGAGCAGGAGTAGAGGCCTGCACTACTTGCCCCTCAGCAGGCGCCACGGCGTCGCCAGGAAGAGATAGTGACGCTTCACAGGCAATCCCGTCTTTATCACGATCAAGATCCCCGCTATACCCTGGCGCACCAAGAGGAATGTTCGACTGGCCTTGCGAATGGGCTTCGCTGCAATTATCAAACTGAAGATTCTGTGGGATTTCCTGTGCTCCTGCAGTAGGCGACACAGTAACAACCAGAATTGTTGCCGCAAGTATTGAAACTGTTTTGTTCATTATTGCTACATTCCTCATAGTCGGTTGTCTAGGTTTGCTCTGACTAGCCGATCTCAAATACTAAATTAACATTCGCCACAAAGCTACCACAAGTAACACTAGTCACTCTAGCCTCAGGGATACGCGGTTTTTAGTCCACCGACGGTAGATCGGAAGCACCCACGGGACCTGCAGGAATAGCCGAGAGCTGGACCCGCGGCGAGTTCTGGTCCACAGCAGTTCCATAAGGATTACCCACTGGCGCTGGGGCTGAAGACTTCAACTTCACCACCAGTGCTTGAGCCGCAGTTGGTACAGCAGAGGATGTGGGCGTGGCAGTAACCGTCACAGTCTCCACGCCGGGAGTTCCTGCCGGTGCAGGAGAGGTAGTCGTGGGAGCAGGGGGAGCAGGCAAAGTCTGCGCCACGGCCTCAGGAGTCAGCTCCACAATGTGAAAATCAACATCATTGCGGTCAGTATCAACATTGGGATCTTTGCGAACTAAGTACTTCCCATCCGTATTGATGGGATCTTGGTCTGTGCCGAAGTACACCACCGGAGCCCCCTCGGCAATATCCTTCGCCGTATCGAAGGCCACTTTATCTATGATGACAACACCCTCCTGGTTCAGAGGTTTATCCAAGGTACCCAACACCAGTGCCACTCCGCCGAAGCGCCCAACATAAAGATCAGACATCAGGTTGGGAACAGGCCACGTTTTCCCACTGGTTTCTGCGTCTTCCTTAAAATGACGCAAACCAATGAGAAAGCCACTGCAAGGCTGAATGGTTCCCTGCAGGTTGATTGCACTGTTCTCAAAGGGGCCACCAACAGATGTGCGCAGTGAATAACCAGTGAGATCCATCGGCTTAGTCATGGGGTTATACAGCTTGATAAATGATGGAGCCGTCACCGCGCGATGAGTGAAATCTTCTGCACTGTTGTACTCAGAAATAAGAAGCCTCTCTGGGGCACCCTCTTTACACACTGGCGACGCCGCTGGAGGCGTTGCTTGCACAGATTCCTGCGCAGGTGCTGCAGGATCAGCGGGAGCCGGTGAGTCGGCCGCAGGAACAGGGTTATTCGAATCAGCGGCAGGTACTGCAGGATCAGCAGGCGCCGGCGACTCTGCTGGAGGGGCAGGATTGTCGGCTGCCGGAGCAGGCGCCGGGTCTTGAACAACAGGTGCGGGATTCTCCGCTACAGGCGCGGGATTTTGTGCGGGGTCCTGAGCGGTAGGGGCGGGGTTCTCCGCCACAGGAGCCGGATTTTGTGCGGGAGCCTGAGCCGCAGGAGCAGCCGATAACTCGGCTGCAGAAGCGGTAGTCCCTGCCTGCTCGCCTGGGGGCGCATCCTCTGCCACCGCAAAGGAGCCAGCACCCAACATGGTTGCCATCGCCACAGTTGCAATAACACCACCACGAATATCAAAAATACTCATAGCTGTTCAACTTTCCCTGAAGTGTGATTTACTATCACAATTCAAGCACTGCCACTTTAGTAACATCGGTAACACACGCCGCAAGAATTAAAAATTTTCAAAAAATTACAGGGCTGTGATGCAGGTAGTCACCACAGCCCTGTAGTAGGACGTTGAGTCTGGACAGTCGCTATCCTCAGCGAGATATGTATGCGCTCTCAGTACTTCGATACATACGTCGCTTCAGCAGTGGGATAGCGGTGAGTGTCAGAGGAATCTGAAGAATGCTCCCGAGGGAATGTTTTTGATTTTCACCCGAGGGGCATCCGGTGGAAGGGGGTTGCCGAAATTCAGCCGAGCCCCCTCAGAGGTTTGTTCCTCAGTGTTAAGCACAGTGGGAGTGGCTTTCTCCCGAGCTTTCTTCGTTGCCTTAGCCACAACGTTTCCGTCGCTATCAAACTGATCGCAGTTCGAGCCGTCTTCACTGTTATTGGGTTTCGGCTCACCAACAGTAAAGTCACGCCCATTGATGTCGGTATCAGCACCTAACACCACCCGGGAGAGAGCCTTCCCCTTCGGAATGGTAGAAGCAGGGTTACGTCCTTCGGCAAACTTAAAGTCACCAATGCCAACCCGGTCCTGAATCAGCTGGTAATCAGCCACGGACACAACTCCATCACTAGCCACATCCTTGCTGGCCAAGAGGTAACTGCCATCCGTACTCACCAGCGGTAGCCCCGTCACCTGGTCTGCTTCAATAGCGTCCCCATTCGGCATGACAAGATTCTTATCATCCCCCTCACCTATTCTCAGCAGATAGTATCCACCTGGTGGAATGACCCCCTCACTCATCCGATAGCCTTTGCCTTCCTGATGGGAAGAGGCATCACTGGGAACCATGAACAGGTACATTCCGTCAATGTTCATAGGACGCCCAGTGGGATTGTAAAGCTCTATATAGCCCCAGTCGCCGCCGTTGAAGATTTCTTCAAACAACAGATGCTCCACACTGGAGTACTTGCCATCCACCACACACATATTGGGGTTGGGCACTGCCCCTGAAGGCAGAACAGAGAGCATATCCTCTGTCACCTCGGCATCTGTGAACACGCCGTCATTGGCTACAGAGAAGTCAGCACGGTTATCGTCAGTATCTCGAGTGGCTTGGGTGCGGTAGATGAGATCACCGCCGGGGGCAGGAGCGTATTCAAAAATGTGAGTCTCTGTTCCAATGCCCACCACATCAATGGGCTGCTCACCCATGCTAAGGCGCACTGCCCCCACCTTGCGGTCATAGTTTGTGGAGAGAGCAGGCCAATTCTTCCAGCTGGTTGGATTCTGAGAATCGGGTTGATTCACTGTGGCATTAAAGAGAATAGCGTCCTGGCACGGCCCTAAGGTTCCAGAAATCTGGGCTGAGCCACCCAGCATGACGCCATCTGCATCCAAAAGCTGCACGCCATAATCAGAAAGCTGAATAGGTTGCAAGGTGGGATTGAAGAGAGAAACAAAATCTACTCTCTCCATACCGGAAGAATCTCCCTTGCCCTGGACGGAATTAATCACCAGGCCGTAGGCAGACACCACTTCCCCAGAGCGTTTGGGGTTAGCGTCTCGGCATAGCTGCCCTACTGTCAGCGGAGCGGTGTCCTGAGCCACAGCACGGCTGGTCACAGGGGAGTTACCGCCAAGAGATACCGCGGTAAACATTCCCGCCAGGAGTATCCCCACACCGATAATGACATGTGTGCGACAAACTCTCATCCCAGTGAACCACATACGCCACCTACTTCCCAATTATCACAATTGTTTACTATTAAACCATGCCGTACGGTGAGATGCCTACATCGACGCCGTTACTGGGGCCGTGTCCTTCAACTACACACCATTCTAAGACGCTTCAACTCCTGTGCCTGGGAATTTCCCCACCCGGGAAAACACGAAACCCCCCGAAGAAACTCAACAGGGAGCTTCTTCGAGGGGCGTCGCAAAGGTGTATAAGAAATGCGTGCCGTTGGCAGTTCTAGAAATGCGCTTTTGGCGCATTTCTAGGCGGTGGTAACAGAACCACCAGCAGCTTCAATTTTCTCCTTGGCAGAGCCAGAGAACTTGTCCGCAGTGACGTTGATCTTCACGTCAATGTCACCATCGCCCAAGACCTTCACTAGATGCTTCTTACGAACCAGACCGGCAGCCACAATGTCCGCCTTGGTGATATCCCCACCCTTAGGGAAAGCCTTGGCCAGATCAGCCACATTGACCACCTGGTACTCAACGCGGTTGGGGTTCTTAAAGCCCTTCAACTTCGGCAGACGCATATGGATAGGCATCTGACCGCCTTCAAAGGCTGCAGGCACATTCTTCCGAGCCTTCGTACCCTTGGTACCACGACCAGCCGTTTTACCCTTAGATGCCTCACCACGGCCCACACGGGTTTTCGCAGTGACAGCACCTTGAGCCGGGCGCAGATCGTGTAGCTTAATTGGATCGCTCATGTCCTACTCCCCTGCTACTTCTTCAACCTCAACGAGGTGGCGAACCTTGAGGATCATGCCACGCACATTCGGGGTGTCATTCTTGATTACGGAGTGGCGGATACGCTTAAGACCCAGAGCTTCCATGTTGGCTCGGGTGTTGGGCTTTTCACCCACCAAACCTTTCACCTGAGTAATTTTCAGTGCCACGGTTAGGCCTCCTGTCCAGCGCGAAGACGCAGCATACGAGCCGGGGTGACCTCTTCCACGGACTTGCCGCGACGAGCTGCCACTTCTTCCGGACGTACCAGTTGCTTCAGGCCTGCCACGGTGGCGTGAACCACGTTGATGGCGTTATCCGAGCCGAGGGACTTGGACAACACATCCTGCACACCGGCACATTCCAGCACCGGACGGGCAGCGCCACCGGCGATAACACCAGTACCAGCAGAAGCCGGCTTGAGCAGCACCCTACCTGCAGCAGATTCACCAATCACCGGGTGAGTGATGGTTCCAGCAATCAAAGGAACACGGAAGAAGTTCTTGCGAGCTTCCTCGGAACCTTTTTGGATGGCTGCGGGAACTTCTTTGGCCTTGCCATAGCCCACGCCCACCAAGCCTTTGCCGTCGCCTACAACAACCAGAGCGGTGAAGCTGAAACGACGACCACCCTTGACCACCTTGGACACACGGTTGATGGTGACAACGCGCTCAATGTACTGATCGCGCTCATCTTTCTGAGTGCGGTGGTCATCCCGACGACGCCCTCCGCGCTGATCATTCTTCTTGTTCTCATCGGCGGAGCGTCCGCCGTCGCGCCGTTCACGTCCCGGCATTACGCAATCCTTCCGTTGATGTTCATTGCAATGGTCTTCATTAGAACTGCAGACCACCTTCACGAGCGGCGTCGGCAAGTGCAGCGACGCGACCATGATACTTGTAACCGCCACGGTCAAAGACAACCTTGGTGATGCCGGCTTCAAGGGCACGCTGAGCAACCAGCTTGCCCACCTCAGCACCCTTAGCGGTCTTGTCACCCTCGAAGCCTCGCAAAGAAGCCTCATGCGTAGAGGCGGACACCAGGGTGTGCCCCACGGTGTCATCAATAACCTGAGCGGTCATGTGACGGGAGCTGCGGTGTACCACCAGACGCGGAACCTCGGCAGTCCCCCTCAAGTTCTTGCGAATACGGTAATGACGGCGATTACGGGCAATACGACGGCGAGTGGAAATATCCTTACCCACCGGAGTGCGCCTAGTGTTCTCAGAATTTTCAGTGCTCATGGATTACTTACCCGTCTTTCCGACCTTGCGACGGATGTATTCGCCCTCATAGTGAATACCCTTGCCCTTGTAAGGATCGTCCTTACGCAGACGGCGGATATTCGCGGCGATCTGTCCGACCAGCTGCTTGTCAATACCTGAAACCGAAAGCTTTGTGGGGCCGTCCGTGGCGAAAGTGATACCTTCGGGAGCCTCAATGGTAATCGGGTGGCTATAGCCGAGGGAGAACTCCAAGTCCTTCCCCTTCTGCAACACACGATAACCAACACCAGTGATGGTCAATTTCTTCTCATACCCAGAGGTAACGCCCACAATCATGTTGTGGATGAGGGAGCGAGTTAAACCGTGAAGAGCACGGTTCCTGCGGTTATCATCCGGGCGGGTAACAACGATCTCGTTATCCTGCAGGGTGGCAACGATGGGCTCAGCAATCTCGTGAGACAAAGTTCCCTTAGGTCCTTTTACCTCAACGGACTGGCCGTCAATTTTCACCTCAACATTGGAGGGAACGGCAATAGGCTGCTTACCAATACGTGACATCTTCAGCCTCCCTTACCAGACGTAGGCGAGAACTTCTCCGCCTACGCCCTTCTCGTATGCCTGACGGTCAGTGAGCAAACCCTGAGACGTGGAAATAATGGCCACACCCAAACCGCCCAACACCTTGGGAAGATTGTTGGCCTTCGCGTAAACCCGCAGACCAGGCTTGGAAACACGTCGAATCCCCTGGATAGAGGCATCATGTTTGGCGCCATACTTGAGGTTCAAGGTCAAGGTCTTGCCCACCTTGGCGTCCTCAAGGGTGTACTCAGAGATGTAACCTTCCTGCTTCAAAATCTCGGCAATATTCACCTTGAGTTTGGAGGAAGGCATAGATACGGAATCATGCCGCGCGTGGCTAGCGTTGCGCACGCGAGACAACATATCCGCAATAGGATCAGTCATGGTCATAGTAGTGACCTGGTGCCTTTCTCGTTACGGTTCCCGTTTCACCCCAATGCGTTATCCGCGCGTTTCATTGTTCAAGGCCACTGACGCTCCCATCAGCTCAATAACTGGGGGGCTCGCTGCCTGTGTCACGCGGCCCGCGGTGAGCGAAGGGCCTATAACAAAGTTAATGTACAGTGCAGTGAACGCCGCGCCGATATGTCACCGGCGCAAAGTCCATCCGGCAAATCTACCGCAGACAGTGCACAGACACAAAATCCGGCATCTCCTGAAAGAAGATACCGGAAAGGATTAGTAGGAAAGCCGATTGTAGAGCTCTAGATGAAGATAATCTGCGCTCCTTCGGAAATCTCAATAAAGTCATTGGCGCTGATAACAGCTTCAACACCTTCGTAGAGATCAGCCAGAGATAGTCCCAACATATCGAAAGTCATTCGGCACCCCCAGAGGTGACCTCCGGCGGCCGTAATCTGATCCAACATCTCAGGGACTGTCGGAACGTCCAGCCCTTTAATCTGGTCGCGCATCATTCGGGTGGCAAACTCCGTCATTCCTGGCAGGGAACCAAGCATATGGGGAATTTTCATCCCCGGCGCCTGCGGCATATGCATAGCCGTGTTGCCCACCATCGTGAATTTCAGGGAGTCCATGTGCGCCTTATTCACAATGTCAAAACCCCAGAAGGTAAAGAACATATGAGTCTCTACGCCTTCGCTCAGCGCAGCGTTGCCCAGAATCAATCCTGGATACGCCATATCCAGGTTCCCTTTGGAGCAGATAATGGCAAGTTTTCTCTCAGACATCACTTTCTCCTTCCTATACGCACCCACGAGGCTTGGGGAGCCCCGCAATCCATGCCATTTTCTTGGCGGGCTTGACTTTGAATGTGTCGTAGAGTTCTCGCACAGATACCCCGGTCTGCGTGGATACTCGCCGCAGAGTGGGTGTCTCCTTGCGCACCGGATAGTCCTCTCGTAAAAACTCAATGACTTTCCAGGCGTTATCCCCCATCTCTATTCCCAGCTCCTGGGCTCTGGAGGACGCTAACTGCTGAGTCCACTCGGAGTTAGGTTTCTTCTCCTCTGGAATATCCACTGCAGATGCCCCTGCACCAGATACCCCAGAGCCAGATGGTTGAGAAGAAGCACCGCGAGATACTGAGGCGCCATTCGACCCCTCGGCACCTTCCGTGACGACGCCGCGTGAAGCACTCTCGGCTCGTACTGCCGCTGCCCGAGAACCACCCCCTGTGAATTCCTCCAGCCGTGACGGCTGCGGTGCCTCGGGAACAATGGTGAGCTTGTCCCCGTGACGGGCAAAACCACCAGCTTTCTCTTTGCCTTTCTCCACTTTTCCTGCCATAAACATGGCGGAGGGCAAAGGTAGAGGCAACCCTTTGATGAGGATGTTCCAGTACACCCAGCGGAAAGCAAGCTTGGCCCAGTGATTAACCCGAGATTCTTTGAGCAAGGTGAGCGGACCTACTACGGGGAGAGGGAACGTCCCTGTCAGGGGTTCTGTCTCATAGTTGAAGTCCAGGAGCATACCCAGGCCGTCGCCAGTTTCCACAAAGCAGTTGGCGTGACCATCAAAGGAGCTAGACAAGGGTTCTCCGCGCAGGTAGGAGTCAAAGTTCTCCATAAACACATCAGTAGCAAAGTGCGCTACCGCACCGGCTTTTGAGGTGGGGAGAGTACCGGCGTCGCCAAGGACAAAAATGTTCTTGTGTGCCACGGATTGCAGGGTGTGCGGATCGCAGGGCACGTAGTTATGTTCATCACCCAGACCAGAGTTAGCAATAAACTCCGCACCCATATTGACGGGAACAGTCACCAACATATCGAAGTGAATGCGACGCCCATCAAATCCCACAAGGTCCTTTGTGGCGGCATCAACCTTATCGACGTCGAAATCCGTAGCGATCTCAATTTGTCGATCTTCCAGAGCACCACCTAACTGCTGAGACGCCACAGGTTTAGTAAAAGCACCATCGAGGGGTGTGACAAAGGTGAGCCTTGTTTTTTCACGAATCCCCTTCTTCCTGAGCCAGGAATCAACAAGGAAGGTGAACTCCAGCGGTGCCACGGGGCATTTAATAGGCATTTCCGCGATGTGTACCACCATGTCACCCCCACGGAAGTAGCGCAGACCTTCCCTCAGAGCCTCTGCAGCGGGCAGGTCATAGAAGTGGAAAACTCCCTCAGTATCGAATCCCTCTGTGAGCTCTGGGTGGGGCTGAGTTCCTGTGGCAATGATGAGATCGTCGTAGGTCACCTCTGAGAGTTCCCCACGCAGGAATACCGTGTTGGCGTCGGCATCTACTCTGAGGATCTCTGCCTCTAGGAAGGTAATACCGTCAGCGAGCTGGGCTGAGCGCTTCTTGACAATCTTCTTGCGGGTGGACTTTCCGAAGGGAAGAAATAAGAACCCCGGTTGGTAGACGTGCTGGTCATCGTGATCGATGACAGTAATACACATATCCACTGTGGGGTACTGTTTGCGCAGGCGATTGGCGATCATTGTGCCTGCGGTGCCGCCGCCCAAAATAACGACATGACGCATCGAAAGAAACCTCCTTTACTTTCGGACTGTTGTGTTCTCCTAAGCTCCAGGCTAGAGAAAATTATTCACGCCTGCTGCGGAGGGCAGTAGAACGCAAAAAGCTCCTGCCATGCAATCACGCACGACAGGAGCCTTGTGAGTACGGAGGTTATAGCAGTCTCGGCAGGAACCTTTAGCCGGTTGTACCACCTGCTACTTCAACATGAACAGGAACATCCGTACTATTGCTCAGGTTGGTGTTCGGCTCATGAATCAGATCCGTAGCATTCTGCACCCAGTCCCCATTGTTCGTAGGAGTGGCAGTGAGAATCTCGGGGTTACTGGTTCCCTGATTAGAGAGAATCGGCTTGTTCTGTTCTCCAGTGTTAGACACCACAGGCACCTGGTTACCATCACCGGAGTTCCCGAGCACCGGGGTGTCATTGCTATCTCCGGAGACCACACCTGGATCACCCGTGTTAGCCATGAAAGGTGCGGTGTTGCCGTCCCCAGAAATCACACCCGGATCACCGCTGTTGCTGAGGAGCCCGTCTACTGTGGTGGAATTACCCGTACCACCGATGAGATTAGAGGCGTTGGGATTGAATTCTCCAGGAGAGAGCAAGCTGGTATCTCCCCGGGTGAAAATGTTGTTGTCACCTTGCTCACCACTAAAGAGGCGAATGTCTCCATTGGTGTTGTCATTACCCAAACCAAAGTCCCCGTTGAAGAGCTCACCATCAGCGCGGATCAAGGAAAGATCCCCGTTAAGCAAGGAAACATCCGGAAGCTTAATATCAGGCAAGGTCACGGTGGGCAGCTTGATATCCGGGAGAGTCACACTGGGCAGGTTAATATCCGGCAGCGTGATGCTGGGCAGGGATAGGTTCAGATTTGGCAGAAGGTTCCAGGGCTGGCAGAGCTGCTGGATGAGGTTGTTAATGCAGTCCATCTCGGATCTCTTTTCAGTTCTTTGGATTGTCTCGTGCTTAGTTACCGCCACCGCCGAAGAGGCCGCCCAAAGCATCTGTGATACCGCTCAATAGACCGCCACCGGAACCGCCACCGAGGAGGCCGGTGATAGTACTCAACAGTCCACCACCGCCAAGCAGACTTGTGATAGTACTCAGCAGTCCACCACCGGAGCCACCACCAAGCAGACCGGCGAGACTACTCAGCAGGCCGCCACCGGAACCGCCACCACCAAGCAGACCACCCAAGGTATCCGTAAGACCACCGAGCAAACTACCACCCGTGGAGCCGCCAGCCAGTTCCAAGTGAATGGGGAAATCGGTGCTGTTGGTGACATTCAAGTTGGGCTCGTGAATGAGATCCGAGAGATTTTGAATCTTATCCCCGTTGTTCACCGGATCAAGGGTGAAGAGCGTGGGATTGCTTTCTCCTGTGTTGGACGCAATCGGGATGTCCTGCTGTCCCTCATTGGAGAGGAAAGGAACGCTGTTATTGTCTCCGGCGTTGCCCATGAAAGGTGCTGTGTTGTCCGACCCGGAAATCACACCCGGATCACCCGTATTAGCGGCAACAGGAGCAGTGTTTCCATCTCCAGAGATGACGCCGGGATTCCCTGAATTAGAGGCAACATCAGTAATAGTGGTGGAGTTTCCTGTACCACCAAACATATTGCTGACGTCCGGATTTACCTCATCTGGTGAGGCTACCTCCAGATCCCCACTGGTGAGCAGGTTGTTATCTCCCTGGGTTCCAGACCACAGATAATTATCCCCGTTGGTGTTGCCTTCTAGAATTCGCACGGATCCGGCGTCCTCCTGCTCAGCAGGCTGCTCAGGATTGACAGTGACATCCACAGTGAACTCGTCGTAGTTCTCACCGAGGGTATCCACTAAACCGTTTAGATCATCCATGTCATTTCCTCACTTCGCTTAATTCGTCCCCACAAGGGATGCTTCTCCGTGGATCGGAACATCAGTGGTGTTGGTCAAGTTCGTGTTCGGATTCTTAATCAACTCGGAGGCATTTTGAATCCAATCCCCATTGTTCTCAGCAGTCAGAGTCCCAATCTCGGGGTTAGACTCACCCGTATTAGAGAGGAACGGCTTGGTCTGCTCTCCCGTGTTAGAAAGCACCGGAACAGAGTTGTTATCCCCAGCATTAGCTGCCACGGGAGCGGTGTTTCCGTCTCCAGAAATCAATCCCGGATCACCCGTGTTTGCAGCGACAGGAGCGGTGTTTCCGTCTCCAGAAATTAACCCCGGATCACCAGAATTGGACAACACATCACTGATCTCGGTGGAGTTTCCAGTTCCTCCCACCATGTTGCTGAGATCAGGGTTTACTTCTCCGGGAGACAGCAACTCAAGATCACCTGAGGTTCCGATGTTGTTATCCCCTTGAGTTCCAGAGAACAGCCAGTTGTTGCCATTTTCGTTCCCGTTGAAAATCTCCCAATCACCGTTGAAAAGATTTTCACCACGTAGAAGTGACCAATCTCCGTTCAGCAGAGAGATCTCCCCCATATCGACGTTCGGTAGCTGAATGCCCCCGAGATCAATAGACGGCAGCTGAATGTCCGGCACGTTGATAGCGGGCAACGCGATATTGGGAAGCGAAATCTGAGGCAAGCAAGGCAGACAGGCTCTGAGCTGAGCGATGAGATCGTTCAGGCAATCCATAGCGACTCCTTAGTTTCATGACAGATATTCACAATAGTAACTTACGTAACATCTATGTCAAGTCCAGTCAGTGAAAATAAGCTGTTACCACACCAAAAAGAACCTATCGGCAGGGAATACTCAGCTTATCGAACCAGGACAGCCTCAGCCTTTTCTACAAAATACCCGAGGGAAGGCGTGTCGCTCAAGTGGAGACGCAGCAAGTGTGGTACCCGCACAAAAACCGCCCCAGCAATCACGCGGGGCGGTTATTAAACCGGAAGAACCGGCTACGGACTACGAGGCTTAATCAGCCTTCTGCATCATTCCGTCTTTGTCTTTGAAGGGGAAGCCCAGCTGCAACAGCAAGTAACGAGCTTCCTCATTGTTGGTGGCAGAAGTCACCACAGTAATGCCCATGCCACGAGGATGATCTACCTTATCGACGTCGATCTCGTAGAACATGGTTTGTTCATTCAGACCGAAGTTGTAGTTGCCATTGCCATCAAACTGTTGATCAGAGAGACCACGGAAGTCACGAATACGCGGCAGAGCCACGGTAAGAAGACGATCCAGGAACTCCCACATACGGTTCCCACGAAGGGTCACGCGAGCACCAATGGGCATACCTTCACGGAGTTTGAAGTTAGCGATGGATTTGCGGGCACGCCGAATCTGAGGCTTCTGGCCGGTAATCCTGGCGAGATCGTCCATAGCACCGTTGATGAGCTTGGAGTCACGGGCAGCCTCGCCAACACCCATGTTCACAACCACTTTGGTTACATTCGGAATCTGCATGACGTTCTCGTAACCGAACTTATCCTGCAGAGCCTGACGGATTTCCTCGGAGTAGCGAGTCTTCAAACGGGGGGTGTAATTATCACTCATGCTTAGATGTCCTTCCCGTTGCGCTTAGAGATACGGACTTTCTTACCGTTCTCATCAAAGCGGTAACCAACGCGGGTGGGGTTGCCGTCAGAATCCAAAACCATCACATTGGACACATGAATGGGGGCTTCCTGGGTCACAATTCCACCGGATTCGGCGCCACGCTCATTAGCGGAATTAGCAACGTGCTTCTTCACGCGGTTCACGCCTTCAACCAGGACACGCTGACGCTTCGGGTAAGCCTCGATAACTTTCCCCTTGGCACCCTTGTCCTTTCCAGAGATGACCAGAACCATATCTCCCTTATGGATTTTCATGGACTAAATCACCTCCGGGGCAAGAGAAACAATCTTCATGTAGCGCTTATCACGCAGTTCACGAGCCACAGGCCCGAAAATACGAGTTCCACGAGGCTCACCATCGTTCTTAATAAGAACAGCAGCGTTCTCATCAAACTTGATGTAGGAGCCGTCCGGGCGACGTGTCTCTTTCACGGCGCGGACAATGACAGCGCGGACGATGTCGCCCTCTTTAACGTTTCCGTCCGGGGTAGCTTCCTTCACCGTGGCAACAATAACGTCACCAATGCCACCCCAGCGTCGAGTAGATCCTCCGAGAACACGAATGCACAGCAATTCACGTGCACCAGTGTTATCGGCGACCTTCAGACGCGATTCTTGTTGAATCACTGTGGGTCTCCTTGACCTGGATTAATGCTCGCCAGATTTCCGTCCTGACGCGCGCGGTCTATGTACTGAGATGTCTTGCCGTTGTAATCCCTAGGATGACGGTTCGGAAACGCACACATCACCTAGCGGCACAGACAACTCTGAGCATTCAACCACATAGACCACGGTGCAACCAAATTGCATGGCATGAGTAAGCGACCACTCTCTAGCACTTCATGCCACGATGGAACTATGAGCAAACTTGCCAGCATTATTGGACCCGCACACAACATCGTGTTTTTTGGGGGCGCAGGTGTGAGCACAGAAAGCGGCATTCCTGACTTCCGCTCAGAAACGGGACTGTATCGCACCGCCACTGGGGTTTACCCACCCGAATATATGCTCAGCCACTCATGCTTTGTGGATCACCCAGAAGAGTTCTTCGAGTTTTACCGCAGCACAATGCTTCACCCTACTGCCAGTCCAAATCGAGCCCATCGCGCCCTCGCCACTCTTGAACAGCAGCACAAGCTTTCAGCCGTTGTCACCCAGAACATCGACGGCCTACACCAAGCAGCAGGTTCCAGAAAGGTATATGAGCTTCACGGCTCAGTACACCGCAACATCTGCCAAGAATGCTCGGCACACTACCCCATAAACCACATACTCCACTCTCACGGGATTCCCCGCTGCAACAGATGCGGCGGGGTGGTGAAGCCAGATGTAGTGCTCTACGAAGAACCACTCAATGAGGAGGTTCTTTCACTGTCAATCGAAGCTCTATCCTCTGCGGATGTCCTTATTGTCGGCGGCACCAGTCTCAATGTGTATCCCGCTGCTGGGCTTATTCGCTACTTCCAGGGTGATAATCTCGTGTTGATTAACAAGAGCACAACCCCAGCTGATTCACTCGCCAACCTGGTAATTCACGATTCCATCGGTACAGTGCTCGCAGAATTCGAGTGATGGAGTTCATCCTCACATGCGGATATGGCACAGATCCCAAGCCGCAACCTAACCGGGGCACACCTCACCTCCACCTGGCCGCAGGCCTATCCACGTCCAGGTGACATAGTTATGACAGCGGTACCAGTCCTGTTATTTCACGTAGACGGGCACAGGACCTGCTGCCCCGGTAGGCCCAGAAGGTATTGCAGTAATCACAACACGGGTGCTCTGCGCTGGACGCGGATTGGCCGAGGTGCTGGCCGCCTTAGTACTAGTCTTCGTGGTCTTGGTTGTGCTCTTCACCGTGGTACTTGCAACTGTTGAGGAGGCCTTACTCGTGGAGCTGGAGGTGGTCGAGACAGAAGACGCGCTGTTTACCTCAGCGTTTTCAGGCTGGTAAGTAATGCTTGCCTGGCTTGCGGCCACCTCTGAAGAGGTGACGCTTGCAGTACTACTTACTGCGCTGGTGGTCTCCGTTGGATCTTTCTGTTCTGCAGATTCTGAGTTCTGCTCGGCTGCGGGAGCGGTGGTCTGGGAGGTGCTCTCCTCACTAGACGACGTCGTTTCCGTTGAGGTTTCCTCTGGGGTGCAGGCTCGCTTCCCTGTGATACTCAACTCCACAAGAGGTTCGGGGGCATTGGTGGCTGCATCTTTAGCGCCCATCACACCATTGTTAAGAGCAACCTTGGTACCATCCGGGTTGCACTTTTTAGCAGCGATATTCAACTCACCACCATTGCGCTTCAAGAGCTCCTCCAAGCTGGTAGAGCCTTCTCTTTCTACCGCTGCATCAGCTTTCTCCTCGGCCATTGCCAAAGGATTAGCCACGTCCCGAATTATTGGTGTCTCCGCAGCGGGAGCCTGCGCGCTTACGTGCGGCAGTGATTCCTCGGTGGTTACCACCTGCTCAGACGGTGCCTCCGTCACTGGAACCTCCGCCTCTACAGTGGGAACCTCCTCCAGATACACTGCAGGCAGAACTCCGCCTATCCACCGTTCAATCTTGTTGGAGTCATCCTGAAGGGTGAATTGAATCTCATCACCCTCGGTCACGCTCTGGGAGGAATCTTTGTCAAGCAGCGTCAAATCCCCCACGTGACGAGAGTGATCCAGGGATTCCACCGTCATGGAACTGTCAATATCCACCAGCTCAGTAGGAACAAAAACCTTTCCGTTTTTGTCTTTCGGCAAGGTAGCTGTGAAGGTGGCTCCAGGTTTTGCGTCATCCGGGAAGAACACCGAGGGGCCTTGACCAATGTTCTCCCTGTTCAACAGGATCTTTCCATCCTCCACGCTCAGGTGAATCCCGTCCATCACTGGCTGGAGGTCAGGCTGTTGAGGCACTGATTCGCTGTGCTCTTCCGGTGCGGCCTCTACCGAACTCTGAGCCTCAGCTGGAGCGTTGGCATCCTCAGCCATTGTGATTGGCGGCACTACCATCGCTGTACCCACAGCAAGCCCCACTGCAGACACTGAAGCGATAATCCTCATTATCTTCATGCCTCAACTCCTCAAGTCACGTGACAGTAAACATCAACAGAATATAATTTTCACAATAATAACACCAGTCACATACCATGCAACTGCAGAATTTCTTTCACCTGTGACCCAGTTAGCCTCAGATTTCCCAGCGGAAAAACAAAATTTGGCGTAAGAATGGAGATAACTGCACTACAATCAACTCATCAGACGTCTGCTGAGTAGATTTTCAGAATGGAGATTGGCCATGATTGCCTCTGGCATTGTTCCCCCTGTCGTCACTCCTCTCACTGAGTCAGGAGATATCGACGTTCCTTCACTTCACCGCCTCATAGATCACCTCATCAACGGCGGAGTCCATGCACTCTTCGCCCTGGGATCATCTGGCGAAGCCGTGTACTTCACCAATTCACAGCGCGCCCAGATTCTCACCGAAATTGTCAGCTACACAGACGGTCGCGTTCCAGTCTATGGCGGCGTCATTGATATGCAGGCCAACCGCGTTATTGAGAACATCCGTAACGCTGAAAAGGCTGGGGTGGATGCCGTGGTAGCCACAGCACCCTTCTATTCCATCTGCAGCCAGGAGGACATCGAAAACAACTTCCGAGCTCTCAGAGATTCCACAGACCTCCCCATCCTTGCCTATGACATCCCTGTCTGCGTCCACTACAAGCTCGACCCCGCCATGCTCGTGAAACTAGGCTCCGAAGGCGTCCTCCAAGGGGTCAAGGACTCCTCGGGAGATGATGTATCTTTTCGCCGCCTTTGCCTGATGAACAAGGAAGCAGGCCACCCGCTTACCCTCCTAACAGGTCACGAACTCGTTGTGGATGGCGCTCTCCTTTCTGGCGCTGACGGTTGCGTTCCCGGCTTGGGGAATGTTGATCCTGCAGGCTATGTCCGCCTCTGGAATCATTACATCGACGGGGACTGGAAAGCCATGCAGGAGGAGCAGGATCGCCTGGCTCAGCTGTTCGACATTGTCTACTCTGTCCAGGGTAAGGTTGGCGTGTCCGCTGGCATTGGTGCCTTCAAAACGGCTCTGCGCGAGCTCGGCGTTATTGACACCAACCACATGAATCCACCCATGAGGCGGATTGAGGACGAGCCCACTCTCACAGCTATCAGAGAGGTTCTACGCCGAGCAGAACTCCTCAAGTAATCCACCCACCCCACAGATTTCAGGTTTCTCATGACACTTTCTATGTACTGCGCCGGAAACCCCAGCGCTCCTCTCATTGTTCTGACTCACGGAGTATCGGATTCCGCCCTCGGTTGGGTAGAGCTCATCCGTCATCTCTCGGACAAGTATTACGTGGTGGCCATTGATCATCTTGGACATGGCCTTTCCCCGCGAGTCACTGACTCAACATCACCCTTCGACGCCGCAGTGGACGCCTTTAGTGATACCTTCACCCATCTCACACAACAGCACGGTAGCGCAATCATCGTTGGGCACTCGATGGGTGGAGCCATAGCCACTGTGATTGCCGATAAATACCCGGACAGCGTCAAGGGATTAATCCTTGAAGATCCTGCCTTCATCTCCCCTGCTTTCCAGCAGATGTACGTGAATAAGGCGCCCCAAGAAGTAACCCAGACCAAACGCTGGGCCACTCACCCTGAGCAGGCCATTCACGAGAACCGTGACAACCGCCCTGGATGGACAGTTCCCGAGCACGTGGCCTGGGAATTCGCTAAATCCACCCTAGACCCTGCTTTCATTGCTGCTGGTGTGGTCACGTTCACAGAGCCGTGGGAGGATGTGGTGGCTCGTATTGCGGTGCCCACACTGATCGTGACTTCTGATACTGATAGCGTTCTTATCGGTCCCAAGAAGGCGCAGCTCATCACCAACCCGCAGGTAAAGGTCACCATCATTCCAGGTGCTTCGCACAGCCTCCGGCGAGATAAACCTACCGAGTTCACACAAGCTATGGACACCTTCCTCACCCAGCTTGACGGCACAGCCTTGGACGCTCAGTGAATGCCTATCTTCACCCCGAGCTCCAGCACGTGATTGCTCACACTCCGGAGCAAAGAACCTGGGATCCCGCCAGTATGCGCGCAGAAACAGAGGTGGTGTTCGGCGCAGAGAGCGGGGGCTTGGGAGATACCGCCGCAGAAACTGTGCGTACTGTCATGCTGACAGTCCACGGCGGTGGCTATGTCATGGGCAGCGCCAGTTTTGATCGCGCCCGTGACCAGCAACTGGAAGCCTTCATTCCTGGGCTCACCACTATTCAAGTGGAGTACTCCCTAGCTCCTGAGGCCACCTATCCGGTGGCAGTCAAAGAGGTCATAGCCGCTCTTGAAAAAGCTCGAGCACACTATCCTCACGCCCGTATTGTTTTATTGGGAGACTCTGCGGGTGGGGGAATTTGCTGGCAGGCAGTGGTGGCTGGAGCGCAGGTGGATCAGCTCATTCTTCTAGAACCTGTGGTAGATCCCACCATGTCCACACCCAGTTGGGAGGAGTTCAGCGAGGGACCAATCTGGAATAAAGCTGCTTCTCAGGCCAGCTGGAGGCAATACCTTGGCGACGCCGTTCTTCCCAGCTACCGAGACTTCACTGGAACCTGGCCTCCTACCCTGATATTTGCCAACGCCGCAGACCCACTCCGAGATGAAGACATAGACCTGGCACGGTGGATTATCTCCACTGGGGCTGCCTGTGAGCTTCATGTCCTTGCGGGCACCTTTCACGGTGCCCTCAGTGTTCCAGGAACAACAACCTGGAGACGAGTTCACAGAATTATCTCGGAGTTTATAGGCCTGGAGTAGAGGCACTAAACCTCAAAGAGGGCTTGCCCCCAGTAACTGTCGGGAGTAGTTCCTGGGGCAATCCAATACACGGCAGATCCTATGTGACTAATCCAGGTATTGAGAAGATCAGCCTCATCGAGGCGCTTCTGAATCGGGGTGAACTGCTTGTCAGGGTTCTTTTGGAAGCAAATCCACACCAGCCCGTTAGCTAAAGGACCTTCTACCTGAGGGGGTTCGGAATATGCATAGGCGCGGCGTCGCAAAGCATCATTGGGCTGGTTGTCTTGCTCCCGTGAGAGTGCGAGATGAGAGTGACGATCAATGAGATACTCACCATTCTCATCGACGGCGTCCATGTCCTCTTCTTCGAACTCGTCTTCACCACCAGACAGCGGAGCACCTGTGTGGTAATCACGCCCAATGACGCGCTCCCGCTGGGGAATATCCAAACGTTCCCAGCCCTCAAGGTTCATGGCAATGCGACGCACCACCATAATGCAGGAGTTGTTTATCACAGAGTTGTCAGACTCAATCCACACCTGCTCTGCGTACTCCTCATCAGTGCGGGGATTGACCGTACCGTCCACCTGCCCCATCGGGTTGCGCGGAGTGGAGCCCGGAACCACGGAACCCCAGGCGCGGTCGAAACCCCGCTGAAGCCATACCAGGGTTGCCCACGGGCGTGCGATACGAATCAGAATACGAGTCACAGTAGAGATAGTGACAGGATCATCACAACACACCTGCAACACAAAATCAGTTTGACCCCAGCGATCCTGCAGCTTGTCCAAGGTGAAAGCAGGAACGTCGTGAAGTCCCTCCGGCTTGAGATCAGATTTACCCAGAAGGTCAAAAATGTGTTCCCCAAAACCGCAGGTGATGGTGAGATGGGCCAACACGGACACAAGATCACCGTCGGAGGAATCCTCGATGGGCTGTGCAGTTTGGAGAGAGCGCGCCACGGTGGTGAGCTCCTGAAACAGCGTGGCTAGGTCTTCCGGAGCAGTGCCCTCGGACACATTAAAGCCCAACAAATTGAGATGAGCTTGACCTGGCTGAACGATGCCTGATTGCACCTCACCATCAAAGGAGACGCCCGCGTTCTTGAGCGGGGGAACCTCTGCGTCAGACAGTGGTTCCAACTGTGTGGGGAACGCCCCTGGCATATCACTCATAAATCACATTCCTTCCATCAGCACCATCACAGCACAAGAAGCATGGCTTGAGGCTAAGTACCAGCATTGCATGGTTGGGAAGAATATGAAAACACCCGAGCCCCTCATTCAGGGACTCGGGTGTTGATAGTGGATTTCGCCCAGACAGTGTCCGGGCACTACCACAGGCTACGGAGTTCAGCGCACTAGAGCTTCGCGCCGCAGCCTGAGCGTTACGCAGTCTGTGTTTCTGCGCAACAGGCTCATCTCTTACTTAGCCTTCTCAAGGATCTCCACCAAACGGAAGTGCTTGTCCTTAGAAAGAGGACGGCATTCCTCAATGAGAACGCGATCGCCCATACCGGCAATCTCATTCTCATCATGGGCTTTCACCTTGGAGTTAGTACGGATAGTCTTTCCGTACAGAGGGTGGCGCTTGCGATCTTCCAGCTCCACAACGATGGTCTTTTGCATCTTGTCAGACACAACATAGCCAGAGCGCTGCTTGCGACCCCTCTTGGCCTGGTTCTTCTCAGTAGTTTCACTCATGATTACGCCTCAGCTCCCGGAGTTTCCGACAAGCCCAGCTCACGCTCGCGCATCACCGTATAAATACGGGCAATGTCACGCTTCACAGCGCGCAGCCGGTGGTTGTTGTTGAGCTGCCCGGTAGCTGCCTGGAAACGCAGGTTGAACAGCTCTTCTTTAGCCTCATTGAGGCGTACCGTCAGGTCTTCCGGATTCAACTCACGGAATTCACTAGCAGGGGTACCAATAGCCATTAGAACTGGTCCTCCTTCTTGATAATGCGAACCCTGCAGGGCAGCTTGGCCGCTGCACGGCGCAGAGCTTCCACAGCCATAGTCTCATCGGGATAGCTCAGCTCGAAGAGGATACGACCAGGACGCACATTGGCAATCCACTTTTCCACGGGACCCTTACCGGAACCCATACGCACACCAAGCGGCTTCTGAGTTAACGGACGATCCGGGAAAATCGTGATCCACACCTTGCCACCACGCTTGATGTGGCGGTTGATGGCAATACGAGAGGCCTCAATCTGACGGTTGGTGATATAGGCCGGCTCCAGGGCCTGAATGGCGTACTCACCAAAAGTGATACGGTTTCCGCCCTTAGACACACCGCTACGATGCGGACGGTGCTGACGGCGATACTTCACACGCTTAGGAATAAGCATTGTTACGCCTCCTGCTTCTTCTCAGCACGCTGACGGCGCTGACCACCCCGACGCGGACGGGAGTTCCTGTCCCCACGGGAGCGGCGCTCCTGCTGAGCGTACTTATCGCTCTCACGCACGCCACCAACGACGTCGCCCTTGTAAATCCAGACCTTCACGCCAATACGGCCGAAGGTGGTTCGGGCTTCAAAGGTGCCGTAATCAATCTCAGCACGCAAGGTGTGCAACGGAACGCGACCCTCATGGTAACGCTCCACGCGAGACATTTCCGCACCACCCAAACGGCCAGCACAGACAACCTTGATGCCCTTGACCTGCGGCAGGCGCATAGCGGACTGAATAGCCTTGCGCATAGCGCGGCGGAAAGCAACGCGGTTGGACAGCTGCTCTGCGATGGACTGAGCCACCAGCTGAGCATTGGCATCAATCTGCTTAACCTCAATGATGTTGAGGGCAACCTGCTTGCCGGTGAGCTTCTCCAGCTCACGGCGAATGCGGTCAGCCTCGGCACCACGGCGGCCAATGACAATACCTGGGCGCGCAGTGTGAATATCCACACGAACACGATCCCGAGTGCGCTCAATGACGAGGTCAGCAATGCCAACACGCTCAAGATTCTTGGTCAGGTACTCACGAATCTTGATGTCTTCGGCAACGTATGTGGCGTAGTTCTTGTCGGCGTACCAATGGGACTTCCAGTTGGAAGTAATGCCCAAACGGAGGCCGTGAGGATGAATCTTCTGGCCCACTACTTGACCCCTTCCTTGGATTCCACAACCACGGTGATGTGGCTGGTGCGCTTACGGATCATAAAGGCACGTCCTTGAGCGCGGGGCTGGAAGCGACGCATCGTGGGGCCCTCATTGGCATAAGCCTCAGAGACAACCAGCGTGCGGCGGTCCAAGCCAAAGTTGTTCTCAGCGTTTGCAGCAGCAGAAGCAACGACCTTATACACCGGAGTAGCGGCGTCCTGGGGAGCGTACTTCAAGATGGCGAGTGCCTCTGAGACGGACTTACCGCGAATCAAATCCAGAACGCGGCGAGCCTTCAACGGAGTAGTACGGACGAAGCGAGCCGTCGCGCGGGCGGAGGTGATTGTTTCACTCATCGCTTATCGACGTCCCTTCTCATCCTTGACGTGTCCCTTGAAGGTACGAGTGGGGGCAAACTCCCCCAACTTGTGTCCCACCATTGACTCATCCACATACACCGGCACGTGCTTGCGTCCATCGTGGACAGCGAAAGTGTGGCCAATGAAGTCGGGGAGAATGGTAGAACGGCGTGACCAGGTCTTAATAACCTGCTTGGTGCCCTTCTCGTTTTGAGCATCAACCTTGTTGAGGAGGTGCTCATCGACGAACGGGCCTTTCTTTAGGCTACGTGGCATTCTTCGTTACCTCCTCTTAGCGCTTCTTGTTAGACCGGCGACGACGCACGATCATGTTGTTGCTGTAACGGTTGGGGTTGCGGGTACGCCCTTCTGGCTTGCCCCACGGGGAAACCGGGTGACGACCACCAGAAGTCCTACCTTCACCACCACCATGCGGGTGATCCACAGGGTTCATCACAACACCACGGACAGTGGGACGAACGCCCTTCCAGCGCATACGTCCTGCCTTGCCCCAACGAATGTTGATCTGATCTGCGTTTCCAACTTCGCCCACAGTGGCGCGGCAGCGAATGTCCACGCGACGGATCTCAGAAGAAGGCATACGCAACACTGCGTAGCGACCTTCCTTACCCAAAAGCTGGATAGATGCACCGGCGGAACGAGCAAGCTTTGCACCTGCACCCGGCTTAATTTCCACAGCGTGAATCGTGGTACCAGTGGGGATGTTCTTCAAAGGCAGGTTGTTACCCACCTTGATGTCCGCCGTGGGACCAGATTCCAGGAGCTGCCCCTGCTGGAGACCCTTGGGGGCAATGATGTAGCGCTTCTCTCCATCGCGGTAATGCAGGAGAGCAATGTTGGCGGTACGGTTCGGGTCGTACTCAATATGAGCAACCTTCGCCAGGATTCCGTCTTTATCGTTACGGCGAAAATCAATCACACGATAACGACGCTTGTGTCCACCGCCCTTGTGGCGGGTGGTGATGTGACCGTGATGGTTACGGCCAGCCTTCTTGTTCAGGGGACGCAACAGAGACTTTTCCGGCGTGGAGCGAGTGATCTCGCTGAACATGGAAACAGAGCTCTGACGGCGACCCGGAGTTGTCGGCTTGTATTTACGAATAGCCATAATGTGTCCTTATCTGACCCTTAGGCGGCGGAGCCGCCGAAGATGTCGATGGAGTCGCTGTCCTCGGTAAGCGTCACATAAGCGCGCTTGGTGGCCTTACGGTACCCGTAACCAGACACGGTACGCTTACGCTTCCCCGGACGGTTCACGGTGTTCACGGAGGCAACCTTCACGCCGAAGATCTCTTCGACAGCCTGCTTAATCTGAGTCTTGTTAGAGTCACGCTTGACGAAGAAGGTGTAAACGTTCTGATCCATCAAGCCGTAGGACTTCTCGGAGACCACGGGAGCAATGATCACATCGCGCGGGTTGGTAACTCTCGCCATTTACTTCTCCTCCTCCTTCTGCGGTGCGCCCTGAGCAGACTCCACAAAGAGGTGAAGAGCTTCCACAGAGAACACAACGTCATCGGAATAGAGGACGTCGTAGGTGTTCAGCTGATCGGCGCTCAGGATATGGACGTCGGGAAGGTTGTTGGCGCTGCGCCGAGAGTTGAGATCCTCACGGGAAACAACCAACAGAATCTTCGGACGCTCAGTCAAAGCCTCCAGGAATGAACGAGCAGACTTTGTGGACGGCTTCTGTCCCGGAACCAGCTCGGTAATCACATGAATGCGATCATGGCGAGCACGATCAGACAGAGCACTATACAAAGCGCCCTTAATCATCTTCTTGGGGGTGCGCTGTGAATAATCACGCGGCTTCGGGCCGTGTGCCACGCCACCACCGATGTAGTGGGGAGCACGGATAGATCCCTGACGGCCACGGCCAGTGCCCTTCTGACGGAACGGCTTACGGCCACCACCGGAGACCTCACCACGAGTCTTCGTGGAGTGAGTGCCCTGGCGCTTGGCGGCCAGCTGAGCAGTCACAACCTGGTGCATCAACGGGATGTTGGGCTCGCGGTCAAAAATCTCGGCAGGAAGTTCTACCTGACCGTCGATATTCCCTTCAGGAGTATGAACATCGAGCTTCATTATGCGTGCTCACCACCCTTCACTGCGGTCTTGACTGTAACGATGCCGCCGCGGTTGCCAGGGATAGCACCCTTAATCAGCAGCAAGTTGGAATCAGCGTCAATCTTCTGAACCTTCAGGTTCTGGGTGGTGACGCGATTGGAACCCATGCGGCCAGCCATACGCTTGCCTTTGAAGATGCGTCCAGGAGTAGCGCAGGCGCCGATACCGCCGACACGGCGGTGAGAAGCCTGGTTACCGTGGCCAGCACCCTGACCAGCGAAACCGTGACGCTTCATACCACCAGCAAAGCCTTTGCCCTTGCTAGTGCCGGTGACGTCTACAAACTGAACATCATTGAAAATGTCGACGGTGACATCCTGACCGACCTCGTAGCCAGAGACGTCGTCAAGGCGAATCTCTGCGAGGTGACGGCGCGGGGTGACACCGGCCTTCTTAAAGTGACCCGCCTGCGGCTTCTTTACCTTCCGGGGGTCAATTTCGCCATAGGCGATTTGGATGGCGCTATAGCCATCAACTTCTTTGGTACGAATCTGGGTAACCACGCACGGCCCAGCTTCCACGACAGTCACCGGAACAACCCGGTTATTCTCGTCGAAGATCTGAGTCATACCGAGCTTGGTGCCCAGAATGCCCTTGATCTCGTTTTCACTCATTACTATTCTCCGCTGCCAAAAGTTTTGTCGATTCCAGAACGTTTACTCAGAACTACTGAATGTTCACATCAACACTGGCCGGAAGATCAATGCGCATTAAGGCATCAACGGTCTTCGGCGTCGGGTCGAGGATGTCGATCAGGCGCTTGTGCGTGCGCATCTCAAAATGCTCACGCGAGTCCTTGTACTTATGCGGAGAACGAATAACGGGGTACACGTTCTTTTCAGTGGGCAACGGCACCGGACCGACGACGCGAGCGCCGGTACGGGTCACGGTCTCCACGATCTTACGCGCAGAGGCGTCGATAGCTTCGTGATCGTAGGCCTTAAGCCGAATGCGGATTTTTTGTCCCGCCACGCTGTTCCTCTTCCTCGCTTCACCCACATTCCTTACTAAATGCGTGTCAAGACTTTCGTCCTGGCACGTAGAGGTGGGCTACGCTTTTCGATTTCTCTATGAACGTTGTCCGGGCTAGGGGCTCGGGCGCAACGCCAGTCTTTAACTTGCTGTTTGCCATGACTGCACATAGCAAACATGGGTGCAGGTTAAAAGGACAAGATCTAAGCCGTGTTAGGAATACTCTCTGAGAAACCCATGACGGTGGATCGAGACCTACTGCCGCTGTTGATTTGCCATGCCCCTTCTCCCGGTGCAGATCCCCTCCCGGGAATCAGCACCCTTCGTTTGCCGAGTTTCATGGGCCGCGAGTGTAGCTCACGTCCTCTTCTCCGAAACCCTGCTCAGCGAAGGTGTCATGTTTGCTCTACCATGAAGTTTTTAGCCCGCAGCCTCAGCTTTGTGAGCGCAGGTCAGAAACCCCTTGTTAGGGCAACCAGTACATAAAAGCACATGGCAGACGATTGTGCAACTATGGCCCTAAAATTAACTAAAATATATCTATCCTATTGCATCAATTAGTTTTTATTGTTGCAGTGTCCAGCAGGTTTCCGTACCCTGGTTCATGCACTGAATTTTTTTGTGCACACGTTGAATTTCAACTCCGAAATCAATACTTGATAGTTATTACTGTGGGAAAGGAACCCTTACTGTGAGCGATTCTAAGAATCAAGACAAGAGCGTATCTACCAAGGTGGACACCCAGGACGTAGATCAGAAAGTAAACTCCGCCCTGAACACCGCCCAGGGACAAACCATCATTGAGGACACCGTTGTTTCCAAGATTGCCGGCCTTGCTGCTCGTGAGGTCTCTGGCGTCTATGACCTCGGTGGATTAGGCGGCCGACTCATGGGCTCCATCCGTGAAACCGTTGGAGCTTCAGCCAATATCGAACAGGGTATTTCTGTTGAGGTTGGAGAACACCAGGCTGCTGTTGATATTTCTATCGTCGCCGAGTACGGCGTCGCCATTCACGAGCTGGCCGAAGCTATCCGCCGCAACATTATCGACGCCGTAGAATCCATGACCGGCCTTGAGGTCACTGAAGTCAATGTCACCGTTCATGACGTTCACGTTGATATGCCGGAAGAGGACGAGGATAAGAAGGAAGAGCAGCCCTCTATCGAAAAGCCGGCTCGGGTTCAGTAATCATGACAGCATCCACCAGATTTGAATCGGTGGATCAAGCCCGAAAGCTCGCCGAGAGAATTACCACACTTCCAGGAATTAGCGCCCTCAGCGGCGGAAACTTTGGAACTGTGGCCACATACTTCCCTGGTGAGCGCGTTGTAGGTATGCGCATTGAGGAGAAGGACGGCGTCGATACCTTAGCCGTTCATGTGGTGGTTGCCCATGATTTCCACGGCAACCTCCGTGAACTAGCGCAGGACGTTCGCCAATCCGCCAGCACCGTGGGATTGCCCGTTGATGTCTATATCGAGGACATTGACGAAGCCCCAGAAACTGAACTGGCAGTCTCTCCCACCGTCGAAGCTTGATCTGACCGTCAGTAGTTATTAAGGGAAGAAAAATGGAAAACAAACATACCATCTTGGGTGTGGCTCTCGGCTTCGCCGTGGCGTTTACAGTGATCTTCGGTGGTCTGCCGGGCTTACTGTGGGCTGTTATCTTCGTTGCCATTGGTGGAACCTTGGGGGCACACCTGGATCACAAAATTGACCTTGGAGAACTCATTAACCGCTTGGGAGGTAAAGGATAATGACAACGCCGTCTCCCACGACGTCGTCAGAATCCTTGGGGCAGACTCTCATCTCTGAGAAAGTGGTGGCACGTATCGTTTCCGCCGCGGCTGATTCCGTTCCTGGAACCACTCGGCAGACTCGATCCTTAGATAACATCACTGCCAGGCGCTACCCACGCTTTGACGTGGAAGTTGATAACAACGCAGGCACAGTATTTGTGGAAGCTTATATTGCTGTCCTGTGGCCCGCACCCGTGACGGCAGTAGCGGCGAGAGTCCGCGACACCATCACCGCCTGGGTGGAAAGGCTTACGCACTTTAGCGTGTCCAAGGTCAATGTGGTGACCGGACCTGTCATCCGCCAGGGTGACACAATCACTCGTGACCTTATCGACGCCGCTCCACTCTCACCGAACCCAACCCCCATTACAGTTCGTAAAATCTGCAAACAGGTGGAGGGTTCGGCTCCCCATCCCGCTTCTCAGAAGGTTCTCACAGACGTCACAGTTCGCAAGAGTGCTCCGGCGCAAGCTATCTGGGCACCCGAAGTTCCGGCTCCTCGGCGCCTAGCTCAGAGTGCCAGCCCATTGGCTCACACTGCGTGGACTCCACAGGCTCCACGCGGCCATAAAGTGTTCACGCCTAAGGCACCTCAGCGACATCGTCCTCTAACGCCTCAGGCGCCGCGACATCACAATCTAGCTCAGCCCTCTGCTCGCAAGATTGCAGTGACACAATCTATCTCCACTGCTGGGGCTCGGCGTGGCACCGCACCCATCACGGTGAGGAAGTTGCGTCCCACAATCCCAGTGATAGTCAGGAGAGATATGCATCTTCGCACTCAAGGAGAGAAAGAGGTGACAGGACATGAGTGATACAGATATCCCTGCGGGCTACGGTCAAGAGCCGCGCTCTAACCCTGCTGCCCAGCCTGTCATGATTATCGTTGGCTTATTGCTGATAGCAGGTGCTGTTGTCACTGGCCGGGAGCTGTGGGCTTACAACTCGAATTCTCAGCCACAGCAGTGGCTGGCTCCCCTGTTCACGTCTGCACCCTCCTCACAGCTTGAGCTCTGGCACGTGATTGTGGGTGTTCTGGTTGCGCTCCTGGGACTTGTGCTCCTGTGGCTCAGCCTAAAGCCCCGTGCGCGACGCCACTGTCAGCTAGCTAGCACAGCCTCATTCTGGGCACGCCCCATTGACATAGCACGCATGGCAACTGCCACAGCACGCAGTATCCCTGGGGTTGAAGCTGCGTTGAGTAACTACAACGGCTCATCGGTGACCATTGAGGTCACCGCGAGTACCGAGGATGGCACCTTAGCCACACGTGTGGTGGAAGCCGTCTCGAAGACAATGTCCATTGTGGCAGCCAAGCCTGATGTGCATGTCAAGGTTCGCCCGCTAGGGGAGGTTCAGAAATAATGAGCACTAAACTTGCAGGTATTAACCGTTTCTTTACCTTCCTAATCGCTGTGGTACTGATCGTTCTGGGAATTTTCCCACTGTTACTTCATCTCAATGTGAAGCAGGCGGAAACCATCTCGGACTCTATCTCTCCTGAAGCTCTTGGATCTGTTCCTGAACAGCCCTGGTGGCCGTGGGCTCTGGGAGTAACAACAGTTATTGCGGCGATACTAGGAGTATGGGCCATTCTGGCCAATCTCAACTCACGCCGTTTCTCACGGATGGAATCCTCCGCCTCTACGGAGAACGGGTCTATCGGTCTTTCTCTGACCTCCATTGCCGACGCTGTGGCTGAGGGTTTGGAAGATATCCCGGAGGTAACCTCAGTATCCGCCACAGTGGCCTATGACCGTTCTCGCCCCACGGTGCGCTACATCATCAAGGCAGACAACACAGTAGCTGTACCCGAGCTAAAGAGTCGAGTAGAAGACTCAGAAGCCCTCTTCCGCACAGCTGTAGAGGACGTCGATGTGGATACGGTATATCAGCTCAAGCTGAGCCCTATCCGAAACTAACAACTAGGCAGGCTACAACTAGGAAAGCCCAGCACCTCAACTTGCCGAGGTGCTGGGCTTAAGCACATCAAGACCTGAAAACTAGTCCCCTATCTGATCACGCCCACGCTTCACAATGAGCGGGTCAGGCTCAGCCACAACGTCATAATCCTTCCCCGTGTAATCAAACTTGGAGAGGATGTAGCGCATGGCGTTAATCCGGGCACGCTTCTTGTCATTGGACTTGATAGTGATCCAAGGGGACTCATCCGTATCCGTATAACGGAACTGCTCCTCCTTGGCGCGAGTGTAATCATCCCATTTATCCAAAGAAGCAAGATCCATTGGGGACAGTTTCCACTGACGCACCGGATCTACTTGGCGGATAGCAAAGCGGGTGCGCTGTTCGTGCTGTGCCACCGAGAACCAGAACTTGGTCAGAGAAATTCCGGAACCCAGGATCATGTTTTCAAGCATGGGAACCTCACGGAGAAACTCAGCGTGCTGAGATTCAGTGCAAAAACCCATGACACGCTCCACACCGGAGCGGTTGTACCAAGAGCGGTCAAAGAACACGATTTCACCTGCGGCTGGGAAGTGTTCGATGTAACGCTGGAAGTACCAGGACGTCGATTCCCGAGGCGACGGCTTCTCAAGGGCAACGATGCGAGCGCCGCGCGGGTTCAGGTGCTCATTAAAACGCTTAATAGTGCCACCTTTTCCGGCAGCGTCACGGCCTTCAAAAATGATGATGTGGCGTTGGCCGGTGGCCTTGGTCCAGTTTTGCCACTTGAGAAGCTCAATTTGGAGTGCGCGCTTGATGTGTTCGTACTCTTTGCGCTTCATGCGTTCCTGGTAGGGATAGTTTTCCTTCCACGTTTCTACAGGAGAACCGTCTGGACGCAACAAGACCGGATCATCTTCATCGGAGTCATCGACGGTGTAGCCCTCGGTTTTTGCTAGGTCGATCATTTCCAGGTCATCATCGTTAGCAGCCATAGTGCCATCCTAATCCGATGCCCCAGCTTAGGCGGGGTAAACAGAGAAGAAAGGACAATCCTTCTCAGCTGAGGTCTCCGTATAGACTGCGTGCGTTGGCGGAAAGAATCTTGGTCACCTCGGATTCAGGGAGTCCACTGTCCTGGATATAGGTGACAGCGCGAGCGTACTTGTCCTCTTGGAAGTAGGGGTAGTCAGATCCCATGAGAATTCGGTTGGGGTCGTAGACATGGTCGTGCGCCATCACCAGGGAGGGCCCAAAGAAGTTTGCGGCGTCAAACCACATTTTCTTCAAGGATTCCCGAGGAGATTCAGGGAAGGAATCCCAGTCCTCGTAGTTATCTTCAATGCGTTGCGCCAGGAACGGAAGATCTCCACCAAGGTGAGCAATGTGGAACTTAATCTTGGGATATTTATTGATGTAATCGGCTTTAAGGAGATGTAAAGCCGCAATGGTGTCTTCTGTAGGCGCAGCATTCACCCAGGTGAGATAGTGCTCAGACATGGGCTTAGAGAACGCCGCATTCCCCGTGGGATGAATGTAGAGCACTGCCTCACGGCGGTTGAGTTCCTCGAAGAGCGGCTCAAACTCGCTATCTGTAAGAGCTCGGGTTTCTGAGGGCAAGGTATTGACGGCCACACCAAGGAACCCAAGCTCATCAAGGGCGCGAGCGGTTTCTGCAATCGCCTCTTCTGGCTGAAAGAATGGAACCGCCGCATAGGCTTTGAAACGCCCCGGATATTTCTCTATAAGCCCCGCATAGATGTCATTGACCATGCGTGCAGCCTCAACGGCAGCAGCGGCGTCGTCAAGCCAAGGAGATTGTGGAGTTGCGGAGAGAATTTGCCACTGCACTCCGGCAGCGTCCATTTGGCGAAGTCGCGCTGACATTTCTTTGTCATCGTCTGAGGCGTTGAGGTTCCTGGCAATAGCGGTGGATTCCTTATCGACGCCGTGGCTCTCCAGGAAATCCAGGTATGACGCCGGATAGACGTGAGCATGGGTATCTACCACTGAGTGCCGGGCGGTACGTGCAGAACCGCTACAGGAAGCAGTTGTGGACACAGCGGCAACACCCGTAGCGGCTAGAAACATTCGGCGAGACAAGACATTATTCATACGTCCAATGGTATGGAAAACTCCCCATCGCCGCGTGAGCGTGGGGAGTTGTGACAGGGTTCCTACTGCGGGAAGCAGCTAGGGCTCAGTGAGAAGCCCAAGGGTGCTTCCACAGCGGGAAAGGGTTTTACATCATGCCGCCCATGTCCTCGGGACTAGGAGTAGCGGACTTGGGTTCCGGCTTATCGGCAACCACTGCCTCAGTGGTGAGGAACAGTGCTGCAATGGAGGCCGCATTCTGCAGAGCAGAACGAGTCACCTTCACCGGGTCATTGACGCCAGCTGCCATAAGGTCAATGTATTCACCAGTGGCAGCGTTCAAGCCCTGTCCAGCAGGAAGATTGCTCACCTTATCGGCCACCACACCGGGCTCAAAGCCTGCGTTTTCAGCAATCTGCTTGAGCGGAGCGGTCAAGGACTCGCGGACAATCTTCACGCCTGTGGCCTCATCACCAGTCAGGCCCAAGTTGTCTTCCAACACCTTGGCAGCCTGCAACAGAGCTACACCGCCACCGGCCAAAATGCCTTCTTCAACGGCAGCCTTGGCATTGCGGACGGCGTCCTCAATGCGGTGCTTACGCTCAGTGAGCTCCACCTCAGTGGCAGCGCCAACCTTGAGCACAGCCACACCGCCAGCCAGCTTAGCCAGACGCTCCTGGAGCTTCTCACGGTCATAATCAGAATCCGAGTTCTCAATCTCTGCGCGGATCTGAGCAACACGCCCGTCAATCTGCTCCTTGGAACCAGCGCCCTGAACAATGGTGGTGTCATCCTTGCTCACCACAACCTTGCGAGCCTGGCCCAGCAACGGCAGGTCAGCGCTTTCCAGAGAAAGACCAACCTCTTCGGCAATAACCTGACCGCCGGTGAGAATAGCCATATCCTGCAACTGAGCCTTGCGGCGATCCCCAAAGCCAGGAGCCTTCACGGCAACAGCCTTCAAAATGCCACGAATCTTGTTCACTACCAGAGTGGAAAGGGCCTCGCCCTCAACATCTTCAGCAATGATGAGCAGGGGCTTGCCGGACTGCATCACCTTTTCAAGAATGGGGAGCAGATCCTTGATGCTGGAGATCTTGGAAGAAACCAGAAGGATGTACGGATCTTCCAACACAGCTTCCTGACGCTCAGGGTCAGTGGCGAAGTACCCGGAGATATAGCCCTTATCAAAGCGCATACCCTCGGTGACTTCCAGATCCACACCAAAGGTGTTGGACTCCTCAACGGTAATCACGGAATCCTTATTCAGCTTGCCGCCGCCGACGGCGTACATAGCCTCAGCAATTTTCACACCGATCTCGGGATCAGCAGCAGAAATACCAGCGGTAGCTGCAATTTCTTCCTTAGTTTCAACTTCCTTGGCGGTATTCAGGAGTTCCTCAGTGACCTTAGCGACGGCCGCTTCAATACCACGCTTGATACCCATCGGGTTGGAACCGGCAGCAACATTGCGCAGACCTTCACGTACCAGCGCCTGAGCCAGAACGGTAGCAGTGGTGGTGCCGTCGCCGGCAACGTCATCAGTCTTCTTGGCTACCTCTTTAACAAGCTCAGCACCGATCTTCTCAAAGGGATCCTCGAGATCAATCTCCTTAGCGATGGTGACGCCGTCGTTCGTAATAGTGGGGGCACCCCAGGACTTTTCCAGAACCACATTGCGGCCCTTGGGCCCCAGGGTTACTTTCACGGCCTCGGCAAGAGTGTTCAGACCGTGTTCGAGGCCACGGCGTGCCTCCTCATCGAAAGCGATGATCTTTGCCATTCGTTTTGCTCCTTATTAGTTTTGCTCAACGCTCTTTCGACGACACTCACGTCTGACCTAGCCGGGCGCCCGCGACGGCACAGCTAACTGAGTGTTTGTTAACCTCACCCGCTATAAGTCGTGTTGGCACTCTCTTGTACCGAGTGCTAGTTCAGTTTTAGCAGTCACACCCACCGAGTGCAAGATTTTCGCCAGCAGCGAACGCCTCAGGAGCGCTGCTAGGCTC